>NZ_JBWJZE010000010.1:0-326868 GCF_056429085.1 Bradyrhizobium sp. CFUWI
TGAAAGCCGGAGTGTGGTTCCGCCGTGCTCGTCTGCTCATCGTCTCTCCTGATTCGCGGGTCAATCTTGCCCGCCGTCAGGCAGAAACTCCACTTATCGCGCTGTTCAGATTTGCGGGACCAGCTCAATCTTCGGCCTGCTCGGAAGCGGCGAGATCGACGCCTTCGCATTGTCGCGCGACCAGCTCAACAAGATGGCGCAGAAGATTCCGGGCACGCGCGTGCTGGACGAGACGTTCAAGAAGACCGTGACCGCCGTCGCCGTGCCGCTCGGCCACAGCCAGGCGCTGACCTTCGTCACAAAATTCATGACCGAGGCGGTGACGAACGGCACTTTGCGCAAAGCTTTCGACGACAACGGCCTGAAGGACGCGCCGATCCGGACGGAGTAGTGTGCTCCGCGGCACATCCTTCGAGACGCCCGCCGTTGGCGGGCCCTCAGGATGAGGACCGAGTGCGCGGCGCCAATTTCAACGAGTACTACTGCCGTTTAGCCTCATCCTGAGGAGACCGCAAAGCGGTCGTCTCGAAGGACGAGGCGCTTGCTTCGCTGTCGCCGCGATGCCTAGTCCCGCTCACTGGCGGCTTGCGATGTCTGATCGCAGTCTCGACCGCCGGCTACCGCCCCCTGATCTCCGCATACTTCGCCATCGCTTTCTCGAACTTGCGGTTGAACAACCACATCGCGGCGAGAATCTCGCGGAAGCTGGCGGAGCTGCGCGCCCGGTCGGCCTGTCCGAAGGCAAAGATGCTGTTGTTGCGCAGGTGCTTCATGACCGTGGGGCTGGAGACCCTGTAGTTCAGGAGATCGCCGGATTTGAGCGCGGCCCGCGTCGGGGTCGGCACGATCTGGATCAGCTCGAACAGCTTCATCTGGTCGATCGGGTCGGGCAGCGTCTTCACGATGGCGGGGATCTCGCGGAACACGTCCGCGTGTGCGTTCATCAGGCCGTCGCGCACGTTGGTCCAGTGGTTGAAGCGGTGGTCGGTGCCGCGCGCCCGCGCCTCCTCCTTGTCGTCGCGCGCGCTCAAGCCCGGATCGATCGCAGCGATCTCGCTTTTGATCGCCTGCCATTTCCTGTGACCGTTGCGGTCCTCGGAGGGGCCGGTCTGGAAGCTGCCCATATAGGTGTTCGAGCGTCCGTTGCGAACGTTCTGCTTGCCGTTGGTCTCGGCAAAGAACAGCCCGAGGCTGATGCGTCCTGCAACGTCGGCGTGCTCGGGCGCGAGCCCCTTGGCGCGCGCGATCACCGTGGCGAGATCGACGACGTCCTTGAACGGCGTCGCCGAGTTCTGCGCGTTGGCGGGCGGTGCCTCCATGACGTCGAACAGTCTTGAATATTCGTCGATCAGAGGTTCGATATCGGCATCGAAATAAGCCGGGGGAATCTCGAACTTGTTGGGCCGGCCGATCCGCGACGGCATGGCGTCGGTGAGATCCTTATAAGTGCTGATCACCGCGACGCGCGCCAGATAAAGCGCCTGTCCCGGCAGGTTCGGCAGCGGCTCCTTCGCGTCGATCTGGCGCCGGCGCTCGGCCAGGATCGATTTGAACCCGGCGAGCGCCCGGTCATAGGCGGCGACCGCCTCCGATTGCTGGGCCGTGAGCGCACCCTTCTGCGCGAGGGCAGGCCCCGCGACGAAGAAGGCAACAGCCGCAAAGATTGCGAGACGTCTGAATCCCATGGCCGGTTCCTGTCGATTCGTTGGCCAGGGAGATCGTAAGCAACAGAGGCACGCGCTGGCGAGACGCAAATCCCGCTCAGTCGGAATTCTTATGCCGCCCGATAGTCCGGCGCCGTCGCCAGGAATTTTGCATAGGCATCCGCATCCGGCGGCTGGAAGCGGCCGGCAAGCCCGCCGCGCTTCTGGTTCTTCGCGCCGATGTCGGCCATCAGCTCGTCGAAATGGCGGTAGTGATAGGGCGCGACGCACAGGCCGCCATAGACGCCCGCGGCCGGCCGCTCGACGCGCTTGAAGTGCAGCATCATCTCGATGTTGTCGCGCATCTGCTGCGCCGTCGGCTGCTTGGCGAGCTGGCCGTCGGCGTAGCGCACCAGCCAGTTGGCGGCGAGGTCGGCGCAGAGCACGGTGCAGAACGAGGAGTTGAAGCCGACGAAGCCGAGCTCGGGCAGATCGGGGTTGGCGATCAGGCGGTAGAGCCGGTACTGCCCGTCGGCATCGACCAGCTTCTGCCTGTAGGCCTCGGGCAGGAACGGCACGCCGAGCTTGTAGCCGATCGCGAGCACCGCGACGTCGGCGCCCACCCGCTCGCCGCCGCTCATCACGATGTTGTCGCCGTCGTAATGGTCGAACGTACCGAACACCGCCTTGATGCGGCCGTCGGCGACCATCGGATAGAAGCCCGGCGTTGCGATCGGCACCGAGCAGTTGACGCCGTCCTCGATCCGCTCCTTCGGCACCATGTTGCAGCGGCCGAGCTTGAGCTGCGCCTTCAACAGGCTTTCCAGCCCGCGCCAGTTTGCCCAGACCAGCGGCGCGGCGATGCGATGCGCGAGCCGCCCCATCGCGCTCATGCCCCAGCCAGGAAACATCTCCTCCTGCGCGCGGATGTAGAGGATGCGCTTGAAGTTCACGAGCCCGCCGATGAAATAGGGAATGCGCCAGACCGGCTCGCGCATCACGATGGTGACCTCGCGCGCGCCCGACTTCACCGCGTTGACCGCGATGTCGGTCGCCGATTTCGAGCCGCCGAGCACGACGACGCGGCGGTCCTTCGCCAGCGAGGGATCGCAATATTTCGAGGAGTGCAGGATCTGGCCGCCCTGTGCCAGGAAGGCATCCTCGCCCGGGCAATGCAGCTCGCGCGGCTCGTTGAACTGGCCGGTGCAGACGGCGACGAAATCGAAGTCCTCATGCGTGCTCGCGCCGTCCTTGCTCTTCAGCGCGAGCGTCCAGCCGGGCTTGCCGTCGGCGCGCCGCGCCATGCCGGCAACCTCGGTGTCGAGGCGCAGCATGCGGTCGAGGCCAAAGCTCCTGGCGTAGTCGGCGAGATAGTCATGGACCTGCGGCCCGGTCGGCCATTCCGGATAATCCTCCGGCATGGCGCGGTCGGTGTAGCGGTAGAGCTCCTTCGGGCTCTGCGTCTGCACCTCGGGATAGGAGCGCGCCGGCTCCCAGACGCCGCCAAGATCGCTGCTGCGCTCGACGATGGCGACGCGGTGGCCGCGGTTGGAGAACGCCTTGGCGGCGGCAAGGCCGGAGACGCCGGCGCCGATCACGCAGACATGCTTGGGACTGACCATGGGGTTTGCTCGCAATGTGTTTCGGGCAAGCGGCCACGTTCGGCCGCAAGGCGCGGCTGGCGGGCCAGCAAGCAGATGAAGTGGACGAGGAACCTAGTCGTTGGCCTCGGGCGGCAGGAAATCGACCTCGTGCAGCGCCGAGATGCGCACGACTTCGGCAGGGTCGGTCAGATTGTGCAGCTGGTTGAACAGCGCCTCCAGCTTCTGCATCGGCGAGACCCAGAACAGCGCCCGGCACGGCTTGTCGGATTTGTTGAAATAGCCATGCGGGATGCCGCGCGGCATCCGCACCAGATCGCCGGCATGGGCCTTGACCCATTGTCCGTCGAGCTTGAGGTCGAGCGTGCCCTCCTGCACCAGGATGAACTCGTCCTGGGTCGGATGGATGTGCACCGGCACGAACTGGCCGGGATCGCTGTTGGTCTCGAACGCGAAGGTGGAATCGGTGACGGCCTTGGGGAAATAGACCTGGCCCAGAATGTTCCAGCTCTTGCCGCCGTAGCCTGTGCCGTTAGCGGTAATGCCTTTTTCGAGTGCAGTCATGGCGCGCTCCCATTGGATTCCGGCGGGGATGGAGCTTCCGTCGACACGGGGAGGTTGTCTATCCGCTAAACGAATCCGGGTGCGCCTGTTGCCGTGCAGCATGACGATTTTGGCAAGGCCGGCCTTTTCGCGTCCGCAGAATTATTATAGGCTTAAAGCAATTCCGTGACGCGAAGCGTGGTCGACGATGTCCGCAGCCGTGCTGGAAATGGGCGCAAGGGCGTCCGCAGCCGAACGGCTTGCGGATTTCGCCCGCGTCACCACCGATGATGTCGACGAAGCGGCCGAACAGATCGGACGCATCTTCTGCCCGCACGACCTCAAGCCGACACAGGCGCGCGCGGCCGGCTTCTCGGCCCGGCACAATTGCGCCGCCTTCGACGGCTTTTCGATCAATTACGTCGCCTACGGCGGATCGGTCTGCATCGATCCCGGTTGCCTCGAGCGCTTCTTCCTGGTGCAGATTCCGCTCACGGGCACAGCCCATATCCGCGCCGGAATCACCGAGCTCGAGGCCGCGCCGGAGCGGACGGCGTCGCTGCTGTCGCCGACGATCCCGACCCGGATGATGTGGCGCGACTGCGGGCAGGCGATCCTGCTGCTCGACCGTCGCATCGTCGAGCAGCGCGCCGCGGCGCTGTCGGGCAGGGCATCGGGCACGGTCGAGTTCGATCCGGTGATCGACCTGGAGACGCCGGCCGGGCGGGTCCTGCAAACCCGTCTTGCCGAGCTGATGACACTCGCCGAGCGTCTTGGTCGGTCCGGCAGGCTGTCGGCGCTCGCCATAGCCGATTGGCGCGAGCTGCTGCTCGATCATCTGCTCAATGGCCAGCGGCACGGCCTGTCGGATGCGATCACGACATTCTCCGGCCGGGCCGAGCGGCTGCCGCGCGCGCTGCGCGCGGCGCGCGACCATCTTGCGGACAATGCCGCTGAGCCGCTCGATCTCGCGCAGCTCGCCTGCGCCTCCGGCATCGGCATCCGCGCGCTCCAGCTCGGCTTCCGCCGTCATTTCGGCCAGTCGATTTCGCAGATGCTGCTCGACATGCGCCTTGCCGCTCTGCACGCCCGGCTCGCGCAAGGATCGCCCGATGCCTCCGTCACCGACATCGCGTTCGATCTCGGCTTCACCCATCTCGGCCGCATGGCCGGGGCCTACCGCGACAAATTCGGCGAGACGCCCTCGGCCACGTTGCGGCGGCGGCTGAGCTGAATCATCGGCTAGACCGTCGCGCGATCTTCGCGCAGCGTCGTCACCCAGATCACGCGCGCCGCCTGCTGGGTCGGATTGTCGAACATGTGCGGCACGGTGCTCGGAAAGCGGAAACTGTCGCCGGCCTCCAGCACGTGGGCCTGGTTGTCGAGCCATAGCCGCAGGCTGCCGGACAGGATGTAGCCGGCCTTCTCGCCGGTGTGCTGCAGGAAGTCGGTGCCGGAGGAGGCACCGGGATTGAGCGTGAGCTCGTAGAGCTCGAGCTGGCCCTTGCCTTCGGGAGTGAGCGCTTCCTTGACGACGCCGCTGGCGGTGAGCCGCAGCAGCCGGCGACTGTTCTTGCGCACGATGTAGCGCGGCACCTCGGCGGGATCGCTGGTCTCGAAGAAATAGGAGATGGGCACCTCGAGCGCGATGCTGAGCAGGCGCAGCGTCCGGATCGACGGCATCGCGCGCGCGCGTTCGAGCTGGCTGATCATGCCGGTGGACAGGCCCGTCTTGTTGGCGACGTCCTGGATCGAGAAGCCGGCGCGCTGACGCAGCAGCCGCACGGTTTCGCCGAGGCGCTGGTCGACCGCATCGTCCGCCTCGTTTCCCGGGGCGTCCTTCGCATTGTTGGCGTTGCCGCGACCATCCATGTCGCTCTCCCATGCATCATCATGAGCCCCGGCCGTATCGGTCCGAGGCATCAGCCGGAGTGAAAAGGTCGCGCATACTAGCAATGCGATTGACAGGTGTAATTAGTCGTGATGAAATTTTGACTGAAAAATTTAGAAGCACTAAAGCCCACTCCTGTCCCTTTGCCGGGGTCTCGGGGCGCGGGAGACGGTGCCGCGTGCGGAAACGGAGAGTGGGTCATGGCAGGTGACACCGACAAGCTCGGCGTTGAGGCACTGCATTTCGGTCGTCCGAACCGCCGTCAGCTCTTTCAGCTCGGCGCGGGCGCCGCAGCGGGATGGACGCTTTCAGGTAACGCCTTCGCGCAGACCGAGCGCCCGACCAATCCGCCGGACAAGCCGCGCGGGCAGGTAATCGCGGCGCTGTCGCAGGAGCCGACGGTCTTTCATCCCTTGATGCCCGGCATCGAGGTCGATCAGGGCGTCTGGTGGCAGGTGTTCTCGCTGCTCTGGTACATCGACCCCGCCGGCAAATTCGTTCCCGACCTCGCCCGCGAAATCCCGACCATCGAGAATGGCGGCCTGTCGGCCGACGGCCTAACCTGGAAGATCAAGCTGCGCAGCGACGTGAAGTGGCATGACGGCACGCCGTTCACGGCCGACGACGTCAAGTTCTCGCTCGAGCTGATCAACGATTCCAATTTCCGCGCGCGCAGCCGCGTCGGCCACAGCCTGGTCAAGGACATCAAGGTCGTCGCGGCGGACGAGATTCATTGGCGCATGGAAGCGCCTTATTCGCCCTACATGTCGATCCTGGGATCGCTGACCTTCATCGTGCCCAAGCACATCCTGGAGAAGGTGTCCGATCCGAACGCCTCGCCGTTCCACAATGCGCCCGTTGGCACCGGCCCGTTCCGCTGGGGCGAACGCGTGCCCGGCGATCACATCCTGCTCAACGCCCACACCGGCTATCACGGCAAGGGGCCTTACGTCGAACGCGTGGTCTTCAAGTACATTCCGGATCTCACCGTCCTCTACACCCAGTTCCGCACCGGCCAGGTCGACTACACCGGCCTGCAAGGCATCTTGCCGAACTTCGTGCAGGAGGCGAAGACGCTGAAGGGCCGCAAGATCGTCGTCTCCTCGACCTCCTCGGTGGAGCATATCGCACCCAATCTGGAGTTCGGTCCCTTCGCCGACCGCGCGGTGCGCGAGGCGCTCTACCTCGCCATCAACAAGCAGGCGATCATCGATGCGCTCTACTACGGCCTGCCGACGCAGACCGAGAGCTTCGTGCCGCAACAGGCCTGGTCGTTCCAGCAGGGCCTGCCGCAGCACAAATACGATCCCGCCAAGGCCAACGCGCTGCTCGATGCGAGCGGATGGGTGCGCGGTGCCAATGGCGTGCGCGAGAAGGGCGGCGTCAAGCTCGAATTCACCAACTCGACGACGTCGGGCAACGCGGTGCGCGAGCAGACCCAGCAGCTGCTGATCCAGGACTGGCGCGCGATCGGTGCTGCGATGCGCGTCAACAACATGCCGGCGGCCGTGATCTGGGGCGATTTCTGGCAGCAGTCGAAATTCAATTCGGTGCTGGTCGCCGTGAACTTCATGCTCGGCAGCGACCCCGACGTGACGCCGCGCTTCGGCTCCGGCGCCATCCCGGCCCAGGGCGGCCGCGGCTACAACACCTATCAGTACAAGAGCCCGGAGGCGGATCGTCTGCTGGCGGAAGGCGCCAGGCAGTTCGAGATCGCACAGCGCAAGACCACCTATGGCGAGCTGCAAAAGCTGATCCGCAACGACTTTGCGATCCTGCCCATGTTCCAGGGCTTCATCGCCGAAGGCGTGAAGGAGGGGCTGCAAGGCTTCCGCCCCAACATCAACACCTCCATCAATTGCTGGAACATCCGCGAATGGTACTGGGCCTGACGGATCAGGTGCGCAGGGCAGCCTGAGATGGCCCGTTACGTCGTCAACCGCCTGGCGCAGGCGATCATGCTGCTGGTGATCGTCTCGGCGATCGGCTTTGCCATCCTGCATCTGGCGCCCGGCGGTCCGCTGTCGCAATTCGCGGCCTCCGCGCAGATGACGCAGGAGGATCTCGATCGCGTCACCAGGCAGCTCGGGCTCGATCGCCCGCTGCCGGTTCAATATCTCGACTGGTTCGGCCGCATGCTGCGGGGCGATTGGGGCAAGTCCTATCGCGACGGCGAGGCGGTGCTGTCGGTGGTCTCCTCGCATCTCGGCGCCACGCTGGAGCTGATGGCGACGGCGACCATCATCGCGGTGCTGCTCGGCTGCTGGATCGGCATCCTCGGCGCGCTGCGCCGCTATTCGCTGTTCGACACCCTCGCCACCGTCGGCGCCATGATCGCGCTGTCGATCCCGACCTTCTGGTTCGGCCTCGTCACCATCTACGTGTTCTCGGTGAAGCTCGGCTGGCTGCCGGCCGGCAACCGGCACACCATCGGTGACGGCTCGCTGCTCGATCTGCTGCATCATCTGATCGCGCCGGCGATGGTGCTGGCGCTGGTCGAGACCGCGATGTGGGGCCGCTTCATGCGCTCCTCCATGCTCGAAGTGATCAACCAGGACTACATCCGCACCGCGCGCGCCAAGGGCATGCCGGAATGGCGCATTCTCACCGTGCACGCGCTTCGCAACGCGCTGCTGCCGATGATCACGGTGGCGGGCTTGCAATTTCCGACGCTGCTCGGCGGCGCGCTGGTGGCCGAGACCGTGTTCACCTGGCCCGGCATGGGGCGGCTGTTCCTCGATTCCATCGGCTACCGCGACTATCCCGTGGTGATGGGCATCCTGATGTTCTCCGCGACGATGGTGCTGATCGGCTCGCTGCTGGCCGACATCCTCTATGCCGTCGTCGATCCGCGCATCAGGGTGGGCTAGGCGATGACGACCGCGGCTCTCTCCACCGTCCAGCTCGCGCCCGGCCAGGCCGCCTGGCGGCGCTTCCGCCGGCATCGTCTGGCGCTCGCCGGTGCCGTCATCATTCTCGTGCTCGTGCTCGGCTCGGTCTTCGGCCCCTATCTGCTGCCGTTCGACGACACCTATATCGACATTATGAAGCGGTTCGCGCCGCCGCTCTCCGGGGCTCATGTCCTCGGCACCGACGAGCTCGGCCGCGACGTGCTGGCGCGGCTGATGATGGGCGCACGCGTCTCGCTCACGATCGGCATCGTCGCGATGGTGATCGCCATGGTCGTCGGCATCATCGTCGGCGCCTTTGCCGGCTTCTATGGCGGTCTGGTCGGCGCTGTCCTGATGCGGCTCGTCGATGCGGTGCTGTGCTTCCCGACCATCTTTCTGCTGCTCGCGCTGGCCGCACTCACCGAGCCCGGTCTCGTCACCACCACCGTGCTGATCGCGGCGACCGCCTGGATGTGGGTTGCCCGCGTCGTCGAGGCCCAGGTCCGCTCGCTGCGGGAACGTGAGTTTGCGGTCGCCGCACTCGCCTTCGGCTCGTCGAACCTGCGCATCATGTTCCGCGAGCTGGTGCCCAACGCGATCGCGCCGATCGTGGTGGCGGCGACTTTGAACGTGGCCAAGGCGATTCTGCTGGAATCCTATCTCAGCTATCTCGGCTACGGCGTCCAGCCGCCGGCCGCGAGCCTGGGCAACATGCTCAACAACGCCCAGATCTATCTCACCAGCGCGCCGTGGCTCGCGATCGCGCCGGGCCTCGCCATCACGCTGGCCGTGACCAGCTTCAACTTCCTCGGCGACGGCCTGCGCGATGCGCTCGACCCGCGCATGAACATCCCATGACGAACCAGACCTCGATCGAACCGACGCCAGGAGTGCCCCATGTCCCCGCCGCTCAACCGCATCAATAGCGACGAACGCCTGCCGGCGCAGGTGGACGTCGTCGTCATCGGCGGCGGCGTGATCGGTGTGTCTGCGGCCTATCATCTGGCGAAGAAGGGCCATTCGGTCGCATTGGTCGAGAAGGGCCATGTCGGCGGCGAGCAGTCGAGCCGCAATTGGGGCTGGTGCCGGCAGCAGGGTCGCGCGCGCGAGGAGATTCCGCTGGCGCGCGAGGCGCTCCGGCTCTGGGAGGACATGCAGAACGATGCCGGCGTCGATGCCGGTTTCCGTCGCACCGGCGTGCTGTTCCTGACCAAGAGCAAGGACGAGCTCGCAAGCTGGGAGCGCTGGGCCGCGGTCGCGCGCGAGATGCAGGTCCACTCCACCGTCCTGACGCCGGCCGAGGTCGCCGAGCGCATGCCTGATAATACCGACACATGGGTCGGCGGCCTGCACACGCCGAGCGACGGCCGCGCCGAGCCGTCGATGGCGGTGCCCGCGCTGGCCACTGCCGCGCGCAAGCATGGCGTCACCATCCATCAGGGCTGCGCGGCGCGCGGGCTGGAGACGACCGGCGGGCGCGTCAGCGCCGTCGTCACCGAGAAGGGCACCATCCGCACCCAATCGGTGCTGCTCTCCGGTGGGGCGTGGTCGTCGCTGTTCTGCCGGCGTCACGGCATCGAGCTGCCGATCGGTCTCGTCAACGCCACCGCATGCCGGACCACGCCAGGACCGGAGATCACCTCCGGCGCGCTCGGCACGGATTTCTATTGCATTCGTCGCCGCCTCGACGGCGGTTTCACGCTGGCGCTACGCAACCGCGGCACGGTCGAGCTGTCGCCCGATCTGTTCCGCTACGCCCGCACGTTCTGGCCGACTTATTTGCATCGCAAGAACGGGCTGAAGCTCTCGTTCGGCAAGTCCTTCTTCGAGCAGATCGTGCGCGGCACCAGCTGGAGCTTCGACAAGCCGTCGCCGTTCGAGACCGAGCGCGTGCGCGATCCCGAGCCCGACATGTCGCTGGTCAATGCCGCGCTGGCCTCGTTGATCAAGGCGAATCCGGAATTGAAGGACATCGAGATCGCGGAGGCCTGGGGCGGCACCATCGACTGCACGCCTGACACGATCCCCGTGATCTCGGCGGTCGATGCGTTGCCCGGCTTCTTCCTCGCCACCGGCTTCTCTGGCCACGGCTTTGGCATCGGCCCCGCCGCCGGCAAGCTCGCCGCCGACATCGTCACCGGCACGACGCCGCTGGTCGATCCCGCCGCCTACAGCCACAAGCGCATGATCGACGGCCGGCGGCTGGCGCCGGTCAGCCCGTTCTGAGCGCGGCATGACGGTTCTCTACAAGGCCAACATGGTTCGCGGTGCCGAATGGGCGCGCTTGTTCGCGGAGCGCGCGCCGCGTCTGCCGTTCCGGCTCTGGCCCGACATCGGCGATCCCGCCGCGGTGCGCTATCTCGTGGCCTGGGTGCCGCCGGACGATATCGCGGCGACCTTTCCGAACCTCGAGCTCGTCTTCTCGGTCGGCGCGGGCGTCGACCAGTTCGATACAACGAAAGTGCCGGCGCACATTCCGCTGGTTCGCATGCTGGAGCCCGGCATCGCCGAGACCATGGTCGAATATGTCACCATGGCCGTGCTCGCCCTGCATCGCGACCTCCTGCATTTCATCAGCCAGCAGAAGGAGCGGGTCTGGCGCGAGATCCGGATCACGCCGGCCAGGCGCCGGCGCGTCGGCGTGATGGGGCTCGGCCAGCTCGGGCAGGCCGTGCTCGATCGCCTCAAGGCATTCGGCTTCCCGCTATCGGGCTGGAACCGGTCGCCGCGCGAGATCGAAGGCGTCACCTGCTACGCGGGCGCAGAAGCGCTGCCCGAATTTCTTGCGCAAGCCGACATTCTCATCTGCCTGTTGCCTCTCACCGACGAGACGCGCGGCATCCTGAACGCGGATCTGTTCGCGCGCTTGCCGCGCGGGGCGGGGCTCGTCAATGTCGGCCGCGGTCCGCATCTCGTCGAGGCTGATTTCCTTGCGGCGCTCGACAGCGGCGCCTTGTCAGCTGCGGTGCTCGACGTCACCGATCCCGAGCCGCTTCCGCCAGGCCATCCGTTTTGGAGCCACCCGCGCATTCTGCTGACGCCGCACAATGCCAGCATGACGACGCCCGACACCGCCGTCGATTTCGTGCTCGACGTCATCGAGCGTCACCGCCGCGGCGAGGAACTGCCGGGGCTCGTTGACCGCACGCGTGGATATTGAGGTGATGATGGGAACGTCGGTGCAGCCACGAGCGCAGTTTACCTCTACCGCTCTTGTCCGCCGAAGCCTTGGCGAAGGCGGATGCGGGAGAGGTCGGCGCGAAGCGCCGGGTGAGGGTTCTCTCCTCTGGGGGAGCCTTCGTTGTCGAGACACCCTCTCCCCGACCCTCCCCCGCAAGCGGGGGAGGGGGCGTACCTTCGCTGGCGCACGTGCTGGGGTCTTCGCATGAACACCAGCGCGAGCGCACACGAGCAGGTCATTGCCGAAGCCCCCGTGCTCTCGGTCGCCGGCCTCACCACCTCCTTCATGCTGGAGCGACGATGGATTCCCGTCGTCCGCAACGTCTCCTTCGACGTGGCGCCGCGCGAAACCGTGGCGATCGTCGGCGAGTCCGGTTCGGGCAAGAGCGTGACCGCGCTGTCGATCATGCGGCTCATTCCAAAGGAGATCGGCCGCATCGAGGGACGTGTCACGCTGGCCGGCCGCGATCTGCTGACGCTGCCGGAAGCGCGCATGAAGGATATCCGCGGCAACGATGTCGCCATGATCTTCCAAGAGCCGATGACGAGCCTCAATCCGGTGCTCACCATCGGCTTCCAGATTGCGGAAGCGCTGATCCAGCATCGCGGCCTGTCGCGCGCGGCGGCGGAGGCCGAGACCATCCGCCTGCTCGATCGTGTCCGCATTCCGGCGGCGCAATCGCGCTTCCACGAGCATCCGCATCGCTTCTCCGGCGGCATGCGCCAGCGCGTGATGATCGCGATGGCGCTGGCCTGCAGGCCGAAGCTCCTGATCGCGGACGAGCCGACCACCGCGCTCGACGTCACGATCCAGGCCCAGATCCTCGAGCTCTTGAAAGAGCTCCAGCAGGAAGAGGGGATGTCGATCCTCTTCATCACCCACGACATGGGCGTGGTCGCCGAGATCGCGGACCGCACCGTGGTGATGTATGGCGGCCAGGCGGTGGAGACGGATACGACCGCGCGCATCTTCGAAACGCCCTCGCATCCCTACACCCGCGCGCTGCTCGCCGCGGTGCCGCGGCTCGGCTCGATGGACGGCCGCGCGCGGCCGATGCGGTTTCCGATCGTCGACAAGGTGACGGGCAGCTCGGACGAGCCGGCGGAGACGCCCGACACCGTCTCGACGGCCGAGCGGCCGCTGCTCGAAGTCGCTGGCCTCACCACGCGCTTTCCGATCCGTTCCGGATTGTTCGGCAAGGTCTCGGGTCGCGTCCATGCGGTCGAGAACGTCTCCTTCACCTTGCGGGCCGGGGAGACGCTGGCGCTGGTCGGCGAATCCGGTTGCGGCAAGTCGACCACGGGACGCTCGATCCTCAAGCTGACGGAGCCGGACAGCGGCACCGTGCTGATCGATGGCCAGGACGTCCTCGCCATGAATGGCCGCGCCTTGCGCGACGTTCGAAAGCACATGCAGATCGTCTTTCAGGATCCGTTCGCGAGCCTCAATCCGCGCATGTCGGTGGGAACGGCGATTGCTGCGCCCTTGCTCGCCAATGGCCTCGCTTCGGCGTCGCAGGCGCGCGACAAGGTCGCCGACCTCCTCCTGCGTGTGGGTCTTACCGCCGACATGGCGGCGCGCTTTCCGCACGAATTCTCAGGCGGCCAGCGCCAGCGCATCTGCATCGCGCGTGCGCTCGCGCTCGGGCCGAAGCTGATCGTCGCCGATGAGGCGGTCTCCGCGCTCGACGTCTCGGTCAAGGCGCAGGTCGTCAATCTGATGCTCGACCTGCAGGCCAGCATGGGCCTTGCCTATCTCTTCATTTCCCACGACATCGCGGTCGTCGAGCGCATGAGTCACCGCGTCGCGGTGATGTATCTCGGCGAGATCGTCGAGATCGGCCCGCGCGCATCCGTGTTCGGCAATCCCCAGCATCCCTATACCAAGAAGCTGATGGCCGCCGTGCCGGTGCCCGATCCGTCGCGTCGCGGCACGCGGCGCGACGTGTCGAACGACGAGATCAGAAGTCCCGTGCGTGCGCCCGATTACCAGCCGCCGGTTCGGCAATATCGCGAAGTCTCGCCCGGCCACGTCGTCCAGGTCTGGGGCGAGGAATGGTCGGGCTGAGGCGCGAGCTCCACATGTCCTCCGGAAATCGTGAGCGGATGGAGCGACAGGGAACAGCGGCATGTGAACCGCTTCATACTCCATCACTCTCTTTCTGAACTATCACTTCCGCAAGAAATTGCCCCACCCGGACCTGATTGACGAACACGGGTGATATGCAATGCCTGCGCAGCCGCGTGCTCGCAGCTTTGGGTTGGCTCCTCGTCTCGCTCACGAGCAAGCCAGCCCCATCACTCAGCACAGATTTTTCAGGAATTGGAATCAAGGGCATCGAGAAACGCGTCCTGGCAGCCTCCATTCGGGTCGGCCGGTAGGCTGCCACTTACTCAGAAGGAGCCCCCAATGAAGATAAGCAGCGCATTTTCCAACGCATTTTCCCTCACAAGGCACGTCGGCAGTCTTCGGATCCCTCGTTCCCGTCTGATCAAGTCGGCCCATCTCCTTGAAAGAATTGGACTGGCAGCCGTTGGAGCCTCTTGCGGCCTCTATGTGGGTGCGACCCTGTTGCGTCAGAAAGGCGGACTGTTTGAAAGCGGCTGGATCGTGCTGATAACAATGCTCTACGGAGCTCTCAGTTATTATGTCGGCATCGACTTGGCCGGCAATGTCGCACGGAAGTCGAGATCGAGCATCTCGGAAGAATGGAACGGTTCCGAGCCGGCGGAGATCATGAGTGCAGCCGGAACGTTCGGCGCAGCGATCGCTGCGACTCTGTCCGTCAGCATCCTTGTCCTTGATCAAAATCTGCCCAACGGCCTGATCGCCTTTGTAGCCGGCTGTTGGGTGGTTGGCTCTTCGCTTCAGGTTGCGGCGGGCACGATGGCTCGCAACGACGAAGCGCCCATCAACGAGCAATGAAGGACGTGCGCTCACGGAAAAGGGTCCGCTTGACATCGTACGTCAGCACAAGCCGCAGTGTTGGTTCGGCCTCAGGTCTGGAATGAGCAATGACGACTCATCGCAACCTCTGCTGTCCAACGCTGCGCGCCAGCGATGTTTGGTAGCGCAGCCCGTTCGTATCGAGCAGTATCCCGATCGAAACCGTACCGGTACTGAGTAACCTAGATTTTCGCGCAACAAACAAGACGTGCCATCATTGCGGCGTTGGGATATTCTCCCGCGCGGCCGTGGTCCAGAATTCTGCTAACTGCCAGTCATAAGATCGGTGGGAGCCATGCAGATTGCGGAGTGGCTCGAGAAGCTGGGGCTTGGGCAATACGCGGAGCGTTTTGCCCAGAATGGCATCGACGTGGGCATCCTCCCCGAACTGATGGACGAGGACTTCGACAAGCTCGGGGTCCTGCTCGGTCATCGCCGCAAGATGCTGCGTGCCATTGCCGAGCTCGATCCAGCCGCGTTGATCGCGTCGCCGTCTCCTCCTCACGACGCCGAGCGGCGCCACCTCACCGTTATGTTTTGCGATCTGGTCGGATCCACTGCACTCTCAGCGCGTCTCGATCCCGAGGATCTGTGGGAAGTGATCCGTGCCTACCGCGTCGCATGCGCGCGCGTCATCGCCGCTTATGACGGCAGGATAGCCAGGTTCGTCGGTGACGGAATCCTCGTCTACTTCGGTTATCCGCGCGCCCACGAAGATGATGCGGAGCGCGCAGTGCGAGCGGGCCTCGATATCATCGCTGCGATCTGCCAGCTCAAGACAGGCGCGGGCGAACGGGTTGAACTTCGGATCGCAATTGCGACCGGGCTCGTGGTGGTCGGCGACCTCATCAGCGGAGATGCGTCAGAGGAACACGCGACCATCGGCGATGCGCCAAACCTCGCTGCGCGGCTTCAGAGTCTGGCGGAGCCGGGGGCGGTCGTCGTTGCTTCATCGACACGCCGGCTGCTTGGCGACCTCTTCACCTTCCGCAATCTCGGCCGCCGCGAGGTCAAGGGGATAAGCGAGCCCATCGCGGTCTGGGCGGTGGAAGGAGCGAGCGCATCGGAGAGCCGCTTCGAGGCGGTCCGCGCCGCGCGCTCGATCGGCTTTGTCGGCCGCAAGGACGAGATCGAATTCATTCTCTCGCGCCAGCGGGAGGCATGGCAGGGCTTGGGCCAGATCGTATTGATTTCCGGCGAAGCGGGCATCGGCAAGTCGCGCATCGTGGCAACATTGTCCGAAAGCCCCTCGCTGGGGACACACCGTCGGGTGCGGTATCAGTGTTCGCCTTATCACACCAACAGCGCACTTCATCCCTTTGTCGCGCAGCTCGAGCGCGCCGCCGGAATTTGCTTGCACGACACGCCGGAACAGAAGCTCGGCAAGCTCGAGGCCATGCTGGCGCTGGGAACCCAGCAGGTCGCCCGAGCAACCCCGCTGATCGCGGCTCTGCTTTCGATTCCCATTGGCGACCATTACCCGCCCCTCGGCTTGAGCCCGGCGCAGCAGCGGAGACAGACGTTTGCCGCTCTTCTCGATCAGCTTGAGGGATTGGCGCGAGGCCAGCCTCTGCTGCTCATCTGCGAGGACATGCATTGGGCCGATGCCACGACGCTCGAACTGTTCGATCTCGCGGTCGATCGGATCAGGGCCCTGCCGATACTTGTGCTCATGACATCCCGGCCGGAGTTCGAGCCCTCCTGGTCGGGCCTTGCCAACGTCAGTCTGTTGCGGCTCGACCGGCTCGACCGGCAGGACACGCGCGCGCTGGTGGAGCAGGTGGTCGTCGGCCGCCAGCTGCCACGCGAGATGATGAAGCAGATCATCGACAAGACCGATGGCATCCCGCTGTTCGTCGAGGAATTGACCAAGATGGTGCTGGAGTCCGGCTTGCTCGTCGAGGATGCCGGACGCTACCGGCTGAACAGTCCGCTGCCGCCGCTTGCCATCCCCGCCACGCTGCAGGATTCGCTGATGGCGCGGCTCGACCGGCTCGCTCCGGTCAAGGAGGTGGCACAGATAGGCGCGGCCATCGGCCGCGACTTTTCGTACGCGCTGCTGAAGACCGTGGCAGGACGCGATGATCTGACCCTGAGCGCTGCGCTGGCACAGCTTGAAGAGGCCGAATTGCTCTTGCGCCGTGGGACTCCGCCCGAGGCAAATTATAGTTTCAAGCACGCCCTCGTTCAGGAAGCGGCCTACGAGAGCCTGCTCAAGAGCAAACGGCAGGTGCTTCACACGCGAATTGGCGAGATCCTGCGCGAGAACTTTCCAGCCGTTGCCGAGACCGAGCCGGAAGTCCTGGCGCATCACTTCACTGAGGCGGGGCTGAGCGAGGCCGCCCTCGAATGGTGGCGCAAGGCGGGCCAGCAGGCACTGAAACGCTCGGCCTATTCCGAGGCGATCGCGCATCTCGGCAAGGCCATTGCGATCGCCGATCAGTTGCCTGACGAGCCGCGCCGGATGATGAGCAGGCTGCATCTTCAAATCGCATATGGTCGTGCACTCAGGGGCAGCCTCGGTCATAGTGCTCCCGAAACGGTCGCGGCATGGACGCGTGCGCGCCAGTTCGCAGCCGACATCGATGATCCCGTTGAGCTGGCGCCGGTGCATTCGGGACTCTTCAATGCCTGCCTGACGCAGGGCGAACTCGCTCCGATGCGGGAGCTGGCGGACGCCATCAGGAGCGCCGCTGACCGACGACCGGACTCGCCGGTGGCCGCCGTCGTTGCTCATTGGGCGAGCGGCGTCACCTGCTGGTTCGCCGGCGATTACTTGAATGCGAGAACGCATCTCGAGCGGGCGCTGGCGATCTATGGTGCCGAGCCGGATCCCGCGACCTTCAGGGCTTCGGCGCTGGATCTGCCGTTCGTGATCATGAGATTTCTTGCCCTGGTGCTCTGGCCGCTGGGCAGCACCGCTCGTGCGCGCGAGCTCGCCGCGGAAGCGGTGGGTGCTCCGGCAGAAAAACGAGCGCTGTCCCAGGCCAACGCGCTGGTTCATCGCGCAGTGTTCGACGGGGTATGCGGGGGCATGTTGCAGCAAACAGAGACGATCCTGGCGCTCGGTCTCGCGCGCGACCACACGATGCCGCTATATGTGGCCGCGGGCACCTACCTGAATGGCCTGGCCAAGTGGCGTGCCGGCGACCGAATGGCTGGACTGGCGGACATGCGTCACGGCTGGACCTCGCTGCGCGAGAACGATTGCTATCTCTGCGAACCGTTTTGGGGGATGCATGTCGCTGTCGCGAATGCGGAGCTGGGCGAAATCGAGACCGGGCTGGACATCCTGGACGAATTGATCGCCGGGACAGGCCAGTCCGGCCAGCATTGGCTTGATGCCGAGCTGCATCGTGTCCGCGGTAAACTCTTGTCGCGCCATGATCCTTCGGACGAACCCAGTGCCGAAGACGCCCTCGCGCGAGCGCTGGAAATCGCGCGACACCAGCAGGCCAGGACTTTCGAGCTGCGCAGCGCGCTCGAACTTGCACGGCTGCACAAGACAAATGGCCGAGCGGATGCGATATCCCGGGTGCTCGATCCCGTGCTCACTGAATTCGAGGCGGAGCGAAATCTTCCGGAGTTGGTTGAAGCCAGGGAGCTGCTCACGCAGGCGGATGAGGCACGTGACGCTTCCCCTGGCCGGGCGTCTTGGGGCAGGGGATGACGCTCACGAATTGACGTGCACGAAATCCCGCAAGAGCGGATAGATCTCGTTGTTCCAGCGCCGGCCCGAGAACACGCCGTAATGGCCGACGCCGGCCTGCATGTGGTGGACGCGCCGATAGGCGCGCACGCCGGTGCAGAGGTCTTGCGCGGCGAGCGTCTGGCCGATCGAGCAGATGTCGTCCTTCTCGCCCTCGACCGTCATCAGCCCCATGCGGCTGACCGCCCTGGTGTTCACGGGACGGCCGCGATGCATCAGCCTGCCCAGCGGCAACAGGTGCTCCTGGAACACGTCGCGCACGGTCTCGATGTAGAACTCGGCCGGCAGATCCATCACGGCGAAATATTCGTCGTAGAACGTCTTGATGGTCGCGGCCTTGTCCTTCTCGCCCTTGGCGATGTGGTTGGCGAGATCGAGATGCTGCTTGATGTGGCGCTCCAGATTCATCGAGACGAAGGCGGTGAGCTGCACGAAGCCGGGATAGACCTTGCGCAGGGCGCCGCGGCATTGCACCGGCACGTAGTTGATCAGGTTGCGCTCGAACCATTCGATCGGCTTGCTCTTGGCGAAGTCGTTGACCCGGGTCGGCTGGATCCGCGTGTCGATCGGGCCGGCCATCAGCGTCAGCGTCGCCGGGCGCGAGGGATGGTTGTCCTCGCACATGATCGCGGCGGCCGCGAGCGCCGAGACCGAGGGCTGGCAGATCGCGACCATGTGCGGGCGCGGCCCGAGCTGGCCTAGGAAGTCGATCAGATGCTCGGTGTAGTCGTCGAGCCCGAAGCGGCCTTCGCTGCGCGGAATGTCGCGCGGATTGTGCCAGTCGGTGATGTAGACGTCGTGGTCCTGCAGCAGCGTCTGCACCGTGCCGCGCAAGAGCGTGGCGAAATGGCCGGACATCGGCGCCACCAGCAGCATGCGCGGCTGCTCGGCGACGCCGTCCTTCTTGAAGTGCAGCAGCGAGCCGAACGGCGTCGCGTAGGCGATCTCCTCGGCGACGGCCACTTCGCGATTTCCCACCATCACGCGCTCGATGCCGTAGGCCGGCCGGTGATACGTCAGGGTCGAGCGCGAGATCAGCTCCAGCGCGGCCGAGAGCCGGCCAACGAGCTGATCCGACATGCCCTGCGGCACCAGATTGAGAAACCTGAGCGCGGACGAGGCCCCCGCGCGCCACGGCGCCGTCAGGTCCATATGGTTCTGAAAGGCCTGATAATTCATCGACATCATAACTGAACGCCCACCCGTCCCGCGGTGCCATGCAATAACGACGCCAAACCGGCGGCCGGACCGCCCGCAAAATTGGCACGTCGCTTGCTGTTCACCTCACGGCAGGCACGGGGCACGTCCGCGAGCCGGCGGAGAGGCGGGATCAGGGAAGGGGCCATATGGCAAAGGCGACACTGACCATCAGCAGCAAGAATTATTCGTCCTGGTCGCTGCGCGGCTGGTTGCTGGCGAAATTCTCCGGGCTCGATTTCGAGGAGATCGTCACCGCGCCGGACGATCCGTCGGCGCGCGCGGAGATCCTGTTGCTGTCCTCGTCGATCCTGGTGCCGTGCCTGCGGCACGAGGGCGCCGTGGTCTGGGATACGCTGGCGATCGCCGAATATCTCAACGAGGTGATGCCGTCGGCCGGCCTGTTGCCCGATGACCGCATCCAGCGCGCCCATTGCCGCTCGATCTGCGGCGAAATCCATTCCGGCTTCACCACGCTGCGCGCCTCGCTGCCGGTGAATCTGAAGGGACGTTTTCCCGGCTTCAAGATCTGGTCGCGTGCGCAGGCCGATATCGACCGCGTCTCGTCGATCTGGCGCGACTGCCTGGAGCGGTCGGGCGGCCCCTTCCTGTTCGGCGCGCAGCGCACCATGGCGGATGCGATGTACGCGCCCGTGGTGACGCGCTTCGTCACCTACGACGTCAAGCTGGAGCCGCGGCTGAAGGCCTATGCCGACACCATCATGGCGATGCCCGAGATGCAGGAATGGATCGCAGCGGCGCGGGAGGAGCCCGCCGAGATCGAGGAGCTTGAGGTCGAATATTAGGCAGGCATGCACGGCCTTGCCTGTTTCGGGGGCGGTACCGGACGGGTCGGCCTGAGCCGGCTATACCCTTGTCAGGATTAACCTTTGGCGCTCCCGCGCGGCCGAGGCCGTTCGCCCGCCGCACAGATATTGTACGCACCTGCACAGCTGCATCGACATCTAGCCGTGAACAGCTGCGTACACGGCCAACCGGCTGATTCGGACGCGATTCGTTCGGGCCGCGTTCCGTTCGTTAAAGCGGAGCGCGGCGCCGTTGCATTTTGGAACAGATATAGGTTTCAGGCGGCCCCGCGCTGCTTCACGCGCGGCAGGCGCCAGCCGATGACGGTGGCCTCGACCGCAATGCCGGCTTCGTGGTTCTGCCAGCGTCCCTCGACATAGCGACAGGCGAACGGCAATTGATACGTTCCGCTATGGTCCTCGCACAGCACTTCGAGCGCCAGGCCCGGCGGCGGTTCTCCGGCGCCGTCGAATTCCGCCAGTCGTCTATCGCGCGTTGCCATTCCGAAAATCTCCCCTAAACAAAGCCGCGGAAAGAGCGCCCACTTCTTCCGCGTGCGGATCATCGTTCCCCGTCCGAGGGAACGGCGCAAGCTCAACGCGAGAATGCGGTACGAGTGTGGTAGCCTTTGCCGGCTATGCGCAAAAAGCGCACATTGCCGTGATCGATCGGACGAGGAACTTTTCATGCTGCTTCGAGGTGCCGGCATTTGTTTCGCGATATTGCTGCTCGCAACGCTAGCGCATGCGCCGGTGCACGCGCAGGACGTGCCCGGCATCGAGATCTGCACGGTCGAGAAGACCATGGAGCGGCGCACCTCCTGCCTGCAGAGCAATGTCGACTTCCTGCAGAAGACGATCACCAAGCTCAATCTCGATCATCAGCAGAAGCTGGACGCCGCCAACCGTCAGATCGACGCGCTGAAGACGAACCTCGCCGGCCTGCAGAAGACGCTTCTCGATCTCCAGGCCGCCCAGGCGAAGACGGCCGAGGATCTGAAGAAGAAGCAGGACGTGCCGCCGGCCAAGGACGCCGCGAAATAAGCGTGGCCATCACGTCACGCGATAGCGCTCCATCACGCCGGGGTCGGGCTCGTAGCCGAGCCCGGGTCCCGAGGGCACCGCGACGTGGCCGGTAGCATCGGCATCCGCACGGCCGCCCCAGAGGCAGGCCTCGCGCTTGAGATGAAACATCTCCACGAGCCCGTCGTCGCGTGTCGCCAGCAGATGCAGCGTCGCGAGCAGACCCGGCCCGAAATACGGGGAGTGCGGCACGATCTTGACGCCGCGCCGATCGGCCAGCGCCGCGACCTTCACAAATTCCGTGATGCCGCCGACCTTGGTCACCGAGGGCTGGGCGTGGCTCACCGCGCCCGCCTCCATCATCTGGCGGAATTGATAGTCCGTGCAGGCATTCTCGCCGGCGGCGATGTCGAGCCCGCCTTTGCTGCGGACCTCGGCCAGCGCGGCAAAGTCCTCCGGCGGCCAGACCGGCTCCTCCAGAAACATCGGCCGCGCGTCGCGGCACGTCTGCGCAAACGCGATCGCCTGCGCGGCCGTGAGCGGGCAGTTCATGTCGACCATCAGCGGAATGCCTGGTCCGATCGCCTCGCGTGCGGCGAACACCGCCGGCGCCGTGGTCTCGTGCAGCTTGATCGCACCATAGCCGAGTGCGAGCGCCTTCCGGCATTCGGCGGCGATGTTGTCGGGCGTACCGATCCGCAGCAGGCTCGCGTAAGCCGGAATGGCCGTGCGCCTGGTCTCGCCGAGCAGGCGATGCACCGGCACGCCCTCGATCTTGGCGGCAAGGTCCCACAGCGCGATGTCGAGCCCCGAGATCGCGAACATGGTGATGCCGTAGCGGCCGAACAGATGCAGGTTGCGCTGGATCTGCTCCATGACGGCGGGGATACCGGCGGCATCCGGCACCTTCAGCCCGCGGGCCTGCGGTGCGATCATCTCCTCGACCGCGCTGCGCGTGGTGCGCGGGCAGACATAGGCGAAAGCGTCGCCCCAGCCGGTCAGTCCCGCATCGGTCAAGACCTCGACCAGCACCATGTCGAGGGCGGTGATTGCGGAGGCGCCCTGGCGGAAGCTGGCGACACCGGCGTCATAGGGGATGCGGATATGGTGCGCCCGCACATCGGTGATTTCCATGACGCGGTTCCTCCGTGCTTTCTGGTGAGCGGTTCCCTGGGAAATGTAACCGTGAACCGCCGGGCGTTGCCAGTGGCCATTCCCGGTCTATCCTCATGCCGGGACAGCAATGCCGATCAAGCGGAGCGGCCGACGGCATGCGCATCATGGCCGCGCTTCGAACGAGGGTTGAGCCGCCATGAATCCAGCGCAGCGCGCGCTCTGGTATATCGAGAGTCATCTGGCCGAGCCGATGACGCTGGATGACATCGCCGCGGTCTCGGGCGTGTCGCGGTTCCACATCGTGCGGGCGTTTGCCGCAGCCACGGGTCTTCCGGTGATCCGTTACGTGCGCGCCCGCCGGCTGACGGAGGCCGCGCGCAGCCTCGCGAACGGCGCGCCCGACATCCTGTCGCTGGCGCTGGAGGCGGATTACGGCTCGCACGAAGCATTCACCCGCGCGTTCCGCGACCAGTTCGGTGCCACACCCGAAGCGGTGAGGGCGGCAACGTGCGCCAGCCACCTCAAGCTTCAGGAGCCGATCCTCATGGATTCCACCATGCTCGACCATCTCGCCCCGCCGCGTTTCGAAACCGCAAAAGCCTTCCTCGTCGCCGGTCCAGCCGAGCGCATCTCCTGCGACAACGGCGCCATGATCCCGGGCCTGTGGCGGCGCTTCCATCAGGAGGTCGCCGACATTGCCGCACGTGTCGGCCAAGGGAAAGACCAAGTCGCATACGGCGTCTGCTGCAATGGCGACGATGCCGGCAATTTCGACTACATCGCCGGCGTCGAGGTCGCCGATTTCTCCGACCTGCCGCGACGCTTCGGTCGCATCCGCATTCCCGAGCAGCGTTATGCGGTGTTCACCCATACCGATCACGTCGCCTCCATCCGACGCACCGTCAACACGATCTGGAATCAGTGGCTGCCGGCATCGGGTCTTGAGGCCGCGGACGCGCCGAACTTCGAGCGCTACGGCGAGGCCTTCGATCCCATAACCGGCAATGGCGGCTTCGAGATCTGGCTCCCGGTGAGGGAGTAGATCTTCCGCAACGCTGGCATACCGTCCCGCTTGCTTGGCAAGCCGCGGCGACTTTGCCATAACCGCAGGCAAAGCTTGCGTGTGGAGCCGTGCCGGACATCCCGTGCAAGTCATAACAAGCCGGGAGGGTCTCACAATGCCTGACGTCCGCGTTCTCGCCACCGACCTCGAATTTCCCGAAGGGCCGGTCGTGATGCCGGACGGCTCGGTGGTGCTGGTGGAAATCCGCGGCCAGCGCCTGACCCGCGTCCATCCCGACGGCCGCAAGGAGATCGTCGCGAAGATTCCCGGCGGCCCGAACGGCGCCGCGCTCGGCCCCGACGGCAAGATCTACATCTGCAACAATGGCGGCTTCTCCTGGATCCCGACCCGCAACATGATCATGCCGGGCCCGCAGCCGGACGATTATCTCGGCGGCTCGATCCAGCGCGTCGATCTGCAATCCGGCAAGGTCGAGACCGTGGTGACCAGATGCGGCGCGCACGATCTGCGCGGGCCGAATGATCTGGTGTTCGACAAGCAGGGCGGCCTGTGGTTCTCCGATCTCGGCAAGCGCCGCGCGCGCGAGATGGACGTCGGCGGCATGTATTATCTCAAGCCCGGCATGACCGAGCTCGTCGAGATCGTGCACGGCATCCTGCCGGCGAACGGCATCGGTCTGTCGCCGGATGAGAATACCGTCTACATCGCGGAGACGCCGACCGGCCGGCTCTGGGCCTACGAGCTCTCCGCGCCCGGCACGCTGAAGCCGCGCGATCCGATCTATCGCGGCGAGCGGGGCAAGCCGATCTGCGGCCTCGGCGGCTACCAGATGTTCGACTCGCTCGCGGTGGAGGCTGGCGGCAATGTCTGCGTCGCCACGCTCGTTTCCGGCTGCATTTCGGTGATCGCGCCCGACGGCACGCTGGTGGAGCAGGTCCCGACCGGCGACCGCGTCACCACCAACATCGCCTTCGGCGGCCCCGAGCTGAAGACCGCCTACATCACGCTGTCAGGCAAGGGCGAGTTGGTCGCCATGGACTGGCCGCGCGGCGGATTGCCGTTGAATTTTTTGAATAAGTGACGATGGCGTAGTACGCCATCGTCATCCCGGGGCGGCTCGAAGAGCCGAACCCGGGATCTCGAGATTCCGGGTTCGGTCCTGCGGACCGCCCCGGAATGACAACCATGAGGACCTATACAAATGCCCTGGCCCGATCCCGTCACCCTGCGCGGACAGCACGCCCGTCTCGAGCCGCTGTCGCATGATCATCGCGCGGGGCTGGTCGAGGCCGTCAAGGACGGCGAGCTTTCGAAGCTCTGGTACACCGCGATCCCGCTGCCGGAGAACATGGGCAAGGAGATCGACCGCCGCCTGGGGCTCCAGTCCGCGGGCTCGATGCTGCCCTTCACCGTGTTCGATGCCGCCGGCAACATCGTCGGCATGACAACGTACATGAACATCGATGCCGCCAACCGCCGCGTCGAGATCGGCTCGACCTGGTATGGCAAGAGCGCACAGCGCGGCCCGCTCAACACGCAGTGCAAGCTGCTCTTGCTCCGGCACGCCTTCGAGGCGCTGAGCTGCATCGCGGTCGAGTTCCGTACGCATTTCTTCAACCATCAGAGCCGCCGCGCCATCGAGCGTCTCGGCGCCAAGCAGGACGGCATTTTGCGCAGTCACCAGATCGCGCCGAACGGGACGCTGCGCGATACCGTGGTCTACAGCATCACCGCCGCCGAATGGCCGACGGTGCAGGCGCATCTGGAATTTCAACTCAACGACAAGCCGCGCTAGTCATGAGCGTGATTGGTTCGGTGCATCCGCGGTCGCACTGCGCTCCCTCTCCCGCTTGCGGGGGAGGGTTGGGGAGGGGGTGCCTCCGCGGTGGGACTCTCCGCGTGGAGAGAGCCCCCACCCGGCGCTACGCGCCGACCTCCCCCGCAAGCGGGCGAGGTTGGAGCGAGCTCGTGGCCGGCACCATCCATTCGGCAATCATCGCGCGCTAAGGACGCCACCATGGATAGATTTGATTATGTGATCATCGGCGCGGGCTCCGCCGGTTGCGTGCTCACCAGCCGGCTCAGCGAAGACCCGAACGTCAGCGTCTGCGTGCTCGAGGCCGGGCCTTCCGACTGGCATCCCTACATCCATCTGCCGGCGGGGTTCATCAAGACTTTCCACATGAAGAGCATCAACTGGGCCTACCAGCAGGAGCCGGGGCCCTGGACCGGCGGGCGCAGCATCTATGCGCCGCGCGGCAAGACGCTCGGCGGCTCGTCCTCGATCAACGGCCACATCTACAATCGCGGCCAGCGCATGGATTTCGACACCTGGGCGCAGATGGGCAATCGCGGCTGGGGCTATGCCGACGTGCTGCCTTACTTCCGCCGGCTGGAGAAGCGCGTCGGCGAAGGCGAGGACACCTATCGTGGCCGCGAGGGTAGCCTCACCGTCACCACCATGGACTGGCGCGATCCGCTCTGCGAAGCCTTCATGGAAGGCGCGGTCTCGCTCGGCATTCCCCGCAACCCCGATTACAACGGCAAGACCCAGGAAGGCGTCTCCTACTGCCAGCGCACCATCGAGAGGGGCCTGCGCGTCTCCGGCTCGACCGCGTTCCTGAAGCCGGCGATGAAGCGGCCGAACGTGCATGTGCGCACCCATGCGCACGCAACCGAGATCATCTTCGAAGGCAAGCGCGCCGTCGGCGTGCGCTACATGAAGGGCGGCCGCGGCGGCACACCGGTGGAGGTGCGCGCCAACAAGGAGGTGATCCTGTCCGGCGGCACCTATAATTCGCCGCAGCTCCTGCAGCTCTCCGGCATCGGCTCGCCCGATCTGCTGCAGCAGCACGGCATCGCCGTGCGTCACGCGCTTCCCGTCGGCGAAGGCCTTCAGGATCACTACGCGCCGCGCACGGTGGCGCGCGTAAAAGACATCAAGACCATCAACGAGCTTCGCCGCGGCTTCTCGCTGTGGATCGAGGCGCTGAAATGGGCCACCGCGCGCCGCGGCCTGCTCTCGCTGTCGCCGACCATGGTCTATTGCTTCTGGCACTCCGGCGAGAGCGCGGAGAGCTCCGATCTCCAGCTCACCTTCACGCCGGCGTCCTACAAGGAAGGCGTGCAGGGCCAGCTCGAGGACGAGCCCGGCATGACCGTGGCGTCCTGGCAGCAGCGTCCGGAGAGCCGCGGCTATGTCCGCATCCGCTCGAACGATCCGTTCGCGCCGCCGATCATCCAGACCAACTATCTCGACGCCGAGCTCGACCGCCGCGTCATCGTCGGCGGCATGAAGCTGGCACGGCGCCTGCTGAAATCCGCGCCGCTCTCCCCCTATTACGCCTACGAGGATTTCCCCGGCCCCAACGTCAACACCGACGACGAATTCCTGCACGCCGCCACCGAGCGCGGCACCACCACCTTCCACCCCGGCTGCACCTGCCGCATGGGCCCGGCGGACTCGACCTGGGCGGTGGTCGACGACCAGCTCCGCGTCCATGGTCTCGAGGGCCTGCGCGTCATTGATGCCTCTGTGATGCCGCGCATGATCTCGGCGAACTTAAACGCATCGACCATGATGATCGCCGACCGCGCCTCGGATCTGATCCGCGGCAAGGCACCGATGGAAGCCGCAAGGATTCCGGACACGGCGGTGGCGTGACATCTCGTAGGATGGGTAGAGCGCAGCGAAACCCATCGTGCTTCGGCGAGTGCTGAACGATGATGGGTTTCGCTGCGCTCTACCCATCCTACAAGCCGCATGAACTCGATCTTGAGTTGTGCTACGGTGCGGCATGACCTCCTATCGGCGCAACTTCGTCCCCGGCGGAAGTTACTTCTTCACCGTCAACCTGGCGGATCGAAATCTCTCATTGCTGACCGCGCATGTCGATCTGCTGCGCGCCGCCTTTCGCCAAACCCGCCGGCGTCACCCCTTCACAATCGATGCGATCGTGGTGCTGCCCGAGCACCTTCACACGGTTTGGACGATGCCGAACGGCGATGCGGATTTCGCAATGCGATGGAGGCAGATCAAATCCGCCTTTTCTCGCAGTCTCGACGACGTCGAACCAGTATCGCCGAGCCGGGCCGCCAAAGGCGAGCGCGGCATCTGGCAGCGCCGCTACTGGGAACACACAATCCGCAACGAGGAAGATTACGCCCGGCATATCGATTACGTGCACATCAATCCCGTCAAGCACGGACTGGTCAATCGCGTCCGCGATTGGGCGCCGTCATCCTTCCATCGCCACGTGGAGCTCGGTATTTACCCGCCAGATTGGGCTGGCGATCTGTCGCAATGCGACGACGATGCCCAATTCGGAGAGCGCAATTGATGCAGCCGTAGGATGGGTAGAGCGCAGCGAAACCCATCGCGCCTTGGCGAGCGTGGTAAGATGATGGGTTTCGCTGCGCTCTGCCCATCCTACGAGCTGTTGCGATATTGTAGAGGTGGTGGGCACGGCGCAAGCGCCTTTGCCCACCCTACAAGCTTGCTGTGTCGCTCGGCAGTCAACCCCTCCGCGCGAAAATATTCCACTTTACCGAAATTCGGAATTGCGGCATAACCCGAAACAGCCCGGCCCGAGGAAGAGGGGCGGTTCGCGAGTCGTTCGAAACGCGGGCCGGGTTGCGGTGGACGCGGCAGCGTCGGCACGAGATAGTAGCGGGCAGGGCGGGTAGTCCCTGTGAGTCCGCGGCCGCGTGCAGACGAACGGCGCTGTGCGCGTACGGCAAAACCGTGTGGTCCTGGCCGTCGTTGCTACGGTCAAGCCGTATCGAAGATGCGCGCGAGCCCAACCGGGTGGACGGCATCGTCAATTCGAGCGGCGAGGGAGGCCAGAAGGAAAGTTCGGCTCCCGGGAGAGCACGGCATAAGCCGTCCGACCATCGCGCAGGGAAGGCCGAGTGATTGGCACCACCTGTATGCTGCTGTGCGGTTTGTCTTGCGTGTGCGTCTTGCGCAGCAGACCGCGGGTGCGTTGTCAGCACCCGGCCTTCCCTGCGCCCTCTTTCTTTTGGGGCGAGGAATGAGAGCAAAGCTCGGGCGAAATGCGCCGCGAGGCTGCGAAGGCGTGTCTGCGACCAGGATGCGAGTGTGGAGGCCGCGAGCGCTTGTCTCTCCCCGTCACCCTGAGGCGCTCGCCTCTTCGGCGAGCCTCGAAGGGCGACGGCCCCTGTGGCATCTTGGCCGTTCATCCTTCGAGGCTCCCGGCGCGATGCTCTGCATCGCGCCGCTCGCACCTCAGGATGACGGGACTAGCGGCGGAACGCGAACGCCCGCCTACACTTCCCGTCGGCTCAAAAACGCCAGCCGCTCGAACAGATGCACGTCCTGCTCGTTCTTGAGCAGCGCGCCGTGCAGCGGCGGGATCAGCTTGCGCGGGTCGCGCTCGCGCAGCTGCTCGACGCTCATGTCCTCGTTGAGCAGCAGCTTGAGCCAGTCCAGCAGCTCCGAGGTCGACGGCTTCTTCTTCAGGCCGGGCACCTCGCGTACCTCGAAGAAGATGCGCAGCGCTTCCTCGACGAGGCGCTTCTTGATGCCGGGGAAGTGGACGTCGACGATGCGGCCCATCGTGTCGGCGTCGGGGAACTTGATGTAGTGGAAGAAGCAGCGGCGCAGGAAGGCGTCCGGCAGTTCCTTCTCGTTGTTGGAGGTGATCATCATGATCGGGCGCTGCTTGGCCTTGATCGTCTCGCCGGTCTCGTAGACATGGAATTCCATGCGGTCGAGCTCGAGCAAGAGGTCGTTGGGGAATTCGATGTCGGCCTTGTCGATCTCGTCGATCAGGAGCACCGGGCGCTGCTCGGCGGTGAAGGCCTCCCACAGCTTGCCGCGCTTGATGTAGTTCCTGATGTCGGAGACGCGCGCATCGCCCAGCTGGCTGTCGCGCAGGCGCGACACCGCGTCGTATTCGTAGAGGCCCTGCTGCGCCTTGGTGGTGGACTTGATGTGCCAGGTCAGCAGCGGCGCGTTCAGCGCCTTCGCCACTTCCTCCGCCAGCACCGTCTTGCCGGTGCCGGGCTCGCCCTTGATGAGCAGCGGGCGCTCCAGCACGATCGAGGCGTTGACGGCCACCTTGAGATCGTCGGTCGCAACATAGTCCTTGGTGCCGGTAAATTTCATCGCGCGTCCTTGTTGGTCGTCGTCGTGAGGCAATGCCAATTCGTTGCCTTGGTCACGACAAGCGAACGGCCGCACATGGCGGCCGTTCCTGGTTCGGTCAGGCTTTCAGACCCGTTTTATCAGCGAAAGGATGACGAGCACAATCACCGCGCCGATGGTGGCGTCCACGATGGCGCCGACCGTGCCGGAGGCGAGCTGGATGTGGAGCTGGGGCAGCACCCAGCTCGCAACCAGCGCGCCGATGATGCCGACGACGATGTTGCCGACCAGCCCAAATCCCGCCCCGTGGACAATCTTGCCCGCGAGCCAGCCTGCGATCGCGCCGATAATGAGCGCTGCGAGAATTCCCATTGCATACGTCCCCAAAACAACCCCGTGAGGACGCCAATTCTAGAGCAAAAAGCATCCGGGTCCACGCTGAATCGCTCGATCCATCGGCGCGGCTCACCTCTCCCCAGCGGGGAGAGGTGGAGCGCCCCTTGACGTTCGCCCCCCGACGGGCAATCTGTCACTCATGTTCCTGCAATTCTTCACCTCTCTGCGCGACGCGCAGGTCCCTGTGACGCTGCGCGAATACCTCACGCTGATGGAGGCGCTCGACGCCGACCTTGCGGACTACACGGTCGAGAACTTCTATTACCTGTCGCGCGCCTCGCTGGTGAAGGACGAGCGCAATCTCGACAAGTTCGACCGCGTCTTCGGCACGGTGTTCAAGGGGCTCGAGAATCTCCTGGATGCCATGGAGAAGGCGGAGATCCCCGAGGAATGGCTGAAGAAGCTCGCCGAGAAATACCTGACGGAAGAAGAGAAGAAGCAGATCGAGGCCATGGGCTGGGACAAGCTCATGGAGACCCTGAAGAAGCGGCTAGAGGAGCAGAAGGGCCGGCACCAGGGCGGCTCGAAGTGGATCGGCACCGCCGGCACCTCGCCGTTCGGCGCCCACGGCTACAATCCCGAAGGCGTGCGCATCGGCCAGGAGAAGAACCGCAACAACCGCGCCGTGAAGGTGTGGGACAAGCGCGAGTTCAAAGACCTCGACGGCAATGTCGAGCTCGGCATCCGCAACATCAAGGTGGCGCTGCGCCGGCTGCGCAAATTCGCGCGCACCGGCGCGCCGGACGAGCTCGATCTCGACACCACGATCCGCGAGACCGCCAATCACGGCTATCTCGACGTCCACATGCGCCCCGAGCGGCGCAATGCGGTGAAGCTCCTGGTGTTCTTCGACATCGGCGGCTCCATGGACATGCATATCGAGCAGGTCGAGGAGCTGTTCTCGGCGGCGAAGAGCGAGTTCAAGCACATGGAATATTTCTACTTCCACAATTGCCTCTATGAAGGCGTGTGGAAGCAGAACAAGCGCCGCTTCACCGACCGCACGCCGACCTGGGACGTGCTGCACAAATACCCGCACGACTACAAGATCGTGTTCGTCGGCGACGCCTCGATGTCGCCTTACGAGATCATGGTGCCCGGCGGCTCGGTCGAGCACGTCAACGAGGAGCCCGGCTCGGTCTGGCTCGACCGAATCATCCGCACCTATCCGCATGCGGTGTGGCTGAACCCTGTGCAGCAGAAGCACTGGGACTATTCGGAATCCACTACCATCATTAAGCGCATCTTCGCGGGCCGGATGTATCCGATCACGATCGAGGGGCTGGAAGCTGCGATGAAGGAATTGACGCACTGATGTCTCCCGTCGTCATTCCGGGGCGCGACGAAGTCGCGAGCCCGGAATCCATCGGGCCACAGTCCGTGTAGATGAATGGATTCCGGGCTCGATGCTGCGCATCGCCCCGGAATGACAACGAGAAGGGAGAACCACATGCCCCAAAACATCACCCGCGGCATCAAGGCGCTGATCGACGAGGCCAATGCCGAGATCGAGACGCTCACCGCCAAGGACGCCATCGAGATATCGAAGAACGGCGACGTCGTCATCGTCGACATCCGCGACCCCCGCGAGATCGAGCGCGACGGCCGCATTCCCGGCGCCTTCGCCTGCACCCGCGGCATGCTCGAATTCTGGATCGATCCGCAGAGCCCCTACGCCAAGCCGATCTTCCAGGAGGACAAGAAGTTCGTCTTCCACTGCGCCGGCGGCCTGCGCTCCGCGCTCGCCGCCAAGACCGCGCAGGACATGGGCCTCAAGCCCGTCGCCCACATCGCCGGCGGCTACGCCGCCTGGCGCGATGCCGGCGGCCCGACGGAGAAGTGGGAGCCGAAGAAGAAGGGGTGAGGGCCTCTCTCTCACCGTCATTCCGGGGCGCCCGAAGGGCGAGCCCGGAATCCATTCATCGACCGACACTGCCGCACGATGGATTCCGGGTTCGTGCTGCGCACGCCCCGGAATGACAAGGAAATAGCGAATGACCGCCACCGACCCCCTCGTCTCCACCGAATGGCTCGCCGCCCATATCGGCGAGGCCAACGTCAAGATCCTCGACGCCAGCTTCAAGCTGCCCGGCGTGCTGCCGCTGCCAAAGGACGATTATCTCGCCGCGCACCTGCCGGGCGCTGTGTTCTTCGACGTCGATGCGGTGTCGGACCATTCCAACCCGCTGCCGCACATGTATCCGAGCGCCGAGCAGTTCGGCCGCGACGTCGGCAATCTCGGCATCGGCAATAGCGACACCGTCGTGCTCTACGATGCCGGCGGCTGGGTCGCCGCGCCGCGCGCGTGGTGGATGTTCCTGGCGTTCGGCCACGACAACGTGCGCATCCTCAATGGCGGCCTGAAGAAATGGCGCGCCGAGGGGCGCCCTGTGGAGAGCGGCGAGGTGAAGCCGAAGCCGGCGACGTTCAAGGCGAGCTTCGACCCGAAGCGCGTGCGCAGCATGCAGCAGCTCATCGCCAATGTCGAAAGCCGTGCCGAGCAGGTGATCGACGCGCGCGCCGCCGACCGTTTCGAGGGCCGCGCGCCCGAGCCGCGTCCGGGCATCCGCTCCGGCCACATCCCGGGCGCCCGCAACGTGCCGTATAATCTGCTGTTCGACGCCGCGACCGGCACGATGAAGCCGCTCGAGGAGCTGCGCGCCGCCTTCACGGGCGCCGGCGTCAAGCTCGATGCGCCGATCGTCACGAGCTGCGGCTCCGGCGTCTCCGCCGGCGTGCTGACGCTTGCGCTCTACCGCCTGGGGATCACCGACACCGCGCTCTATGACGGCTCCTGGTCGGAATGGGGCCAGGAGGGCGGCCCGGCCATCGCGACCGGTCCGGCGTAGCCTCGCTATTTCCACATCGTCATGGCCGGGCTTGACCCGGCCATCCACGTCTTGAGGCGCGGCACAAAGAACGTGGATGCCCGGGACAAGCCCGGGCATGACGATGTTCGAAACGATTGCAGGGCCGCAAGGAAGGCGCCTCAGCGCGTGCGCGCGGTCGTCGTCGCGAAGGCCGGTTGCTGCTGACCGAACGGATCGAGCTGCTGCTGCAATTGCTGAGGCGGCGGGCGCCGCACCACGCGGTGCGGCTTCTTCGCCTTCGCCTTGCGCTTGGTCGCCTTGTCGTCGGCCTTGCTCTCGGGCTTGCTATCGACCTTGGCCTTCGCCGGCGCGTCCTTCACGGCCGTCGTCGCCGGATCGTTCAGCGCGGCCAGCTTGCTTGAAGCGACGTCGGGCGCCGAGGAGGCGAGGGCGGCACTGGGATCGACCGGTGCCGGCTCGCTGGCGGTCGCGACAGCGGCAGGCGTAACGTCCGGCTTGGCGTCGGGAATCGAGGCCGTCGCGTCGGCTGGGGTGAGCGTGTCGGCCGGGGCTGGCGCAGTGGCGTCCGCCGTGGTCTCGGACTTGGCCGGCTCGACAGCCGCCGCTTCCGCCGGAGGCGCAGCGGCCTGCGTCAGGACGTCAGCCTCGGTCAGCGCGGCGACCTGCTCCGGATCGGTGGCGGGCAGTCCAATGGTCGGCACCTGGTCGCGGATCGACGGCTCGGGTTCGGCCGTGACCTCCGGCTCGGCGCGGAGGACCGCGAGCACCGGCTGGGCAGGCTCGGAAGCTTGCGCGAACATCTGCTCCTGCGGGCCGTTCCGCCAGGACGGGTTGCTGACATACTGCTCGTGGCTCGCGCGTAGCAGCGCGGCGGCGCCCAGGCCGAACACCAGGATGGAGGTTGACAGCAGGATCGCGGCAAACAGGAAGCGAAAGCCGGGAAGCATCGAAGGGGTGCGAATTTCCGCCCCGGCGGCGTGGGGTGCCAGGGCCCATGAGCCATCTGAACGCGGTGACGGTACTGTTTGCCGTGTTCGCCGCGCGGGGAGCAGGAGCTCAAATCGGCGGCGAATCAGGCTGATTCGAACATACCGCAACGATTTCGAGCCGTTCCGCTAAATTCGGAGCCGATCTGTCAGGCAAGCCGGGGCGCGATGCGATTTTCGCCCCGTGATGCAACGGGGCAACGGTAGTCTTGCGGATCACAAAACGGCAAATCCGGCTCAAATAAGCCTGATATGTCTTGAATGTGCCGCTATCTTCCGTCATCTGGCCGTTAACGGGCCGGTCGGGCTTGGGGACTATACAAGAGCGATGATGATCAAACATTTTCTGACGATATGCGCTGCCGCAACAGTCGCTGCGGCGGGAACCTCGCTCGCGCAGGCTCAGAGCTATCCGGTCCAGCAGGTGCCGGGCTACGGCGCCCCGGCCGAGTATCGGCCCGGCGACCGCACGCCCAATTTCGACGCGCTCGACGATGACGACGACGCGATGCCGCATGCATCGTTGCCGCCGCCCGGCCCGGCCGACGATCCGCGCTATGGCCGCCCGCTCGGCGCGCCCCCGGTCTATTCGGCAGCCCCGCCCCAGGGCCCGGTGATGTCGCCGGACGATCCGCGCTATGGCCGCCCCGCTGGCGCGCCGGTCTATTCGGCTGCGCCGCCGCAGGGCCCCGTGATGTCGCCCGATGATCCCCGCTACGGCCGCCCCGCCGGTCCGCCGCAGGTGATCTACGCCGATCGCCCGGGCCAGCAGGCTCCTGTCAATGATGGCCTGCGTCCGCCGGAGGCTGTCGGCGGTCCCGCCGCCACCGGAACGGTCCAGGCCGGGCAGCCGCCCGTCGGCGCCGACGGAAGGCCGATCACGTTGGCCGCGCTGCCGCCCGAGGAGCAGCCCGATGCTGCGCCGGTGCAGCTGCCGCCGAACCTGCGCCGCCAGGAGGTCTCGTTCCAGACCAAGGAGCCGGCCGGCACGCTCGTGGTCGATACGCCGAACACCTATCTCTACTATGTGCTCGGCAATGGCCGCGCGATCCGCTACGGGGTGCGCGTCGGCCGCGACGGCTTCACCTGGACCGGCGTGCAGAAGATCACCCGCAAGGCCGAATGGCCGGATTGGCATCCGCCGACCGAGATGATCGAACGCCAGCCCTATCTGCCGCGCTTCATGGCGGGCGGCCCGGGCAATCCGTTAGGGGCGCGCGCGATGTATCTCGGCTCGACCGTCTACCGCATCCACGGCACCAACCAGCCCTCGACCATCGGCAAGTTCGTCTCGTCGGGCTGTATCGGCATGCTGAACGAGGACGTTTCCGACCTGTTCGATCGGGTCAAGGTCGGCACCCGCGTGGTCGTGATGCCGGGCGGCCCGCCGCCGGGGACGGCGACTGCGTCCGCCGCGCCAGCGTCCGGTGCTGCTGCCGGTCCGGCTCCGATGGCCGCCCAGGCCGGGCCTGTCCCGGGCACGCAGCCGACGGTGGTCCCGCCGCTGCCCGCGCCGGTGACCGTGCGCTAAGCGCTGCGAGATAGAGTGCAAACTGCAATGGGCGTGCCTTGGCACGCCCATTGTCGTTTCAGGCCAGCCTGCGCGGCAACTCGCCGCCCTCAGTGAAGGCATCGATCGCCTCGACCATCTGGCCGTAATGGATGCGCAGGCCGTCCTTGGTGGCGTAGCCGAGATGCGGCGTCAGCACGAGGTTGTCGAGCTTGCGGAAGGGATGCTCGACCGGCAGCGGCTCGACCGAGAACACGTCCAGACCGGCGCCTGCGATCCTGCGCTGCTGCAACGCCTCGAGCAGCGCCTGCTCGTCCACGATCGGCCCGCGGGCAGTGTTGACGAGGAACGCCGTCGGCTTCATCCGGGCGAGGTCCTCGCGGCTGACGAGACCACGCGAGCGCTCGCTCAGCACGACATGGATGGTGACGATATCGGCCTTGGCGAACAGCTCCTCCTTGGTGGCGTAGCCGACGCCGGCGCCTGCGCATTTCTCCGGCGTCAGGTTCGGGCTCCAGGCGATCACGTTCATGCCGAACGCCTTGGCGATCCCGGCCATCTTGCTGCCGAGCTTGCCGAGCCCGACGATTCCGAGCGTCATGCCCTCGACCTCGACGCCGGCAAAGGTCTGCCAGGGCTCGCCGGCATGCATGCGCGCATTCTCGCGGCCGATGCCTCGGGTCAGCTCCAGGATCAGGCCCATGGTCAGCGGCGCGGTGGGATCGCGGGAATATTGCGTGCCGCCGATGACGATGCCGCGCGCCTTGGCGGTCTCCAGGTCGATCGCGGCATTGCGCATGCCTGACGTCAAGAGCAGCTTCAGCTTCGGCAAGCTCTCGAACAGGGTCCTGGGAAACGCCGTGCGCTCGCGCATCGCGCAGATGATCTCGAAGTCGGCCAGCGCGCTGGCCGCGGCCCGTTCGGAAGCGAAGGGATGGCTGAACACGGTGACGTCGACGCGGTCGGACAGTTTCTGCCAGTCGGCAACGTCGAGCGCGAGGTTGAAATAGTCGTCGAGAATTGCACAGCGCAGCCGGCTCATCAGCGTTCATCCATGGCGAGAGGTGAGGGCGCCGGGCCAGCGCCGTCGTCGGAACCGGGCCATGGTTGCGCGCAATCGCACCAGCGCGCAAGCCGCCTGCGTCTTCAAAAATCCGACAGCAGAGCGGGCGCTTTAGAGATCGCGGGGCTTCAGCCGGAACGGCGCATCCATGCCGTGCTTGGCGCGCCAGGCGGGGCCGGGGCCGCGCATGTAGTGCAGTTCGGGCCGGTAGGGATTGAAGGCGGTGGCGAAGAAGCGCTTCCAGAATCCCTTGATCTCCGAGGCGAAGTCGGAGACGTGGCCGGCTTCTGCCGGAACAGGAAGAGAATGGGTCTCGATCAGAGCCATGATGCGGCCTCGCTGTGCTCCCGTTCATTCTGGCGGGTGGCGCTGTTTCCGCGCGAAACCGAGCTTTTGCCTAATTCATTAAAAGATAGTTTCAATTGTCCGGATCAGGGCGAGATGGTGTCCGGACCGTATTCATCCGTGGTGAACGGACGGAAAACGTTGCCCTTTCGGGACGGGATCGCTACATCGCTGGCGAAGCAAATTTCCTCAAATCGAAGGTTTTCGGGACCGATGGCGCGCCAGTTCATCTATTTCATGCAGGGCCTGACCAAGAGCTACCCGACCCGGAAGGTGCTCGATAACATCCATCTGTCGTTCTACCCGGACGCCAAGATCGGCGTGCTCGGCGTCAACGGCTCGGGCAAGTCGACCCTGCTCAAGATCATGGCCGGGCTCGACAAGGAATACACCGGCGAGGCCTGGGTCGCCGAGGGCGCCCGCGTCGGCTATCTCGAGCAGGAGCCGCAGCTCGACCCTGCACTCTCGGTGCGCGAGAACGTCATGCGGGGCGTCGCCAAGCAGAAGGCGATCCTCGATCGCTACAACGAGCTCGCGGTCAACTATTCCGACGAGACCGCCGACGAGATGACGAAGCTGCAGGACGAGATCGAGGCCCAGGGCCTCTGGGATCTCGACAGCAAAGTCGACCAGGCCATGGACGCGCTGCGCTGTCCGCCCGATGATGCCGACGTCACCAAGCTCTCGGGCGGTGAGCGCCGCCGCGTCGCGCTGTGCCGGCTGCTGCTCGACCAGCCCGAACTGCTGTTGCTGGACGAGCCCACCAACCATCTCGACGCCGAGTCGGTGTCGTGGCTGGAAGGGCACCTGCGCAACTATCCCGGCGCGATCCTGATCGTGACCCACGACCGCTACTTCCTCGACAACGTCACGGGCTGGATCCTCGAGCTCGACCGCGGCCGCGGCATCCCCTATGAGGGCAATTACTCGTCCTGGCTGGTGCAGAAGCAGAAGCGTCTGGAGCAGGAGGGACGCGAGGACGCCGCGCACCAGAAGACGCTCGCCCGCGAGCAGGAATGGGTCGCGTCCTCGCCGAAAGCGCGCCAGGCCAAGTCCAAGGCGCGCTACCAGCGCTATGAGGAGCTGCTCAAGCAGGCAAGCGAGAAGCAGACCCAGACCGCGCAGATCATCATTCCCGTTGCCGAGCGGCTCGGCGCCAACGTGGTCGATTTCGAGGGGCTCAGCAAAGGCTTCGGTGATCGCCTCCTGATCGACAATCTCACTTTCAAGCTGCCGCCCGGCGGCATCGTCGGCGTCATCGGCCCCAACGGTGCCGGCAAGACCACGTTGTTCAAGATGATCACGGGCCAGGAGAAGCCGGACGCAGGCACGATCACGGTCGGCGAGACCGTGCATCTCGGCTATGTCGATCAGTCGCGCGATGCGCTCGACGGCAAGAAGACCGTGTGGGAGGAAATCTCCGGCGGCAACGAGCTGATCCTGCTCGGCAAGAAGGAAGTGAATTCGCGCGGCTACTGCTCGTCGTTCAACTTCAAGGGTGCGGACCAGCAGAAGAAGGTCGGTGCGCTCTCCGGCGGTGAACGCAACCGCGTGCATCTGGCCAAGATGCTGAAGTCCGGCGCCAACGTGCTGCTGCTCGACGAGCCGACCAACGACCTCGACGTCGACACGCTGCGCGCGCTCGAGGAGGCGCTGGAGGATTTTGCCGGCTGCGCCGTCATCATCAGCCACGATCGCTGGTTCCTCGACCGCATCGCGACCCACATCCTGGCCTTCGAAGGCGAGAGCCATGTCGAATGGTTCGAAGGCAACTTCCAGGACTACGAGAAGGACAAGATGCGCCGGCTCGGCCAGGACAGCATCATCCCGCACCGCGTGAAGTACAAGAAGCTGACGCGGTGATGGCGGCATGATGCGGCGGGCGCTCATCGCTGCGGTGATCGCGGTCACCTGCGGCTGGTCGTCCGCCCGCGCCACTGATGCCGCCTTCACCCAGTTCATCGCCTCGCTCTGGCCGGAGGCGCAGGCCGAAGGCGTCTCGCGCGCGACGTTCGAGCGAGAGACGCGCGGGCTCGAGCCTGATTACAAGCTGCCCGACCTGCTTCTGCCGGGCCGGCCTGCGACCGGCGCGCCGTCGCAGGCCGAGTTCGTGCAGGTGCCGGCCGACTACGTCAGGGAAGCGTCGATCGCGCGGCTCGCCGGCGAGGGGCAGCGGCTGCTGCAAAAATATCGGCCCGCGCTGACCGAGATCGAGAAAAGCTCCGGGGTGCCCGCCACCGTCATGCTCGCGATCTGGGGCCGCGAGACCGATTATGGCCGCTACACGCTGCCGTACGATCTGGTCCGCGTGCTGGCGACGCAGGCCTATGTCGGGCGGCGCAAGGATCAATACCGCACCGAGTTCATCCTTGCGCTGAAGATCCTCGGCGAGGGCGTGGTGACGCGCAAGGACATGCGCTCGTCCTGGGCGGGTGCCACCGGGCTGACGCAGTTCCTGCCGTCCGAATATTACAAGCACGGCGTCGATTTCGACGGCGACGGCCGCAAAGACATCTGGCACTCGGTGCCGGATGCGCTGGCCTCGGCCGCCCAGCAGCTCGTCAACAAGGGCTGGCAGAGCGGCGTGCGCTGGGCCTACGAAGTGCAGGCGCCCGCGAAGGTCGATTGCACCGCTGGTGTGCCCGAGGTGACGAAGCCGATCGGCCAGTGGCTGCGCGAAGGCTTCGTGCCGGTGCGTGGCCAGCGCCTGAGCGCGGCGGAGCAGGCACAGCCGGCCTCGCTGCTGCAGCCCGAGGGCATCTACGGCCCGTCATTCCTGACCACGAAGAACTACTTCGTCATCAAGGAATACAATTTCTCCGACCTCTATGTGCTGTTCGTCGGCCATCTCAGCGATCGCATGACGAACCCGCAGCCGTTCGCAACGCCCTGGTCGGCCTCCAAGCAATTGCGCACCAAGGATGTCGAGACGATGCAGCGCGGGCTGACGCGGATCGGGCTCTACAAGGACAAGATCGACGGCAAGGCCGGAATGCAGACGCGCGCGGCGCTGGGCGCCTATCAGAAGTCGGCCGGCCTCAAGGTTGATTGCTGGCCGAGCGAAGAGGTGCTGCGCTCGATCCAGGCAGGGCGATAGCGCAGGACCAAAAGAAAAAACCCGGCCGATGGTGTCGGCCGGGCTTCGATCGCGGCGCTTGCGAGCGCCGTGCGATCAGATCAGTAGCAGACGCGAACCGGGCGAACGACCCAGCCATAGCCGTCCCAATAGCGCTGGCGCTGCCAGTAGCAGGGCGGGGGCGGCGGGCCGGGCTCGGCCACGTAAACGGGACCACCATAGGCCGGGCGGCTCGACGCGATGGCGCCGCCGACGATCGCGCCGCCGATCAGGCCGGCCGCGATGCCGGCGCCAATGTTGTCACCGGCCTTGGCGGGCGGGGTGGCGGTCACCAGCGATCCGGCGACCGTCGCAACCGTGAGGGCGGCAACTAGAGTCTTCTTCATGCTCAGGGCTCTCCTGGGAGATGGGTTCCTCTGGTTAGAGGCGCCCGGGTTTCAAAGGTTCACGCACACTCTGATGGAATTGGCCGTCGGGCTAGGAAGCGCGCAAATGGTCAATCCACGGTAAACGCGCACGGAGCTGTGACGAGAAAAAGCGGTGTTTTTCAGGCCCCGAGATGAACGGCGCATCCGTAGTGAACCGGTGCAGCTGAAAGCCGTCGCAGTGAGCCGGTTCGAGGCGGCTCAGCCACAGACCCTGACGCGGCGAACGCGCCAGCCATAGCCGTCCCAGAAACGCTGCTTCTGCCAGACGCAGCCGCCGCCATAATAGCCGTCGGCGACATAGCCGGGAGCCGGCGCATAATAGCGCGGCGGGTAATAGCCGGGTTCGTAATAGCCCGGGCCGGGTCCGTAGTAATACGGAGAGGCCAGCGCGCCGCCGACGATGGCGCCACCGATGATCCCCGCAGCTACGCCTGCGGCGACACCGCGCTGGGCCTGGGCCGGAGTTCCGGCCGCGACGGCCAGGGTGGCGACGGCCGCGACCGCCACGAGGAATTTCTTCATGGATTGACCTTTCGTACAAACACGCTGGAACCGCTCTGGGCAGAGTTCCATACTTCGTCCGAATGATCAATGAACGGCCCCTTTGCCGGGCGCTACCAATTCATAGGAACCGGGGCTCTGCCAGGGAGGCGATGATGGGCAACGCGATGGCAAATGCATTGATCGTTGCCGGGATCGTTTCTGCGATCGGTTATGGCTGGTTGACCCACCTCCAGAACCGCCGCCGACGCTCGCGCGCCGGGGCTGGTGGCGACGGCGGGAGCAGCAGCGACACCTCCTACAGCGGGACGAATGACGGGTTCGCGCTGGGAAGCTGGTTTTCCGGCGACAGTTCGGGGAGTTCGACCGATAGCGGCACTTGTTCCAGCAGCGATAGCGGCGGCGGAGGCGGGGATTGTGGAGGTGGTGGCGACGGTGGTGGGGGCGGCGGCGACTAGATCCGCTCTAATCTTGATTCAGCGCAACGCCGGGTTTTGAAGCCGATCTAGGCTGTTCGTGGGCCAGTTTGGAATAGCTTGAAATACCGGTTTTTCCTTTTGCATCCGGCCGGCCCGTTAAATATCGATGATGACGCATCACCGAAGGGCCTATCGCTTCCATGATCGTTTGTTCCTGTAACGTGCTGAGCGATGACGACATCCGCGCCGCTGTCGCCGAGTCCGACGACGCCGTGCGCCATGCCAAGCAGGTCTATGGGTGCCTCGGCTGTAGCGCCGAATGCGGCCGCTGTGCGCGGACGATCAAGACCATCATCGACGAAGCCCTTGGCCCCTGCGCCCAGTCCTGTTGTACGGGCTGCCCGCACAGCCACACGATGGCCGCCAATGACGAGACGGCCGAGCCCGCCCAGTTCGCCCTCGCGGCCTGCTGACCTCTTCCCGCCGGATCGGCAGAGCTTTTCCCCGGCTGCGTCTCGGTAGCCAGTTGCCCTTATCCGCAAACTGACTTAGAAACGTTCTAAATTCGGTTTGGGGCCGATTTGGAATGCAAGAGCTGGAGTGAATCATGCAGGGCGACGCAAAAGTTATCGACTATCTCAATAAGGCGCTGCGTCACGAACTGACTGCGATCAACCAGTACTGGCTGCACTACCGCTTCCTCGACAATTGGGGCCTCCTCGACATGGCCAAGGTCTGGCGCAAGGAGTCCATCGAGGAGATGGAGCATGCCGACAAGCTCACCGCGCGCATTCTGTTCCTCGACGGGTTCCCGAACATGCAGGTGCTCGATCCCCTGCGCATCGGCCAGAACGTCAAGGAGATCATCGAGTGCGACCTCGCCGCCGAGATGAGCGCCCGGGCGCTCTACCAGGAAGCGGCGACCTACTGCCACGGCGCCAAGGACTACGTCACGCGCGACCTGTTCGAGAAGCTGATGAGCGACGAGGAGCACCACATCGACTTCCTCGAAACCCAGCTCGACCTGATCGGCCGCATCGGCCTCGAACTCTATACCCAGAAGCACGTCGGCGGGCTCGAGGGCGAGGGGCATTAGGCCCTGGCTCCGGCCCATCCATTCGTCATGGCCGGGCTTGACCCGGCCATCCACGTGTTGCCGCGCGACGCAGACGTGGATGCCCGGGACAAGCCCGGGCATGACGGTTCGTTTGCGGAACCACGCCCAACTACAACTGCGTCTTGTAGAGTTCTTCCACGGTCTCCTGGCTCGCCGGTTCGCCGAGGCCGGTCTGGTCGTGAATGACCGTGACGATGCTCGGCATCACCGAGCGCTCCACCTTGTCCGACGACCATAGCTTCGAGCGCATCAGCGCCTTGCCGCAGTGGAAATAGACCTCGCTGACGGCAACGTTCAGCACCGCGCGCGGCGGCTTGCCGAACTCGATCATCGAGGCGAGCAGATCCGGATCGGCCGACAGCGTGCCGCGTCCGCCGACGCGCAGCGTCTCGTCGATGCCGGGGACGAAGAACAGCAGCTGCACGAAGCCCGAGCCTTCGACGACGTTGCGGAAACTGTCGATCCGGTTGTTGCCGGAGCGGTCGGGCATCAACAGCTGGCTCGGACCTGCGACGTGGACGAAGCCGACGCCGCCGCCGCGCGGCGAGGCATCGACGCTGCCGTCCGCTCCGGATGTCGCGAGCACGCAGAACGGCGACATCTCGATGAACTTCTTCGCATGCGCGTCGATCGCCGGACGCGCTTTCGCGATCACGCGCGGGCTCGGCTTGGCATAGATGGCGGCGAGGTCTTCGGCGCAAAGATCGGTCAATGGCGTACCTCCGCACGGATTGGCGGCAACTTATCCGATCGGGCCGCCGCCAGCCAATGGAATCGATCAAGACCGTTACACGGCATCCGCCGGCACGAAGCAGCTGATGATGATGGCGCCGCGGTGGTGGACGTACCACACAACGGCCTGACCGACGGGATTGCCCTGATCGCGGATCACCGCGCGTCCGGGCACCTCCATCCATTGCCCTTCGATCGGCACCCAATAGGCGCCGCCACGGACATCGTAGTCGGTGCGATGGCCGTCGGAGATGTCGCAGCAGGGCACACCGTTCGGCGCGATCACGCTCTTGAACCAGGCACGGATGTCGGGCGGGACGTGGTCGTATTGCCCGTTGTCGAACGCGAACGCAGCGCTCGTCAGCGCCGTCATCGCGGCCAGCCAAACGCACAATGCGAGCCTGCGCATGCGATCCTCCGTCGCGTTCCGATTCGTATCGTTGACGCGATTAAGCCCGAGCCGTCAGCGCATTGCATGCTCAAATAATATGCGGCCCCTGGGCGCCGCACATGATGCGATGCGGTATCAGCTTCGCGATCGCGTCTCGATCGACGCGAGCAGAGATTTCGGTGCAACGTTGCGCCAGGCCATCTCGAGCGCGCTCCGCAATGTCACCGGATCGATCTTTGCCAGTTTTACATTCGTGCTGCCGCTCTTGCCCCAGGCGCCGGGGACCGGACGAAACAGCTCCGGTTCGGCGTCGACGAGCATGGTCTGCTGGTCCGGCGTGAGCTTCACCATGCCCCATGTGTCATCGGGATAACCCAGCGTCGCGAACACGCGCTTGCCGATACGGAAGTCGGCATGGCCGTGATGTGCGCCCTCGATGACGCCGGGAAATGCGAGTGCAGCCTTGCGAAAGCGAGAATTCGACATGCCGTCTTGCTGTTCGTATTACATCGTCCGCTGCGGCGCGGTCTGCAGCAATTGCCTGACCTGCTCGGCGTAGAATTTGGCATTGCCGGTGGTGCCGTGGCCGCGTGTCTCGGTGCTGGCGGGGATCAGGTACAGCTTGCCGTTCTTGACCCGCTTCATGGCCGCGTCGGTGATGCCGGTCTCGGGCGGATTGCGCTCGTCGTCGGCGGAATTGATCAAGAGCAGCGACGCTTCGATCGCCTCCAGCTTCTCGCCGGCATTGTAGTCGCGTGAGGACTCCCACTGGTAGACGAAGTCGTTGGCATCCGCCGTGATCGGCGTCGCCAGCCGGTCGTCGACCATCTTGTCCGCCTTGGCCGCAGTCGGCGCCTGCGCTTGATAGGCCAGCGTGCCGCCGATGCTGGCGATGCCGTAGGCAGTGACGGCGTACTTCATCATGCGCGGCTGGCTGGTGTAGTTGCCGCCATTGTAGTCGGGATCGTTGCGGATGGTGTCGAGCATGATCCGCCGCATCATCCAGTTGCGCGAGGCCATCTCGGTCGGCTGCGAGGCCATCGGAATCAGCGCGTCCATCGCCTTCGGATATTTTTCGCCCCACAGCCAGGTGTGCATGCCGCCCATCGAATTGCCGATGACGAGCCGCAAATGCTTGACGCCGAGGCCCTCCGTCACCAGGCGGTACTGCGCCTCGACCATGTCGTCGTAATTGTATTTCGGAAAGCTCGTCTTCATGCCGTCGGACGGCTTCGACGATTTGCCATGGCCGATGCAGTCGGGAAGGATGATGTAATACTTGGCGGCGTCGAGCGGTTGCCCAGGGCCGAACAGCTCACCGCCAAAGGAAGGTCCCAGCATGCCGGTGCCCGAGCCGCCCGTGCCATGCAGCACCAGCACCGGCTGGCCTGAGGGCTCGCCGACGGTGGTGTAATGCAGCTTCAGCTCAGGCATGACTTCGCCGGTGTGGAACTTGAAATCCTTGGCGATCCAGTCGCCCTGCCTGGGGGCGGGATGGTCGGCGGCCGTCGCCGATATCGAAAAGGACAACAGGACGATCGATAGCGCCGCGCAAAGCACCTTCATGTCTCTCTCCCCGTTGCGGCTCGTCATCAGCGGCCGCGTTGCGACGGAACTTAGCAGAAATGCCGGGAAGGATGTAGGATTTCGGCTCCGCCGATCGTCTTCATGGAAACATCCGGAGAGAGGCCTGCATGTGCCGCAACATCAAGACGCTGTTCAACTTCGAGCCGCCGGCGACGGAGGACGAGATCCACGCCAGCGCGCTGCAATTCGTGCGAAAATTGTCCGGCTTCAACAAGCCGTCGCAGGCCAACGAGGCGGCGTTCGATCGTGCGGTGGCGGAGGTCTCGGAGGCCGCGCGGAAACTGCTGAGCTCGCTGCACACCCATGCGCCGGCGCGCGACCGCGAGGTCGAGGCGGAGAGGGCCAGGGAGCGCTCGCGGCTGCGCTTCGGTTAGGGCATGATCCGGGAAAGTGCGCAGCGGTCTTCCGGAAACAACAACCTAAAGCGCGATGACGATTCATCCAAATCTCATCGCGCTTGAGGGGCGCCGGCCGCGCGTTCCGTGATCTGGCTCACGGTATGGAGCGCCTGACGTTGCAATGATGTCGGCCGGGGTTTTGACAGCCCGGAGCACGATCATGAGCCGCCCCCTTCTTCCTCTGAAAGCAGGTGCCATCGTTTTCACGCTGCTATGGACAGCGTGGATGATGTGGTGGGGCGGCTCGTTCTCGAGCGCCAACGTGATCATCCTCGCCCTGTGCGGCGCGGCGGTCGGCTATCTCTGGTATCGCGCCATGCGCTGGCAGTTCGAGCGCATGGGCTTGCTGCCGGGCAAGGACGACGCGTCCGGCGCGTCCTGATTGGCTCGTGTCCCGGACGCGGTGCGAAGTGCCGCTCCGCAGCGCGGCGTCCGGGGCATGAGCGCTCGGCTAGTTCTTGTGTTTCTTTTTCTTCTTTTTCTTGTGCCCATCGCCATCGCCATCGCCATCGTCGCTCTCGTCGTCGACGATGGCCTCATCGGGCTCGTGCACGGCGGCCTCCAGCGCTTCGCGCTCGGCGGCTTCGCGCTCGCGTTGGCGGCGGCGCTCGTCCCAGGCGTCGAACAGCTGTTCGAGCCATGGCAGCACCTGCTCGATCGAAGGCAATTGACCGGCTGGTCCCGGCTCGCCGCGCGGGCCTTGGGACCCCGCGGGCCCCTGCGGTCCGACGGGACCTTGCGCGCCGACCGCCCCGCGCGGCCCGGCTTCACCCTGTTTGCCTTGCGGACCGGGCTTGCCCTGCGGTCCCGCCTTTCCGATCGGTCCCGGCTTGCCCTGCGGACCCGGCTTGCCGCGCGCGCCGTCGGGGCCGCGCCGGCCCGGGTGACCCTGCGGTCCCGGCCGTCCCGGCTCGCCCGGTCGTCCGCGCGGCCCTTGAGGTCCCTGCCGTCGTCCCTGATCGTCTGCCACGCCGCTGCTCCCTTGACCGGAAGCAAGCTACTTAGCGTCGTTTGACGACAGCAGCAATTCCGCCTGCGCGTCGTGCCAAGCTTGACCAACATCAATCTGCGGCGCGACGCCTCGTGCCATCGATCGCACGCGGCCACACCCATTGCGAGGAGCGACCGATGCGCGCAGCGTGGAAAGTCTTTTGCCTGTTCGCCGCCGTCCTGGTGGCAGCGATCGGCCTCGCTCACCTGCTTGTGCCCGACATCGCGCCGGTCGCATTCGCCGACGAGCCGCAACCGTCATGGGCCGTCATGACCGCCTTCTTCCTCCGTGCGATCGAATTGATCGCCGGCTCGGTCGCGGCGATCGCGCTCGCGGTGATCGCCGGCAGACTGATCCAGCGGCGCGTGCTCGCGCGCTAATCCTGATACGCGGGCACGTCGATGCCGGAGGCGGCGTAGAGCTTGATCTTGTTGCGCAGCGTGCGCACCGACAGGCCGAGCACGCGCGAGGCGCGGGTGCGGTTGCCGTCGCAGCGTGCCAGCGTCTGCAGCACGAGCTCGCGCTCGACCTCGTCGACGGTGGCGCCGATCAGAAGTGGAACGATCTGGTTTGGGGCAAGAAATTGGGCGCCCGGCCCGGACGCAGCGACGTGAACAGTGGTCATCGACATACTCCCCGATCAACGCCCGCTTCCATCGTTGAAAGCGGATCGAGAACAAACGACCCCCAAGCCGTAATTTCACGGTGGTCCTGTTTGGTTAATGAAGGGTTAATCGGGAGCGCGCCCACCAATTGACCCCAGGAATGCCGCGAAGCCGCCGCGATTGGCGCAGGATGCATCGCGATGCGGACCTATCTCGCGCGACAAGTCCGGTGTCATCGTCCGCGGAAGCGGACGATCCAGTACGCCGCGGCCCCTCGTGGGATGTTTGGCGTCTCTGGAATACTGGATCACCCGCCTTCGCGGGTGATGACACCGTGTATGTGGTGAAAGCGTTCTCCGTCACACCGTGCGGTAACCGCCGTCCACCATCACGATCGTTCCAGTGACAAAGGCCGACAGGTCCGAGGCGAGGAAGAGCGCGGGTCCGACGATATCCTCGGGCTTGCCGGTGCGCGCCAGCGGGGTGTGGTCGACGAAGGCCTGCACCAGCGCCGGATTGGTGGCGCGCACCTTGGCGTTGATGTTGGTCTCGATGAAGCCCGGCCCGATCGCGTTGACGCGCACGCCTTCCTTGCCGAGCTCGACCGCGAGCGCCTTGGTGAAGCCGAGCACGCCGTGCTTCGAGGTGGTGTAGGCCGCCGAGCTCGGCGTGCGCAGATGCACGAAGGACTGGATCGAGCCGATATTGACGATGCGGCCCTTGCTGGCACGCAAGGGGGCGAGGAACGCCTGCGTCATGTTGAAGACGCCGTTGAGGTTGAGCGCGATGATGTCGTTCCAGTCCTTCGCCACCGTCTCGGTCTCGGCGGTGAAGGCGTTGCGGCGGGTGATGCCGGCATTGTTGACGAGGATCGAGACCTGCCCGACCTTGCCCTCGACCTGCTTGGCCAGCGCGAAGCAATCCTCGCGCCTGGTGACGTCGAGTGCAAAGCTCTCGGCCTTGCCGCCCGATTTTCGGATCTCCTGCGCGGCCTCCGCGACGGTCTCGGCGTTGACGTCGAGCAGCACCACCTGCGCGCCCTCGCGCGCATAGCCGGCGGCGATCGCGCGGCCGATGCCGGAACCGGCGCCCGTGACGACGGCGATGTGGTTTGCAAGCAATGCCATGGCATTTTCCTCCCGATTTCGTTTCGAAGTTTCACGAAACGCTAACTCGAAATTAAGGGGTCGGAAACGGCAGCCTTGGCATACTGATCTTGGTTGCTAAACGTTGCGCGCATGATGGAACGGCTCGACTCCTGGAAACTCGCCCTCGAACGGCTGCGGTCGGCGCCATCCGCCGACTTCGCCGAGGCGGGCCGGCTCGTGGCCGAGATCGCGCGGTCGAGCGTCGACGCCACGCTGCGTCAGGCGGCGGAGCAGGCGCTTCCGGTGCTGCGCCAGGCGGTCGACAACGACGATCACGGCGTCACGCTGGCGGCGCAGCGCCGTCTCGGCGTGGTGCTCGAGGTCGTCCATGATCTGACCGCGCCGCGCTTCGGCCGCCGCAACGCCATGCCGAAGCAGATGTCCAGGGAGGACCGCGCCCGCAAGGTGCTCGGCCTGCCGCTCGCGGTGCAGCTCACCTGCGAGGACATCAACCAGGCCTATCGCCGCGCGGCCAAGGGCATGCATCCCGACCAGGGCGGCAGCGCGCAAGCCTTCATCGACCTCGCCGCCGCGCGCGATCTCCTGATCCATCCCGCCGCGCACAAGGACGCGTGAGGCCTCATGTGCTATCCTGTAGCCCGGATGAGCGAAGCGACATCCGGGACAGGTCTTGCCCATGGTTCTGTACCGTAGAAATTTTCTTCCCGGCGGCACCTACTTTTTCACCGTCACCCTTTTCGACCGTCGATCGAATCTCCTTATCGAAAACGTCGATGCCTTGCGCAACGCCTTTCGAGCCACTCGGAGGCAACGCCCGTTCGAGATTGATGCGATCGTGATCCTTCCGGATCATCTGCACGTCGTTATGACACTCCCGTCTGACGATGCTGATTTTGCGGGACGTTGGCGGAGGATCAAGGGACATTTCAGCAGTGCTCTGCTTCGCGAGGGCGTCGAGATTGCCCGCCATTCCAATGGAGAACTGGCACTGTGGCAACGACGCTACTGGGAACACACGATTCGTGACGAGGCCGACTTCGCTCGTCATATCGATTACGCGCACTTCAATCCGGTCAAACATGGCTACGTTCGGCGCGTTCGTGATTGGCCACATTCGTCCTTTCACCGCTATGTCAGGAGCGGGATGCTGGCGGAGGATTGGGCCGGAGAGGTCGGCGAGAGTGGGGGTGCGTTCGGTGAACGCGCTTAGCGCAGAGCGGGTGGATAGGCCGAGTCCCGGATGTCGCTTCGCTCATCCGGGCTACAGCAAAATACCGGGCAAGGACGCATGCCCGCGTCCTTGCCCGGCTCTTCGTCCGCCGATCGAATTCTTACCAGGTGCAGCTGCCGCTCTTGAGCGCGGCGTCCTTCACCGCGAGCGCGTCGATGAAGGTCGGCACGCTTGCACTGGCGCGATGATAGCCGGCCGGCCACGGCGTGGTCGGGATGCTCTCGTCCCAGATCTGGCAGAAGCCGGTGTCCTGCCAGCGGATCAGGTGATAGCTGGCCTCGGCGGGGCTCGCCGCGACGAAGGCGGTGACGGCGAGGCCGGCGGCAGCGCACAGCACGGAAATACGACGCATGATCAGCTCCTCAAATGAATGATGTGATGCGCCTCCCGGCAATGACGGGGAGGGCGGGTGCCGGACGCTCTTGGTGGATGCGTCCCGGACAAGATGTGAGTAGTTCCGCCTGCCGATCAGGTTCAACGAACGCGCGCGGGAGGTGGCCGATAGGGGACGGAAATGCGCGGTCCCGCAAAAGATAAAGGGCGGACCGCCCGCGCGATCCGCCCTTGAGATCCGCGTCTGTGGGGGGCGAGCCTAGAGCGTGCAGCGGCGCTCGCCGCGCAACTTGATCTGGAGGTCGGACGCCTGCTGGAAGGTCGGGAGCGGCTTGCTGACGACCTTGTAGGTCGACACGCCCCATTGGAGCGGCTTGACCTGCAGGTCCTCGTTCCAGACCTGGCAGATGCCGGTGTTGTCCCAGCGGATCACGAAATAGCCCACCTTGGCGGAGGCGGGCACGGCGAACACGGAGGTGGCGATGCCGGCGACGGCACAGAGGGCGAGAACGCGGCGCATGAAATATCTCCTGACGGGGAAGGTGAGAGCAAAACTGGTGCGGCAAAACAGTGCGGCTGGCAAGCCGGGCGGCGGTCGATCACGGATATGTCAGCCGGCCGTCCGCCGTTCGGACTAGCCCTTCGCCAGCGAGGCCACCGCCTCGATCTCGATCAGCATCTTTGGATCGGGCAGCGCCTGCACCACGCAGGTGGTGCGCGCCGGGTAGGGCGGCGGGCCGAAGGCGCCGGCATAGAGCGCGTTCATGGCGGCGACGTCGGAGCCGCGGGTCAAGAGCACGTTGACCTTGGCGAGGTCGCGGAAGGTGGCGCCGGCCTCGTCCAGCACGCGCTTGATGTTGACGACGACATTGGCGAACTGCGCCTCGAAACCGTCCGGCAGCGCGCCATGGGCATCGAAGCCGGGAATGCCCGAGATGAACAGGAGATCGCCGACGCGCGTCGCAAAGGACAGCGGCGGCGCCTTGACGTGCGGCGGGGGCGCGAAATGCTGGATCGGCATGGGATCACCTCGGACGTCGTTGACGCCAGAAGCGTAGCGGCAGGCGGGGGCCTCTCAAAACAAAAAATGCGAAAACAACCCCATGCACAGTAGGGATGAGATGGAAATCATTGGATATTCCGGGTGCGGAATCGGCGAAATGCTTGGTTGCTTGCTCGGGCGAAACAGGAACATGGTGGCCTCATGCCTGTCATCGTCAGCGGCAGCGCGGCTTCCTGCGTCTGGCCCGCGTGTGGCGAGGGGACCGCATCTGCCTCCCCGTCATTGCGAGCGCAGCGAAGCAATCCAGAATCTCTCCGCCGAGGCACTCTGGATTGCTTCGTCGCAAGGGCTCCTCGCAATGACGGAGAATGAGGGCCGAGCGTGCGCCTTTCCATCATGTTGCCGCCCCGATCCCTCCTGTACATTCCCTTCGTCTGATTCGATTCCCCCTAAGAGACAGCCCCCGGAGACATCCATGAAGCTCGCATCCACCTTCCGCGCCGCGCTGGTCGCCATCCCCGCCCTGGCCGGACTCTCGACCGCGGCGCAGGCCGACAGCGGTTTCGTGACGCTGACGATCTACAAGGCGGGCTGGATCATCGGCGGCTCCGGCGGGAGCGGCGTCCTCAACTTCCGCGGCCGCAATTATGGGCTCTCCACCGGCGGGCTCGACTACGGCCTCGTGTTCGGCGGCTCCAAGACCGTGCTGCGCGGCCGCGTCAGCAACATCAACCGCCCCTCCGACGTCGCCGGGGTCTACGGTGCCGCCGGTGCCGGCCTTGCCCTCGGCGCCGGCGCCCGCGCCATCGTGCTGACCAACCAGAAGGGCGCGGTGCTGGAGCTGACCGGGCATCAGGTCGGCCTGATGGCGAACGCCGATCTCAGCGGGCTCGCGATCACGATGCGGTAGGGCGAGCTGCCGTAGGGTGGGCAAAGGCGCAAAGCGCCGTGCCCACCATCTCGCCAGATCGTAGCCCGCATGAGCGACAGCGACATGCGGGTCAACTCTCAGTCCCGGATATCGCATGCGCTCATCCGGGCTACGAACGCGACGCCGCGACGAACACCGCCAATTGCGCATCGAACGCCCGCCGGAACGCCGGTCGCGCCTCGCCGCGCGCGACATAGGCGGCGATCTTGGGATACTCGTCCAGCAAGCCCGAATTGTTCAGCCGCCGCAGCACCGTCACCATCATGAGGTCGCCGGCGCTGAAGGCGCCGTCGAGCCAGTCGGCGTCGCCGAGACGGCGGGACAGTTCACCTAGCCTGACACGGACACGATCCTGCAGCATGGGCAAGCGCTCCGCGTACCAGCTCTTGTCGCGCTCGAACAGCATCGCCATGGTGAGCTCGACGATCGGCGGCTCCACCGTGCTCAGCGCGGCGAACATCCACGCGATCGCGCGGACGCGCGCATTGGCGTCTTGCGGCAGCAGGCCGTCGTGGCGTTCGGCGATGTGCAACACGATCGCGCCGGACTCGAACAAGGCGAGATCACCATCCTCATAGGTCGGGATCTGCCCGAACGGATGCAGCGCCAGATGCGCCGGCTGCTTCAGCGCGGCGAAGGAGAGGAGGCGAACGTCGTAGGGCTGGCCGACCTCCTCGAACGCCCAGCGCACGCGCATGTCGCGGGCCTGCCCGCGGCCGCGGTCGGGGGAGTTTTCGAAGGCGGTGATGGTAGGCATTGGGAGACTCCGGATGATCGCGCGTTGCATTCGTAGGACGAACGACCATCATCCATCCCGACATCTTATTTCTTCGGTTGGCCGGGCGAGCCGTTCACAGCCAGCTCTTTCTGCGCATAAAGGCTTGAAGCGTGAATAAACCTCGCCGCATGTCGGCGGAGATAGCCAGTGGGTTACGCTCGCTGACCCATCTACGGGCGAGAGCGCTGCTTCTTGTATACAATCAAAGATTGTACTAGCCTGTGTACCGATGACATTCACGGTCATCAATTTCAGCAGGAGCTTTTCATGAAAGAGAGTGATCTCAAGGAGCTGGAAGCGCTACCTCAATCGAGCACTTGCAGGCTCATTTCTTTTGACAACGCCGAAGTGGTCCCCGGCATCGTGTCCAATACGTTCTTCCTGGTCGTCAGCGGTGTGAAGCCATGGCTGACAATGAAGGTCGAGTTGGTGCCGCTGATCTATATCCGGAAACCCGAATATTGGGGAATCGAGGTCATTGGATGTCAAAGCGGCATAGGACTGCCGGCTCAAGCCCCTTATCACGTCAGCTTGGACATTTCCCATCTGCGCGGCACCGTCGGCATTGAGGTGATCGGCGCCACATCGAAGAAGCAGATCAAGGTACCTTGATCGCGCGACAACGCGTAGGGTGAGTTGGCCGTTCACGAGTGCAGTCGCGCGCGACGGATCAGCGAAAGGCGTAACGCACCAATCGGCGTCCGCGGTGCCGGAGGCGGTGGATTACGCCTGCGGCTAATCCACCCTACGCAGCATCCACGCCGCCAGCTCGCGCCACGGCTCGATCGTCCAGCTCCCCGAGGCTGCACCTGACGGCGATGGCAGCACGAAGATCTCCGGCAGGCTTTCATCGCGCGCCTGCCGCCCCAGCGTAATCGCAGCTGACGGCCGGCCGTAAAACAAGCTCGCCGCCTTCTTGCTCGTGAACGCAATCGTCCGCGGCCGATATGCTTCCATCTTCGCCTTGAAGCCCGGCACGTCGATCGTCTCCGCCGCGATCTGGTGATCCATCCCCGCGCCGGTCTTGCAGAGATCGGTGAAGCCGATCCCGAGTTCGATCAGGCTAGCGAACTCGCTTGGCTGATAGCGCCGCGGCGTGATCCCGGCCTCATGGATCGCGCGCCAGAAGCGGTTGCCGGGATGGGCGTAGTAGTGCCCGAGCTCCGCCGAGCGCGTCGAGGCGGCGGTGCCGACGAAGACGAGGCGGAGGTTGGGGCGGAGTTGGTCGGGGAGGCGGTGAGCTGGCACGTCAGTCATTCGCAGCGTAGCCCGCATGAGCGAAGCGATATGCGGGACGAGAAAGAACCCCGGATGTCGCTGCGCTCATCCGGGCTACGCTACTCGATTCCCAGATTGGGGGTGTGCACGCATCTACGTATGTGATCTCAATGTCGCCGTTTCTCACACCGAACGGTGCAAGTCGCTCTTTGATCGCTTGCAAGTTTTCGTCCGGCTTGGGGTGTCATTTCTTCGGCAGCGACCATGCCGCATGGACCCGATGGAGTTCTGCCACCCAGCACTTCTCGACGTTCGTAGTATCTCTCCCGAGTAATTTTGCTAGTTCGAAAAAACCTGGTCCGGGTTGCATGTCGCCGAGCTTGTGGACGACAACAACGGTTAGCATTCCTCGACCCTCTGCATCCTCTTCGGATGATATCTCACCCAAGAGATGGAAAAGACGGGGGTCGTGCGGTTCGAGATTGATGCTTTGAATCTGCCTCACAAGGTCCGAGTAAGCGATCATTCCCCGCAGCTTTGCTCGCTCGATCATGATCGAGCGAGCCTCTTGCTTGGCCAATTCCCATTCCTTTTCTGAGAATCCGTGCTTCATCTCTTTGCGAAGCATTGCGCCCCCTCACAACACCCGATTACTCTCCTTCACCTTCTCAGCATCCAGATAAACGCTGCTGCCCATCTCCTTGAACTTCGCGCTCATCTTGGCCATGCCGTCCTCGGCCGTGCCCTGCATCGACATCCCCACCGAGTTCGGATCGTTCAGCGTCGCCGCATAATCCCGCACGTCCTGGGTGATCTTCATCGAGCAGAATTTCGGGCCGCACATCGAGCAGAAATGGGCGACCTTGTGGGCTTCCTTCGGCAGGGTCTCGTCGTGGAAGCTCTTCGCGGTATCGGGATCGAGGCCGAGGTTGAACTGGTCGGTCCAGCGGAATTCGAACCGCGCGCGGGAGAGGGCGTCGTCGCGCAGTTGCGCGGCGGGGTGGCCCTTGGCGAGGTCGGCGGCGTGGGCGGCGATCTTGTAGGTGATGACGCCCGTTTTCACGTCGTTGCGATCGGGCAGGCCGAGATGCTCCTTCGGCGTGACGTAGCAGAGCATGGCGCAGCCGAACCAGCCGATCATGGCAGCGCCGATGCCCGAGGTGATGTGGTCATAGCCCGGCGCGATGTCGGTGGTCAGCGGTCCGAGCGTGTAGAACGGCGCCTCGCCGCATTCCTTGAGCTGCTTGTCCATGTTGATCTTGATCTTGTGCATCGGCACGTGGCCGGGGCCTTCGATCATGACCTGGCAGCCCTTGTCCCACGCGATTTTTGTCAGCTCGCCGAGTGTTTCGAGCTCGGCAAATTGCGCGCGGTCGTTGGCATCCGCAATCGAGCCCGGGCGCAGGCCGTCGCCGAGCGAGAACGAGACGTCATACTTGCGCATGAGGTCGCAGATCTCGTCGAAATGGGTATAGAGGAAGCTCTCCTTGTGATGCGCCAGGCACCACTTCGCCATGATCGAGCCGCCGCGCGAGACGATGCCGGTGACGCGGCTCGCGGTGAGGTGGATGTATTGCAGGCGCACGCCGGCGTGGATGGTGAAATAGTCGACGCCCTGCTCGCACTGCTCGATCAGGGTGTCCTTGTAGAGCTCCCAAGTCAGCTTGACCGGATCGCCGTTGCACTTCTCCAGCGCCTGGTAGATCGGCACGGTGCCGATTGGCACCGGCGAGTTGCGCAGGATCCATTCGCGGGTGGTGTGGATGTTGCGCCCCGTCGAGAGGTCCATCACGGTGTCGGCGCCCCAGCGGATCGCCCACACCATCTTCTCGACTTCCTCCTCGACCGACGAGGTCACCGCGGAGTTGCCGATATTGGCGTTGATCTTGGTCAGGAAGTTGCGGCCGATGATCATCGGCTCGAGCTCGCTGTGGTTGATGTTGCAGGGGATGATGGCGCGGCCGCGCGCGATCTCGTCGCGCACGAACTCCGGCGTGATGAAGGCGGGCACGGACGCGCCGAAGCTCTCGCCGTCGGCGAGGGCCGCTTCCGCGCGCTCGAGCTGCTGCTTGCGGCCGAGGTTCTCGCGCGCGGCGACGTAGATCATCTCCTTGGTGACGATGCCGGCGCGGGCGAATTCGAGCTGGGTGATCTTGTGGCCGTCGAGGCCGCGCAGCGGCTTGTGATAGGCCGAGAAGGCGCGCGCGGCCTTGTCGGTGGAGACGCTGCCATTGTCCTCCGGCTTGACCTGACGGCCCTCATATTCCTCGACGCCGCCGCGCTCCAGCACCCATTGCTTGCGATTGCGCGCAAGACCGGCGTTGACGTCGATGGTCACGGACGGGTCGGTGTAGGGGCCCGAGGTGTCGTAGACCGGCAGGTTCGGCTCGCCGGCGCCTTCGGAGAGGATGATCTCGCGCAGGGGCACGCGCAAATCGGGCGCGGCGTCGGGGCTCGCGAAGATCTTGCGCGAGGAGGGAAGGGGGCCGGTGGTGACGGCGGGGACGGTTTTTTCGGGATTGGAGCGGATGTTCATTGGATCCTCCGGTTTAATGGGCGTCGTTCCGGACGGACCGCATGGCGGTCCGATCCGGAACCTCGAGGTTGTTGAGCGAGATTCCGGGTTCACGCTTCGCGTGCCCCGGAATGACGCCGGGTGGAAGGCTCTCCGTCATCCCCGCGAAGGCGGGGATCCAGTATTCCAGAGGCCGTCCCGTATTGCCGAGAAGCCGCGGCGTACTGGATCGCCCGGTCAAGCCGGGCGATGACGGCGGAGTATTTGGAAAGAGTGGGACATCCATCACGCCGCCTCCGCAGCCAGGCCGAGCCATTGCCGCACGCGGGCGTCCGGGTCGGGGTTCTGCGTGACGTCGCTGACCACCGCGATCGAATCCGCGCCGGCGGCAAAGATCTCCGCGGCGTGCTCGAACTTGATGCCGCCGATGGCGACCAGCGGGATATCGCCGATGCGCTGCTTCCATTCGGTGATCTTCGGAATGCCCTGCGGCTCGAAGCGCATCGATTTCAAGGTGGTGAAGAAGATCGGGCCGAGCGCGACGTAATCGGGCTTGGCCTTGAGCGCGGTTTCAAGCTCGGCATCGTCATGGGTGGAGATGCCAAGTGACAGGCCGGCTTCGCGGATCGACTTGAGGTCGGCCTCGGCGAGATCCTCCTGGCCGAGATGCAGATATTTTGCGCCGGCGACGATCGCGGCGCGCCAGTAATCGTTCACGACCAGCTTGGCTTGCGTGCCTTCGGTGATCGCCAGCGCGTCGGTGACCATCTGCAAGGCCTGGCCGTCGTCAAGCTCCTTGGCGCGCAGCTGGATGGTGCCGACGCCGAGCTTGGTCAGGCGCTCGACCCACGCCAGGCTGTCGACGACGGGATAAAATCGATCAGGATACGGCATGCCAGAACGGGGTCCCAACGACGGGGGTGGAGGGGGAGGCGAAGTCGCGGGCGTTCATCAGCCCGGCTTCATAAGCGGTGCGGCCGGCATCACAGCCGAGGCGGAAGGCGTTGGCCATGGCGACAGGATCGGCGGCCTTGGCGATGGCGGTGTTGAGCAGAACGGCATCAAAGCCGAGCTCCAGCGCCTGCGCCGCGTGGCTGGGCGCGCCCAGGCCGGCGTCGACCACCAGCGTGATGTCGGGCAGCCGGTCGCGCATCAGCTTCAGCGCATCGCGATTGGTGATGCCCTTCGCGCTGCCGATCGGAGCTGCCCACGGCATCACCACCCTGCAGCCGGCATCGACCAGGCGGTTGGCGACCGAGAGATCCTCGGTGCAATAGGGGAACACTTCAAAACCGTCCTTGATCAGGATGTTGGCGGCTTCGACCAGGCCGACCACGTCGGGCTGCAGCGTGTCGTTGTCGGCGATGACTTCGAGCTTGATCCAATTGGTGCCGAACAGCTCGCGCGCGAGCTTGGCGGTGGTCACCGCCTCGCGCACGGTGCGGCATCCCGCGGTGTTCGGCAGCACTGTCACGTCGAGCTCGCGGATCAGCTTCCAGAACGCATCCCCGGTCTTGCCGCCCGCGGATTCGCGCCGCAGCGACACCGTGACGATGTTGGCGCCGGAGGCGCGGATCGCGTCCTGCATGATCGCCGGCGAGGGATAGAGCGCGCTGCCGATCAAAAGGCGCGAGGCGAAGGTCTTGCCGTAGAAGGTCACCATGTTGAAGGTGTCTCCGCAAATGCAGCTGTCATCCCCGCGAACGCGGGGATCCAGTACGCCGCGGCCGTGCGGCTAGAAACGTGAAGTCGCGGCGTACTGGATCGCCCGGTCAAGCCGGGCGATGACAGCGGAGTTTGTGATGAGTGCACCATCCCGCTCACCCTCCCTGCCGCGGCGTGATGATCTCGATCTCGTCGCCGGCTTTCAAGCTCGTCTCGGCCCAGCGGCTCTTCGGCACGACGTCGTAGTTGAGCGCGATCGCGAAATGGGTGCCCTCGTAGTCGAGCTCGGAGAGCAGCGCATCGACGCTGGCCGCGTTCACCTCGCGCTGCTCGCCGTTGACGATCAAGCGCATGATACGATCACCCGCATTGCATCACCTCGTTGTCGATCTGGCCGCGCTCGACATAGGCGAGCGTCAGCTCGGCGAGCGCGGGCGCGATCAGGAAGCCGTGGCGGTAGAGGCCGTTGACGGAGATTGTCCTGCCGCGAATGCCGATGCGCGGCAGATTGTCGGGGTAGGCGGGACGAAGCCCCGAGCCGAACTCGACGATGCGGGCTTCGCCGAACGCCGGGTGCACGGTGTAGGCTGCGCCCAGAAGCTCCAGCGCGGAGCGGACGCTGACGCCGGTGTCCTCGGCCTCGATCGAGGTCGCGCCCAGCATGAACAGATTGTTCTCGCGCGGGATCACGTAGAGCGGCCAGCGCGGATGCATCAGCCGCACCGGGCGCGCAAGCTGCACCTCGGCCGTCTCGATCAGGATCATCTCGCCCTTGACGCCGCGAAGCTCGCTCTGCTCGTCGCGGGCACCGAGGCCGCGGCAGTCGATCACGATGCCGTCAGGGTCCTTGGCGAGATCATTCGCGGTCACGTCGCTTTCGAACTTGATGGTGCCGCCGGCGGCGCGGATGCGCTCGTGCAGCTGCGGCAGCACGCGGCGCGGCTCGACATGGCCCTCGGCCGGGAAGAACAGCGCGTCGCGGAAGCGGCCTTCCAGCGACGGCTCGAGCTCGGCGAGGCCGGCGGCGTCGAGCCGGCGGTGGTCCTCGGTCATGCGGGCAAAGCGCTCGAAGTCGTTGCGCTCGCGCGGATGGGCGACGACGAGCGAGCCGTTGAACGGCGTGTCGGGCAGCTCGCGCCGCCAGATGTCGAGGGAGCGCAGCCCCAGGCGGCTGATGATGGGCTCGGCGATTTCCGCCTCGCAATAGGGCGCGAGCATGCCGCCGGCCCAATGGCTGGTGGCGTCCGTCATCGCCTCGTCACCGCGCTCGTGCAAGGTCACGGCATGACCGGCCTGTGCGAACAGCAGGGCCTGCCAAGCTCCCGCGATGCCTGCGCCGATGATGGATACCGGGGAATCCGGTCGCTTGGTCTTCTGCAACATCCCTGTCCCTTCGCCGGCATGACCCGGATCAGGTTCAAAGGGTCACCGCGGTCCTGGGCAGGATTGCCCATTTAGCGGTATCTCAGCTCCTCCTCGGAGCACCCCTCGGAACGGTGCTAATGTAGGACAGCGGGGCGGGGCGGTCAACGCGTGTTGCAAGGATGTCATTCCGGGGCGGCTCGAAGAGCCGAACCCGGAATCTCGAGGTTCCGGGTTCGACGCTGACGCGTCGCCCCGGAATGACGGTGATTACTTCGAGGCCTGCGCCCGCGCGTTGCGGACGCGCTGAGCCAGCTTTCGGTGCGGCACGTTGCCGAACATCGGCTGCGGATTGCCGTTCGGCTCGAGCCACGGCTGGCCCATATTGGTCTCGCCGATGTTTGCGACCTGCACGGCTTCCTGCCGCTGGCGCTTGGCGGCGTAGTAATAGCCGCCGGCGAAATAGCGCACGGCGCGGGCGTGGTCGCCATTGGCGGCGCGATAGGCGCCGGCGAGGTATTTCACGGCATAGGTGAGGTTGGTGTTGGGATCGCGCAGGCCGGCGGCGTCGCCGGTGTAGCCGACGCCGCGGGCGGTCGCGAGCTTGATCTGCATCAGGCCGATGGTGCCGCCGCGGCCGACGAGGTGAGGCTGATAGCGGCTCTCGCGCATGATCACGCGGTGCACCAGCGCTTCCGGCACGCCGTTGGCGCGGGCGTGGGCCGCGACCATCTCGGCATATTCGGCCTCACCGGCGAACGCGGCCTGCGGCAATGTCAGTCCGGCCGCGAGCAGCGCGGCAATGTGTAAAATTTTCATCAGATATTCCTGAGGCCCTTGGTGTGACCCGCCGCCGTTAGGCCCTCCGAACGCGGCGATGATGTGACCAAACGCCGCCAATGGCGATTTTGCGGCGCAGGGCCACTGTGACGACGCAATGGCGGGTTAAGGGTTCCCTCAGGCGGATGCCCGCTCGCGGCAGCAAGCCTGTCTATTCGCGCGGGCGCGCGAAAGCGAATAAGAAGACGCTGCAAAAACGGGAGAGGTGCCATGACGAAAGCAATCCTCAGCGACACCCCCAGGCAAAATCCCTGTGCCCAGTGCGGCACGCCGATCCCGCGACCCGACTGGATCGAGCCGGGCGAAGGCCGCGTCTCCTATCTCTGGACCTGCCACGTCTGCAATTATCGCTTCGAGGCGGTGGCGGTCTACGACGAGGCGGCCGTCGAGCACCCGCCGCTCGCGGCGTAGGACGTTCCGCCATGTAGCACGGTCGTCTTCACCTCTCCCCGCTGGGAAGAGGTGAAGCAAGCGCCTAAAGCGCGATGCGATTAGGATGAATCGTCATCGCGCTTTAGGTTGTTGTTTAAGCATGATCGTTTCGGAAAACCGCTGCGCACTTTTCCGGATCATGCTTTAGGCGGCGAGCCTGGGCTGCTGCCAGAGCGGCAATTGCATCCGCACGATCAGGCCGTGCGGGACGCGGTCGTGCAGCGACAGCTCGCCGCCATGGGCGAGCGCGATGGCACGCGCGATCGACAGGCCGAGCCCGAAGCCGGTGGATTCGTCCATGGTGCGCGCATCATCGCCCCGGACGAACGGCTCCAGCACCTCCTGCTTGCGCGCATCCGAAATGCCGGGACCGTCGTCCTCGACGTCGATGACCAACCTGCTGTCCGAGACGTCGAGGCGGATCGTCACCTCGGCGCCGAAGCGCACCGCGTTCTCGACGAGGTTGGTGATGCCGCGATGCAGATCGTCGGGCCGCGCGGCGGCGGTCGCGGATGCGGGCCCGTCGTAGCGCACGACATGGCCCATGTCGCCGAACTGATCGGCGATGAGCTGGAGCGTGCTCGCGATGTCGACCAGCGTCGCGGCCTCGACCTTGCGGTCGTCGCGCAACAGCGACAACACCGATTCCAGCATCGCGCGCATCTGGTCGAGGTCGATCAGCATGCGCTTGCGGTGGCCCTCGTCCTCGATGAACTCGGCACGCAGCCGCAGCCGCGTGATCGGCGTGCGCAGATCGTGGCTGATCGCGGCCAGCATCCTGGTGCGATCCGACATCAGGCGCGCGATCCGCTCGTGCATGCGGTTGAAGGCGCGCGCCACCGAGCGGATCTCTTCCGGACCGCGCTCGGGCAGCGGTTCGGCCCCGCCGTCCAGGCTGAAATTCTCGGCGGCCTTGGCGAAGGACGACAGCGGAGCGGCCAGCGCGCGCGCCGCCCACAGGCCGAGCACGGTAACGCAGATGAAGGCGGTCATCAGCGCCATCAGCCAGGGCGCGCCCCAGAACCATGGCCGCGGCCCGCCGTCGACATGCCCGGCGATCATGGTGCCGTCGGGCAACTCGACGCCGATGCGGGATTGGGAGTCGCGCGGGGCCAGCTGGACCGCCTTGTAGCCGCGCCCGAGATGGCGGCGCATCCCGCGCAGGGGCTGATTGTCGCTCTCCTCGACGGTTGCGATGCCAGGGGCGAGCATTTCGATGCCGAGCTTGGGGAAGGCGCGCGCGAGATCGGCGAGGAGGCGCGGGCGCTCGCCGGCCTCGGCCGCGCCGAGCAGCAGCGCGGCATCGGTCAGCTGATGCGCGCCGTCCGGCGGCGCGTCGGCGCTGTCCGGCCGGCTGATCAGGAAGGCGGTGGTGACGACGAGATGGAGCGCGACGGTCGAAGCCAGCACCAGCGCGGCGATCTGGCCGCCGATCCCCTTGAGGTGAAAGAACCCGAACGGCTTCATCGTCGGCGTCCCCGTCAAGTGCTCAGGGGCGCGGCGACCGCTTCAGTGCTCGCGGCTTGAGGGCTTGCCGCCTGAAGGCCTCCCGCTTGAAGGTTTGCCGCTTGAAGGTTTGCGACCTGCGTTCGCGGCGTGAACAGATAGCCGCCGGAGCGTACCGTCTTGATGAGGGTGGGATCGGCCGGGTTGGGCTCGATCTTGCGGCGGATGCGGCTGACCAGCACGTCGATGGAGCGCTCGAACGAGCCGGTGTTGCGCCCCTGCGTGAGGTCGAGCAGGCTGTCGCGCGACAGCACGCGGCCCGGCCGCTCGCAGAACGTGCGCAAGAGATCGAATTCGGCGCTGGTCACCGCGACGCGCGCACCTTCCGGATTGCGCAATTCGCGCAGCCGCAGATCGATGTGCCAGCCCTCGAAGGTGAGCGTGGAGGCGCCTTCGATCGAGCTTGCCGCTTGCGCCGCGGCCTGGCGGCGCAGCACCGCGTTGATGCGGGCGAGCAGCTCGCGCGGGTTGAAGGGCTTCGGCAGATAATCGTCCGCGCCCATCTCGAGGCCGACGATGCGGTCGACGTCCTCGCCGCGCGCGGTCAGCATGATGATCGGCGTCTGCCCCTCGGCGCGCACCTTGCGGCACAGGCTGAGGCCGTCCTCGCCGGGCAGCATGACGTCGAGAATGATGAGGTCGACGCGGTGATCGGCCATGGCGCGCGACATCTCGCGGCCATCGCTCACGGCGGTGACGTTGCAGGCGTTGTTGCGCAGGTACTTCGCAATCAACGTGCGGGTTTCGCGGTCGTCCTCGACGACGAGGATGTTGGGATTGGGAATGGCCATGCGCCTTGTTTGTCCAAGATTCGGGCCAAATGGCGAGGATTTTTGTTTCGGATTGTTTCTGCCCCGGCTTGCCGCAACAGGCCGCAATCGCGACGTCGCACAGCGGCAAGCTCTCGTTAAGGCCGTTAACCGTACCGTGACGTGGTCAGCGGCGAAACCCTGCAAGATCCTCTGATCGACGACAAGAGCTGACCCCCGAGCGACGCGGGTCGGCGCGGCTCCTCGCCACGATCGTGCTTCACCCAGGGCGCACGATCGTCGGCGGGGAACCGTGCGTCGCAATATGTTCCTGAGTGACGCAGGAACAGCCGCGCGTGCGCGCGCTCAACGCGACGAAATTGCGGCGTGCACGGAACTGCACGTGGTCAGCGCTGTTTTCTCCGCACGAGTTTCGTTGAAGGAGAGGACAACATGATGAAGTCGATCGTCGCCGGTCTTGCCGGCACCGCACTGCTTACGACCGTTGCGTTCGCGCAAGCACCGACCGCCACTACCGACAAGGCGGCGCCTTCCGCCACGACGTCCACGGCTACGACCACGGCCTCCGGCCAGTGGCGTACGTCCAAGATGGACGGCCTGAAGGTCTATAACGAAGCCAACGAGAACATCGGCACCATCAACGACCTGCTGATGGACAAGAACGGCGACATCAAGATCGCCGTGATCGGCGTCGGCGGCTTCCTCGGCCTCGGCGAGCATCTGGTCGCCGTGCCCTACGAGAAGCTGAAGTTCGTCAACGAGGCCGTGGCCTATACCGGCACCGGCACGAACCCGGGCGCCAGGCCCGCGACGACGACGACCACCGGCGCCGCCACCGGCACCGACAAGCCCGCTGCGACCACGACGTCGTCCGCGTCGAAATGGTATCCGGATCACGCCGTGTTCAATGCCAGCAAGGACGAGCTGAAGAACATGCCGCAGTTCAAGTATTCGGAGTAATGGGCTTCTAGCCATCTGAACGAAGCGCGCCCGGTTTTCACCGGGCGCGCTGTCGTGCCGTTTTTTGCGTCGCCCGGCTTGCGGCGAGAGGAAAGGGTAACGCCTCCGCTCAGCCGCCGGCCTTGAGCCGCTCGTTGCGGCGGCGCAGGGCTTCCATCGTGGCGAGGAGGATGACCGACACACTGGTCAGGATCAATGCCGCGGCCGTGATGGTCGGGCTGATGTTCTCGCGAATACCGCTGAACATCTCGCGCGGCAGGGTGCGCTGCTCGGGCCCCGCCATGAACAGCACGATCACCACCTCGTCGAAGCTGGTCGCGAAGGCAAACAGCGCCCCCGAGGCGAGGCCGGGCAGGATCAGCGGCAGGATCACGCGGCGGAACGCTTCGAGCGGCGAGGCGCCGAGCGAGGCGGCGGCGCGCGCCAGGTTGGTGTCGAAGCTCTGCAGCGTCGCCCCGACCGTGATCACCACGAAGGGCGTCGCCAGCGCGGTGTGGGCCAGGATCAAGCCGAGATAGCTGCCGGTCAGTCCGATCGGCGCGAAGAAGAAATACAGGCCGACCGCGGTGATGACACCGGGCACGACGACCGGCGACAGCACGAAAGCCAGCACGAGCGGCTTGAACCGGCTCTTCCACTGCGCCAGCCCCAGCGCGGCCAGCGTGCCAAGCACCATCGACAGTGCGGTCGAGGCGACGCCGATGATCACGCTATTCTTCAGCGCATTCATCCAGCGCGGCGAGGTGATGAAGTCCTCGTACCAGCGCAAGGACAGCCCGGGCAGCGGATAGGTGAGGTAGGAGCCCGAGCTGAACGACAACGGCATGATCGCGAGGATCGGCGCGATCAGGAAAACGAACACCAGCGTGGAGACGACGATGGTCGCGGTCCACGCGATGCGCTGGCTGGGCGTGCGCAGGGCGGAATTGTCGCTCAATTCTTCATGCCTCCCGTGACCTGCTGGCCCTGCACCAGCTTGCCGTAGACGAGCGCCAGGAGAATGGTGGCGAGCAGCAGCACGGCACCGAGCGCCGAAGCGAGGCCCCAATTGGCCGTGTCGGTGGTGTAGAGCGCGATGAAATAGCTGATCATCTGGTCGGCGGCGCCGCCGACGAGGGCCGGTGTGATGTAATAGCCGAGTGCCAGGATGAAGACGAGCAGGCTTCCCGCGCCGATCCCCGGCAGGGTCTGAGGCAGGTAGATGCGCAGGAAGGCGGTGACCGGCGGCGCGCCGAGCGAGGCGGCGGCGCGCAAGTAAGCCGGAGAAATCGCCTTCATGCTGCTGTACAGCGGCAGGATCATGAAGGGCAGCAGGACGTGGGTCATGGCCACGCAGACACCGAAGCGGTTGTAGATCAGGCGCAACGGCTCGTCGATGATGCCAAGCCAGTGCAGGCTGTCGTTGACGAGGCCTTTGCTCTGCAGCAGCACGATCCAGGCGCAGGTGCGGACCAGAAGCGACGTCCAGAACGGCAGCAGGACGAAGATCATCAGGAGGTTCGATTTACCCTGCGGCAGCGTCGCCAAGAGGTAAGCGACCGGGAAGCCGAGGATCAGGCAGAGGACGGTGACGCTGAGACTGATGACGAAGGTGCGGACGAACAGGCTGCGGTAGATGGCCTGGTCCGGCGGGGCCGCGACGATCGCGCCGTCCACGTTCTGCACGAGGTCGAGCGCCGCCAGAAGGTAGAAACCCGTGATGGGGCCGCTGGCGCCCCTGATCGTCGTCCAGGTGGCGCGTTCGCGCCAGGCCGGATTGATCTTGCCCAGCGTCTCCTTGGCGGTGCCGGGTTCGGGCGCGGCCTTCAGATTGCGGGCGGTGCTGGTCAGGATCGTGCGAAAACCGTTCAGCGCGTAGTTCAACCGCTTCGCCGCGATGGCGATGGTGCCGGCGGCGCGCGCCGCCAGCAGGTCGCTTGCCAGTGCTGAATAGGCTTTTTCGTCCGGCAGGTCCTTGCCGTCCCAATCGGCGAGAGCGGCTATGGTTTGAGGCAGAACCTGACGCACCTCCCTGTCATCGACCGCGCGCCACAACATGCCGGCGATGGGCCCGGCGAAGGTGAAGAGCAGGAAGACGAGAAGCGGCGCGACCAGCGCCAATGCCTTGACCTGGCGCGTCCGCTCCGCACGCCTCAATCGGCGCTTGAGCGGCACCTCGGTCTGGGTATTGGCGCCGGTCAAGGACGCTGTTGTCATGGGGAGGGCCTGTTGGAGTGGCCTGAGCAAGCGCCTCGTCCTTCGAGACGACCGCTTCGCGGTCTCCTCAGGATGAGGCTCCTCGAGATCGGTGCCTGTAGAATCGTTGCCACAAACTTAGACCTCATCCTGAGGGCCCGCCGCAGGCGGGCGTCTCGAAGGATGCGCCACGGGCGAGCTGTCCGCCACGCATCCCTTACCCATTCGGCAAGGCGCTATTTCGCGGCCCATTTGTTGAAGCGCTCGGTCAGGCGGTCGATGTTCTCGAGCCAGAAGGCGACGTTGATCTCGACCGCGTTCTTGATGTTGTCAGGCGCAGTCGGCAGGTCCTTCAGAACGGCGGGGGCGAGCTTGGCGGCCGCGTCCTTGTTCGAGGTGCCGTAGGCGATGTTCTCCGACAGTTTCGCCTGGTTCTCCGCCTTGCCGACGAAGTCCAGGAACTTGTAGGCGGCGTCCTTGTTCGGGCTGCCCTTCAGGATGACCCAGCTGTCGAGGGTGAATAGTGCGCCGTCCCACACCATGCCGAAGTTCTTCTTCTCGTTCTTGTTCGCGGTGTCGATGCGGCCATTGTAGACCGAGGTCATCGCCACCTCGCCGGAGGCGAGCAGTTGCGGCGGCTGGGCGCCGGCCTTCCACCAGACGATGTCGCCCTTGATGGAGTCGAGCTTCTTGAAGGCGCGCTCGACGCCCTCGTCGGTCGCCAGCACCTTGTAGACGTCTTTCGGTGCGACGCCGTCGGCCATCAGCGCGATTTCCAGCGTGGTCTTCGGGCCCTGACGCAGGGCGCGCTTGCCTGGAATCTTCTTGGTGTCGAAGAAGTCGGCCCAGCCCTTCGGGGCTTCCTTCAGCTTGTCCTTGTCGTAGCCGAGCACGAAGTCGTAGAGGATGGCGCCGACGCCGCACGGATTGACCGAGGGCGGGATATAGGCGGCCTCGCCGCCGATCTTGGTATAGTCCAGCTTCTCGAACAGCCCTTCCTCGCAGCCGACCGCGAGCTCGTCGCTCTCGACCTGGACGACGTCCCAGGTGGCGGCGCCGCCTTGCACCTTGGCGCGCAGCACGCCGACGCCGCCGTCCCAGGACTCGTCGTTCATGGCAATTCCGGCCGCCTTCTTGAACGGCTCGAAGTAAACCTTCTTCTGGGCGTCCTGATAGGCGCCGCCCCACGACACGACGGTGAGGTCACGCGCCTGCGCGACCGTCGCCAGCGCAGCGCTGGCACCGAGCGCCGCGGCGAAACCCAGAGCAATCTTGCCAATCTTGCGCTTCATCATGGTCTTGGTTCCTTCTTCGTGCGAGTTGCGTTGAGGTTGCGTATTTCAAGTCCGCGTACGTTGGATCAGACCGGATCGAGGGCGAGGCAATCCTCTGGGCGGAAGGTGATGAACACGCTTTTGCCATGTCTCAGGCTGCCATGTGCGCCCGGCTGAAGCTTGACCATGAACTCGCCGTTGCCGGCGACGTCGAGCACGGCCAGCGCGTGGTCGCCGAGATAGATGGTGTTCTGCACCCTTGCCGGCAGGCGGTTTGGTCCGTCGCTGGAGCTGTCGTCCGCGACAATGGCGATCCGCTCCGGCCGCACCGAGAGCGCGGTGGATGCGCCCGCGCCCGAGACGTTGACCGCCCGGGCGGTGACTGCGCCGCCACCGGTCAGCGCAACGCGGCAATAGTCCTTGTCGACCGTCTCGACGGTGCCGGCCAGCACGTTGTTCTCGCCGATGAAATGGGCGACGAAGCTGTTGACCGGGTGCTCGTACAGCGCGTCGGGCTTGTCGATCTGCTGCACGATGCCGTCGTTGAAGACGGCGATGCGGTCGGACATGGTGAGCGCTTCGCTCTGATCGTGGGTGACGTAGACGATCGTGATGCCCATCGTCTCGTGCAGCTGCTTGATCTCCAGCTGCATCTGTTCGCGCAGGCGCTTGTCGAGGGCGCCGAGCGGCTCGTCCATCAGCACGAGCTGCGGGTTGAAGACCAGCGCGCGCGCCAGCGCCACGCGCTGCTGCTGTCCGCCGGACAGCTGTCCGGGCCGCCGGTGCGCCAGGTTTTCCATCTTGATCATGCGCAACGCCGCAGCCACGCGCTCCTGCACGTCCGCCTTGCTCGTTTTGCGAACCGATAGCGGGAAGGCGATATTCTCGGCGATCGTCAGGTGCGGAAACAAGGCATAGTTCTGGAACACCATGCCGATGTCGCGCTTGTGCGGCGGCATGGTCTTGATCGGCCGGTCCGCGAGATAGATCTCGCCATGGGTCGGCACCTCGAAGCCGGCCAGCATCATCAGCGTGGTCGTCTTGCCCGAGCCCGACGGGCCGAGCAGGGTGATGAACTCGCCCTTCCTGATGTCGAGATCGAGGTTCTTCACCACGAGGTGCTCGCCATCATAGGTCTTCTGAATGCCGGAAAAGCGCACCAATGCCGGCGGGGGCGTCACCATGCCGGCTTCCATGTTGTCCTCGGCTTGCCGCTACAATGCTTGTCAGCACCTCGTTCGAGGTGGCTGGGGGCAGCTTAGCATCCTCCGATGAGAATGCCAGCGGGCCGACCGATGAAGAGGCGTGCGCTTCCGGCGAGTGTAGGCTATCGCATATGGCCCGGGGCGGCAGCCTGCGCGCGCGCCTCGTCCTTCGAGACGGCGCTTACGCGCCTCCTCTGGATGAGGCCAATCGGCGTGAGTGCCCTTTTGAAACTGCTGCCCCTCGCTCCGTCCTCATCCTGAGGAGCCCGCCTAAAGCGGGCGTCTCGAAGGATGGCTGCACGGAAAAGCTCTCAAAATGCGATAGACGTGCGAGCGAGTGAAAGCGCGCTACATCCCCGACAGCTTGCTCACATACACATTCAGCGAGCCGCCGGCTTCCGCGACCACGCGCAAGGTCTTGGAATCGAAGGCGATGTCGGCCAGCGTCAGGCTGTCGATCTTGGCGTCGACCTTGAGGCCGTCCTCACTCTTCTGGTAATCGGCGATTGCGGCGGCGATCTTCTCGCGGGCGTTGGCGGCGATCGGCTTCAGATCGAGTGTCGCCTTCTGCAGCAGCGCCTGCTGCATCTGTGGCACCACGGCGCGCGCCGCGGCGCCCAAGAGGCCAAATGCCGCCTCGGATTCCACCGCGAGCTGGATGTCGGTGAGCCGCAGCGTCTGTTGCGCCTGGTCGAGTACCGGGCGCCCCCAGATGTGCACGGTCGCCTCGGCGCCGAGGCCGAGCCAGCTCTTCTTCTCCTTGGCGCGCACCAGCAGCGAGATCAGCAGCCGGTCCCCCGACGGGATCACGTTGGCGCTCTTCACGGTGACGTCGACCGGGCCCGAGCCGTCCTCGGGATAGGTGCGGCCGACCATCTGCGCGGCGATCAGCTTGTTGATCTCGGTGAAGGGCACGTCGATCGGCACGCCGATGTTCACGCCGGTGCCGGTGGGCGGCACGATCGAGATCTTGTCGGGAAACGGACAGTTCGGCTTGGTCGGCGTCGAGGTGACGCGCGTCTCCGCTTCCAGGCCCAACAGCAGCGTCACGGCCTGCGCGTCGACGCGCGGCTGCGCGGCGATGGCGCGGATCGGTTTCATCTCCAGCCAGAGCGGCGGCAGCGCGGCCGAGGCGCCCGAGCCCTGCAGCGGGATCGAGCGGCACGCCTTGGCCCATTGCAGCTTCGCATTCTCGCGCAGGGAGGGATCGTTGCGGATGCGCTCGGAGACGATGTTGATCTGCTCGCCGACATTCTTGTCGATCAGCGGCTTCACCTGCGCCGGCACGTTGACCTTGGCGCCGGAGACATTGAGGTTGGTGTCGCCGAGATTGACCTGGGCGCCGAGATTGGGCTCGAGATGCCAATTGGCCGCGAGCTTCGGGCGCGAGGTGACGACCACGTTGCCCTTGATCTCCGCGCTGGCGTTCAAATTCTTGATGTTGACTGCGCCGATCCGTTTCGCGGCGTCACCGCCGAGCACGCTGCCGAGCGCGTCGCCGAGCGCACCCGTGGCCTTCGCCGACAGCGAGCCCGTCACGTTCAGCTTGCCGGAGAGCGGCGTCGAGATCGTCAGCACGTCCTTGTCGCCGGCCGCGGCCATCGGCCCGCGCACGGCGGACCAGCCGATGTCGGCGTTCTCCAGGATCTGCGAGATCGGGTTGTCGGCCTTCCCGGCGAAATTGCGCGGCGCGGCCTTCTCGGCCTGCTCGCGGATCGCCGAGAGCGCGATGGCGACCGGCGCGATCACGATCGAGCTCTTGGCGGCGGGCGGCAGCGGCGGCAATTGCGCGACGGGCGGGGCGGAATTCGTCGCGCGCGGCGACAGCAAGTCCATCGCCTTCAAGCTGATGAAGAAGGACGCCGCGAGCACGGCGACGCCCACCAGGATGGTCTTCAGATTCAACGAAAGTCGCATCAATCCCCCAAGCCGCCCCGGCCGGGATTCTACAGGGCGAGCGAGCAGGGCGCTAGAGCGCACCGATGGGGTGGAATTGCGGCGAACGGGTTAACGGCTGAGAAGGCACCGTCGCCGCGCGGTCGCGCAGGACGCAGGACTAGCTTTGCCGCGGGCGCCGGACCGCTCTCACCTTGCCGCTAGTGCCACCGCCGCAGAAGAAGCGGTCGCCGCCATCGGACTCCAAGCCTGACACGATCTTGCCGTCGGGCATGTCGAGTTGCTCGATCACTTTTCCCGTTTCGGGGTCGATCCGCCGCAAATCGCTGTCCTCGCCTTCCCAGGTGCCGTGCCAGAGCTCGCCGTCGACCCAGGTCACCCCGGTGACGAAGCGCTTGCTCTCGATGGTGCGGAGAACCTTTCCGGTTTCCGGGTCGATCTGATGGATCTTGCGCTCGCGATATTCCCCGACCCACAGCGAGCCCTCGGCCCAGGCGAGGCCCGAGTCGCCGCCGCCGCCCGGCGCCGGAATGGTGCTGAGCACCTTGCCCGAGGCCGCATCGATCTTCTGGATGCGATCCTCGGCGATCTGGAACAGGTGCCTGCCGTCGAATGCCGTTCCCGCATGGGCGGCGACATCGATGGAGCGCGCGACCTTGCCGCTGGCCGGATCGACCGCATTCAATCTGTCGCCGGAGGCGAACCAGACATGGCTGCCGTCATAGGTGACGCCATGCACGGCCTCGACGCCCTCAAACGGCCCGTACTCTCTGATGATCTCGGCGGCTGAACGCTTCATCTGCAAGCTCCCTGTGATGTGGTCCTAACGTTACGTCTTCAGGAGCGGCGTGGGGAGTAACAAGCCTGTCGGGAAACCCGGGACCGGCGGCGTCATCCAGCGCCGCGCCCGCCCGTGCCCGAAGCATTGCACCTTGTTCGCGCGCGCCAGCTCGTCGAGGGCCCGCTGCACCGTGCGTGCGCTCGTTCCCAGCGCCAGCGCGAGCGCCGAGCTCGACCAGGGCTCGCCGTCGGAGAGGAGAGCGAGAACGGTGGCGTGCTTTTCATCGACCGGCCGCGCCAACACGAGGATGTCGCGCGTCCTGCGCGGCGCCAGCGCAAATCCCTCTTTCGTTGCGTTCACGTCGGCGAGCGGTTTGAGCTTGGTGCGGAGCCGGCCGATCTCGACGCGCAACCGCGCGCGATGCGATTCATCGAGATGCCTGGCGCGAAACGCGCTCGCGATCAGCGTCTGTCGCGAGACGTCCGCAGGCCACGCCTGGGCCAGGATGCGGACGAGGGCAAACAGCACCGGCCGGGTGCCGAGCGGCACGACGGTGCCGCGCCTGCGCACCGAATGATGGAACGTGTCCACCACGAGCGCCTCGGATGCCGCCAGCTGCTCGACCTCCGCAAGCAGCAATGGCCGCTCCTCGCCGCGTGTGATCAGGCGCGCCGCCGGCGTGTCGAGCACGCGGCTCGCGCTTTCGACTTCGGCGGCGAGTGCGGGGATGGCGGCCTGCCGTGCAGCGCGGGCTGCCCGCGCGAGCGCTGCGCGCGCATCCTGCGATCGGAGCCGCCGGATGGCGATGCCGGCCAGCACGAGCTCGCGAACGACTTGTGAGGCCGGCGGCAGCGGCAAGTGGCCGAGACCGGCGAGCGTGCGCTCCGCCTCCTCGATATGTCCGAGCAGGAGAAGACGCCGCGCGGCGATGTGGCCGGCATGCGCCGCGTTGGCGAGATCGCCGTGCTTTTCGAGAGTCGCGCGCGCCGCGGCGAGTGTCCTGTCCGGCCAGTTCAGATCACGCGAGACCAGCGCGATCTCGGCTTCGGCCACCACGCATCTTGCCCGCGCCACCGCCTCGCGCGGACCGAACGCGCGCGCAGCGCTGCGCAGCAGCGACTTGGCCTTGGCGAGGTCGCCGAGCTGCGCCATCGCGATGCCGCGCAGCGCCAGCGACGGGGCGTCGTTGCGCAGCGCAACGCGGTTCAGGGCACCGAGCGGATCGCCCGCCTCCAACGCGCGCGCGGCGGCTGTGATCAGCGACTCCATTCAAATCCCGCCACACTTGTTACTCCCACCGCGCAACCGCGCGGTGCCAGAAATCGTTGTCGACGGCCAATGTGCGGTGGGGGGCGGGCGGTTCCGCGACACGCAGGCTGATCGCCCAAGCGAAGAATTTGGAGAGTCATGATGACATTAGCCCAGAACGAACCGAATAACGGACAGCCCGTCATGCAGACGCCGCCGGTGGTGTCGCCGCAGGACTGGGAGGCCGCCCGTCAGCAACTGCTCGTGAAGGAGAAGGCGCATACCCGTGCCCGTGACGCCCTGGCCGCCGAGCGCCGGCGCATGCCGTGGATGGAAGTCTCCAAAACCTATGCGTTCGAGGGGCCCGGCGGCAAGCTCAGTCTCGTCGATCTGTTCCAGGGCCGGCGGCAGCTGATCGTCTACCGCGCGTTCTTCGAGCCCGGCGTGTTCGGCTGGCCCGATCACGCCTGCCGCGGCTGCTCCATGGTGGCCGACCAGGTCGCCCACGTCGCGCATCTGAATGCCCGCGACACCACGCTGGTGTTCGCCTCGCGCGCGCCGCAGGCCGATATCATCAGGCTGAAGCAACGGATGGGCTGGATCATGCCGTGGGTCACCATCACCGACAGTTTCGACGCCGATTTCGGCGTCGACGAATGGCACGGCACGAACGTGTTCTACCGCGACGGGACGCGGATCTTCCGCACCTATTTCGTCAAGAGCCGCGGCGACGAGCAGATGGGCGGCACCTGGAATTACCTCGACATCACGCCGCTCGGCCGTCAGGAGGTCTGGGAGGACTCGCCGAAGGGCTATCCGCAGACGCCGACCTACAAATGGTGGAATTGGCACGACAGCTACACGGAGGGCGCCGCGCCCGACAAGAAGTGGGTCGAGATCTCCGACGCCGGCGAGAAGGCGTTCCGCCAGGAGGCGGCGGAAGGACGTGACTAGTCCCGTCGGCGCAATGGCCGGCGCCGGCCGCAATGGCGTTGTGGCGGCGCGCCACCTTGCCAGGTGGCTGTCCCTTGCGGCGACACCGACCTTCGCGATCATGGCCGTGCTGACGGCCATGGTCGGGGGTGGGCCGGCCGACATGTTGTGCGTCGCCGGGCAGGGATCGCTGCTCGGCGGCATGGTGCCGATGTATCTCTTGATGAGCGCGTTTCATTCGGCGGCGTGGCTGCGGTTGATGGCGGGGCGGCGAACTGCCGCCGGTGTGAACGCCTCGTCCTTCGAGACGCGCGCAAGGGCGCGCTCCTCAGGATGAGGCTAAGCAGCACCGTGGCCGTTGAAACTGCTTCCACGCATTCCGTCCTCATCCTGAGGAGCCCGCCGCAGGCGGGCGTCTCGAAGGATGACTTGATGCGCGCTTTGCCAATTCATGAAGCTCGGCAAAATCGCCGCGCATGAAGGCTTCCTTCTTGGCGCGGCTCCATTTCTTGAGCTTGCGTTCGCATTCGATCGCGTCGGTGATGCGATCGAACCATTGCGAGAATATCAAAGTCACCGGGCGACGCGGCTTTGTGTAGCCATCGAACGTGCCGGCGTTGTGCTGCGCGACTCTGATCTCGAGCTCCGTGCGCGTGGTGCCGATGTAGTAGCTGCCGTCGGCGCATCTGAGAATGTAGAGCCACGCGCCTTCGGTCATCGGAACGCCTCGTCCTTCGAGACGCGCGCAAGGGCGCGCTCCTCAGGATGAGGCTAACTGGCAGTCCCGCCTTGGCGCAAGAGCTTCGGATGGATTGGCAGTTGCGCACTCCGTCCTCATCCTGAGGAGCCCGCCGCAGGCGGGCGTCTCGAAGGATGCGCCGCAACCACCTGGGCCAGACGAAACGGCCCCGTCACTGCGAAGCCGCCTGGAGATACGCAACCACCTTTGCCGCTTCCTCAGCGGAGACGCCGCCATAGGGCTGCATCTTGTGGCCCGACACCACCTCGTCCGGCTTGACCATGAAGCGCGTCAGCTTGTCCTGGTCCCAGACGAAGCCGGCTTCCTTCATCGACGAGGAGTAGTTGTAGTCCGGCAGCGAGCCGGCCTTGCGCCCGAGGATCTTGTTGAGGTTGGGGCCGAGGCGGTTGTCGCCTTCCTTCATGGAGTGGCAGGTGCGGCAGGAATTGTTGAAGGCCTGCTTGTCTGCTTCATCGCCCGCAGGCTGCTGCGCGAGCGAGGCGGGCGCGGACGCGAGCAGCGCCAGTGTGGCGGCGCCGGCGATCGCGTGCAGCCACTGATACGGCGAGGATTGCAGGCGTGATTGCATTTGCGCCTCCATCGGGGACCGCGCCGCAGCTGGCGCGCGTCGACATGTCGAGGGCAAACAAAAGCGGCCCCGGCGGGTTCCGGGGCCGTTTGCGTCACGATGTCCTGCCGGTTCAGCGCGTCGCGGTTCCGAGTTCCGCGCGGCGCTCCGTCATCGGCAGCACCACGACCTTGGTGCCGACGTTGACCCGGGAATAAAGGTCGGTGACGTCGTCATTGGTCATGCGGATGCAGCCGGACGAGACGCGCTTGCCGATCGTCTCGGGGGCGTTGGTGCCGTGAATGCGGTAGATGGTGCCGCCGAGATACATGGCGCGCGCACCGAGCGGATTACCGGGGCCGCCGGCCATGTGGCGGGGCAGATAGGGCTGGCGGGCGATCATCTCCGGCGGCGGTGTCCAGGCCGGCCACTCGGCCTTGCGGGTCACCGACTGGATGCCGGACCAGGTGAAGCCGTCGCGGCCGACGCCGATGCCGTAGCGCAGCGCCTGGCCGTTGCCGAGCACGTAATAGAGATAGGTGTTCGGCGTATCGATGATGATGGTGCCCGGCGCTTCGCGCGTCGCGTAAGCGACGGTCTGGCGGCGGAAGCGGGCCGGCATCTCGACGGCGTCCTGATCCTCGGACGGCTCGGTCTGATAGGTCGGCGCCTGATAGGGCTGGTAAGGCTGGAACGGCTGCGGCGCGGCCATCGGCGGCAGCGGCTGGAAGAAGGGGAAGATCTGCACTGGCGCCGCCTTGGCTGCACCTGCGAACGCGATTGCGGAGACCGCGACTGCGCCAATAGCAACGGCGCGCGAAAACGTCTTGAACGTGTCCGGATTGAACATGTGATCGCCCCTGTTTGCTCGGTGGTCTCGGCCACCGCGGCACCGTTGCGGTGCTCCGTTGCGAAGATCACTAACGGCAAAACGTTTCGGGACATTTGCGCGGAAAACCGAAAACGGTTTCACCGCGGCAAGAATTGTTTCATGACAGTTTCGTGGCCGCAGGCGTCCGTTAACGAACAAAACGACGGGCCGACACTTCTATGACGTCACACGCCTGAAATATCCTTCGTTGATGGTCGGAAACCGAGAATCATCAAACTCTCGGGATTTTCCCATGCGGGTATTAATTGCGACGGACGCCTGGCATCCGCAGGTCAACGGCGTGGTCCGGACGCTGACCTCGCTGGCGAGTGCGGCCAAGGCCCTCGATGTCGAGATCGACTTCCTGACCCCGGACGGCTTTCCGTCCTGGCCGCTGCCGACCTATCCGGGCCTGCGCTTTGCGTTGCCGGGCAGCAAGGAAATCGCGCGGCGGATCGAGACCGCGGCGCCGGATGCCCTGCACATCGCGACCGAAGGCCCGATCGGCTGGGCCGCGCGGGCCTATTGCCGCCGCAACCGGCTCGCCTTCACCACCTCCTACACGACGCGCTTTCCGGAATACGTCGCGGTGCGGACCGGCATCCCCGCAAGCGTCGGCTATGCCGTGCTGCGCTATTTCCACGATGCCGCCGCGATGACCATGGTGGCGACGCCGTCGCTGCGGCAGGAGCTGTCCGAGCGCGGCTTCAAGCGGCTCGGCTTCTGGACCCGCGGCGTCAACACCGAGCTGTTTCATCCCGGTGCGCCGGCCGGGCTCGATCTGCCCCGTCCGATCTTCATGACCATGGGCCGCGTCGCGGTGGAGAAGAATCTCGAAGCCTTCCTCTCGCTCGACCTGCCCGGCACCAAGGTCGTCGTCGGCGACGGCCCGCAGAAGGCGGCACTCGAAAGGAAATATCCCGATGCCGTCTTCCTCGGCGAGAAGAAGGGGGCCGATCTCACCGCGCATCTCGCCGCCGCCGACGTGTTCGTGTTTCCGAGCCTGACCGATACGTTCGGCGTGGTGCAGCTCGAAGCCCTCGCCTGCGGCACGCCGGTTGCGGCGTTTCCGGTCACGGGTCCGAAGGACGTCATCGCCGATCATCCGATCGGCGCGATCGACCACGATTTGCGCAGCGCGTGCCTGCGCGCGCTCACCATGTCGCGCGAGACCTGCCGCAACTTCGCGCTGGAGCGTTCCTGGGAGAACAGCGCGCGCCAGTTCGTCGGCAACCTGACCTCACTTCAGCCCAGCCGCGCCTTGCGCGCCTCGCCTCGCATGGCGCGGCGGCCGGTGCGCGGTTGAACTTTCGTTAGAACCACAGCGAGAACCTCATCGATGGCTAAGATCATGAACCTTGACGGCACCCAGCAGCTCGACCTCACCCGCGGCACGGTCGAGCAGGCCTATGACCGCTGGGCCCCGGTCTATGACCTCGTGTTCGGCGGCGTGTTCGCCAAGGGCCGGCAGGCCGCGATCGCGGCCACCAACAAGATCGGCGGCCGCGTGCTCGAGGTCGGCGTCGGCACCGGCATCTCGCTGCCGCTCTACGCGCCGCATTTGCGCGTCTTTGGCACCGACATTTCGGAAGCGATGCTCGACAAGGCGCGCCAGCGCGTCGCCGAGGGCAAGCTAAAGAATGTCGAGGGCCTCGCGGTGATGGACGCCGAGAAGCTCGAATTCCCCGACAATTCGTTCGACGTGGTGATGGCGCAATATGTCGTCACCGCGGTGCCGAACCCCGAAAAGGCGCTCGACGAATTCGCCCGCGTGCTGCGCCCGGGCGGCGAGCTCATCATCCTCACCCGCGTCAGCGCGGATGCCGGCATGCGCCGCTTCATCGAGCAGAAGCTGCAGCCGGTGGTGCGTCCGCTCGGCTTCCGCACTGCCGAGTTCGCCTGGTCGCGTTATACGAAATGGCTGGCCGGCGCCCACGGCATGGAGCTCGCCGAACGCCGCCTGATTCCGCCGCTCGGCCATTTCTCGCTGGTGCGCTTCCGCAAGGTCGACGTCGCCAAGGCGGCGTGACCTCGAGCGCAAGCGTCGTGCGTCATCGCGCCGCTACGTGCCATCACATGACAAGATGATGTTGTCACACGGCGTACATCGAATCCCTTTAACCCCGTAGCCGAAAGCATTTTGGGGAAGAGCATGATCAAGCATTATCTCGAGCAGCTGCGGATCCAGCGCTGGGACGACCATCGCTACTATCACCACAGCCGCATCAATCAGAGCCTGCACTTCGTCAGCGCGCTGAGCTTCCTGTTCGCCTATGTCTGGCTGTTCGTCGATCCCGTCGTCTCCGCGCTGGTCGGCTGGCTGGTCTCGATGACTTCACGCCAGGCCGGTCACTTCTTCTTCGAGCCGCATACCTACGATCACGTCAACCAGGCGACGCACGAGTACAAGGAAGAGATCAAGGTCGGCTACAACCTTCAGCGCAAGGTCGTGCTGATGGCGATCTGGGCGGCCTCGCCGCTGGTGCTGTTCCTCGATCCGACCCTGTTCGGCCTGTTCACGCCGTGGCAAGGCGCGACCGACTTCATGCGGCAGGTCGCCAAGATCTGGCTCGTGGTCGGCGGCGGCGGCCTGCTGTTCCGCACCGTGCACCTGTTCTTCATCCGCGACGTCGAGACCGGCCTCGTCTGGATGACCAAGATCCTGACCGATCCGTTCCACGATCTGATGCTGTATCACAAGGCTCCGTTGGCGCTGATGCGCGGCGAGCTGATGGATCCCGGCCTGCACCTCAATCCCGAGCACACGCTGGGCCTGGTCGGCGAGCCCGCGCTCGAAGAGCAGCACGCCTGATACGGCCCCTGCCCAGGTCGCGAATGTTTATGGTCTACGTCATGCCCGGGCTTGTCCCGGGCATCCACGTCTTGAAGCCATCGTGCGGAGACGCGTGGATGGCCGGGACAAGCCCGGCCATGACGGCTTCGGAGTATGAAGCCTCAGCGCCCGAAGCGCTTGGACAGCATCTCTTTCAGGATCTGCCGCTTGATCTGCTTGTTGGTGAGCACGCCGTCGTGCCACCAGAAGCCGTCGGCCTTCATCTTCGCGGCCGCGCGGACGAAGCGTTCGGCGACTTCGGCGAAGTCGGCGTCGGTGTAGTTCAGGCTGAAGATCAGCCGGCCGGTGCCGACCCAGCTCAGCGCCAGACCTTCGGCACGCAGATAATATTGCAGCATCCAATTGTAGCGGGAGGGCGTCGTGTATTTCACCGTCCAGATCGAGGAGAAGTTGGCGAACCGCACCGGCAGGTCGGCGTCCTCCATCATCCGGTTGAGCTTCTGCATGCGGCCGTTCCAGGTTTCTTCCAGCCCGTCATAGATGGCGCGGAAGTTCGGGCTGGCGAGCCGGCTCAAAAACTCGTCCATTGCCGTCATGACATAGGGATGCGAATTGAACGTGCCGCGGGCGAAGCAGATATCGGCGGGACGGTCGTCGCGGAAGCGGCGCATCAGCTCGCGCTTGCCGCAGACCACGCCGACCGGCAGGCCGCCGGCGAGACTCTTGCCGTAGGTCACCATGTCGGCCTTGACGCCGAAATATTCCTGGGCGCCGCCGGCGGCGAGACGGAAGCCGACGAAGACCTCGTCGAAGATCAGCACGATGCCGCGCTGATCGCAGACCTCACGCAGCTTCTTCAGCCATTCGGTGTAAGCGGCGCGGTCGAAATTGCCGCCGCGGGAGGAATCGACCAGCGCGGAATCGCCGGGCGCGTTGGCGTTGGGGTGCAGGCCTTGCAGCGGATTGACCAGCACGCAGGCGATGTCCTTGCGCGTGCGCAGGACGTGCAGCGTCTTCTCCGACATCTCGGCAAGCGTGTAGGTCTCGTGCGCGGGAATCGGGTTGCCGACGCCGGGCTGCACGTCGCCCCACCAGCCGTGATAGGCGCCGGCGAAACGAACCAGATGCGTGCGCTTGGTATGGTAGCGCGCCAGCCGCACCGCCTGCATGACGGCTTCGGTGCCGGACATGTGGAACGAGACCTCGTCGAGGCCGGAGATCCGGCAGAGCCGCTGCACGTTGTCGAGGATGACGGGATGGTAGGGGCCGAGCACCGGGCCGAGCGCATGCGCGCGCTTCTCGGCACCCTCGATGCACTCCTTGTAGAAGTCGTTGCCGAAGATGTTGACGCCGTAGGACCCCGTGAGATCGTGCGACGTGTTGCCGTCGACATCGGTGACGGTGACGCCGCTGGAGGATGCCACGAAGGTCGAGGTGCCCAGATGCTCGCGGACCAGGCGCGAGAACTGGAACGGCACGCGGTAGCTCTCGGTGAAGTTCAGGTCGGAGATCTTGTCCGCGGCCTCCTTCGTCATCGCGCGGCCCTTCGGGTAGCGCTCGGCGTAGAGGGCGGCGAGACGGAAGAAGCCGTCCTTGCGCTGCGCGGCGATGTCCGCCGGCGCGCCGTCGCACGCGAAGTAGTCGTTCTCTCCGAACTCGTAGAACGGGAGCAGCTTTGCCACCCGCCGCGACATCTTGGAGTGTCCGGCGAGCGAGCGGTGCTTGGCGCGGGACAACTCGATCCGCGCCTTGATCTTAGGGAAGACGGCGGCAGCGGACGCTGCGGCGGCCACGGACATCGAGAGAATCGGGAGTGTCGTTTCCATGACAACAAGCGCTAATACTGTGAGCTGACAGATTCATGACAGTCAAAGCCCTCATCGCCTCTTTCACCCAGCAGGAAGACATCAACTTCCTGTTGACCAACCGCATTCCCCGCGCGGCGCTGACCCGCTTCATGGGCTGGTTCTCCAAGATCGAGAATCCCTTCGTGCGAGACGTCTCGATCGCGCTGTGGAAGCTGTTCTCCGACCTCGATCTGTCGGAGGCGAAGAAGACCCATTTCAGGAGCCTGCATGATTGCTTCACGCGGGAGCTGAAGCCGGGCCTGCGGCCGTTCGATCCTGATTCAGCGGTCGTCGCCAGCCCTTCGGACGGCATCGTCGGCGCCCACGGCAGGATCGCCGACACCGAGCTATTCCAGGTCAAGGGCGCGCCCTATTCGCTGCTCGACCTCGTCGGCGATTCCGCGCTGGTCGACCAGCACCGCAACGGCAGCTTCGTCACGCTGCGGCTGACCTCGAGCATGTATCACCGCTTCCATGCGCCCTATGATGCGCAGATCGAGGGCGTCACGCTGATCCACGGCGATGTCTGGAACGTCAACCCGATCGCCCTGAAGCGGGTCGAGCGGCTGTTCTGCAAGAACGAGCGCGCGGTGATCCGCACGCATCTTTCGACCGGCGAGGCCGTGACGCTGGTGCCGGTCGCCGCGATCCTCGTCGCGAGCATCCGGTTGCATTTCCTCGATAGGGTGCTGAACGCGCAGACGCGCGGCCCGGTCAATTTTCCCTGCGACGTCAGGGTGGCCAAGGGCGAGGAGCTCGGCTGGTTCGAGCACGGCTCGACCATCATCATCCTGGCGCCCGGCGATTTCAACTTCTGCGACGGTATCGCCGAGGGCACGCGCATCCGTGCCGGCCAGGCGCTGCTCAGAAGAAAGTAGCCTTCAATCCGCCGTCCCCGCCGCCTATATCGTCGGTGGGGACGATTCGACGACGGATTTGGTGATGGCGCGGGCGCCGGTGATGGCGGCGGGTGGTATCGTGCTGCGGCGTGGTTCGACGCCGCTGATCGCGGTCGTGCGTCAGCGCAAGCGCAATGAATGGGTTTTGCCCAAGGGCAAGCTCGACGACGGCGAGACGCCGAAAGAGGCCGCGCATCGCGAGGTGCTGGAGGAGACCGGCCACGACGTCGCCGTGCATGAATTCCTCGGCACGCTCGCCTACCAGTCCGGCGGACGCGTGAAGGTCGTGCATTTCTGGCGCATGGAGGCCGAGGGCGGGCCGGTCCGCAAGCTGACGAACGACATCAAGGCGGTTGACTGGCTCTCGCTGGACGATGCGATCGGGCGGCTGTCGCGCGAATATGAACGCGCGTTCCTGACCCAGACCGGCCCCATCGCGCTTGCCGCAGCAGGGCTGGCGCCATCGCCGGCGCAATCGGCCGATGACATCGATGCGGCCTTGCAGACGTTGACACCCGCCGAAGCCGTCTCCGTCGAGGAGTTGCGGCACGGCCTGTTGCAAAAGGTGAAGGCCTGGCTGCGCGGCGAGGCGTGAAGTCTGGAGCGCGCTGCTTGCGGTTCGGAGACATCCGCGAGTTGATAGGCCTGTAAGAGCCTGAGCTCCCTCCACGGAGGAGAGAGCGGCGTGCTCGACGTTGACCCTCATGATGAGGAGCGCATCGCGCGCGTCTCGAACCATGCGGCCCGACTGTGGCCTCGTCCTGCGAGACGCCTGCTTCGCAAGCTCCTCAGGGTGAGGGGCGGCACTGTCACCGCCGCTCCTTCTCCTTCGGGGCTGGCGCCGGTTTGCGCGGAGCTGCCGGGCGCTGTGCGGCCGGGAGGCGCTGCTGGAATCCGCCGGGGCGCTGCAAGCTTGGCGGTTGAGCCGCGGGCGGCTGGCCCGGCTGCATGCCGGTGTGCGGCAATTGCGGCTGTGTGTTCGGCGACTGCTGTGGCACGACTCCTCCGGGCTGAATTCGTCCACCGCGCGGCGGTTGGGTTTGCGGCGTGCCGTTGGGAGCCGTGCCCTGTCCCGTGCGCGGCGCACTTGGACGTCCGGCACCTTGCTGCTGACCGGGTTGCGGCTGACCCTGTTGCTGCTGGCCTCGCTGCGGCCCCTGGCCCGCACGTGGGTTCGCCGGCTGCACCGCGCCGCCTTGCCGCTGCGGCGGCTGGGCGCCTTGCCGGCCCGGCGCGCCCGGCTGCTGCTGACCCGGACGGTTGTTCTGGCCGTTCGGGCGCTGCGGCTGCTGTCCGGGCGCGGTCGGCCGCAATTGCTGTTGCTGCGGCGGTTGCGCCGGCCGCGGGATGCGGCTGAGCGCGCCTGGATTGGCGCGGCGGAAGTCGCGCTGCTCGGTGACGATCTGGCGTCCCGTGGTCTGCGCCAGATGGACCTGGCTGACGAAGCCGCGGTCGCGCGCGATCTGCCGTGCGGGAATCGTGATCGGCACCGCGGCAAAGCGCATGCCGCCCGCGCCAGGACGGATCGCGAAGCCGCTGGCGCCTTGCGTCAGCGCGCCTAGGCGCGTGCCGCTGGTGCGGTCGTCGACGTCGATGTGACCGACGCGGCCGTCGGCGTCGGGATAGAGCTTGATGTTGACGTTGCGCCCGCCGCTCGCGGCCGCGCCTTCGGGCACCTCGACGACGCCGGTGGTGCCGCGGACGCCGAGCGTCGCCGTGGGCGTCGTGATCTTCATGTTGCCTGTCTTCGCCACTGCCGCCGCAACGAAGGCGACCGTGCCCTTGCCTATGTCGAAGATTCCGGAGTTCTGCCTGCCGCCGTCCTCGTAGACGTAATTGTCGATCGTGATCTTGGAGCTGGCGGAGAGATTGAACGTGGTCGCGTCGCTGAAGGTGATGCCGAGCGAGGAGTTCGACGAGGTCTGCACGACGTCGTTGAGATAAATGTCGTCGCGCACGCGCAAAGGATAGGAGTTCTTGTCGCGGATCACGGTCGCGATCCCCGTGACGGTCGCGACGTTGCCGATCGGCTCGACGGCGGTGGCGTCCGTAGCCGGCGTCGGTGGGGCCGAGGGCGTTGGGGCAGGTGCTGGCGCCGGTTGGCCCTGCGGCTGCACCTGAGCAAGCTCGATTGCATCGGATGCATGCGCCACGCCGCCGCCTGCCAGCGGCAATGCCAGCAGCGCAAGCGCGAACACGAAGCGGCGCCAAGCCAGCATTGATGTCACGAGGAAGTCCCGGTGAGAACGCGAGGCGAGATCGGCCGATTTCAGCCGGGGGGACCTGAATGGCGGATGAACGTGTGCCGGACAACAAGAGCGCGCCTGTTGTAGCGTGCGCGATGCTAACGGGACTCGCTATCTCTCCAGTGTCATGGCCGGGCTTGACCCGGCCATCCACGTCTCGACGCGCGGCACCAAGAACGTGGATGCCCGGGACAAGCCCGGGCATGACGAAGATAGTGCATGTGTCGGAGCTAACGCGCTCCGCGCGTCAGCTGACGCGCTTCCAGGTCTGGCCGCCGCAGAACATGCCGCCGAAGGCGCAGCCCTGTACGCGCATCGCATTCGGGCCCTTCATCGCGATGGTCGAGTCGTAGTTGCGGCCGGAATTGGGATCGCGGATGCGGCCGCTCCACTTCGAGCCCTCGGGCTTCATGTTGATCAGGATGCGTTCGTTGGTCTTCTCGGCATAGCCGCACAGATTGGCGCCGCACTGCTCGACGCGGACATTGCCCTTACCCTCTTCGGTCGCCCACACGCCGATCGGCGAGTTCGGTGCGGCCACAGGCGCGGCGGCCACCGGAGCCGGAGCGGGAGCTGCCGCCACCGGAGCGGGCGCAGCAACGGGAGCAGGCGCTGCGGGCGCGGGCTGCGTCGTCGTATCGACGGACGGCGCGGCGGCAACGGTCGACGCGGGCGCGGCGGGGGTAACAATTGGCGCGGCCGGTGCGGTCGCCTGAACCGGCGCCTGCGGCAAGGGCTGCTGCTGCACCGGAGCCGGCGCGGGCTGCGCGGTCGTGGCCGGAGCCGGCGTGGTGTCGACGTCATCATCCTTGGAGCCGCCGAGGCCCTTGAGGTTGATGTTGTTCAGCTTGATCGGCTTGTCCGACAGGCCCGGTGCGACGATGGTCACGCAGTTGAGCGAGGCGCAGTTGCGCGGCGTCTCGATTCGGATGTGTTGGCCCTCGATCTGGAACGAGATCGTATTGCCGCCGGCGTGGGCGGCGGTCGAGGCCAGGAAGAGCGCGGTGGCGGCGACGGTGAGCTTGTTCATGACAACCTCCGAAAATGGCGCGGTCCCGATTTGGACTGAAGTCGCCGGTGGATGAAGCGTGGTTCGACCCTATGCCGGACCGGCCCGGTGTTCTGTGACGGGGGTCACAACGGCGGCGCGCCCTTTGGGTGAGGCAGCGCACATTCAGCCGCAATTCCTCTGCGTAAGGTCGTCGCGACATTGAGGGAGAGGGCGATGCAGCGGCTTGCGACTTCGCTTGGCACATTGATCGCGCTGATGGCGATCGCGCCGGCGGCCGAGGCCGGTTCCTATTCCATCTCGATTGGCGGCCATCGCTTCCATGTCGAGGCGCCCAGGACGTGCCGATCCACATCCTGCGTGTCGATCTCGTCCCATCGCGGCTTGCGGCCGGTGGAAGACGCCGCGACGAGGCCGGTCCCGCCGCCGGCGCCGATTGCCCGGACGTCGCCGGTCGCTCCGGCCATCTCGGTTTGCCCGCCGCCGGCGACCGTGGTCGCGCCGCCGCCGGCTGCTCCAGCACCGACGCTGGCCGCCACGACATCGCAGCCCGTCGTGCCGCCGCAGGCACCGAGACCAGAGCCACCAAGAGCTGAGGCGCCGCAGCCAGATCCGCCGCGCGCTGAGGTGCCGCGCGTCGATCTGCAGAAATCCGTGACGCTCGATCCGCCGCGCATGGAGCCGCCGCCTGCCCCGAGCCCCGAGATCAAGCAGACCGTGGCGGTCGCACAGCGCAACGACGACGAGCAGGCCCATACGCCGCTCGGCGAATGGGAGAGCCGAGGCGCCAAAGGCACGGTCCGCATCGAGCGCTGCGGGCCCGCACTTTGCGGTTACGCGTTGACCGAGGCGTCTAACCGGGGCGAGAGCGTGCTCGTCAACATGAAGCCGAAATCGCACGAGGTCTGGACCGGCAGCATCTACAGCCGCTCCAGCGGCAACACCTATTACGCGACCATGACCCTGAAGAGATCCGGCAGGCTGCACGTCGAGGCCTGTGCGCTTTGGCGTTTCTGGTGCTCCGGCAACGACTGGACGCGGGTCGAGGCGCCGCGCGAGCAACTGATCACGACCTCGCGGCAGTGGAGTGCACGGTCGTAGCGTCGCGCCGAATTGTCTCTTTCATCTTCTTGCAGGGTGAGGGTCTGTCTCAGCGAACGCCGGCGCGCGAGGATAGAATCCCTCATCCGGCGCTACGCGCCATCTTCTCCCACAAGCGGAGAGGGGAGCCGCCTTCGATGCGCTTGATGAGCTGCTAGATCATGCCGAGCACGATGGCGCCGACGAAGGCCATGGCGAGGTAGGCGGTGACTACGCTCAGTTTCCCGGCGAACGTCATGAGGTCGCTCCCTCCACGCGCGCCAGTCTGCGCGCGTGCATCATGGTTAACAGAGAGTCTCGTCCAGATAAAGTCAGCCCTGCTGTCGCTCGGTTCTGCCCGAGGTTCGGCCCGGGCGAACCCGCATGGTTAAAGAACACTGAAATCAACGTGTTGAAGAGTCTTTAAGTAAATTCATCGAACGTGCGTGCATGACGCGCGGAGTTCGTTTGTATCTCGTCGGCTCCATCGTCCTTGTTTCGCTAGCGGGTTGCGGACGCGGCTTCTTCCAGGCCGAACGTGAACCGTGGCGGGCCGAGGCGGAAGCCGCATGCCTGAAATCGGGCGCGGTGAAAGAGGGGCCGGATCTCGTCCGCATCGACCCGATTTCCGGGCCCGGCATGTGCGGCGCCGAGTTTCCGCTGAAGGTCGCGGCCATCGGCGAAGCCTCGGGCAGCTACGGCTTTGCCGACGAGCAGCTGCGCCCGCCCGGCAGCATCGGCGGCCAGCCGCGTTGGCCGGTGGCGCAGCCGCGGTCGAATTATCCGCAGAGTCAGAATTACCCGGCGTCGTCCATTCCGCAACGGCCGAACTATCCCGAAAGCGCGGTTCGCCAACCCGCCGGCTACGGTGCTTCGTCCGGGCCGATGTCGCTGAACGCACCGGGCGTGGCGGCGCAGGAGGACGAGATCGACCTGCCGCCCGATGGCACCGATGCCGCGGGCGCGGCGCGCTACATGAATGCGCCGAGCTATCCGGCCCGGCCGGCGCCTTCCTCGCAGGCGCCTGCGCCGCAACCGCTGCCGCGCCTCGGCCCCGCGCAGGGCAATTCCGTCACGGCCGTCGGACCCGTCGCGATCAAGCCGACCGCGACGCTGGCCTGCCCTATCGTGTCCGAGCTCGATCGCTGGCTTGCCGACACCGTGCAGCCTTCGGCGATGCGCTGGTTCGGCGTGCGGGTCGCCGAGATCAAGCAGATCTCCGCCTATTCCTGCCGCGGCATGAACGGCAATTCGCGTGCTCACATCTCCGAACACGCCTTCGGCAACGCGCTCGACATCTCCGCCTTCGTGCTCGCCGACGGACGCCGCGTCACCATCAAGGACGGCTGGCGCGGCATGCCGGAGGAGCAGGGTTTCCTGCGCGACGTGCAATCGGGCGCCTGCGCGCATTTCACCACCGTTCTCGCGCCTGGCTCGAACGTCTTTCACTACGATCACATCCACGTCGATCTGATGCGCCGTGCCAGTCGCCGCCTGATCTGCCAGCCCGCCGCCGTGTCCGGCGAGGAGGTCGCCGCGCGTGCGCAGTCGCGCAGTCCCTATGCCAATGCGCGCGATCAATCCGTCACCGGCTCGCTCGGTGCGCGCAAGAGCATGGCGCGCAAGCGCGAGGAAGACGAGTACATCGACGAATAGCGGCGCGTTTCACCCGTGGCCGAAATGGAGCGAAGCGCAGTCCGGGACAATCGTCCCCGCATTCCGCTTCGCTCCCTGCAGGCTACGATCCTACGAGCCTGTTTTCGACGGTGCGGGGGCCAGCCCCATGCAGCGCTGCACCTCGCCCGGGACGTTGTAGGTGCGCATGATATGGCGACTGTCGCGCAAGCCGGACGCCTCGCGCTGCACCACGAACATCCAGAGCGCCTCGCCGGCCTCCAGCACCAGCTTGCGTCTGGCCGGCTGCATCGAGGCTGCAGTTCCCGTGGCGGCGTGGGCGGCGTCAAATTCGCGCAAACGCGCCAGCGCCTGCTCGAGCGTGCGGCCCATCCGTCCGAGCGCCGAGGCCTGTTCCTGGACGATCTCATAATGGAGGATATCGACCGGCGGGCGAAGATCACGAGGCATGACCGCAATATAATGCTGCCGTACCGGCCCGCGCAACGCGCGGCCCGCTGCCGTCACGTCGCCTTATAGGCCGCCAGGAACATCCGCGTCGCGCTGCCGACCACTTCGCTCATGCGCTGTTCCGACGGTGCGGGGGCGGCCTGGAACACGAAGGGCAGGAAGAGCGAGGCCTTGCAAAGCTCCATGAACTGGGAGGCGGCAAGATCGCAATCGTCGATCCTGAGATCGCCCGAGGCGACGCGGGCGTTGAGATAACCGGAAAGGAGGTTGATGCTCTTGTCCAGCACGCGCGCATAGTAGCGGCGACCGACATCGGGCATGCGCTCGGCGATCGCCATCACGGTACGGATCGCCGATCCGCCACCGGGCCGACAGACCAGATGAAGATAGGCGAGGCCGAATTCCTTCAACGTGGTCTCGGCATCGCGCGCGGGATCGAAATTGAACACGACCTGGCCGTGCTGCAGCGCCTCCTGCTCGAGGATGGCCTCGAACAGCGCGGTTTTGTCGGCGAAGTAAACGTAGAGCGTGCCCTTGGAGACCTGCGCCGCGCGCGCGATCTCGCCCATGCTGGCTCCGTCGAAGCCGAGTTTCATGAACACCTTGCGGGCACCGTCCAGGATCTGACGACGTTTGGAGCCGTCCTCCTCCTGGATGAGGTGCAGATGGTCGCGGTCGGCTACAACCATTGGTTTAGGGTCTCGGAAGTTTTCTGGACAAGGTGCTGAACGGTGAGATGCAAATAGGGATTCGGACCAGTAGGGTCCCACTCGGAACTATTATATAGATTGACCGAACCGTTCGGTCAATGATATTTGAGATCAGCGACAGGAAATGGGGCTTCGGGCCGGCCGTCCTCGATCGCCTTTTTGGGAGGCCTTGATGGCGGCATCGAGAGACCAGGCTGCGCGAGTCCTTCGCCAGGAAGCGGCGGAGCACGCCGCCGGTAACGCTGCGATCGAGAACTCTGCTCCGCTTGCCGAGCAACTGCGCGATCAAAAGGCCGAGGAGGCCAAGCGCCGCCCTGCCGAGGCGCCGCAGAAGCCCGTGGCCGACAAGCCGGCCGCACCCGTCGCCGGTTCTCCCAAATCCGGCAAGCGCAAATTCGTCCTGATGGGCGTCGGTCTGGCGCTCGCGCTCGCCGCCGCGAGCTATGCCGGCTATTACACGCTGGTCGGCCGCTTCTACGTCTCCACCGATGACGCCTACGTCCGCGCCAACAACACCATGCTGGGCGCGCGCGTTTCCGGACACGTCGCCGCGATCCTCGCCGGCGACAACACGCCGGTACGCGCCGGGGACGTCGTCCTGCGCATCGACAACGGCGACTACAAGATCGCGGTCGATGCGGCAGCAACGAAGATCGCGACCCAGCAGGCCACCATCGATCGCATCGGCCGCCAGGTCGCCGCGCTCGACAGCCAGGTCGCGCAGGCCAAGGCCCAGCTCGTCTCGGCCGAAGCGGGCCTCAAGCGCGCCGATCTCGATTACGAGCGCCAGCAGGCGCTGAGCACCAAGGGGTTTGCCTCGCGTGCAGTGTTCGAGAGCTCGGAAGCCGGACGCGACCAGGGCGCCGCCGCGGTCAAGGCCGCGCAGGCGGCCTACGACGTTGCCGTCAGCAATGTCGATGTCGCCAAGGCGCAGCAGGCCGAAGCGCAGGCCCAGCTCACCGAGCTCAAGACCACGCTCGCCAAGGCGGAGCGCGATCTCAGCTTCACGGCGGTGCGTGCACCGGTCAACGGCACGTTCTCCAATCGCCTGGTCAACACCGGCGACTTCGTCGCGGTCGGTCAGCGCCTCGGCAACATCGTGCCGCTGGACGACGTCTATATCGACGCCAATTTCAAGGAAACGCAGCTCAAGCGCATCCGTCCCGGCCAGCCGGTGACGATCAAGGTCGACGCCTACGGCATGCGCAAGTTCTCCGGCGTGGTCGACAGCATCGCGGCGGGCGCGGGCTCGGTGTTCACGCTGCTGCCGCCCGACAACGCCACCGGCAACTTCACCAAGATCGTGCAGCGCGTGCCGGTCCGCATCCGCGTGCCGAAGTCGGTAGCGAAGCAGAACCTGCTCCGTGCCGGCATGTCGGTCTATGCCACCGTCGACACCAACAAGGGCGCGGCCGACGCCGACAGCGAGGTCGATCTCGACGATCCCGCGGTCCATCCGCAGTAGGATGCGGTGACATGAATCGCTCTGCAGCCGCAAATGCAGGTGCGCTCCCTCTCCCGCTTGCGGGAGAGGGCTGGGGAGAGGGTGCTTCCGCAATGGGACAGTCCCTAAGCGGAGAGAACCCTCACCCGGCGCTACGCGCCGACCTCTCCCGCAAGCGGGAGAGGTGCACCGACCCCGCAGCGTGCTCCAGCCCGAGCTGACACGATGGCAGACTCCACCACCGCTTCACCTGCCATGATGGCGGACCCGGCATCGGAGCGCATCGCGCCCAAGCGGCTGTTCGCCTTCATCATCATGGTGTTCGGGATGTTCATGTCGATCCTGGACATCCAGATCGTCTCGGCGTCCCTCAGCGAGATCCAGGCCGGCCTGTCGGCAAGCTCCAGCGAAGTCTCGTGGGTTCAAACCGCCTATCTGATCGCCGAGGTGATCGCGATTCCGTTGTCGGGATTCCTGTCGCGCGCCTTCGGCACGCGGCTGTTGTTCGCGATCTCGGCGGCCGGCTTCACCGCCTCGAGCCTGCTCTGCGGCTTTGCCACCACCATCGAGGAGATGATCCTTTGGCGCGCGCTGCAGGGATTCTTGGGCGCCGGCATGATCCCGACGGTGTTCGCCTCGGCCTATACCGTCTTCCCGCGATCGAAATTCCACATTGTCGGCCCCATCATCGGGCTGGTCGCGACCCTCGCACCCACGATCGGGCCGACGGTCGGCGGCTACATCACCGACCTGATGTCGTGGAATTGGCTGTTCTTCATCAACGTCGTGCCCGGCATCGGCATCACCGTCGGCGTGCTGGCGCTGGTCGATTTCGACGAGCCGCATTTCGAGCTGCTCGACCGCTTCGACTGGTGGGGTCTCCTGTTCATGGCCGGCTTTCTCGGCACGCTGGAATACGTGCTGGAGGAAGGCCCGCAATATGAATGGATGCAGGACACTTCGGTGGCGGTCTGCGCCTGGATCTGCGGGCTCTCGGCGATCGCCTTCTTCTGGCGCGTCTTCACCGCGGCCGAGCCGATCGTCAATCTGCGCACCTTCACCGACCGCAATTTCGCTGTCGGCTGCACGCTGCAGTTCTGCATCGGCATCGGGCTCTATGGCCTGACCTACATCTATCCGCGCTATCTCGCCGAGGTGCGCGGCTACAGCGCGCTGATGATCGGCGACACCATGTTCGTCTCCGGCATCACCATGTTCCTGGTCGCGCCGCTGGTCGGCCGGCTCATGGCGAAAGTCGACATGCGCTACATGATCGCGTTCGGCCTCGTCGTGTTCGCGCTCGGCTCCTACCAGATGACCTGGATGACGCGGGACTACGATTTCTATGAACTGCTGGTGCCGCAGATCCTGCGTGGCGTCGGCATGATGTTTGCGATGGTCCCGACCAACAACGTCGCACTCGGCACGCTGCCACCTGACAAGGTGAAGAACGCGAGCGGGCTGTTCAACCTGATGCGCAATCTCGGCGGCGCGCTCGGCCTCGCCGTCATCAACACCGTGCTCAACGACCGCACCGACCTGCACATCGCCCGCCTGCAGGAGCGCGTGACCTGGGGCAACGCGACCGCCACCGAAACCCTGAGCATGTTCATGCAGAAGTTTCAGGGACTTGGCGATTCCACGCTGATGGCGATGAAGCAGCTTTCCCAGCTGGTTCATCGCCAGGCCGTGGTGATGAGCTTCGGCGATGCCTTCTTCATCCTGACGCTGTTCTATCTCGCTCTCAGCTTGCTGGTGATGCTGCTGAAGAGGCCGCCGTCGCCGTTCGGTGCCGGGGGCGATGCGCACTAATTTGCAACACTCATCCGTGATCTCGCGCCCGGCCCGTTGCAAAGCGCGAGCGACACATCTATAAAGCGCACCTCATTCAATCGAACCGGGAGGGATTTGCATGATTTCGTCGCATTCGCAGATCGTACGCCCGCGCTCGATCATGATCTGGTTCGGTATGTACGCGGCCTGCTAGAGGCCTCTTCCGCCAGCTTCGATTGGGCCAAGGTTTCGACCAGGCGTCCCGATCGCTCCGCTTCCCAAGTCAAAGTCAGTTTTGAGTGACGCCGTTTCGGCCCTCGTGGCCGGCCTGCGTCCATCGATGGAGCCGGCCCGCGCGTGCGGCCGGATGATGTCATGACCGCTCTGTCCAAGAAACCCGCCGCCATTCGGGTGGTGCTGCCCTTCGTGTTCCGGCACTGGCTGAAGCAACCGGGGCGCGGCCTGATCGTGGCCGGCGGCCTGCTGGGTGCGACGGTCGCCGATCTGTTCATGCCGGTGTTCTCGGGACACCTGGTCGATGCGTTGACGCGCGGCCCATCGGATCTCGAGGCGCGCCACGCGGCGCTGGCGGCATTCGGCGCCATCGTGGCGCTGGGCGCGGCCTCGATGGTGCTGCGGCTCGTCGGCCTGCAGGCGATCGTGCCGTTCACGCTCAAGATCATGTCCGACGTCGCGCAGGACGCGTTCACGCGCGTGCAGCGCTTCTCGACCGACTGGCACGCGAACTCCTTTGCAGGCTCCACGGTGCGCAAGATCACCCGTGGCATGTGGGCGCTCGACCTGCTCAACGACACCATCCTGATGGCGCTGGCGCCCTCGCTTCTGGTGCTGGTCGGCTCGATGATCCTGCTCGGCGTGCATTGGGCCTCGCTCGGCCTCGTGATCGCGATCGGGGCAATCCTCTACGTCATCACCACGGTGGTGTTCTCGACCCGCTATATCGCGCCGGCCGCACGCGTCTCCAATGCCTGGGACACCAAGGTCGGCGGCACGCTGGCGGACGCGCTGACCTGCAACGCGGTGGTGAAATCCTTCGGCGCCGAAATGCGCGAAGAGGCGCGGCTCGCCCGCGTCATCAACCGCTGGCGGGTGCGCGTGCGGCGGACCTGGTTTCGCTACAACTACACGTCCATGGCGCAGCTTGCCCTGCTGCTGTGCCTGCGCGCGTCCGTGATCGGCGGCTCGGTGCTGCTGTGGATGTCCGGGCATGCCTCGCCCGGCGACGTCACCTATGTGCTGACGAGCTATTACGTCATCCATGCCTATCTGCGCGACGTCGGTATGCACATCAACAACCTCCAGCGCTCGGTCAACGACATGGATGAGTTGGTGGCGATCCATGACGAGCCGATCGGGATTGCGGATGCCTCCGATGCGCGACCGATCGCGATCGAGGGCGGCGAGATCGTGTTCGACGACGTCACGTTCCACTATGGCGGCCACCGTGCGCCGCTGTACGACGGCTTGTCGGTCAGGATCCGCGCCGGCGAACGGGTCGGCCTGGTCGGCCGCTCCGGCTCCGGCAAGACCACCTTCGTCAAGCTGGTGCAGCGCCTCTACGACGTCAGCGGCGGTCGCGTGCTGATCGACGGGCAGGACATCGCGCGCGCCACGCAGCAATCGCTGCGCAGCCAGATCGCGATCGTGCAGCAGGAGCCGATCCTGTTTCACCGTTCGCTTGCGGAGAACATCGCCTATGGCCGGCCCGGTGCCAGCCTGGAGGCAATCGAGCAGGCGGCGCGGCTGGCGAACGCGCATGATTTCATCCTGCGCCTGCCGAAGGGCTACGGCACGCTGGTCGGCGAGCGCGGGGTGAAACTGTCGGGCGGCGAGCGGCAGCGCGTGGCGCTGGCGCGTGCGTTCCTGGCGGACGCGCCGGTGCTGATCTTGGACGAGGCGACGTCGAGCCTCGATTCGGAATCGGAGGCGCTGATCCAGCAGGCGATGGAGCGTCTGATGAAGGGCCGCACCTCGATCGTGATTGCGCACCGGCTGTCGACGGTGAGGAGCCTCGACCGCATCCTGGTGTTCGACCGCGGCGAGATCGTCGAGCAAGGCACGCATGCGATGCTCGCAGCCAAGCAAGATGGCGTCTATCGCGGCCTGTTCGAGCGCCAGGTCGTGGAGCTCGGACAGATCGCAGCGGAGTGAGGCACGCGGCGGCGGGGCGAAGGTCCCGACCTCGCGCCGCCATAGGTGAACGACATGAAAGACCTGACGAACGGCTCCATCGTGAGACACATCCTGGCCATGGCCCCTCCGATCATGGTCGGCATGGTCACGATCATGATCTGCCAGCTGGTCGACCTCTACTTCGTGTCGGGCCTCGGCGACGCCGCGGTCGCGGGCGTTGCCGCGGCCGGCAATGCCGGCTTCCTCATCAACGGGCTGATGCAGGTGCTCGGCGTCGGCGCGGTGGCGCTGATCGCGCATGCCGTGGGACGCAAGGACCGGGCGGATGCAAACCTGATCTTCAACCAGGCGATGGTGCTGTCGGTGCTGTTCGGATTGTTGACCCTGGTCGCAGGTGCCGCGCTGTCGCGCGCCTATATGCGTGCGATCGCCGCGGACCAGGCCACGATCGAGGCCGGGACCATTTACCTGCTGTGGTTCATGCCGGCGCTCGCGCTGCAGTTCGCGACCCTGGTGATGGGATCGGCGCTGCGTGCGACCGGTATCGTTCGTCCTGTCATGCTGGTGCAGACGCTTGCGGTGGCCATCAATATCGCGCTGGCGCCGGTGCTGATCTCGGGATGGGGCACCGGCTATGCGCTCGGCGTTGCCGGCGCAGGGCTGGCGAGTTCGATCGCGGTCGCCGTCGGCGCGCTGATGCTGCTTGTCTATTTCCGCAAGGTCGAGCGCTATGTCGCCTTCAATCCGGCGCAGTGGCGTCCACAGCCGCGTCATCTCATGCGCATTCTCAATGTCGGCCTGCCCGCCGGCGGCGAGTTCGCGATGATGTTCATCTTCATGGCGGTGGTCTACTACGTGCTGCGCGATTTCGGCGCGGCGGCGCAGGCGGGATTCGGCATCGGGCAGCGCGTGCTCGGCCTGATCAACATGCCTGCGCTCGCAGTCGGGCTGGCGGCCGGGCCGATCGCCGGCCAGAATTTCGGCGCAGCCAACGCTGCGCGCGTGCGGGAAACCTTCGTCAAGGCGGCCTTGATCGTCACGCTCGTGATGGCCGGCTTCATGATCCTCGCGCAGGTGAAGCCGGAGTTGCTGCTCGGCGGATTCTCTAACGACCGCGAGACCATGGAGGTCGCCTATCTGTTCCTGCGGGTCATCTCGCTCAACATGGTCGCGCAGGGGCTGATCTTCACCTGCTCGAGCATGTTCCAGGCCCTCGGCAACACCAAGCCGGTGCTTTTGACCTCGGCGACGCGCGTGTTCACCTACTCCCTGCCGGCGATCTGGCTCTCGACGCTGCCGGGCTTTCGCATGGAGCACGTCTGGTACCTGTCGGTCGCGACGACCACGTTGCAGGCCGGCTTGAGCCTGTGGCTGTTGCACCGCGAGTTCAACAAGCGCCTGACGTTGGCGCCGAAGGAGAAGGCCCCAGAGCAGGAGAGCCCCGAACCCGTCGCGCCTCTCGCCCGCGAGCCGGTGTGACGACAGCTGTTCCTCGCTGGGAGGAGCTAGAGCGCGCCGAGACTGTTCCAGACCAGGGTCAGGCCCGACAGGAACAGCAGGCCGAGCACGACATCGCCAAAATGCTTGTCGTTGAGGGCGTGATAGACGCGTGCGCCGGCCCAGGCGCCGATCAAGGTGCCTGGAAAGGCGACCAGCGCGAGCCAGACCACTTTGAGCTCGACCAGACCCGATGCGGTCTGCAGCGCCAGCGCGGTGGCGAGCACTGTGAAATTGAAGAGCTGGAAGATGCCGCGCCGCTCGTGCTTGTTCCAGCCGCGGATGTTGGCCCACAGGATCGGCAGCGGACCCGATAATCCGGCGAGGCCGCCGAGGATACCGCCGGCAAAGCCGATCGCGCCATCGGCGAAGCGGCCGCCGTACGTGATCGCGAGCGGCCTCTTGTTCAGATACATCGCGCTCGAAAAGACCAGAATTAGAACGCCGACGCTCAGCTTGAACACTTTGGGATCGGCCGAGGCGACCATCATGGTGCCCAGCGGCACGCCGAGCAGCCCTCCGATCAGGAACGGCCAGACCAGCGAGAGATCAAAGCTCTTCCACATCGATGGCAGCGTCGAGGTCTGCGCGATCACCGAGCAGATCAGCACAAGGGGCACCGCGAGCGAGGGCGGCAGCACGTAGAGCCAGATGCCGAGTGCCATCAGCGCCGTGCCGAAGCCTGCCAGCCCCGAGACGAAGCCGCCGGCCAATGCGCCGAGGAGCAGCAGGACGTAGGTGAGCGTTTCCAACAGATTGTCCTTCGCCGCGGCGATCCCGAAAGTTGATCGCCGTCGCCCGCATAGCACGCCTGCTGCCGTGCAAGTCAATCCATCCCGCATGCAAGCGTGATCTGCGGCGCGTCGGGCTTTCGCGAAGGACAGCCCTACGTCGCGGCGACGATCGTGCGCTCCGGCGATCGCCGTCATCGTCGATGATCTAGACGATCTGCCTGGTGTCGGCGGGCTTCTGCAGCGCGCCGACCAGGATGCGCAGCGCTGCCGTCAATTCAGATCTGTTCCGGGCCGCCCCCAGCGAGACCCGGGCCGCGTGCGGCGGTGTCCCGCCGACTGTGAAGGCATCGGCGGCGACGATCGCAAGTCCGTTCCGCAGGAGATCTGCGGCCACATCGGGCCGGCGCTCGGGCAGTCGCAGCCACAGATGATGCGCTGCCGGCCTCGCCAGGAATTGGAAGCCCCTCAGCGTGCGTTGCGCGAGCTGCTGACGGCCGACTGCTTCGTTGCGAATGGCGGTGATGATGCGATCGGCAACGCCGGTCTCGATCCAATGCGTCACCAGTGCGACCATCAGTGGCGCCGGCATCTGCACCGTCGCCTGCAGAGACGTACGCATCTGTCGCTGCGCGCCGCCGTCGGGCGTCACCAGATAGGCAACGCGTAACGCCGGTGCGATGCATTTCGACAGCGTGGTCGCAAGATAAGTCCGCTCTGGAATGAGATTGGCGATCGGCGATGCCGAGCGGTCGAGCAGGCCGTAGGCGTCGTCCTCGATCAGGATCGTGTCGGCGTCGCGGATGATCTCTGCGATGGCACCGCGCCGCTCGGGAGAAAGCGTCGCGGTGGTCGGATTGTGCAGCGTCGGAATGAGATAGACGGCCCTAGGATTGTGCGCGCGGCAGGCCCTTGCCAGCGCATCGGGCAGGATGCCGCCATCATCCATGTCGATTCCGACGAGCCTGATGCCGAGCTGCGCGGCTGCGGCCTTGATGCCGGGGAATGTCAGCGCTTCCGTCAGCACGATGTCGCCGGGCCTCGCAAGGTGCGCGAGCAGGTTGAACAGGATCGTCTGCGCGCCGGGAAAGACCACGAGCCTGTCGGCATGCGCGTGCGGCACCCGCGCGCGCATCCAGCGCGCCGCGACCTCGCGCTCATGCGCGCTGCCGCCGGGCGGCTGATAGTTGAGATACGCGGTCAGGCCCGATTGCGCGCGGATGGATTCCAGGCCGGCGATGATGCGTTCGTCGAGCTGCGCCTCCAGCGGATGTGGCGGCACGTTCATCGACAGATCGATCGCGACGGGATGCGGCAGGTCGACCGCGCGGCGCGCGCTGGTCTCCGACACGAACGAACCCTGTCCGACCCGCGCCTCCATGATGCCGCGGCGCCGCGCCTCGGTGTAGGCGCGCGTCACCGTGGTGAGGTCGAGCGCGAGCGCCTTGGCCAGCGCTCGCTGCGTCGGCAGCTGCTGGCCGCGCACCAGCCGGCCGGCGGCGATGTCCGCCTCCATGGCATCGACGATGCGCTGGTAGCGCGGGCCTGACAGCTCCGAGATTGTCGGGATCCAATCCATGCAATTTAGGGCCATATCCTTTGAATGTATGGATACAGCATAATATTGTATGGATCATCGAAAAGGAAGGATGTGGCGGTCATGGCGACGGTCTCTCTGGCGAAGGCGATGTGGCGCGGCTTCAGCGGCAAATGCCCGAATTGCGGGGAAGGGCACATGTTCGGCCGCTTCCTGAAAGTGGCTGGCACTTGCGATCATTGCGGCGAGGAGCTGTTCCACCAGCGTGCCGACGACTTTCCCGCCTACCTCGTGATGGTCGTGGTCGGCCATCTCGTGGTGCCGGCGATCCTCGCGGTCGAGACCGCCTATGCGCCGCCGGTCTGGTTGCAACTGGCGCTGTGGCTTCCGGTGACGCTGTTCGCCTCGCTCGCATTGTTGCAGCCGACCAAGGGTGCCATCGTCGGGCTGCAATGGCAGCTCGGCATGCACGGATTCGAGGCGGGCAAGCTGCGGCGGGAGGCGGGCGAGCTCGCGCCAGTGCTGGTGAAGGCCGACACCCGCGCCGCCTGAGGCGGCGTTTACATCACGCGGCCGGTCGCTACACTCCATCGTCGAAACAACAACGATGGAAACGCCGATGGCCGCACGCGCGAAGACCTTCCTGCTCTGTCATGGCGCATGGTCCGGCGGATGGGCCTGGAAGAAGATGCATCCGCTGATGGCTGAGGCGGGTCACCGCCTGGTCACTCCGACTTATACGGGCCTCGGCGAACGCGCGCATCTCGCCAGCCCGGCGATCGATCTCGACACGCACATTCAGGACATCCTCAACGTCATCAAATACGAGGATCTCGGCGACATCGTGCTGCTCGGCCACAGCTATGGCGGCATGGTCGCGACCGGTGTCGCCGACCGCGCCCGCGAGCGCGTGAGGCAACTGATCTATCTCGATGCTTTCGTGCCACGCGACGGCCAGTCGCTGTTCGACCTCAACGAGGCTGGGCGGGAGCCGATGCGAAGGGCGGCAGCTTCTGGCGACGGCTATCGCATTCCGCCGAACCCGCCGCCGCCGGATACGCCGCAGGCCGATCTCGACTGGCTGAACGCGCGCCGGGTGCCGATGCCCATCAAGTGCTTCGAGTCGAAGCTGAGGCTCGAACATGGCGAGCCGACGATCCCGCGCAGCTACATCTATTGCACCCGCATCCCGCCGGGCGATGTGTTCGGGCAATTCGCGACGCGCACGAAGAACGAGAAGGGATGGCATTATTTCGAGCTCGACGCCAGTCATGCCCCGAATGTCACCGCGCCGGAGGCGCTGATGGCGGTGTTGGACGAGATCGTCGCCTAGTTCTCGCTTGTCATTCCGGGGCGCGACGAAGTCGCGAGCCCGGAATCCATTCTTCCACCAACTCTGCCGGCCGATGGATTCCGGGCTCTCGCTTCGCAAGCCCCGGAATGACGACCGTTGAGAGCGACGTGCTCGGCCAAAATGGTGAGGGGCCCGGCGCATTCACGCCGAACCCCTCGTTGCAAGATATCAGCCGGCCTGTAAGCCGGGTTCTGTAGGGCACCGCCCGCTTGCGCGGACGATACGTGACGGCCATTCCTCTGGGACCGTGTTTGCACACGGCCTCGAGCAACCTACCCGGACGGCGGGCCTGACATCGCCCCGCGGCGTTATCGCTTTCGCGAACAGCCCGCTACGCCGTCCCTATTCGGTTTTGCTCCCGGTGGGGTTTGCCATGCCGGCTCCGTTGCCGCAGCCGCGGTGCGCTCTTACCGCACCTTTTCACCCTTACTTCCTCCGAGGAGGAAGCGGTTCGTTCTCTGTGGCACTTTCCCTGGGGTCACCCCCGCCGGACGTTATCCGGCACCGCATGTCAAGGGAGCCCGGACTTTCCTCCCCGGCGACCTTTCGGCACCTGCCGGAGCGGCCGTCCGGCCGACTGACCGGTAACGCATGGGGCATTTGTGACGGTCCCGTCAAGCCGATATCGCCGAGCGCACGGCCTGCAAATAATTTATCCTGAAGATGTCGTCTGGAGCGTGCCCCGTTCGACTGGATGTCGGCGACACAGCCGAACAACAGGAGTGAAGCGATGCAATATCTGCTGATGATCTACCAGAACGAGGCCGAGTACGCGAAGATTGACACGGGAACCAGCCAGAAGATGTCGGCGGAGTATGAGGCCTTTACGCAATCCATCATCCGGAGCGGCAATTTCAAGGCCGGCGATCGGCTCCGCCCGACCACGACCGCGACCACGGTGCGCGTGCGCGACGGCAAGACGCTGACGACCGACGGTCCGTTCGCGGAAACGCGCGAGCAGCTCGGCGGCTACTATCTGATCGAGGCCAAGGATCTCAACGCTGCGATCGAGATCGCCGCGCGAATTCCGAGCGCGCGCGTCGGTTCGATCGAGGTGCGGCCGATCTGGGTCTACGACAAGTGACGGCGAAGCCGTCATTCCCGGGCTCGCGTAGCGAGCATCCGAAATCTCGTGCCGCGATTTCGAGATTCTCAGGTGCGCAATTGCGCACCAGAGTTCGCGACTGCCTCCCGCCCCGGGATGACGTGCAAAGCATCATTCGATGACCCCTTACGAGATCGAAAGAATCTTCCGCGACGAGGCGGGGCGGGCGCTGGCCACGCTGATCCGTCTCGTCGGCGATTTCGATCTCGCCGAGGACGCGCTTCAGGATGCGTTTGCCGTCGCTCTGGAACGCTGGGCGGCGTGCGAGGTCCCCGACAATCCGCGCGCCTGGCTGGTCAATGTCGCCAAGCACAAGGTGATCGATCGCATCCGCCGCCAGGCGGTGTTCCGCGGCAAGCAGCGGGCGCTGGTGCATGAGCTGGAGCTGAACGCGCAAGCCGCCGACGAGCCGCCGCTGTTGCTCGACGACGACATGCTGCGGCTGATCTTCACCTGCTGCCATCCCGCATTCGCGACGGAGGTTCAGGTCGCACTGACACTGCGTACCGTCTGCGGGCTCTCCACCGCCCAGGTCGCGCGCGCCTTCCTCATCAGTGAGGAGGCGATGGCGCAGCGCCTCGTCCGCGCCAAGCAGAAGATCAGGCTCGCCGGCATCCCCTATGAGGTGCCCGAACGCGACGCGCTGGCGCTGCGGCTCGATGGCGTGCTTGCCGTGATCTATCTCGTCTTCACCGAGGGCTATGTGGCGACCGAGGGCGCGGATCTGATGCGGCCTGATCTTGCGGCCGAGGCGATCCGGCTCGGCCGCCTGCTCGATCGGCTGATGCCGGATCGCGCCGGCATCAAGGGCCTGCTCGCCCTGATGCTGCTGCACGATGCGCGCCGCGCCGGGCGCGAGACGGCGGCTGGCGACATCGTGCTGCTCGAAGATCAGGACCGCACGCTGTGGGATCATGCGCAGATCGAGGAAGGCCTGCGTCTGGTCGACGACGCGCTGCGGGTCCCCGGCCGGCCGCAGCCTTATGCCGTGCAGGCCGCGATCGCCGCGCTGCATGCGCGTGCGCCCAGCTTTGCGCAGACCGACTGGCCGCAGATCGCCGGGCTGTACGAGGTATTGCTGCGCATCGGCCCTTCTCCGGTGATCGAGCTCAACCACGCGGCCGCGCTGTCGATGGTCGATGGGCCGGCCCGCGCGCTCGATCTCGTCGATGCGATCAGTGCCCGAGGCGGGCTGCGCGGCTATGAGCTGTTGCCCGCGGTGCGCGCCGATCTGTTGCGGCGGCTTGGCCGCAACGAGGAAGCGCGCGAGGCCTACCGCGCGGCGACGGAGGCGACGCAGCTCGAGCCGTTGCGGCGGCTGTATGCGCGAAGGATGAGGGAGATGGGTTAGGGCTCTCGTGCCCGGGACGCAGCGCAGCGCCCTCTTGGCGGTGCGCTGCAGAGCCGGGGCCCATCTCGCCGCAGCGGACTCTCGTCTCGCTGGCTGGGTCCCGGCTCGCGCTTCGCGCGTCCGGGACACGAGAGTGAACTGCGTGGTCTACCCCGTCACTTCGACGCGACGGTCGTCCCTTCCGTCGGCAGGCTCGCCAGCAGCGCCTGCAATGTCGACAGCGTCGAGTGGTCCGCGACGCCATCGAGCCGCGCCGGGCGGAAATGGCGCTGGAACGCCGTGACGACTTCCATGGTCGCGGCGTCGTATTTGCCGGTCAGCGGCACGCCGTAGCCGTATCTGGCGAGCGCCTGCTGCAGGCTCAGCACCTCGTCGCTGATGGTGCCGAGCATCAGGGTCTCGCCGCGCACGACAGGGGCGGGCGTGACCCAGTGACCGACGCCGGAATTGGCGAGCGAGTGCCACGGGAACTTCTCGCCGGGGTCCTTCTTGCGCGCGGGCGCGACGTCGGAATGGCCGAGCACCCGGTGGGACGGCACCTTGCGGCGGAGCATGATGCCGCGGCACAGCGCGATCACGGCGGCGATCTGGCGCAGCGGAAACTCCGGATAGCCCCAGTCGTGGCCGCGATTGACGATCTCGATGCCGATCGAGCAGGAGTTGACGTCGTCTTCGCCGGCCCAGGACGATACGCCGGCGTGCCAGGCGCGCTTGGTCTCGGGCACGCATTGCACGATGCGCCCGTCCTCCAGCACGACATAGTGCGCCGAGACCTCGGAGCCGGCGGTGCACAACCGCGCCAGCGCGCCCTCGACATCGGGCATGCCGGTGTAGTGCAGCACGATCATGTCGGGCTGCCGTCCCTTGCTGCGCTCGCCGTAGTTCGGCGAAGGGATGATGTCGGAGACGATCGAGGAGTCCGGCTCGAACGTCCGCATGTTCGCCGCGGCCTTGGGAACCGGGAGAACGCGCTGGCGCTTCGAATCAGTTCCAGGCGGTGTGGACGAACCGGATGGCGGCATGGACAACTCAGGTCGGACGCGAATGGGCCAAGCCCTTCTCTTTACTATTCCTTTACCCTCCACCGCGCGCAATCGCGCGGCGCGGTTAACGGATGTATTTTGCGCATGTGTGTGGAAGAAGCATCACCGCCGCTTCACCTTTGCGACTTGTAACGAGCCGATCAACGCTTTCTTAACGCTAAGGGCCGTTACTGAGAGATGAAGAGCCGACCCGCGTCCGGAGGCGGCCAAAGCGTATTTTGGCTCGAAATCCCATGGCTGCCCGACAAATTCCGCTGGGAACACTCGGTCTGCGGCCCGGGACGACCGGGCTCGGTAACCATGCCGGACTGGGGCTTTGTCGTGGAACCGCCGCGACGCGGAATGATTCGAGGCGTTATGGGCTTGTTCGTCCCCGATCTCGCTTGGACGTCAGGCAGCGCCTTCGGCAGGCGTGGCGCATGAGCTCGGCCCCGCACATTCCCGTTCTTGGCCGCGAGGCCATCGCCCATCTCGCTCCGCGCGATGGCGGCATTTATGTCGACGCCACGTTTGGTGCCGGCGGCTATAGCCGTGCGATCCTGGAGGTGCCGGGAACCCGGCTCATCGCCATTGATCGCGACCGCACGGCGATCGCGGGCGGTGCGGAACTGGTCGAACGCTCCGCCGGCCGGCTGACCCTGGTCGAGGACCGCTTCTCCAATCTCGCCGACGTCTGCGCCGCACAGGGCATCGACACCGTGAACGGCGTCGTGATGGATGTCGGCGTGTCCTCGATGCAGCTCGACCAGGCCGGCCGCGGCTTCTCGTTCCGCCTCGACGGTCCGCTCGACATGCGGATGGGGCAATCGGGGCCGACCGCGGCCGACGTGATCGCCCGAGCCTCCGAAGGCGATCTCGCCGACATCATCTATCAGCTCGGCGAGGAGCGGCATTCGCGCCGCATCGCCCGTGCCATCGTGGCCGATCGGCAGCAGACGCCGTTCACGACCACGCGCGCGCTCGCCGAACTCGTCGCCAGGGTGGTGCGTTCGAAGCCCGGCGACATTCATCCGGCAACGCGGACGTTTCAGGCCTTGCGCATCTTCGTCAACGAGGAGCTCGAGGAGTTGCAGACCGCGCTCGCCGCCGCCGAGCGCGTGCTCACGCCGGGTGGCCGCCTCGTCGTGGTCTCGTTCCATTCGCTGGAAGACCGCATCGTCAAGAATTTCCTCTCCGAGCGCTCGAAGACCGGCGGCGGCTCGCGGCATCTGCCGGAGGTGGCCCAAGTTCCGCCGAGCTTCCAGCTGCTGACGCGGCGGCCCATCGTCGCCGGCGACGACGAAGTCGCGCAAAATCCGCGGGCGCGTTCCGCAAAATTGCGCGCGGCCGAACGCAGCTCGGCGCCGGCGCATCAGGATGGCGAGCAATCGTCCTGGCCGAGACTCTCCGACGTGATGAGGGGCGGGTAGCGCATGCGCATCATCCACCTCCTCGTCATCGGCGCGCTGATCTTCGCGGCGGCCTATGTCTACCGGATCAAGATGGACTCCACCGCGCGCACCGAGAAGGTGCTGCGGCTGCATGCGGAGATCCGCGAGCAGCGCGACGCGATCGCGGCGCTGCGGTCCGAGTGGGCCAAGCTCGATGCGCCGCAGCGGCTGCAAGGCCTGTCCGACCGGTATCTGCAGCTCAAGCCGGTCAACGGCACGCAATACGATTCGCTGAAGAACCTGCCGGAGCGTCCGCCGCGGATGTTCAGGCCGGGCGAGCCCGATCCGATCGGAGCCATGCTCAACACGATCGAAGCCGCCAGCGATCCTGACACTGTGACGGGCTCCGTGCCTCAGCCCGAGGACAAGCAATGAGCGCTGCGACTCCGGCCAAACCTGCAGAACCCTGGCGGCAGCGTCTGATCCGCAGCCTGCTCTACGGACGCAACGTCGATCGCGCCGTAAAGGCGCGCGCACGCGTCGGTCTCGCCATGCTCGCCTTCGCCGCGGTCTACGCCCTGATCGGCGGCCGGCTCGTGATGTTCGCGATCGGCGCCGATGCCCACAGTGCGCGTCGCGCGGCCTCGCAGGAGGTGGTTGCGACCGCGCGGCCCGACATCGTCGACCGCAACGGCGCGATCCTCGCGACCGACGTCAAGACGGCGAGCCTGTTCGGCGAGCCGCGCCGCATCATCGACAAGGACGAGGCGATCGAGCTTCTCACCGCGACCGTGCCTGACCTCGACGAGGCCGAGGTGCGCGAACGCCTGAGGACGCGCAAGGGCTTCGTCTGGCTCAAGCGCGAGGTCACGGCGCAGCAGCAGCAGGCGATTCACAAGCTCGGCATCCCCGGCATCGGCTTCCTGCGCGAGAACAAGCGCGTCTATCCGACCGGCAACGAGGTCGCCCATCTCATCGGCCTCGTCAACATCGACAACCAGGGCATCGCCGGCATGGAGAAGTGGCTCGACAATCAGGGCCTCGCCGATCTCCACCGTGCCGGATTTGCCACCGACCGGCTGCAGAAGCCGATCGAGCTTTCGATCGACCTGCGGGTCGAGCACGCGCTGCGCGACGAGCTGCTGAAGGCCAAGGACAAGTTCCACGCCAAGGCGGCCTCCGGCATCGTTTCGAACGTCAAGACCGGCGAGCTCGTGGCGATGGTGTCCTTACCGGACTTCGACCCCAACAATCCGAAGGAAGCGCACGATCCCGACCGCATCAACCGCCTGACCACCGGCGTCTACGAGATGGGCTCGACCTTCAAGGCGTTCACGCTGGCGATGGCGCTCGATTCCGGGAAGGTCAATCTGAACTCGTCGTGGGACGCGCGCGGAAACCTGCACTACGGCAAGTTCACCATCCACGACAGCCACCCGCTCGGACGTTTCATCAACACCAAGGAAGTGTTCACCTTCTCGTCCAACATCGGCGCCGCGCGGATCGCGCTGAGCCAGGGCGTGGAGGCGCACAAGGCGTTCCTCGCCAAGATGGGGCAGCTGACACGGCTGCGCACCGAGCTGCCGGAAAGCGCGGCGCCGCTGGTGCCGCGGCGCTGGGGTGAGCTCAATACGGTCACCATCGCGTTCGGCCAGGGCATGTCGGTGGCGCCGCTCCAGGCGGTGATGGGCATCAACGCGCTGGTGAACGGCGGCTATTTGATTCCACCGACCTTCTTGAAGCGCAGCGAATCCGAAGCCGCGGCGATCGCCAAGCGCGTCATCAAGACGGAGACCAGCGACAAGATGCGGTTCCTGATGCGGCTCAATGCCGAGATCGGCACCGCCAAGACCGCCGACATCAAGGGCTATTACGTCGGCGGCAAGACCGGCACGTCCGAAAAGGTCATCAACGGTCGCTATGCCAAGAAGCGCGTGCTGAACTCCTTCACCGCGATCATGCCCTGCGACGATCCGAAATATCAGATCCTGATCATGCTGGACGAGCCGCAGGCGATTCCCGAGACGAAGGGTTTCATCACTTCGGGCTGGAACGCGGTGCCGACCGGCGGCAAGGTGATCGAGCGGATCGCGCCGCTTCTGGGCGTCGAGCCGCGGTTCGACCTGCCGCCTGCGGAGCGCCTTATTCTTGCAGCATCCAGGACAACCCAGTAATCAACGGGTAGGCCATCGCCGCGGCTGAGTCGGGATTTTCCCCTGGATTCGGCTTTCCGGCAGGGCATGTCGACTGGAAGACCATGAAGCTGCGCGACCTCCTGGGTCAGGATATTCTGGGCAATGATGCCGCGATCGAGCCCGCTGCCGCCGCGCTCGACGTGACCGGCCTTGCGCTCGACAGTCGCGCGGTCAAGCCGGGTGATGTCTTCTTCGCGCTGGCGGGCAGCAAGACCGACGGCGCGCGCTTCATCGATGCTGCGATTGCCGCAGGCGCCGTGGCCGTGGTCGGTGATCATGAGCCGGTTGCGAGCAGAGTGCCGTTCGTCCCCGTGGCCAATCCGCGCCGCGCGCTGGCGCTGGCCGCTGCAAACTTCTTCCCCGCCCAGCCGGCGACCATCGCGGCCGTGACCGGCACCAGCGGCAAGACCTCGGTCGCAGCCTTCACGCGCCAGATCTGGGAGCGGCTCGGGCATGCTTCCGCCAGCATCGGCACCATCGGCCTCGTCTCGCCCAAGCGCACCATCTATGGCTCGCTGACGACGCCGGATCCGATCGCGCTGCACCGGCAGATCGACGAGATCGCGCGTGAGGGCGTCACGCATCTTGCCTTCGAGGCATCGTCGCATGGGCTCGATCAGTATCGCCTTGATGGCGTGCGCGTCTCCGCGGCCGGCTTCACCAATCTGTCGCGCGACCACATGGATTACCATCCGACCGTCGCGCATTATCTCGCCGCGAAGCTCCGCCTGTTCCGCGAGCTCGTGTCCCCGGGCGGCGCGGCGGTGATCTCGGCCGATCATGATTGCTCGGCGGAAGCGATCGATGCTGCGAAGGCGCGCAGCCTGCGCGTGATGGCGGTCGGCCGCAACGGCGACGGGGCTGGCGAGGGTATCCGTCTCAGCGAGGCCGTGGTTGAGGGCTTCTCGCAACGGCTGACGCTCGAACATCGCGGCAAGCGCCATGCCATCCGGCTGCCGCTGGTCGGCGAATTCCAGATCGAGAACGCCCTGGTATCGGCCGGTCTTGCGATCGGCACGGGCAGCGATGCGGCCGACGTGTTCGCAAGCCTGGAGCATCTCGAAGGCGCCAAAGGACGATTGGAGCGCGTCGGCGAGCGCAACGGCGCGCCGATCTTCGTCGACTATGCGCACAAGCCCGATGCGCTGGCGAAGGCGCTGCAGGCGCTGCGGCCCTATGCCAAGCGCCGGCTGGTAGTCGTGTTCGGCGCCGGCGGCGACCGCGATGCCGGTAAGCGTCCGATCATGGGCGAGATCGCGGCCGAGAACGCCGACGGCATCATCGTCACCGACGACAATCCGCGCAGCGAGAAGCCGGAAGCAATCCGCGCCGCGATCCTTGCGACCGCCAAGGGCGCCCGCGAGATCGGCGACCGCGCCGAGGCCATCCGCGCCGCGATCGAGGAATTGCAGGAGGGCGATGCGCTGCTCATCGCCGGCAAGGGCCACGAGACCGGGCAGATCGTGGGCGGAGAGGTCTTGCCCTTCAGTGATCACGAGGCGGTCGCCGCCGCATTAGCGTCGAGGGTTGCATGAGCGCGCCGATATGGACGGTTGCCGAAGTGGCGCGCGCGCTGGGCGCGGACGGATCGTTCCCGGACACCCCGATCGATTTCGTCACGCAGGATAGCCGCCTGGCGAAACCAGGCAGCCTGTTTGTGGCGCTGAGCGGCACGCCGAGCGGCGGCTTCGTCTCGGCCTTCGCCAGTGCGCGCGACGGTTGGGAATTCGCGGACAAGGCGGAAGCCTCCGGCGCGGTCGCGATGATCGTGCCGCACGAGATCGCCGGCATCCGCATTCCGCAGATCGTCGTCAAGGACACGCTGATCGACGGCCTCTGGGCCCTCGCACGCGCCGCGCGCGCGCGTTTCCACGGGCCGGTGATCGGGCTGACCGGCAGCGCGGGCAAGACCAGCACCAAGGAGTTTCTGGCGGCCTATCCGAACGCCTATGCCAGCCCCTCGAGCTTCAACAATTTCTGGGGTGTGCCGCTGACGCTGTGCAACGCGCGGCCCAATGCCAGCCTCTGGGTCGTCGAGATGGGCATGAACCAGAAAGGCGAGATCGCGCGGCTCAGCGAATTGACGCGGCCGACGGTGGCGCTGGTCGTCAACGTCCAGCCCGTGCATCTGGAAAAGCTCGGCTCGCTCGAAGCCATCAGGCACGAGAAAGTCTCGATCGCGCTCGGCCTGCCCGAGGACGGCGTGCTGGTGCTGCCCGCCGGACTCAAGGCCTCGGAATGGAAAGGCAAGGTCGTGCGCTTCGGCGAGCATGCCGAGGTGCATGAGGTCGCACACGCGCCGCATGGCGAGAGCTGGCAGGTCGTGGCGATGATCGGCAAGAAGGAGATCGCCTTCAGCCTGACGCCGGGCGCGCCGCATCGCGTGCAGAATGCGCTGGCCGCGCTCGCCGCGATCCGCGCGGCCCATCTCGATCCGGCGACGCTCGCGATCAAGCTCGACCGCGTCGGCATCATGACCGGCCGCGGCGTCGAGCAGGCGGTTGGCGGCATCACCGTGATCGACGACAGCTTCAACGGCAATCCGGCCAGCGTTGCTGCCGCGTTGCAAAGCCTGCAGGCCCGCCATGTGACCGGCGGTCGCCGCATTGCGGTGCTCGGCGACATGCTGGAGCTCGGCGATGACGCGCCAGACTACCACACCGCCCTTGCCAAGCACCTCAACGGGATCGACGGCGTCTATTGCGTCGGCCCCCTGATGCGCCACCTCTACGATGTGCTGCCGTCAGGCAAGGGCCTCGGCTGGCACGACGATCCGGCCACGCTGAAGCCGGACGAGGTCGCAAATCTGCTGCAGGCAGGCGATGTGGTGGTTGTCAAGGGCAGCAAGAAGATGTTCTGGGTCAACAAGTTTGTGCCGGGCCTGGTGGCCGCCTTGCAGGCGAAGGCGTAAACTGCTTGGAAGGCGCCGTTCCCGAATCCCACCCTTGCGGCGCGAAGCCATCCGGTTTCCCCTGGGGGCGCGCGACCCATGATGAAGACCAGCGAATGCGCGTGAGGCACGTTGAAGCCAAGATCCAGGCCAAAACCGCGCGCATTGGCGCCATAGGACCGATTGAATGTTTTACTGGCTGATCGAGCTCTCCAACACATTTCCGGGCTTCGGTGCCGTTCGCACCTTCCTGAACGTCTTCCGCTACATCACCTTCCGCACCGGCGGCGCCGTCGTCACCGGCGCGCTGTTCGTGTTCCTGTTCGGGCCCTGGATCATCGACCATCTGCGCATCCGCCAGGGCAAAGGCCAGCCGATCCGGACCGACGGTCCGCAATCGCATCTCGCCAAGAAGGGCACGCCGACGATGGGCGGGTTGATGATCCTGTCCGGCCTCACCGTCGGCACCGTGCTGTGGGCCAATCCGCTCAATCCCTATGTCTGGATCGTGCTGGCGGTGACGCTCGGCTTCGGCTTCGTCGGCTTCTATGACGATTACCTCAAGGTGACCAAGCAGACCACGACCGGGTTCGGCAGCAAGCTTCGCCTCTTGATCGAGGCGATCATCGCGCTGGTGGCCTGCTACGCGCTGGTGCGGCTGAACCGCGATCCCGCCTCGACCGCGCTGACGATCCCGTTTCTCAAGGACACCGTGCTGCATTTCGGCTGGTTCTTCGTGGTGTTCGGCGCCTTTGTCATCGTCGGCGCCGGCAATGCGGTGAACCTCACCGACGGTCTCGACGGCCTCGCCATCGTTCCGGTGATGATCGCGACCGCGAGCTTCGCGATGATCGCCTATCTCGCCGGCAACGCCGTGTTCGCCGACTATCTCCAGATCAAATATGTCGCCGGCACCGGCGAGCTGGCGGTGCTCTGCGGCGCGCTCTTGGGCGCCGGCCTCGGCTTCCTCTGGTTCAACGCGCCGCCGGCCTCGATCTTCATGGGCGACACCGGCTCGCTCGCGCTCGGCGGCATGCTGGGTGCCATCGCGGTCGCGGTCAAGCACGAGATCGTGCTCGCGGTGATCGGCGGCCTCTTCGTGCTGGAGGCGGTCTCCGTCATCGTGCAGGTGGTGTCGTTCAAGCTGACGGGCAAGCGCATCTTCCGGATGGCGCCGATCCATCACCATTTCGAGCAGCTCGGCTGGACCGAGCCGCAGATCGTGATCCGCTTCTGGATCATCTCGGTGATGCTGGCGCTCGCCGGCCTGTCGACGCTGAAGCTGCGGTGATGGTCCAAGATCGTCATTCCGGACGACGCGGAGCGGCGATCCGGAATCTCGAGATTCCGGGTTCTCGCTTCGCGAGCCCCGGAATGACGGAGAAGAAATCATGATCCCGGTCACCTCCTTCGCCGGCAAGACCGTCGCGGTGTTCGGCCTCGGCGGCTCGGGGCTCGCCTCCTGCCACGCGCTGAAAGCGGGCGGCGCCGAGGTGATCGCCGCGGACGACAATGCCGAGAACGTCGCCAAGGCCGCGCAGGCCGGTTTCATCACCGCCGATCTGCGCAGCGTGTCCTGGGCGGATTTCGCAGCCCTCGTGCTGGCGCCCGGTGTGCCGCTGACTCATCCGGTGCCGCATTGGAGCGTGTTGAAGGCGCGCGAGGCGGGCTGCGAGGTGATCGGCGACATCGAGCTGTTCTGCCGCGAGCGGCGGCGCCATGCGCCGGATGCCCCCTTCGTCGCCATCACCGGCACCAACGGCAAATCGACCACGACGGCGCTGATCGCGCACCTCACGAAGGTCGCCGGCTACGACACCCAGATGGGCGGCAATATCGGCACCGCGATCCTGTCGCTGGAGCCCCCGCGCATGGGGCGCGTCCACGTCATCGAGATGTCGTCCTACCAGATTGACCTCACGCCCTCGCTCGATCCCTCCGTCGGCATCCTGCTCAATGTCAGCGAGGACCACATCGATCGTCACGGCACCATCGAACATTATGCCGCTGTGAAAGAGCGCCTCGTTGCCGGCGTGCAGGACGGCGGCACCGCGATCGTGGGCGTCGACGACGGCTTCTGCCGCGACATCGCCGACCGGCTCGACCGTGCCGGCAAGAACGTGGTGCGCATCTCCGTCAAGAACCCGCTGGCGTCAGGCATCCATGTCGAGCACGGCAATATCGTGCGCACCGCGGGCGGCGCCCGCAGCGAGGTCGCCGCGCTCGGCGGCATCGGTTCGCTGCGCGGCCAGCACAACGCGCAGAACGCGGCCTGCGCCGCCGCCGCCGCGCTCGCGATGGGCATGAGCTTGGAGGTGCTGCAGAACGGCCTGCGCAGCTTTCCGGGCCTTGCGCACCGCATGGAGCAGGTCGGCCGCCGCGGCAACGTGTTGTTCGTCAACGATTCCAAGGGCACCAACGCCGACGCCACCGCGCACGCGCTGTCGTCCTTTTCGGAGATCTTCTGGATCGCCGGGGGCAAGCCCAAGGCCGGTGGCATCACCAGCCTGACCGGCTTCTTCCCGCGCATCCGCAAGGCCTATCTGATCGGCGAGGCCGCGCAGGAGTTTTCGGGCACGCTGGGCACGCAGGTCGCGCACGAGATCAGCCAGACCCTCGATGTCGCGGTCGAGCACGCGGCGCGTGATGCGGAGGCCTCGGGTCTCACGGACGCCGTCGTGCTGCTGTCCCCCGCCTGCGCCTCCTTCGACCAGTACCGCAACTTCGAGATCCGCGGCACCAGGTTCCGCGAACTGGTGCAGGCGCTGCCCGGCGTGAAGCCGGTGGTGTGAGTATGTCGCGGCGACGCTGGATCGCAATCGTCGTCGCTGCTCTTGCTGTGCCGGTTGCTGCCGGTTTCTTCTTTGTCGCCCTCATTGACAACGTCATGAGTGGATTCGGCGCGTGCCGCGTCGTTCGCCAGAAAGCATATGCGTCCCCAAGCGGCAGGAAGTTGGTCGTCGTGGTGTGGAAGGAGTGCGGAGCCACAGTGGCCGACAGTACGCAGGCCAGCATCGTGGCGCGCGGCCGGACGTTCTCGCCGGAGAGCACGCCAACTTTTCTCAGCATGCGCGAGCATCAGGATGTTCTCGTTGCCTGGAGTAGCGAGCAGGCCGTCAGGATCGGATTCATTCCCGGGACAGCCCAGATCTACAAGCGCGAGACGAGAGCCGGGGACGTCTCGATCGCGTACGACTAGACTTAAGAGGACTGTCGATGCTGCAGGCACGCCAGTTCCGCTGTCGTCGCCCGGCTTGACCGGGCGACACAGTATTCCAGAGACCGTGCTTGAGCCGAGGGGGGCGCGGCGTACTGGATGCCCCGGTCAAGCCGGGGCATGACAATGAGTTGTATGGTGGCAGCGAGGATCATCTCCAAACATCCGGGATTCCTTAACCTCCCGGTAACCAACCTCGGCGACCAATGGACGGACCTCTGTCCGAAAGCGGTCGCCCATGCTCTCCCGTGAAGAACGCACCCCCTTTTCCGAGTGGTGGTGGACCGTCGACAAGCCGCTGATGGGCGCCATCGTGGCGCTGATGCTGACGGGCGTGATCCTGTCGCTGGCGGCGAGCCCGCCGGTTGCGACCCGCATCGGGCTCGAGCCCTTCCACTTCTTCAGCCGCCACGTGCTGTTCCTGCTGCCGTCCTGCATCGTGCTGCTCGGGGTGTCCTTCCTGTCGCCGCGCGCGATCCGCCGCTCGGCCCTGATCATCTTCGCGGCCAGCATCGTCCTGATCGTGCTGACGCTCGCCATCGGCCCGGAGGTGAAGGGGTCGCGGCGCTGGATCACGCTGCTCGGCGTCAACATCCAGGCGTCCGAAATCGCAAAGCCGTCCTTCGTCGTGATCGCCGCCTGGCTGTTCGCGGAATCGACCAGGCGGCCAGAGATGCCGGCGACCACGATGGCGCTGGTGCTGCTCCTGATGCTTGTCGCGCTGCTGGTGATGGAGCCCGACTTCGGCCAGACCATGCTGGTCCTGATGGTGTGGGGCTCGCTGTTCTTCATCGCGGGCATGCGCATGATCTGGGTGTTCGGCCTCGCAGGTCTCGGCGCCGCCGGCCTGTTCAGCGCCTATCTGTTCGTCCCGCACGTGGCGGGGCGCATCAGGCGCTTCATGAACCCGGCCTCCGGCGACACCTTCCAGGTCGATACCGCCATGGAGGCCTTCTACAACGGCGGCTGGTTCGGGCTCGGACCGGGCGAGGGCATCGCCAAGCGCAGCCTGCCGGACAGCCACACCGACTTCGTGTTCGCGGTCGCCGCCGAGGAGTTCGGCATCATCCTGTGCCTGGCGATGCTGGCGCTGTTCGCCTTCGTCGTCATCCGCACGCTGTCGCGCGCCTATGCCAATGAGGACATGTTCTCGCGCTTCGCCGCCTCGGGTCTTGCGATTCTGTTCGGCGTGCAGGCGGCGATCAACATGTCGGTCAACCTCCAGCTCATCCCCGCCAAGGGCATGACGCTGCCGTTCATCTCCTATGGCGGATCCTCGATCGTGTCGCTCGCCTATGGCGTCGGCATGATGCTGGCGCTGACGCGGCTGCGCCCGCGCACCGAAGTCGAAGCCAGCGGCCACGCCGAGGCGATGCGCAGCTACGCCTAGCTCGTCATTGCGAGGAGCGAAGCGACGAAGCAATCCAGGCTGTCTCCGCGGAGGGATTCTGGATTGCTTCGCTACGCTCGCAATGACGGAGGATAGGCTGTAAAACCCCCCTCACCATGGACAACTCCCCCCTGATTCTTCTCGCCGCGGGCGGCACCGGCGGCCATCTGTTTCCGGCCGAGGCGCTCGGTGTCGAATTGATCCGGCGCGGCTATCGCGTCCGCCTCGTCACCGACGAGCGCGCGCTGCGCTACAGCGGGCTGTTCAGCAAGGACATGATCGACGTCGTGGCAAGCGAGACCGCGCGCGGCCGCAATCCGCTGCAGCTCGCCTATGCCGGCCTGACGCTCGCGGCCGGCACGCTGTCAGCCTACGCCCTGATCAAGCGCTTGAAGCCCGTCGCGGTCGTCGGCTTCGGCGGCTATCCGACGCTGCCGCCGCTGGTCGCGGCGAAATTCGCCGGCGTGCCCGGGATCATCCACGACGCCAACGCGGTACTCGGCCGCGCCAACCGGTTCCTGTCGAGCCGCGTCCGCGCCATCGCGACGTCCTTGCCCGGCGTGCTCGACCGCGATCCCGCGCTGGCGGGCAAGACCACGACCGTCGGCACGCCGATGCGGCCGGCGATCCTCGCGGCCGCGGCGGTGAAATATGCCGCGCCCGAGGTGAACGGCCCGCTGCGCCTGCTCGTCGTCGGCGGCAGCCAGGGCGCGCGCATCATGGCCGACATCGTGCCCGGTGCGATCGAGCGGCTCGAGCCTGCGCTATGGAGCCGCCTCGTCCTCACCCAGCAGGTGCGCGAAGAGGACATGAGCCGCGTGCGCGCCGTCTACGACAAGCTCAAGATCAAGGCCGAGCTCGCACCGTTCTTCACCGATTTGCCGGCGCGGCTCGCCTCCAACCACCTTGTGGTATCGCGCTCCGGCGCCGGCACGGTGGCCGAGCTCGCGGCGATCGGCCGGCCCTCGATCCTGGTGCCGTTGCCGGGCTCGATCGACCAGGACCAGTTCGCCAATGCCGGCGTGCTGGTCAAGGTCGATGGCGCGATCCGCATCCCGCAGACCGAGTTCACGTTCGACCGGTTGGCGTCGGAAATCTCCGGTCTGGCCGCCGAGCCCGCGCGCCTTACCGCCATGGCTGCGGCCGCGAAGGGGGCAGGGCGACTCGATGCGGCCGAGAGGCTTGCGGACCTCGTGGTGAAGACCGCCGGAATTTAGCTTCCGCGCCGTTCAAGCTTGCACATGGGTCGCTCGGCTCGATGGTCGCACGCGCGGCACGTTCGTGCCCGGCGGAGGATTTGTTGGTGGCAGGCCTGCTGATTCACTCCCTCGCGGAGTTTTCCGATCTGGTCCTCGAGGCGCTCAGGCTCGCGGATGCGCGCGAGATCGTCGAGATCGGCTCGGAATATGGTGGCATGTCGCCTTTTCTTGCCGCGCATTGTCGTGGGCGCGGCGGCCGCCTCACCGCCATAGATCCCGCGCCGAAGCACGAATTCATGGAGTGGCTGAAGATCAGTCCGGACGTTCGCCATCTTGCAAAAACGAGCCTGGAGGCGTTCGCCGATGTCGACGAAGCCGATGCCTGGGTCGTCGATGGCGATCACAACTGGTACACGGTCTACAACGAGCTCGGCCACATCGATGCGATCAGCCGTCGCGCCGGCAAGCCGCTTCTGGTCTTTGTGCACGACATCGGCTGGCCGTGTAGGCGGCGCGATTTCTACTATGCGCCCGAGCGAATTCCGCCCGAATATCGCCATGCCTACAGCTTCGACGCCGGCGCGGTTCCCGGTCAGGCAGCCCTCGTCAAAGGGCGCGGCTTTCGCGGCATGGGCCAGTTCGCGTTTGCCGAGGTCTCCGGCGGTGCGCGCAACGGCGTGATGACGGCGATCGACGACTTTCTGGCCGAGGCGCTCAGGGGCGGCCGCGAGCTTGGCTTTGCAGAGGTCCCGGCCGTATTCGGGCTCGGCGTGATCTTCGATCTGGACGCGTCGTGGAGCGCGCCGCTCGCCGATCTCCTGTTGCCGTATCATCAGAACAAGCTCATTGGCGCGCTCGAGGCCAATCGCCTGCGCAACTATCTTCGCGTGCTCGATCTCCAGGATGAGGCGGCCGCGCGAACCGGCTCCCTCTGACCGAAGCGGCGACTTGGGTCCCCGTGCTCCGAGCGCGGGCCTCGCGGTCCGCGAAACCGGCCAAAATGGGGCATCCAAGCGGGAAATTACCTCGTTTGGAGGCCGCACCGGGCTTGTCCCGATCCGCCCGGTCTTGCATGAAGTGGAGGAGATTCGCCGCTGGCCGGCCACGACAGGGGCGATGTAGCGGCCGCAGCCGGAATAGACAGAGATACAGCCATGAGATTGCCGCGCGAGATCGGACCCATCCACTTCGTCGGGATCGGCGGGATCGGCATGAGCGGGATCGCCGAGGTGCTGGTCAATCTCGGCTATGCCGTGCAGGGCTCGGACGCTTCCGACAATTATAATCTCGACCGTCTGCGCAAGAAGGGTGCGAAGGTCTCGGTCGGCCACAAGGCCGAGAATGTCGACGGCGCCGAGGTGGTCGTGGTCTCCACCGCGATCAAGCGCGACAATCCGGAACTGATGGCGGCGCGCGAACGTCGCATTCCCGTGGTGCGCCGCGCCGAGATGCTGGCCGAGCTGATGCGGCTGAAGAGCTGCGTCGCCATCGCCGGCACCCACGGCAAGACCACCACGACGACGATGGTTGCAACGCTGCTCGACGCCGGCGGGCTCGATCCCACCGTCATCAACGGCGGCATCATCAACGCCTACGGCTCCAACGCGCGTCTAGGCGCCGGCGACTGGATGGTGGTGGAGGCCGACGAGAGCGACGGCACGTTCCTGAAGCTGCCGACCGATGTCGCGATCGTCACCAATGTCGACCCCGAGCATCTCGACCACTTCAAGACCTTTGAGGCCGTGCAGGACGCCTTCCGCCATTTCGTCGAGAACCTGCCGTTCTACGGCTTTGCCGTGATGTGCATCGATCATCCCGTGGTGCAGAGCCTCGTCGGCAAGATCGAGGACCGCCGCATCATCACCTACGGCGAGAATCCGCAGGCCGATGCACGGCTGGTCGACCTCACCGCGGGCGGCGGCGGCTCGAAGTTCAAGGTCGTGATCCGCGACCGTAAGGCCGGCACCATGCACGAGATCGCCGATCTCGCGCTGCCGATGCCGGGCCGGCACAACGCCTCCAACGCGACGGCGGCGATTGCGGTCGCGCATGCGCTCGGTGTGTCGGACGAGGCGATCCGCACGGCGATGGCCGGCTTCGGCGGCGTCAAGCGCCGCTTCACCAAGACCGGCGAGTGGAACGGCGTCACCGTCATCGACGATTACGGCCATCACCCCGTGGAGATCGCAGCCGTGCTGAAAGCGGCGCGCGATTCCTACACCGGCAAGGTGATCGCCGTGGTGCAGCCGCATCGTTACACCCGTCTGCAATCGCTGTTCGAGGAATTCTGCACTTGCTTCAACGACGCCGACGCGGTGATCGTGGCCGACGTCTATGCCGCCGGCGAAGCGCCGATCGAGGGCATCGACCGCGACCATTTCGTCGAAGGTCTGCGCGCGCATGGGCATCGCGAAGTGATCCCGCTGCCGGCGGCTTCGGACCTCGCGGCCATCGTCAGGGGACTGGCAAAGTCCGGCGATCTCGTCGTGTGCCTCGGGGCCGGCAACATCACGCAATGGGCCTATGCCTTGCCGGACCAGTTGAAGGCGCTGGGGTGATCATGCGCTTGTGCAGCTCCTATGCCGCCACGCGGCACACTGCGCTCCCTCCCCCCTTGTGGGGGAGGGCGGGGGAGAGGGGTAGCCGCAAACTCCGTTCTCGCTTGGGGCTACCCCCCTCCCTGACCCTCCCCCACAAGGGGGGAGGGAACGGTGAGAGCGTGCGTATCTCACTTGTGGATCCGGCATGAGCTTCCCCGACATCACCCCCGACCTCAAAGCCGCAATGCCGGAGCTTCGCGGCCGGCTGCTCGCCAACCAATCGCTCGCCGAGCTCACCTGGTTTCGCGTCGGCGGCCCGGCGCAGGCGCTGTTCACGCCGGCGGACGAGGACGATCTCGCTTACTTCCTCGCGCATCTTTCTTCCGACATCCCGGTCTATGTCGTCGGCGTCGGCTCCAACCTCATCGTGCGCGACGGCGGCATCGCGGGAATCGTGATCCGCCTGGCGCCGCGCGGCTTTGGTGAGGTGAGCGCGAGCGGCGATGTCGTCACCGCCGGCGCGGCCGCACTGGACAAGCGGGTGGCGGAAGTGGCGGCCTCCGCCAATATCGGCGGGCTCGAATTCTATTTCGGCATTCCCGGCACGATCGGTGGCGCCTTGCGCATGAATGCGGGCGCCAATGGCGGCGAGACCAAGGACGCGCTGATCGAAGCGAGGGGTGTGGGGCGCGACGGCACCAAGCACGTGTTCTCCAATGCCGACATGAAATTTGTCTACCGCAACAGCGGCGTCGATCCTTCCATCATCTTCACCTCAGCGCGCTTTCGCGGTGAGATCAGGGACACGGAGGCGATCCGCGCGCGCATGGCGGAGGTGCAAAGCCATCGCGAAACCGCGCAGCCGATCCGCGAGAAGACCGGCGGCTCGACCTTCAAGAATCCGCCCGGCCATTCCGCCTGGAAGCTGGTCGACGCCGCCGGCTGCCGGGGCCTGCGTGTCGGCGGCGCGCAGGTCTCGGAGATGCACTGCAATTTCCTGATCAATACCGGCGATGCCACCGCGCACGACATCGAGACACTGGGCGAGACGGTGCGCGAGCGGGTGAAGGCAAGTTCCGGAATTGAGCTACATTGGGAAATCAAGCGGATCGGGGTTTCATGATCACCGTCATTCCGGGGCTCGCGAAGCGAGAACCCGGAATCCATTGGGCCGCAGAGCCGGTGGAGAAATGGATTCCGGGCTCGCGACTTCGTCGCGCCCCGGAATGACGAAATGGAGAGATTTCGGGCTATGACCATGCGCATCACCATCCTCTTCGGCGGCTCCAACCGGGAACGTCTGGTCTCGGTTGCCTCGGCCCAGGCGCTGCATCAGGCGCTGCCCCAGGCTGATCTCTGGTGGTGGGACATCGAGGACCAAGTGCATGTCGTGCAGTCCAAGCAACTGCTCGAACATGCTCGCCCCTTCGAGGACGAGTTCAAGCCGGGTACATCGGGCATTGCGCTGGAGCAGGCGCTCGACCAGGCCAAGGCCGAGGGGCGCGTGCTGGTGCTCGGTCTGCATGGCGGGCGTGCCGAGAACGGCGAATTGCAGGTGATGTGCGAGGCGCGCGGCGTGCCCTTCACCGGCTCGGGCTCGGCCTCCTCGCATCTTGCCTTCGACAAGTTCGCGGCCAAGCGGTTTGCCGCGCTCGGCGGCGTGACGCCGCCGGCAAACATTGCGCTCGACAATATCGACGAGGCCTTTGCCGAATACGGCAGGCTGATCGCAAAGCCGGCGCGCGACGGCTCGAGCTACGGCCTGATCTTCGTCAACGCCAAGCAGGATCTCGTCGCCGTCCGGAACGCGGCCAAGCACGAAGATTATGTCATCGAGCCCTACATCGCCGGCGTCGAGGCGACCTGCGGTGTGCTGGAGCGCACCGATGGCTCCATCATCGCGCTGCCGCCGATCGAGATCATTCCGGGCGAGGGCAATTTCGATTACGCCGCAAAATATCTCCTGAAGTCGACCCAGGAGATCTGCCCCGGCCGTTTCGCGCCCGAGATCACCGCCGCGCTGAAGGCGCAGGCGATGCTGGCGCACCGCGCGATGTCCTGCACCGGCTATTCCCGGTCGGACTTCATCGTCTCGGACAAGGGCCTGGTCTATCTCGAGACCAACACGCTGCCCGGGCTGACCAAGTCCTCGCTCTACCCCAAGGCGCTGAAAGCCGAGGGCATCGCATTCGTCGACTTCCTGCGCGACCTGGTGGAGCTCGCGGAGCGGGGCGTGCGGAAATAATTAGGACTGGTTAACGGCCGGATCGGCGAAACGGGCCGGTTTGGCGCCCAAAACCGGTAAAATGCCGGATATCGCGGCATAACAGCCTCACATAACGGGGCAAAATGCGCACGTCGTTAACGAATTTTACCTTTTGTTTACCAGGACGTCCGAAGGTTAACGCTGGCGGCGCATATGGCGCTTTGGCTGCCGGCGCGTGAGCTGTCGCGGGTGATGTCACCTCCAGCGAACGCTTTGAAGGGGAGAGGTTTTCTTCTGCTGAAGACCAGCACCCGGCCCGGCACGTCCAGGACGTCATGTTCGCCAGGATCCGCGCGATGTCGCGGGCAAACTGTTGACGAGCTCGTGCAATGGATGGAGCAGGAAGCCTCACCCGGTCCCTTCTGAGATCGCTGAGGCCCCAAGCTGACCTGAGGGCGGCCGCTGTCGGAGCGGTCGTGCTTCTGCGCGAGTGGCTGCAGGACAAGCGCGCTGAGGCGCGCGCCGCCGCCAAGGACAAGATCAAGACCAAGGCCAGAGCCAAGGCCGTCGTCGAGCGCGAGCCGCCGCCGCGTGTGGTCGCGCTGGTCGAGCGCTATCTGCCGCGCCGGGTCGGGATCAGCATGACCGTGCTGCTGCTGATCGGCAGCTGCGGCTTCGGCATCGTCAAGGGCGGCCATCTCCAGGATTTCATCACCGCGGTCAGCGATGCCCGCAACGCGCTGGCCAATTCCGCCGGCTTCCGCATCACCTCCGTCGTGATCAACGGCCGCAAGCAGCTCACCCAGGACGAGATCCTGGCGATCGGCGGCGTCAGCGGCCGGTCGTCCCTGCTGTTCCTCGACGCCGACGCGGTGCGCGACAAGCTCAAGGCCAATCCCTGGATCGCGGATGCAACCGTGCTGAAGCTCTATCCGGGCCAGCTCATGATCGAGCTCACCGAGCGCAAGGCGTTCGCGCTGTGGCAGGAGGCCGGCCGGCTCTCGGTCATCGCCGATGACGGCGCCGTGCTCGAACCTTACGTCTCTCGCCGCTTCCTGTCGCTGCCGCTCGTGGTCGGCAAGGGCGCCGAGACTCAGGCCCGCGATTTCCTGGCACTGCTGGCGCGCTATCCGCAGGTCAATGCGGTGACGAAAGCCGCGATTTACGTCGGCGAGCGGCGCTGGAATCTGAGGCTCAAGGACGGCCTCGACATCCGTCTGCCCGAGCAGGACGTCGGCAACGCGCTCGCGATGCTGTCCAGGCTCGACAAGGAGGACAGGCTGTTCTCCCGCGACATCGTCGCCGTCGACATGCGCCTGCCCGATCGGCTGGTGGTGCAGCTGTCCGAGGACGCCGCCAAGGCGCGCGAGGATCTGTTCAAGGACAAGAAGAAAAAGAAGGCCGGGGATTCCGCATGACCGGTCTCGATCGCACCCAGACGCCGAAGACGCGCCAGATGCCGCACAAGCGCGGTGGCCTCGTCGCCTGCCTCGACATCGGCACCAGCAAGATCGCCTGCATGATCGCGCGGCTGAAGCCGTCGCCGCCGAGCGAGGCGCTGCGCGGCCGCACCCATGCGGTGGAATTGATCGGATACAGCCAGATCCAGTCGCGCGGCATGAAGTCCGGCGCGGTGATCGATCTCGGTGAATGCGAGCAGGCGGTGCGCCAGGCCGTCGCGCTCGCGGAGAAGATGGCCAAGGTGCGGGTCGAGTCCGTGCTGCTATCAGTCTCCGGCGGCCGGCTTTCCGGCCAGCTGGTCGAAGCCGCCGCCGACATCCGGGGTGGTGCCGTGACCCAGGCCGATGTCAGCCGCGTCACCTCCACCGGCATGCGTCATGCCACCGGCGAGGGCCGCACCGTGTTGCATGCGCTGCCGGTCGGCTACACGCTCGATGGCGTCAAGGGCATCCGCGACCCCCGCGGCATGGTTGCCCATCAATTCGGCGTCGACATGAACGTCGTCACCTGCGACGCCACCGTGGCGCGGAACCTGATGCTGGCGGTCGAACGCTGCCACATCAATGTCGAAGCCATGGCAGCGAGCCCTTATGTCGCCGGCCTGTCGGTGCTGACCGACGACGAGGCCGATCTGGGCGCTGCCGTCGTCGAGATGGGCGCCGGCACCACCACGATTGCCGTTTATTCAGGCGGCCGTTTCGTGCATGCGGCGGGTTTTGCGGTCGGCGGGCAACACATCACGATGGATCTCGCGCGCGGACTCTCCGCGACCATTGCCGATGCCGAGCGAATCAAGACGTTATATGGGACCGTCATCACCGGCGGATCGGACTCGCGTGAGCTGATGTCTGTGCCGACAGCCGGTGACGAGCAGGATCTGCCGCAGATCGTCTCTCGCGCCACCATCGCCAACATCGTCAAGCACCGTGCCGAGGAAGTCTTCGAAATGGTTCGGGACAAGCTGAAGGATTCGCCCTTCGCCTCAGAGCCCAACGGCCGCGTCGTGCTCTCGGGCGGAGCCTCGCAGCTCACCGGCCTCGTCGAGCTCGGCACCCAGATTCTCGGCCGGCCCGTGCGGGTCGGACGTCCGCTCGGCTTCGGCCGGCTGCCCAACGAGGCGAAGAACGCCGCGTTTGCGGTGCCGGCCGGACTCCTCGTCTACCCGCAATATGTTCACCTCGAACATGTCGAACCGCGGCATACGCGGCACCAGGTCAAGACAGGGACCGGCGGTTATTTCGGAAAGGTCGGACGATGGCTACGCGAGGGCTTCTGATGATTCATTTCCGCAATTCCCGACTTTCACCAACTCCCGCGGCCGCCGGCCGGGGCGAACCCACGCGCGCGTGATCGAGAGGCAACCATGACCATCAGCATCAATGTTCCTGATATTCACGAACTGAAGCCCCGGATCACCGTGTTCGGCGTCGGCGGCGCCGGTGGCAACGCCGTCAACAACATGATCACGGCCGGCCTTCAGGGCGTGGACTTCGTGGTCGCCAACACCGACGCGCAGGCCCTCACGATGTCGAAGGCGCAGCGCATCGTGCAGATGGGCACCGCAGTCACGCAAGGGTTGGGCGCCGGTTCGCAGCCGAACGTCGGCGCCGCCGCGGCGGAAGAGGTGATCGACGAGCTGCGCGACCATCTCTCGGGCGCCAACATGGTGTTCGTCACCGCCGGCATGGGCGGCGGCACCGGCACCGGCGCCGCTCCCGTGATCGCCAAGACCGCGCGCGACATGGGCATCCTCACCGTCGGCGTCGTCACCAAGCCGTTCCACTTCGAGGGCGGCCGCCGCATGCGCACCGCTGAAGCCGGCATCGCCGAGCTGCACAAGGTCGTGGATACGCTCCTGATCATCCCGAACCAGAACCTGTTCCGGGTCGCCAACGAGAAGACCACCTTCGCCGACGCCTTCGCGATGGCCGACCAGGTGCTCTATTCGGGCGTCGCCTGCATCACCGACCTGATGGTCAAGGAAGGCCTCATCAACCTCGACTTCGCCGACGTCCGCGCCGTCATGCGCGAGATGGGCAAGGCGATGATGGGCACCGGCGAAGCCTCCGGCGACAAGCGCGCGCTGACCGCCGCGGAAGCCGCGATCGCCAACCCGCTGATCGACGATAGCTCGATGAAGGGCGCCAAGGGCCTCCTGATCTCCATCACCGGCGGCAAGGATCTCACCCTGTTCGAGGTCGACGAAGCCGCCACCCGCATCCGCGAGGAAGTCGACCAGGACGCCAACATCATCGTCGGCGCGACCTTCGACGAAGCGCTCGACGGCCTGATCCGCGTCTCGGTCGTCGCCACCGGCATCGAGCAGGCCGCGATCGCCCGCAACAGCCAGGCCACCTCCGCCCCCGTCGCAAACCCGGCCCCGCAGGCGCAGCAGGCGCCCGCAGCTCCGGCCGCGGCCGCCGAGAGCCGTCTCGCCGACCTGACCGCGCGGCTCCGCGCCGACAATCAGCGCATGGCCGAGCGCGCCCAGAAGCTGGAAGGGCAGATCCCGGCCTCAAGCCAGGCTCAGGCCGGTGCCGCGCCGATGGCGCCCCGTCCGAACGTCGAGCGCGCCGCGCTCGCCGCCATCGCGGCTGCCGTTGCGGACGTTCCGCAGTCCCCGGCGCCGATGCAGACCTACGGCGACGTCACCGTGCGCCCGATCGCGCAGAAGCCGACCCTGTTTCCGGAGCCCGAGCAGGCCCCGGTCGCGATGCAGGAGCCGATGACGCCCGAGACCTTCATCCCGCCGCAGGCCGAGCGCCCGGTCCGTGCGCCGCGGATGCCGCGCATCGACGAGTTGCCGATGCCGGCCCAGGCCGAGATTCGCCAGGCTCGCGGTGAGGTCGAGGAGGAGGCGCCGCAGAAGAGCCGCCTGTCGTTGCTGCAGCGCCTCGCCAATGTCGGCCTCGGCCGTCGCGACGAGGAAAGCGAGCCGCCGGTCGCGGCCCGCACCGCCGGCCCCGCGATGCCGCCGCTGCCCGAGCGCCGTCCGCAGAAGTCCGTGGCGCAGCAGATCGCATCGAGTGAACCGGTATCCGAGTATGCCCGTCGGCCCGCTCCGCAGGGCCTGGACATGCATGGCCGTCCCGCGCCTGTTGCGCCGGCGCCACAGGGCGACGACCATCTTGATATCCCGGCCTTCCTGCGACGGCAGGCGACCTGAGGATTGTTACAATAGGGCAGACCAAAAAAGGTCCCGGCAACAAGCTTGCCGGGACCTTTCCTTTTGTCCCGTGCATGTCCGGATTGCGCAGCCAAGCAACTGATTTTAAATCATTAATCACGCATTCGGATGTTCGGTAGAATTGCCGGCAGCGGCCCAAAAGCTCGGCGCAATTTGGTTAAGCCTTGGCGCGAATACGGCGGGTTTGGGGTAACAATCGGTAAAAAAGCGTGAGTTGGCGCTGTTTGAGGCAGTGATTATGGTTTGGCGTGACTTGGGGATACGGATTCGCGGGCGCCGGCACTGGCCGGCCAAGTGGTCTCGTATAAGTCGCAGTGGGTCGTAGTGGGGCGGGTTCCTGATGAAATTTAGCCGGCAAACAACGCTTGGTGCGCAAGCCTCCGTGGCAGGCGTGGGCGTTCATTCCGGTCTTCCCGTCACTCTCACGCTTGGGCCCGCGCCTGTCGACGCGGGTTTTGTTTTTATCCGGACAGGCCTCGAGGGAAGTGATCGCGAAGTTCAGGCGACGGCCGATCAGGTGATCGCGACCGACTTCGCCACCGTCCTCGGCGACCGCAGCGGTCCGCTGGTCTCCACCGCCGAGCACGTGCTTGCTGCACTGCGGGGTATGGGGGTCGACAACGCCACCATCGAGATCGACGGTCCGGAAGTGCCGATCATGGACGGCAGCGCCGCGGCCTTCATTGCGGCGATCGATCAGGCCGGCATCGTGACCCAGCCGGCACAGCGCCGCTTCATTCAGGTTTTGAAGCCGATCTCGGTCAAGATCGGCGATTCCTTCGGCGAAATCAGGCCTCATGCCAATGGGTTCTGCGTCGAGGTCGAGATCGACTTCACCAACCCCGTCATCGGCCAGCAGAGCTACACTTTCGACCTCAGCCCGGAACGTTTCCGCCGCGAAGTCGGCCGGGCCCGGACCTTCGGTCTGATGTCCGATGTCGCGCGGCTCTGGAGCGCGGGTTATGCCCTCGGCGCCTCCTTCGACAACACCGTCGTGTTCGACGACGAGCGGCTGCTCAACACCGAGGGCCTGCGTTACGCCGACGAATGCGCCCGCCACAAGGTGCTGGACGTGATCGGCGATCTCTCGCTGGCCGGCCTGCCGCTGCTGGGCGCCTACCGCTCGGTGCGTGGCGGCCACAAGCTCAACCACGCCGTCCTGACCGCGTTGCTGGCTGACCGGACCGCCTGGCGGGTGGTCGAGGGCGAGGCGGTCCGCCGTACCACGCGTCCCGTGGGCGAAGTCGGCCGCGGTATCGTCGGCGGCCGGGTCGCGGCGGCCTACGGGCCGGACGTGTCCTGAACAGGCTGTTGCCGCGGGCCTTTGGCCGCGGCGCACCCCCCGGGAAACTCCTGGTAACCATGATCGGCTAGGATTGCGGCAAGTTCGCCTTAATCCGGGCGAAATGCCTGCCTATCCGGTTGGTTAGAGATCGCTTTTCGGATCCATCGGCGTGGTCGCATGGCAGGCACCACGGCACCATATCGCGCCCGTGACGGGGTCAGGGGCTGGTGAGCACCGCATCACAGGGCGTCAGGGCTTAAACTCATGTCGGCACAGCGTATGACGCGCGGATATTTCTCGATCTCCTTGCGAGCTCGCGGGCTGCTTCAGGCCGTCACCTTCATGCTGCTCGCGCTGCCGCTGGCCGGCTGCGGCACCGGCGCGCTCTGGGACAAGTTCACCGCCAAGGACGACACCTTCGTCGAGGAGCCCGCCGACAAGATCTACAATGAGGGCCTGTACCTCATGAACGAGAAGAAGGACATGAAGGCGGCGAACAAGAAGTTCGAAGAGGTCGACCGCCAGCATCCTTATTCCGACTGGGCCCGTAAATCGCTGCTGATGTCCGCCTATGCGTCCTACCAGGGCGGCGACTATGACGGCTGCATCGGCGCGGCCACCCGCTACGTCACGCTGCATCCCGGCAGTCCGGATGCGGCCTATGCGCAATATCTGATCGCGGCTTCTCACTACGACCAGATCCCGGACATCAGCCGCGACCAGACCCGTACCGAGAAGGCGATCGCCGCGCTGGAAGAGGTGGTGCGCAAATATCCGAACTCGGAATACGCAACGTCCGCCAAGGCCAAGATCGAAGGTGCGCGCGATCAGCTCGCCGGCAAGGAGATGAACGTCGGCCGCTACTATGCGCAGAAGCGCGACTACACGGCGGCGATCAACCGCTACAAGGCCGTCGTCACCCAGTATCAGACCACCCGTCATGTCGAGGAGGCACTCTACCGGCTGACCGAAGCCTATATGGCGATCGGCATCGTCGGGGAAGCGCAGACCGCGGCGGCCGTGCTCGGCCACAATTTTCCTGACAGCCGCTGGTACAAGGACGCCTATAATCTTGTAAAATCCGGCGGTCTCGAGCCGAGCGAGAATCAGGGGTCCTGGATCAGCAAGACCTTCAAGAAGATGGGCCTCGGCTAGGAAATTTGGTTCCATGCTGGCGCGTCTATCGATCCGCGACATCGTCCTGATCGAACGGCTCGATATCGAATTCGCGGCGGGCCTCGCGGTTTTGACCGGCGAGACCGGCGCGGGCAAATCCATCCTGCTCGATGCCTTTGCGCTGGCGCTCGGCGGCCGCGGCGATGCCGGCCTCGTGCGTCACGGCGCGGAGCAGGGGCAGGTCACCGCCGTGTTCGATGTCCCCAAGAATCACCCCGCGGCGAAGATCCTCGCCGAGAACGGACTGGACGACACGAGCGTTGAAGAATCTTGCGAGATGATCTTGCGCCGCGTGCAGCTCGCCGATGGCCGCACCCGCGCCTTCATCAACGACCAGTCGATCAGCGTGCAGACGCTGAAGGCGGTCGGCGCCGCCCTGGTCGAGATTCACGGCCAGCACGACGAGCGCGCGCTGGTCGATGCCGCCACCCATCGTCGCCTGCTCGACGCCTTCGCCGGCCTGGAGAAGGACGTCGCCGCGGTCGAGGCGCTCTGGGACGCACGCCGGACCGCCAACACCGCGCTGGAGGAGCATCGCGCCGGCATGGAGCGCGCCGCGCGCGAGGCCGATTATCTGCGTCATGCCTCCACCGAGCTGAAGCAGCTCGCGCCCAGGGACGGCGAGGAGACCTCACTTGCCCATCGCCGGAGCACCATGATGCAGGGCGAGAAGATCGCCTCCGATCTGCGCGAGGCGCAGGAGGCGGTCGGCGGCAACCATTCGCCGGTCGCGGCCCTCTCGGCCGCGGTGCGCCGGCTGGAGCGCCGCGGCGTCAATTCGCCGGCCCTGGTCGAGCCTGCCGTGAAGGCGATCGACGCCGCGATCAACGCGCTGGAGGAGGCCGACCAGCATCTCCAGGCCGCGCTGGCTGCAACCGATTTCGATCCGGCCGAGCTCGAACGCATCGAGGAACGGCTGTTCGCATTGCGCGCCGCCTCCCGCAAATATTCGACGCCGGTCGACGGGCTCGCCGCGCTCGCCGCCAAATATGCCGCCGACGTCGTGCTGATCGACGCCGGTGCCTCGCAATTGAAGAAGCTGGAGCAGGCCGCGATCGAGGCAGATAGCCGCTATGCCGCCGCCGCCAAGAAACTGTCGCTGGCGCGGCAGAAATCGGCCGAGAAGCTCAACAAGGCGGTCAACGCCGAGCTCGCGCCGCTCAAGCTCGAACGCGCCAAGTTCATGACCCAGGTCGAGACCGACGAGGCCGCACCGGGGCCGCAAGGCTTCGACCGCGTCGAGTTCTGGGTTCAGACCAATCCGGGCACCAAGCCGGGGCCGCTGATGAAGGTCGCCTCCGGCGGCGAGCTGTCGCGCTTCCTGCTCGCGCTCAAGGTCGTGCTGTCCGACCGCGGTTCGGCGCCGACGCTGGTGTTCGACGAGATCGACACCGGCGTGGGCGGTGCGGTCGCCGACGCCATCGGCGGGCGCCTCGCGCGTCTTGCCGGGAAGGTCCAGGTGATGGCCGTGACCCACGCCCCGCAGGTCGCGGCCCGCGCCGACCAGCATCTGCTGATCTCCAAGGACGCCCTCGACAAGGGCAAGCGCGTCGCCACCCGCGTCAATGCGCTAGCCGCCGACCACCGCCGCGAGGAAATCGCCCGCATGCTGGCCGGCGCCGAGATCACGGCAGAGGCGAGGGCGGCTGCGGAGAGGTTGCTGAAGGCGGCCACGGCTTAAGTTTTCGCCGTCATTCCGGGGCGATGCGAAGCATCGAACCCGGAATCTCGAGATTCCGGATCTGGTCCTTCGGACCATCGGGGAATGACTCTCTCAATTGCAGATCGACTCATACAGATCATCACAGTTTGGATTGTCCTTCTCGATCAGCTGGATTTTCCAGGCCCGCTTCCACTTCTTGAGCTCTTTCTCGCGTGAGATCGCCGAGATCGGATCGTCGTAGACCTCGAACCAAACAAGCTGCGTGATGTTGTATTTGGCCGTAAAGCCCTGGACGGCCTTGATTCGATGCTCGTGGACGCGACGCACAAGATCTTTGGTAATGCCAACGTAGATTGCCCCATCTCGTCGGCTTGCTAGAATATAGACGTAATACGCCATGAGCCCCTCCCACGACTTCGTCATTCCGGGGCGCACGAAGTGCGAACCCGGAATCTCGAGGTTCCGGGTCTGGTCCTTCGGACCATCCCGGAACGACGAGATGCAATCTTAAGTATAATGGCCAGAGCAGCAAAATCGAAACCGCTTCGCGACGTCGCCGATCTCACCAAGGCCCAGGCCAAGGTCGAGCACATGCGGTTGTCGCTCGAGATCGAGGGGCACAATGAGCGCTATTATCAGGAGGACGCGCCGACCGTCACCGACGCCGAATACGACGCGCTGCGCCAGCGCCTCAACGCCATCGAGAAGCGTTTCCCGGAGCTCGTCAGCGCGGACTCGCCCTCGCAGAAGGTGGGCGCCGCGCCGTCGGGGCGCTTCAAGAAGGTGCGGCATTCCGTTCCCATGCTGTCGCTCGACAACGCCTTTGCCGAAGAGGACGTGCGCGACTTCGTCGGCCGCATCGTCCGCTTCCTGAAGCTCGATGACGACAAGGTCGATTTCTCCGCCGAGCCGAAGATCGACGGCCTCTCGATGTCGTTGCGCTATGAAGGCGGCGAGCTCGTCACTGCGGCGACGCGCGGCGACGGCGCGGTGGGCGAGGATGTCACCGCCAACATCCGCACGCTCGAAGACGTGCCGCAGAAGCTGAAGGGCCGCAACGTCCCTGACATCTGCGAGGTCCGCGGCGAGGTCTACATGACCAAGAAGGCCTTCCTCGCGCTCAACGAGCGGCAGAAGGCGGCAGGCGACACCATCTTTGCCAACCCGCGCAACTCGGCCGCCGGCTCGCTCCGGCAAAAGGATCCCACCATTACCGCTTCCCGCCCCCTCGGCTTCTTCGCCTATGCCTGGGGGCAGATGAGCGCGATGCCGGAGGATACGCAGAGCGGCATGATCGCCTGGTTCGAGCGCTGCGGCTTCAAGACCAATCCGCTGACCAGGCTCTGTCATTCCGTCGAGGAACTGCTCGCCTTCCATCATGCGATCGAGGAGCAGCGCGCGCGTCTCGACTACGACATCGACGGCGTCGTCTACAAGGTCGACCGCATCGACTGGCAGGAGCGGCTCGGCTTCGTCTCGCGCACGCCGCGCTGGGGCATCGCGCACAAATTCCCGGCCGAGCGGGCCATGACGGTGCTGCGCGACATCGAGATCCAGGTTGGCCGCACCGGCTCGTTCACGCCGGTTGGCAAGCTTGAGCCGGTCGGCGTCGGCGGCGTGATCGTGCAGAACGTCACGCTGCACAACGAGGACTACATCAAGGGCATCGGCAACAAGGGCGAGGTGCTGCGCGAGGGGCGCGACATCAGGATCGGCGACACCGTCGTGATCCAGCGCGCCGGCGACGTCATCCCGCAGGTGGTCGATGTCGTGCTCGACAAGCGGCCGAAGGCCGCCAAGGAATTCCAATTCCCGAAGAAGTGCCCGTGCCCGCTGCACACCGACGTCGTTCGCGAGGAGACGGCGGCGGGCGAGGAGGGCTCGCGCGCCCGCTGCACCGGCGAGTTCGCCTGTCCCTATCAGAAGATCGAGCACCTCAAGCTGTTCGTCTCGCGCCGTGCTTTCGACATCGACGGTCTCGGGGAGAAGCAGCTCCAGTATTTCTTCGACGAGGGATGGGTCAAGGAGCCCGCCGACATCTTCACGCTGGAGAAGCGCAATTCCAGGCTCAAGCTCGAAGAGGTCGAGGGCTATGGCGCGACCTCGGTGCGCAATCTGTTCGGCGCCATCGAGAGCCGGCGCAGAATCGCGCTGGAGCGCTTCGTCTATGCGCTCGGCATGCGCCATGTCGGCGAGACCACGGCGCTGGCGCTGGCGCGCGGCTACGGCTCCTGGGATGCCTTCCACGATGCCTGCCTCAAGGTCGCCAAGGGTGACGAGGAGGCGATGGCCGAGATGGATGCGCTCGACCAGATCGGGGACACCGTGATCAAGAGCATCGCCGATTATTTCGGCGAGAGCCACAATCGCGGCATCGTCGAGCGGCTGACCAGGGAGGTCGAGATCGTCGACGCCGAGAAGCCGAAGAGCAATTCGGCCGTCGCCGGCAAGACGGTGGTGTTCACCGGATCGCTGGAGAAGATGACGCGCGACGAGGCCAAGGCCACGGCAGAGCGTTTGGGGGCAAAGGTGTCGGGCTCGGTGTCGAAGAAGACCGACCTCGTCGTCGCCGGTCCCGGTGCGGGCTCGAAGCTCGCCGAGGCCAACAAGCACGGCGTCAAGGTGCTGACCGAGGACGAATGGCTGAAGCTGATCGGGGAGTGAGGTTCTTTTTCCTTCTCCCCTTGTGGGAGAAGGTGGCGCGAAGCGCCGGATGAGGGGTTGCATCCACAAATTCGATTGAGAGCGATCTGCGCGGAGAGAAACCCCTCACCCGTCTCGCCGCTATCGCGGCGAGCCACCCTCTCCCACAAGGGGAGAGGGGACGGGCAACGCGCGCGCTGCCTCCCTCACATCATCCCGCTCTCGTCCTCCTCCGCCTGCCCAATCAGCGCCTCGCTCACTGTCACTTCGCGGCGGGGGACGACGAAGATCATCACGCAGGCGCAGAGCAGCGAGATCGCGAGCACCGCCGAGGTGAGCGGCAGCGTCGTTGCGGAGTGGCCGCCGAGATAGGCGCCGAATTGCGACATCAGCGCGCCGATGCCCTGTTGCAGGAAGCCCATCGCGCCTGAGGCAGTGCCGGCCGCTTCAGGACGGATGCTGATCGCCCCGGCGGCGGAATTCGCCATCACGAAGGCGTTGCCGACCATGACGATCATCTGCGTGCCGAACAGCCAGCTTGGGGCTTCGTTCCACCCCGTAAAGCTCCACAGCAGGTTCAGCAGACTGCCGCAGAGCTGGAGTGCGAGCCCGAACCAGATCAGCTTCTCCAGCGAATGCCTGGGCGCAAAGCGCACGCAGAGCAGGTTGCCGACGAGAAATGCAAACCCCGTTGTCGCGAACCAGGCGCCGTATTCGGCGCTGGACCGGCCCATCTGCGTCACCACGATATAAGGTCCGCCGCCCGCGAAGGTGAAGATGATCTGAGAGGCCAGCACCTGGCACATCACATAGCCGACAAAGGCGCGGCTCTTGATCAGGATGCCGACGTCGCCACGGAAGCCGCCGCCGCCGGCGCGGCTGCGACGCGTTTCGGGCAGCGTCAATGCGATGCCGACGGCGACAATGATGGCAGCGATGGTGATGGCGTAGAAGATCGCGCGCCAGCCGAACGCCGTCTCGATCAGGCCGCCGGTGAGCGGTGAAACCATCTGTCCGATCATCAGCGCCGCGACCACCAGGCTGATCATCGAGGCGACGCGGTCGCGCTCATAGATGTCGCGGATGATGGCGCGGCTGATCACCATGCCGGAAGCGCCGCCCAGGGCTTGAAAGAAGCGGGCTGCAATCAGCTGCGGCAGGGTTTCGGCGAAGATGCAGGCGACGCTGGCCGCCACCATCAGCGCCAACCCTCCGAGCAGCACGGGGCGCCGCCCGAACCGGTCGGACAGCGGTCCCATGATCAGCTGCGACAACGCGATGCCGACCATGTAGAGCGACACCGTCATCTGCGCGATGGAGATGTCGCTGCCGAAATTCGTCGCCAGCACCGGCAGCGCCGGAACTAGGATGTACAGCGAGATCGGCGCGATCCCGGTCATCACGACCAGCAGCAGCAGCACCCCGCGCGATGTCGCGAGGTTGCGCGTCCCTTCCGGAGGCTTGCTGATGATGCCGTGCATGCGTGTTCGTCTCGTTGAATTCGAACCGACTGTAACGTCGTTACGCAAGGCGGATATCGGCATTTCGGAATGCGGCTATACGGATTCCGGGATGGTTATAATAACGGCGTGAGGCGACCCATTGGGCACGATCCTCACGCCACAAATTCGGTGTCATCGCCCGGCTTGACCGGGCGATCCAGTACGCCGAGACGGTCGCGGTTGACCCGAGGGGGCGCGGCGTACTGGATTCCCCGCTTTCGCAGGGAATGACAGCTGTGTTGGGGATGCAGCGTTGCGCAAATCGCGCAGTGCTATGCGCGATGACGAGCTTAGCCCTTCAGCTCCGCCGTGGCCTGATCGAGCCAGGCCCGGGTCGCCTCGTCGAGCGCCGGCCCGACCTCGGTTCGCACGCGCGCATGGTAGGCGTTGAGCCAGTCGAGCTCGTCCTTGCTCAGCATCGCGGCGTGGATCAGCCGGCGGTCGATCGGTGCCAAGGTCAGCGTCTCGAACGCGTTCATCGGCTTCTCGGCACCCTTGATATCGGCGGCGACGACCAGCTCGAGGTTCTCGATGCGGATGCCGAAACCGTCGGTCTTGTAGTAGCCGGGCTCGTTGGAGAGGATCATGCCGCGCTTCAGCGGCGTGGTGCCGAGCTTCGAAATGCGCGCCGGCCCTTCGTGCACCGAGAGATAGCTGCCGACGCCGTGGCCGGTGCCGTGCTCGAAATCGACGCCGGCGGCCCAGAGATATTGCCGTGCCAGCGTGTCGAGCTGCGCGCCGGTGGTGCCGTCCGGGAAGACCGCGCGTGCGATCGCGATATGGCCGCGCAGCACGCGGGTGAAGCGGTCGCGCATCTCGTTCGTGGGCTCGCCCACGGCCATGGTGCGGGTGACGTCGGTGGTGCCGTCTTCGTACTGCGCGCCGGAATCGATCAGCAGGAGGTCGCCGGGCGCGATGCGCCGGTTGCTCTTGCGCGTGACGCGGTAGTGCACGATGGCACCGTTCGGGCCGGTGCCGGAGATGGTCGGAAACGAGACGTCTTTCAGTGCGCCGGTGTCGCGGCGAAACGTCTCCAGCGCCTCGACCGCGTCGATCTCGGTGAGCTTGCCGCTTGGCGCTTCCCGGTCGACCCACGCCAGGAAGCGCGCCAGCGCCAGGGCGTCGCGCCGATGCGCCGTCTGCGTCCCCTTGATCTCGGTCGCGTTCTTGACCGCTTTGAGCAGCGCAATCGGATCGCTGCCGCGCACCGGCTTGCCGCCGGCGCCCGCAATCAGCCGGCTGAGCGCGTCGGCCGCGGTGGCGCTGTCGAGCGCGATCGCCGCACCGCTTTTGGCGAGCGCCATCAGCGTCGGCGCCATCGCGTCGGGCTCGCGCACGTCGGCGGACTGCTCGAGATGGTCGCGCGTCAGGTTGGAGAGCTTGCGGTTATCGATGAAGATGGTGGGACGTCCGTCTTTCGGCACCAGCGCATAGGACAGCGGCAGCGGGGTATGGGCGACATCGGCGCCGCGGATGTTGAAGGTCCAGGCGACCGCGTGGCTGTCGGACAGCACCAGCGCGTCGACGCCGAGCTTGCCGATCTCGCTTCTGATCTGCGTCAGCTTCTCGGCTTCCGAGATGCCGGCATGCTGGAGCCCGTGCACGGCGACGGGGGCGAGCGGCGGCTGCGGGCGGTCCTGCCAGATCGCGTCGATCGGATTGCTGTCGACGGCAACCAGCTCGGCGCCGGCCTTGGCGCAGGCGGCAGACAGGCGCTCAGCTGCCGCAAAAGTGTGCAGCCACGGATCAAATCCGAGGCGGTCACCGGCTTTCAGATGCGCCGACACCCAGCTCTCCGGCGGCGGGTCGATCAGCGATTCCACCACCCAGGCCTTTGCATCGACCTGCTTGGCGGCCTGAAGCGTGTAGCGGCCGTCGACGAACAATGCGGCCTCCTGCGTCAGAACCACCGCGAATCCCGCCGAGCCCGTGAAACCGGTCAGCCAGGCCAGCCGTTCTTCCGACGGCGGCACATATTCGTTCTGCTGCTGATCGGCGCGCGGAACGACGAAGCCGGCGAGCTTGCGACGGGCGAGTTCTTCGCGAAATGCGGCCAGCCGTGCCGTCAACGCGACGCCGGCCTCCGGCTCCTCGAATGTCTGGAAGTGTGCTTCGAACATAGTGGATCACTTTAGGATCATGGGGACGAGTCCGCAATCTGGACGCATTTACGTCGCATCTGGCATGGACTGTGCTTGAATGGTTCCACTTGAATTGAGTGGAGTAAAGGATGCGGCAGCTGCGCTTCGTCCGGATGACAGCGAAATTCGAGCAGGTGGTTCATCTCAACGGCGAGGGGACACACGATGCCAGCATTCACGTTTGAGAAGATTTCGCCGCCGGCGCGCCGAGCCCCGACGGAGGCGGCACCGAAGAAGCCGCGCAGCGTCATCAGCCAGATGATCAACCGCATCGCCGAGCGCCGCGCCAAGCGTGCGTCGCAGGTCGAGCGTACGGCGCACCGCGACGAGAAGCCGGCGGAGTAGCGGTATTGCTGATGCCGTAGGGCGAGCAAAGGCGCGAAGCGCCGTGCCAACCATCTTTCCCGGATTTGCGAACGTCACGGTGGGCACGCTTCCGCCGCCGTCGCTCTTCGAGCTATGGCGGAAAAGTCGCTTGGCCCACCTACGGCACCGGTGCTGGCTATCCCACCTTCCGCAGCAACAGGCTGCTCCATCCCTCGATCCGCAGATGCCTCAACGGCACGAGGCCGCGGGCGCGATAGGCGGCGATCACGGCGGGGGCCTGATGCGTCAGCAGGCCGGAGAGGATGACGTGTCCGCCTAGCGCGAGATGCCGTGCCATCGGGCCCGCCAATTGCCTCAGCGGATTGGCAAGGATGTTGGCTAGCACCAGGTCGAACGGGCCGGCTCGTCCAAAATCCGGCGCGGCGAAGCCGGTCGCGCGGATCACCCGCACATGGTTGCCAACTTCGTTCAGCCAGGCGTTCTCGGAAGCCACCCGCACCGAGGGCGGATCGATGTCGGAGGCGAGCGCGGCGCGATGCAGCGCCTTTGCCGCAGCGATGGCCAGCACGCCGGTCCCAGTGCCGAGGTCGAGCAGGTTCCTCGGGCGGGAACTCTTCAGAACATGGTCAAGCAGTAGTAAACAGCCACGCGTCGTGCCGTGATGGCCGGTGCCGAACGCGAGCGCCGCCTCGATCTCGATCGCGAGCTTGTTCGGCGCCACGCGGTCGCGGTCATGACTGCCGTGCACGACGAAGCGGCCGGCCGGGACCGGGACGAGATCCTCCAGGCTGGCCCTGACCCAGTCCTTGGCCTCGACAATGTCGAAGGTGAGCGTCGCGGCGATCTCATTTCCTGCTGATGTTGCAATGAGTTCGCGCAACCATGCGTGATCGGGCGCCTCGGCAAAATGGAGCGTGACGTCCCATTGTCCGTCCGGCCGCTCGAAGGCGGCGACCGCCGCATCGCCCTCGAAGAACACCTCGGTGAGCACGTCGACGACGCGCCGGGCGTCGGCCTCGCTGCCGATCGAAAAGCTGGCGCGATGGGTTGGAGCAGGCTGCATTCAGGGTTCCGTTGAGTTGAATTTTTGGGATTTTTGCCGCCAATTTTCCGCGCAAGTTGCAGTCCCCGGGTTAACCCGGCCGAAGGCCGCGCCCCGTACATTCTCGGGTGTTGAATTAAGCCAACACAGCTTGGAATTGAAACGGAGGCGAGTCTTGAAGAGCATGATTCAGAAATTCTGGTCGGATGAATCCGGTGCCACGGCGATCGAATACGGTCTGATTGCCGCGGGCATCGCCCTGGCGATCATCACCGTGGTGAACAGCCTGGGCAGCACCATGAACGACAAGTTCACGTCGATTAGCACCAACCTGAAGTAATTTCCGCCTCCATTTCCCAGCGGGGGCTGCTTTTTCTTCTAGGCTGACCTGATCACCGCCCGCGAGGGGGAATTCCCCCTGGCGGGCGAGGTCGTTTCCTGCCGGCGCTTTCGATATTCACAGCTTGCCCGCTGCTCACCCGGCACCCTATCCACCGGTTTTTCCCGCAATTGTCCTCACGATTTTCCACTGCGTTTCCCCCGGCCGTCGCGATGCTCCGGTCCCGAAGCATCCGCGGCCTGTCCACAGACCGTTCAACAGCCTGTCCACAAGGGATCCACAGATCTATCCACGGCTTCCGAACAGCGAGCGGTGATCCCTCAGGATCGCCTGCGCGGCGTTATGGCCGGGCGCACCGGTGACGCCGCCGCCGGGATGGGCGCCTGAGCCGCAATGATAGAGGCCTCTTAACGGCCCGCGATAATCGGCATGGCCCAGCATCGGCCGTGCCGAGAACAGCTGGTTCAAGGTCAGCGCGCCGTGGAAGATGTCGCCGCCGACGAGGCCGAACTGCCGCTCGAGGTCGAGCGGAGACAGGATCTGGCGGCCCAGCACGCTCGCCGCAAAACCCGGCGCGTATTCGTCCACCGTCGCGATCATGAGATCGGCGACCTCCTCGCGATGGTCGTCCCACGACTTTCCATCCGGAAGCTCCGGCGCGACGTGCTGGCAGAACAGGCTCGCGACGTGCTTTCCCGCGGGCGCCAGCGTGTCGTCGAGCGTGGAGGGGATCAGCATCTCAACCACGGGCTGTCGGCTCCAGCCCCGCGAGCGCGCATCGAGATAGGCGCGGTCCATGTAGGGAAGGCTCGGCGCCAGGATGATGCCGGAAGAGAGATGGTCGCCTTCGCCCGGCAGCGCCGTGAACGAGGGCAGGCGATCCAGCGCCACGTTCATGCGAAAGGTGCCGGAGCCGTTCTTCCAGTGCCGGATGCGGGCGAGGAAGTCCGCAGGAAGCGCCTCGGCCGCGATCAGCTGCGTGTAGAGCAGCTTTGGATTGACATTGGCCGCGACATATTTCGCGCGGATCGCCTCGCCGTTCTCCAGCACGATTCCGACGGCGCGGTCGCGCTCCACGATCACCTCGCGCACGCCGGCATCCGTGTCGATCGCGACGCCGCGGTCGCGCGCCGCGCGCGCCATCGCCTGCGTGATCGCGCCCATGCCGCCGATGGCATGGCCCCAGACGCCCTTCTTGCCGTTCACCTCGCCGAAGGCGTGATGCAGCATCACGTAGGCCGAGCCGGCGGCGTAGGGGCTGGCATAATTGCCGACGATGGCGTCGAAGCCGAACAGCGCCTTGACCAGATCATGCTCGAAGCGCTCATCCAGCATCTCGCCGGCCGAGCGGGTGAAGAGATCGAGCAGGCTGCGGCTCTGTTCCAGCGTGAGACCGCGCAGGATGCTGGCGGTCTTCCAGGCGTTGACGCCTTCGCGCAACGCCGCCGTGCTAAAACCCTCGACGAGGTTCGGCGGCGCGCGCAGCACGAATTGCCTGAGCACGTCGGCGATGTCTTCCAGCTCGCGTGAAAACCCGTCGAGCGCGGCTGCGTCATGCGCGCTCAGTCGTGCGACTGATGCCTTCGTCCGGCCCTCCCCGGTGAGGAGATAGCTGGCATCGGGCGCGGGCAGGAAATTCTGGGCGCGCCGTTCCACGATGCGCAGGCCCTGCTCGGCGAGCTTGAGGTCGCGGATCACCTGCGGATTGAGCAGGCTCACCGTGTAGGCCGCCACCGAATTGCGGAATCCCGGGTGAAACTCCTCCGTGACCGCGGCACCGCCGACCACCTTGCGGCGCTCGACCACGCGCACGCGCAGGCCGGCCATCGCGAGATAGGCCGCGCAAGTGAGGCCGTTGTGGCCAGCGCCGATGATGACGACGTCGGTTTCGGTCATGAAGATGCAAGGCCCAGTCTACCGTCATTCCGGGGCTCGCGAAGCGAGAACCTGGAATCTCGAGGTTCCGGGTTCGATGCTCCGCATCGCCCCGGAACGACGTCTAATATCAAGCAATTCACGCTGCAACATCACAGCCCCCTTTATTGCCCGTTCAGGCGCCTTGTGCTCCATTGCGCGCGTCCGGCGCCCGCCGGGTTTTGAGCCGGAGCTTCCATGGATTCGATCGTGCAACCCGCCGCCACGGAGCAGCCGTCCGCCTCGCGTAACCGGCTGGTGCTGACGGTCTACACCGCCGCGATCTTCGTCAGCGCGCTGCTGCTGTTCTCGGTGCAGCCGCTGTTCACGAAGATGGTGCTGCCGCGGCTCGGCGGCTCGCCGGCGGTGTGGTCGGTGGCGATGGTGTTCTTCCAGTCGCTGCTGCTGGCGGGCTATGCCTATGCGCATCTCTTGATGCAGGCGAGGAGCAGCCTCGTGCCCGTGGCCGTGCATCTGGTGCTGCTGATCGCGGCCTTCGCCACGCTGCCGCTCGGCATCGCCTTCGGCTATGGCGAGCCGCCGGCTTCCGGCTATGCGTTCTGGCTGCTCGGCCTGTTCGTGGTCTCGATCGGCCTGCCGTTCTTTGCGCTCGCGGCCAACAATCCGCTGTTGCAGGCCTGGTTCGTCCGCACCGGCCATCCCGCCGGACATGATCCCTATTTCCTCTATGCCTCCTCCAACATCGGCAGCTTCCTCGCGCTGCTGTCCTATCCGTTCCTGCTGGAGCCCGTGTTCACGCTGCACACGCAGAACCGGCTCTGGACCGGCGGCTATGCCCTCTTGATCCTCCTGATCGCCGCCTGCGGTGTGTTGCTGCTGCGCTCGCCGAATCTGGCCGTGGTGGACGCGAAAACCGAGGACGTGAATGCGCCGGCGCCGGCGTTCTTGACGCGGCTGCGCTGGATCTTCCTCGCCGCGGTGCCCTCGGGCCTGCTCATCGCCGTCACCGCGCATATCTCGACCGACGTCGCGGCGGCGCCGCTGCTGTGGGTGCTGCCGCTGTCGCTGTATCTGCTCACCTGGGTCGTGGTGTTCCAGTCGCGGCCGCTGCTGCCGCACAAATGGATGCTGATGCTGCAGCCGGTCGCGATCGCGGGCGTTGTCGTCCTGCTCGCCTTCGGCGGCGAACAGAATCTGCTGCTGACGCTCGGCGGCCATCAATTGTGCTTCTTCGTCATCGCCATGGCCTGCCATGGCGAGCTGGCGCGGACCCGTCCGGCCGCCAAATATCTCACCGGATTCTATGTCGCGCTGTCGTTCGGCGGCATGGTCGGCGGCCTCTTTGCCGGTCTCCTCGCCCCCTTCACCTTCTCGTGGATCGCCGAATATCCGATCCTGGTCGCGCTTGCCGCGCTGTGCCGGCCGATTGCGAACGAACGGCTTGCCGGTGTCGTCAAATGGTATTGGCTGGCGCTCGCCGCGCTCGCGGTGGCGCTGGTCGCACCGTCATACGCCACCGGCAATCTCTCGACCTGGTTCGAGGATCACCGCGTCTGGGTCGCCGGCAGCGTCGGCGTGCTTGCCGCGCTGCTGGCACTGATGCTCAATGCCGGCCGCTGGAAGATCTTTGCCACCGTCGTGCTCGCGCTGGCGTTGATCCGCGTCTATCCCGCGGACGAGGGCCGCGTCACGACGGTGCGCAGTTTCTTCGGCGTGCACAAGATCGTGGTGACGCCCGGCGGCTACTTCCATGTGCTGATGCACGGCACCACGATTCACGGCGCCGAGCGCTTCCGCAACAACGACGGCACGCCCGTCGCCGGCCGTCCCGAGCCGATCACCTATTATCACAAGGACGGCGGGATCGGTCAGGCCGTCAGCGCCATCCGCGAACGCAAGGGCGCTCCGCTCAAGGTCGCCGCGATCGGCGTCGGCTCGGGCACACTCGCCTGTGCCGCCGCGCCTGGCGAGGACTGGAAATTCTTCGAGATCGACCAGTCGATGGTCGATGCCGCGCGCGATCCCAGAAATTTCCGCTACATATCGAGCTGCATGCCGGACATGAAGCCCGTGATCGGCGATGCGCGCCTCACCTTCGCCAAGGAGCCCGACGGCGCCTATGACCTCGTCATCGTCGATGCCTATTCGTCCGATGCGATCCCGATCCATCTCGCCACCGAAGAGGCGATGAAGATCTACAAGGACAAGCTCGCGCCACACGGCGCTGTGGTAATGCACGTCTCCAACCGGCATCTCGATCTCGAGACCGTCGTGGTCGGCATCGCTGACGCCAACGATCTCCAGAGCTGGGTCTTCAACGAGGATTCCGGGCGAGATGGCGACTACATCTTCTCGACCGACGTCGTCATCTCGGCGCGGGAGGAAGCCGACATCGGCCGGCTCGCCGCCTCGAAGTCGTGGGAGCAGACCGAAGCCGACGACAGGGTGCGTGTCTGGACCGACGACTATTCCAACATCCTGGGTGCGCTATATCGGCGCTGGCGGGACGGGGAGTAGGGCGCCGCGACAACCGTCTCCGTGCCCCGGCGCAGTGCAGCGTTGCACGCCCCGCCGCGTCCGGGACACGAGACCGTCTTACGGCTCGACCGGCGTCCCCGCCGGCAACCCGATTCCCTTCTCGCCGGCGATCTGCCGCAGCAAGTCGGGTCTGTCGGAAATGATCCCGTCAACGCCGAGCTCGATCATCCGCGTCATGTCTTCGCGCTTGTTGACCGTCCAGACCACCACGCGCAATCCGAGCCCGTGGGCCTCCGCGACGAGCGCAGCGGTGACATCGCCGAAATGGGGCGACCAGATCGTGCCGCCCGCCGCCTTGATCGTGCGCGGCAGCGAGCCGCCGTGATCGGCCGGATTGAAGCCGGCCGTCCAGTTCGTCGCCTTGTCCACCGCCACCGTCGGAGCCGAGCCGCGCTGGAGCGTCAGGTACACCGTCGGTATCTTGGGCGCCTGCTGCTGGACCAGTTGCAAGGTCCTCCAGTCGAACGACTGGATCATGACCCTGTCGGAAAACGCTTCGGTCCCGATCAGCCCCAGTAGCTTCGCGACAAAGGCCTGCGGATCGAGCGTTTCGTCCGGATGGTTCGGGTCGATCTTGGTCTCGATGTTGAAGCGCACACGCGCGTTGCCGGATTTTCGTGCCAGCGCGAACAGCTCGCTCAAGGTCGGAATGCGCGTCCCCGGTACCGCGCGCTGGTCGGGGAATTGTTTCGCGTAAGCACTGTCCGGCCGGATCTGGCCGACGTCATAAGTCCTGACCTGGTCCAGCCGCAGCTTGACGAAAGGCGTGCCCGGCGGAGTGATGTAAGCGCCGTCGGGGCGGCGTGTGAGATCAGGATTGAGCCCGCGCTCATGCGACACGACGATTTCGCCGTCCGCGGTGACGCCGACGTCGAGCTCCAGCGTGTCCACGCCCATCGACAGCGCGTTGGCGAAGGCGGGCAGGGTGTTTTCCGGCAGCAGCGCCCGCCCGCCGCGATGCGCCTCGAGATCGAAGGCCAAGGCTCGTCCTACAATGGATGGTCCTGCAGCGAGAAACGCGAGCACGGTCAGGATCGTTGCGGCACGTGACGGCATGGTGCCTCGGCCGGTGAGGTCGATGGATGTGCGATCGCGTCAGTTCTGATAGTAATAGCCGCGCGGCTGATAGAGCTGCCGGGGCTGTGGCTGATAGCCGTAGCCCTGGTCGTAATAGGGGCGCGGCTGCTGCTGATAGACCTGCGCGTCATAGAGCGGGCGGGTGGCCGAACGCGGAGCCGGATAGCGCGCGACGGAGTCGCTGCCGTCGGCGGGATAGATGTAATTGTCGTCCTGCGGCATGTAGCGGCGGGCGGGCTGCGCCGGCGGCACCAGGTTCACGGGATCGCCCGATGTGGCGTACTGATCTTCGGCGGGCTGCTGTGGAGCGCGGGCCACCGCGGCGTTGGCGCGGCCGCGCGGATTGCGCGCCAGCGCCACCTGCGCCGATCCGGACAGCGTCACTGTGGTGTTGAGCACGCCCTGCTGCTGCACCAGCGCATAGAGTGTCGATGCGTTCTGACGCGACAGCCGCACGCAGCCATGCGACGCCGGCGAGCCGAGCCGGCCGACCGAGTCGGTGCCGTGGATGGCGTGGCCGACCTTGGTGAAGAAGATCGCGTGCGGCATCGGCGCGTCGTCGAATTCCTTGGAATAATGATCCTCTTCCATGCGGAAGGCGCGGAACGCGCCGTTCGGCGTCTCGCGCGAGGGGATGCCTGTTGAGACCGGCCAGCGATAGCGAGCCACGCCATCGACCGCGACGGTCATCTGCTGATTGTCCTTGTCGACGGTGATCTCGACCTTGGCCTGCGCGGTGCCCGCGCTCAAAACCATCATGGACGTCAAAGCAATGAAAAATGAACGCATCTGGAAACGCATTTGAATTCTGGCCTCCGGCCTCTTCTCGCTAGCCGCCGCGGCTCTCCGTCCCCGGCGTGCAATATGCCTGCAATCCGGCTTTGGTTCCAGCGGCCTGCCTGCCCATCGTTAACGCGATGCGGGGCTTAAGCAAGGCCGCTTTGTGCCGCGCCGCGCGCGGCGGCGCTGACATTTTCGCGAGCCGGACGCGCGTTCGACGCTGACAATTCGTTACAAAGGCGCAACCATCCGGGCCGCGCGGCGCGTTGACGATGTCACCCCGGCGCCGGCCGCCCTCGTCATTCCGGGGCGCCCGAAGGGCGAGCCCGGAATCCATTCATCCACCAACCTGCCGCACAATGGATTCCGGGCTCGTGCTGCGCACGCCCCGGAATGACACCTGGATCAATTCTTCAGCCGATACCCCGTGCGGAAGATCCACCAGATCACCACCAGGCAGATCACCAGGAACGCCAGCGTCATGCCGATGCTGACGGCGACGCTGACATCCGCAATCTCGTAAAAGCTCCAGCGGAAACCGGAGATCAGATAGACGACCGGATTGAGCAGCGCGACCGTACGCCAGGTCGGAGGCAGCATGTCGATGGAATAGAAGCTGCCGCCGAGGAAGGTCAGCGGCGTCACCACCAGCATCGGAATCATCTGCAGCTTCTCGAAGCCGTCGGCCCAGATGCCGATGATGAAGCCGAACAGGCTGAACGTCACCGCCGTCAGCACCAGGAAGGTCAGCATCCAGACCGGATGCTGGATGTGCAGCGGCACGAACAGGCCGGCGGTCGCCAGGATGATCAGGCCAAGAATGATCGACTTGGTCGCGGCGGCGCCGACATAGCCAAGCACGATCTCGAAATAGGAGATCGGCGCCGACAGGATCTCGTAGATCGTGCCGGTGAATTTCGGGAAGTAGATGCCGAACGAGGCGTTGGCGATGCTCTGCGTCAGCACCGAGAGCATGATCAGGCCCGGCACGATGAAGGTGCCGTAGCTGACGCCCTCGACCTCGCTGATGCGCGAGCCGATCGCGGCGCCGAACACCACGAAATAGAGCGAGGTCGAGACCACCGGCGAGACGATGCTTTGCAGCAGCGTGCGCCAGGTGCGTGCCATTTCGAACAGATAGATGGCGCGGATGGCGCGGTGGTTCATGACGTCCTCACGAGGTCGACGAAGATGTCCTCGAGCGACGATTGCGTCGTGTCGAGATCGTTGAAGCGGATGCCGGCGGTGCGGAGATCGCCGAGCAGGCTGGTGATGCCGGTGCGCTCGCCCTGGGTGTCGTAGTCGTAGACGAGCGTTGCGCCGTTATCGCAGAGCTCGAGCTCGTAGTGATGAAGGCTTTCCGGCAGCGCGGCGATCCTGCCCTGCAGATGCAGGGTCAGCCGCTTCTTGCCGAGCTTCTGCATCAAGGTCGTCTTGTCCTCGACCAGCACGATCTCGCCCTTGTTGATGACGCCGATGCGGTCGGCCATCTCCTCGGCTTCCTCGATATAATGCGTGGTGAGGATGATGGTGACGCCGGACTGTTGCAGGGTGCGCACCACCTCCCACATGCCCTTGCGCAGCTCGACGTCGACGCCCGCGGTGGGCTCGTCCAGGAACAGGATCTGCGGTTCGTGCGACAGCGCTTTCGCGATCATCACGCGGCGCTTCATGCCGCCGGACAGCGTGATGATCTTGTTGTCCTTCTTGTCCCACAGCGAGAGGTCCTTCAGCACCTTCTCGATGTGCGCGGGATTCTTCGGCTTGCCGAACAGGCCGCGGGAGAAGCTGACGGTCGCCCACACGCTCTCGAAGGCGTCGGTGTGCAATTCCTGCGGGACGAGTCCGATCAGCGAGCGCGCCTTGCGGTAGGAGGTCTGGATGTCCTCGCCGCCGACGAGCACGCGGCCCTCGCTCGGGTTGGCGATGCCGCAGATGATGGAGATCAGCGTGGTCTTGCCGGCGCCGTTGGGCCCGAGCAGCGCAAAAATCTCGCCGCGCTTGATATCGAGATTGACGTTCTTGAGCGCCCTGAAGCCGGACCCATAGGTCTTCGACAGATTGGCGACGGAGATGATGGAGGACATGATGGCCGCGAGGCTGAGGGGCAAAGGTTGGGGAGGGGAGGCTGGACCGGTCCCGGAGGGAGGTCAGCGGAGCCCTGAAATAGGAACGCAGTTGCTTGCCCGCAATTCCCCGGAGAAAAATGGTCTCAAAACAGGCCCTTCGGTGGCAGGTTTCAGGCAAGTGTTGCGCGATGGTCACTGCTTGCGGCTAAGATTGTCGCTCACGCGGCTCTTTGTTGCGTGTGCGAGCAGGCCATGGCTACGATTCCGGCCAATCGCGAAGCGTATGTCCCCAGGGAAAACATCGATGACACCGAACGGCCGTCACACCGCCGGCGCCAGCCAGTTATCCGCCCTCCGTGTATGGGCGATGGGCCTGCTCCTGCTGTCAGCTGTTGCCATCAACCCGACCCCTGTCAGGGCCGCGCCGAGCCAGGCCGCGGCCGCGACCACGCATGTCTACCTGCTCCGTGGCGTGCTCAACATCTTCTCGCTCGGGCTCGACACGATCGGCGCCCGGCTCCAGGCGCAGGGCATCCCGGTGACCGTCGCCAACTTCGTGTCCTGGTCCTCGCTCGCCGACGAGGCCGCGGCCGCCTACAGGGCCGGTCGGCTCAAGACCATCGTCCTGGTCGGCCATTCCTCCGGCGCGACGGCGCTGCCCGACATGATCGCCAAGCTCAACCAGCTCGGCGTGCCCGTGAAGCTCGCGATCGGCCTCGACTCCGTGTTCAAGACCAAGCTCTCGACCGGCGCGGAGCGTTACATCAACATCTATATCGGCGATGGTCCCGGTGAGCCGGTGCGGGCCGCGGCGGGTTTTCGCGGCAAGCTCGACAATGTCGACGTGCGCGGCTCCGGCGTCGGCCACATCTCGATCGACAAGAATGAGGCGATCCAGCGCCGCGTCATCGCCGAGATCGACGCCGCGATCATGCGCTCGCGCGCTCCGGCCTTGCCGGTCGCCGAACGCGGCGCCCCGGGGCAGGCGCGCGCGGCGGCCGCGACCGCTCCGGCGAGGAACTGAGGCAAATCGGCTCGGTTTCGGCGCCGCAAAATCCGCCAAATCCGCGGTCATGAAGCCACGGGGGAGGCCTCTGCCTCCCGCGGTGGGACTGCTGGACTGATGATTGATCTGAGGCGACTAGTCGCGCTGGCAGCCGTTGCACTGCTCGCCTTGGGACCTGGCGTAGCCGCTGCCTCACCCGCCAAGTCCAAGACCACAGCGGCGGTACCTGCCACGCCGCCGCCCCCGCCGTTCGAGCCGTTGCCGCCCCCGAAAGTCTACCTGTTCCGCGGCGCCATGGGGCCGATCTTCTCGACCGGCATGGATCGGCTCAGCGAGAAGCTGACCCAGGCCGGCTTCTCCGCCGACGTCTATGAATTCACCCTGTGCCGGTTCATCGGCAGCCGCGTCATCGCGAGCTACAAGGACCAGGCGGCGCCGATCGTGCTGATCGGCCACTCCATGGGCGGGCTGTGCTCGATCGTCATCTCCGAGATGGCGGCCAAGGAGAACATCCCGATCAGCCTCGTCATTGCCATCGATCCCGCGCACGCGACCGGCGACGTGCCGCTCAATGTCGAGCGCTTCATCAACATCTTCCTGTCCGACAGCGTCCTCGGTGGCGGCGACGTCGTCGCGGTCCCCGGCTTTCGCGGCCATTACGCGAGCTACGACCTGAAGGAAAACGCGCGCGTCTCGCACATCAATATCGAGAAGTCCGATGACATCCATCGCCAGATCGTCGAGATGGTGACGCGGCTGCCGCGCATTCCGCCGCAGACCCAGGCCGATGCCGTGCCGCTGCGCTATCTCGTGCCTGCGGATACGTTGGTCGAATTGTGGGATTCCGGTGTGCGAGTCCCGGTGCGCCGCGGCGACACCATGGAGAGCATCGCCGCCGCCAACCGCGTGCCGCTGTGGACGCTCGCGCAGAGCAATTCGCTTGCGGAGAACGCACAGCTCACGCCCGGGCAAACCATCATCGTCCCGCGCCACCTGACGCCGCCCGAGCCCGCAGCCGCGATGGCGGCGCCGCCAGCGGCTCCGGCGAAGCGGAAGTAGGGCGCTTTGCCGCTGCAAAAGCGGTGCTTATGGGGCCGGCGATCTCTCCTAATTCGTCATGCCCGGGCCTGTCCCGGGCATCCACGTTCTCGGTGCCGCACGAAAGATCGTGGATGGCCGGGACAAGCCCGGCCATGACGCAGGGCGTTCTCAAACATTCGTTCCGTGGATCGCGTCGATCACGGCGTCCGTGACCTCCTTCGTCGTCGCCGTGCCGCCGACGTCGGGCGTCAGCACGCCGGCCGCGCAGACGCGCTCGACCGCCGCCATCAGCCGCATGGCGGCGTCCTTCTCGCCGAGATGCTCGAGCATCTGCGCGCCGGTCCAGAACGTCGCGACCGGGTTGGCGATGCCCTTGCCGGTGATGTCGAAGGCCGAACCGTGGATCGGCTCGAACATCGAGGGGAAGCGGCGCTGCGGATCGATGTTGCCGGTCGGCGCGACGCCGAGGCTTCCCGCCAGCGCACCGGCGAGATCGGAGAGGATGTCGGCGTGCAGATTGGTCGCGACGATGGTGTCGAGGCTCCTCGGATGCAGCGTCATGCGCACCGTCATGGCGTCGACCAGCATCTTGTCCCAGGTGACGTCAGGGAATTCGCTTGCGACCTCGGCGGCGATCTCGTCCCACATCACCATGCCATGGCGCTGGGCGTTCGACTTGGTCACGACGGTCAGGAATTTGCGCGGGCGCGACTGCGCGAGCTCGAACGCATAGCGCATGATGCGGGTGACGCCGACGCGGGTGAACACGGCAACTTCGGTGCCGACCTCTTCCGGCAGGCCCTTGTGCGCGCGGCCGCCCATGCCGGCATATTCGCCTTCCGAATTCTCGCGCACGATCACCCAGTCGAGATCGCCGACGCCGACATTGCGCAGCGGTGAGGCGACGCCGGGCAGGATCTTTGTCGGCCGCACATTGGCGTATTGGTCAAAGCCCTGGCAGATCGGCAGGCGCAGGCCCCACAACGTGATGTGATCGGGCACGTCGGGTGCGCCAACCGCGCCGAAATAGATCGCGTCGAACTTCTTCAGCTCAGCGAGGCCGTCGGCCGGCATCATGATGCCGTGCTTCTTGTAATAGTCCGAACCCCAGTCGAACGTCTTGACGTTGAAGGCGAGATCGCCGCTGCGCTTTGCGAGAGCCTCCAGCACGCGGATTCCGGCTGAGATCACCTCGGGGCCGATGCCGTCGGCAGGAATGGCTGCGATCGAATGAGTGCGCATAAGGACCTCCATCGGGAAACATCAGCGGTTTGCGGCAGGGGATCAGTCCAGGCCGCGGCGAGGCTCGGCGGGTTGGCAAGGCAAACCAATTCGGGCTGGCTTATACAGAAAATGTTGCGCTATGACATCAACCAACGAGAAAGCAGGATGCTATGTCCGGACAGAAAACCTCCAACGCATTGCGGGTTGCCGTCGCGGGCCTGGGCTCGATCGGCACCAAGGTCGCGACCGCGCTCGATCAGGGCATCGAGGGGCTAACCCTGTCGGCTGTCGCCGTGCGCGATCCCGCCAAGCATCGGGCTTTCATCAGCGGCCTGCGACGCCCGCCGCAAGTGCTGCCGATCGAGCAGCTCGGCGAGGCCGCCGACATCGTGGTCGAATGCGCGCCGAGCAATCATCTGCGTTCCATCGTCGAGCCGGCGGTGAAGCGCGGTAAGGCCGCGGTCGTGGTCAGCGTCGGCGGCCTGCTCGACAATTTCGATCTCGTCGATCTCGCCCGCGCCAATGGCGGCCGCATCATCGTGCCGACCGGCGCGCTGATCGGGCTCGATGCCGTCAACGCCGCCGCGGTCGGCACCATCCATTCGGTGCAGATGGTGACGCGCAAGCCGATCGACGGGCTGAAGGGCGCACCGTTCATCGTGCAGAACAACATCGACATCGACAATCTGCGTGAGCCGCTCAAGCTGTTCGAAGGCAGCGCGCGCGAAGCGGCGAAAGGCTTTCCGGCGAACGTCAACGTCGCCGTTGCGCTGTCGCTGGCGGGCATCGGGCCCGATCGGACCCGGATCCAGGTTTGGGCCGACCCGACCGTGACGCGCAACGTTCACCGCATCGAGGTCGAAGCGGATTCGGCGCGGTTCTCGATGGGCATCGAGAACATCCCGTCCGAGAATCCCAAGACCGGGTTGATCACCGCGCTGTCGGTGATCGCGCTGCTGCGCAAGCAGCGCGCCACGCTATGCGTGGGCACGTGAAGGGGATCAAGGCGACGCTGCGCCCCCTCTCCCGCTTGCGGGAGAGGGTTGGGGAGAGGGGTCTCTTCGCAACGGGACACTCCCCCAGAGGAAAGAACCCTCACCCGCGTCGCTTCGCTCCGCGCCCTCTCCCGCAGGCGGGAGAGGTGCAGCCAGTCCGCGGCGCCGATCTCGCCTATTTCGACCTACACCCCGGTCACGCGCCAGATCACGTTGCCGACGTCGTCGGCCATCAGCAGCGACTTCTTGTCGGGGCCGATCGCAACGCCGACCGGGCGGCCGTAGGATTCCTTCTCGTCGGGTGACAGGAAGCCCGACAGGATGTCGCGACCGGGACCGGACGGCTTGCCGTTCTCGAACGGGACGAACACCAGCTTGTAGCCGGACAGCTTGCTGCGATTCCACGAGCCGTGCTGGCCGATCACCATGCCGTCGCCGAAGCCCGGCAGGGTGCCTGCGGGCATCCAGCACAGGCCGAGCGAGGCGGTGTGGCCGCCGAGCGCATAGTCCGGTTGCAGCGCCTTGGCGACCATCGCCGGATCCTGCGGCACGCGGTCGTCCACCGTCTTGCCCCAGTAGCAATAGGGCCAGCCGTAGAAGCCGCCGTCGCGCACCGAGGTGAGATAGTCCGGCGGCGTCTCGTCGCCGAGCCCGTCGCGCTCGTTGACGACGGTCCAGAGCACGTTCGTATTCGGCTCCCAGGCAAGGCCCACGGGATTGCGCAGGCCGGCGCCGAAAATGCGATGCGTGCCGGCGACGAGGTCGAGCTCGTACACCGCAGCACGGCCTTCCTCGACCTCCATGCCCATCTCGGCGATGTTGCTCAGCGAGCCGACGCCGGCATAGAGCTTCTTGCCGTCGGGGCTGGCGAGCAGGCTGCGCGTCCAATGTCCGCCCGGCTTGAACGTCGTGAGCCGCTTGCCCGGCGCGGTGATGCGGTCGGCGTTCGCGGCGTAGGGAAAGGCCATCACGCCGTCGGTGTTGCCGACATAGAAGGTGTCGCCGACCAGCGCCATGCCGAAGGGCTGGTTGAGGTTCTCCATGAAGGCGCCGCGGTGTTCGGCGACGCCGTCGCCGTCCTTGTCGCGCAAGAGCGTGATGCGGTTGGCGGACACGCCAAGCGCGGCGGCGCGGCGCATCGTCGCCTGCATCGCATAGTGGAACACGTTGCGCGGGGCGCCCGCGATCTGCGTCGCCTCCGCGATCAGCACGTCGCCGTTCGGCAGCACTTCGATCCAGCGCGGATGGTCGAGGCCGGTCGCGAACGCATTGACCTTGAGACCCGGCGCGACGGTCGGCTTCCGGCCCTCGCTCCAGCCGCGCGCGGTCGGCATCTTCAAAGTCGGGATCGCGCCCTGCGGCTTCGCTTCGGGAATGGCGGGGGTCTCTCCCCAGGCCGGCGCGGGCTCGGTGCCCGTCATCTTGCGCCATTGCAGCGCCATGCCGCCGAGGATCGCGACGAACTGCGCGAAGATGCTGGAGAAGGTCATGAGGAGCCCCTGTTTGCGCGCGCATCCAACTGGCTGACGGGGCAGACGTCAACCGGTGCGGGCTGCCGCCAGGGCCTATTCCCGCGGAATGGCAGCCGATCGAATTTGCATGGGACGAGCGCCGACGGGTGGTGCCCGGAGATCAACGGCCGATCTGCCGCTCGAGCTGCCGTGCCGTGCGAAAATCGTCGAGGTGATGGATGTTCGGCGCCAGCGCGGCCTCCCTGGACAGCAGATGATAGACCCGCGCGACCGTGCGCTGCTTCTGCTTCGTCCGCCCAGGCGGCAACGCCCGCGCCTTGCGCAGGGCGGCGATCGCGTGCTCGCGAAAGTAATCGTAGGCATCCGACATGGCTCGATGCTCTGCAAATGTTGCAGGTGTCGAGGGGCTAACGGGCGGGAGGAGGGGCGGTTCCTTGGCGCAATGTTCCAAGCGCGCCCATTTATCCCGTCATCCTGAGGTGCGAGCCACGGGGCGCAACGCGCCCCATGGGGAGCCTCGAAGGATGGACGGCCCGGCTACATCTCGGCCGTGCATCCTTCGAGGCTCGGCTCGCGATGCATACGCATCGCAAACCTCGCACCTCAGGATGACGGAGCTAGTAGCAGCGCTGCTGGTTGGGCGAGGGCCCGCTTACCGCGGCGAGAGGAAGGGGATGATCATCGGCACGCGGCGGCAATAGGCGCCGTAGGCGTCCTCGCCGAGCTCCTTGGAGAGGAACACCTCTTCCATCCGGCCCTTCTGCCACATGCCGAGCGAGATCAGGATCGCGCCGAGGATCGCGGTCACGGTGCCGACCGCGATGCCGGTGGCCAGCATGCCGGCGATCAGCCCGGTGTAGATCGGATGGCGCACGATGCCGTACGGGCCGGTGTCGACGACGCGGTGGTCTTCCTTGTGGGTGATGGTGTTGGACCAGAACTTTCCGAGATGCAGCCGTCCCCACCAGGTGAAGGAGATGCCGGCAAGCACGATCAGCGCCGTGATGTAGACAGCGGTGTTGCTGAATACCCAGAGCGGCTTCTCGTTCAGCACTTCCGCGGTCCACGGCGTGAACAGGATGCCGCCGACCAGGATCGGGATGCGATAGCGGCCGGATTCCAGCGTCATGACCTGCTTCTGCGTGCGACCCTGCCAGAACGAGGCGCCGATCCAGCTGGCCAGCCAGGCCAGCCAGATCAGGGCGAGCAGTTGCGTCGGCCAGGTCGTGGTCCAGCCACCCCAGGCGACAGAGAGAAGCTTGCTGAAATCGAAGGACATGAAGGTTCTTTGCGTTGGGCGGCGGCTTCAGCCCGCGCGCGAGGACAGCGCGCGATGCTCGATGGCGCCGGTGGGCTGCTGGCCGTTGCGGGCGAGCAGGTGGGTGATGGTTTCGCGCAGCACCGGCTCGATCGGACGCGGCGAATAGCCGAGCTCGGTGCGCGCCTTGCCGATTGAAAGATCGCTCGCGGCGAGCGCGATGCGCACGCCCTCGGCGGTGCCGTTGGGCGGCCTGCGCGTGAAGTTGTCGGCCAGATATTCGAGCACGATGCCGGAGAGCTCGGCGAGCTTGCCGGGCACCACCACCGGGTACTGCCGGCGGCCGCTCATCGCCGACATCATCCGCAGGATGTTGCCGAGCGGAACGCAGTCGCCGCCGAGGATGTAGCGCTGGCCGTGGCGGCCGCGTTCCATGGTCAGCACCAGGCCCATGGCGACGTCGCGGACGTCGACCAGATTGACCAGGAAGTTGAGATGCGGCTGCACCTTCTTCTGGAGGAAGTACCAGAGCATCGCGGTCGGCGGCGTCAGATTGTGGTCGGCGGCGCCGATCGGCATGGTCGGCGTGCCGATCACGAGCGGAAAGCCGCTGGCCGCAGCCTTCGCGACGCAATGCTCGGCGAGCGACTTCGAGCGGGTATAGGCGCCGGGCATGGCTTCGGCCGGCTGCAGCGCCTCTTCGGCGGGAACGCCTTTGAGGTCGGAATAGGGGAACAGGATCGATTCCGTCGAGCAGTGCAGGAAGCGCGACACGCCGCGCTTCATTGCGGCCGCAAGCACGATCTCGGTGCCGCGGCAATTGACCTCGTGAAAGTCCTGCTTGTTGGCGACCCACATGCCGGGCAGGCCGGCGAGGTGATAGACCTGATCGACCCCGGCGAGCGCAGCATCGACTGCGGCGCCGTCCAGCACCGAGCCGTGGACGTGTTCGACGTCGGGGTTCGCTGCGGCCGGCGCACGGACGTCGAGAACACGCACCCGCTGCCCACGGGCGCGGAGCGCTTCGACGAGATGATGTCCGATGAAGCCACTGCCACCGGTAACCAGGACGAGAGCCATGCAGAAGGTTGCTGTTTCGCTTCTAGAGCTATCGGGTTGAAAGGGAATTGGTCGGAAGAGGCGCCAGAATCGCGGCAAGGTCGCGACGGAAGCCCAATGCAATGAACAATTTTGCCATCACGAACATCGGTCCAAGCAAAAGATGCGAAGGAAAAGTGAATAGCGAGGCTTCGCGGCCCTCAAAAACCTTGTGGCCGATGGTCTGCGCGGCGAGGCCGAGCACCACCAGCGCGGCGAAGATCGCCCACATCGTCGTGGTGCTGACCTGCGCCGCAATGCTCGTCGCAACCGAAAACAGCACGATGGAGACCGCCAGAATGCCGATCCCGAGCGCCACATCGAGCAGCAGCCAATAGATCAGAACCGGCAAGGCCAGGATCACCGCCAGGCTGACATCGAAACCGAACAGCGGAAGCCTGACCAGCGTCAGCGGCAGCACCGCGCCGGTGAACAACAGGAGAATACCGACCACATGCATCGCCGTGTTCCGGGGATCGCGATGGTACTCGACGTAAACGGCAAGTTGGCGCTGAAAAAAGCCACCCATTTTGGTCTCATGCAGCACGGGATCGGGAAGGGCGAACAGTCGCTATAGCACTGGACCGGGCGGTGCACAAACCGGCACTCTTGTCGCGCAAAGCCGTATTGGTGCGTACTGGACCGGCACCAAAACGATCGGGATTTCAAAAGGTTCCGGAAGGCGCGAAGCCGTCTCCGCTCAGCGCTTCTTGGCGGGCTTTTTCGCCGCAGGCGCCGGCGCCGCCGGACGCGGCTCCTCCGGCAGCTTGGCATAGGTCAGGATCTGCAACTGGCCGTTGACGGCCGACGTCGGCCTGGCCCGGTCGAGCAACTGCTCCTCGCCGAGGCCGATCGGATGCAGCCGCTTGGTCGAGATCTTGAACGTGTTCACCAGCACGTCGCGGATCGCGTCGGCGCGGCGCTGGCTCAGGATCGCATTGGCCTCGCGCGTCTTCGAATTGGATTCGACGTGGCCGACGATCAGGAACGTGTAGGGCAGCAGCGAGGCATGAACCAGCGCATCGGCGATCCGGCCGACGGTCTGGTAGGAGGCCGGCTGGATGATCGGCGTGTCGGCATCGAACTGGATCTGCGCATTGAAGGCCGGCAGCTTGGCGAGGTCAGGCGCGATCAGCGGCCGGTTCACAGGTCCCGGATCGTTCTTGATCCTGGTCTTGGCGCGCTCCATCACCTGCTGCTTCAGCGCGGGCAGATCGACCTCGGCGGCTTCTTCGAAATGGTTCAGCTTGCCGACGATGTCGTCGCGCGTCGGCGCCGCGGTCTGGGCGCCGGCTGCGCCCGCGAGCAGAGCGAGGCCGAACGCAAGAGCCGGTCCGGCAATGAAGAGCCTGCGCGCCCGCATCAGCGGTACCCCGCGTCGTCGACGGCTTTCAGGCAGTTGTTGCTGATGCCCTTGGGGGTCGAGACCAGGCAGGGGACCGACTTGCTGGTCTCCTTGGTCGAGCCGCCGCAGACCTTGACGATCTCGCGCTGGCAGGCATTCGCCACCGTGACGCGCGCGGCGACGCGCTTCTGGATGGCGTCGAACACGCCGAGATAGTCACTCGCGCATTGCGGCGACAGCACGTCGCGGTTGCGCGACAGGCACTCCTTCAGCCGGTTCGAATCCGGATTGACGCCACGGCAATTGGCGACGATTTCCGCACCGCAGCTCGCCGCCAGCTTTCCGATCGAATCGCCAAAGCTCATGGTCTCCGCCGCGCTGAGCGATGGCATCCCCAATGCCAGCAAGATCAGTGTGATGGAGCCCCGGACCATGGCTTTATCTGATACGGGGAAGTTCGCGATGGTCAAGACCTGTTCGGGACAGAACCGTCGAAGGCCTGGCGAGTGCGGCGAACAATCCTCACTCGGCGGCGTCGAGGGGCGGCCATTCGATCAGGGCCACCGTGTGGTTTCTGAGGTCGCCGGCCACATCGGCGTCTGCCTTGAGCTCGTCCAATGTCCGCGGCGGGGGAAGCTGGCGGCCGTCCGCGGCGAGGTCCTGAGCGTAGAGCGCGAGGGCCTCGGGCGCATTCTCCAGGGCCTCTTCGATATCGTCACCTCCCGAAAAGCAGCCGGGGAGGTCCGGAAACCACAGGCCCACGGCTTCGTCCGGATCGGTATCCTCGATGATGGCAACGTACTGAGCCAAGTCGGGCCTCACGCCCGCTGCACGAAACTGTCCACGACCTTCTTCTCGCCGGCCTTGTCGAAGGCGATGGTGAGTTTGTTGCCGTCGATCTTGGTGACGCGGCCGTAGCCGAACTTCTGGTGGAAGACGCGGTCGGACAGCGAGAATTCGGAGGTGGTGCCGGTCGATTTGGCGACCAGCTCACCCTCGATCGTCAGGGGACCACGACGGCGCGAGGAGAAGCTGCCGAAATCGGGGCCGGCCGATGAGGAAGACGAGAACGTCGCGGTCTCGTCCTCGAAGCCGCCGTAACCGCCGCCAGAGCGGGCACCGCCGCGGTTGCGATTGGCCTGGGCGCGCTGCCAGCCCGGCGTGGTGTAGCTGGAGCCGAACGCCTCCATGTCGTCGAAGCGCGAGGCACCGTAGCCGCCGGTGCCGCCCCAGGCCGACCCGCCCTTCGACTCCGTGATCTCGACATTGGCCGCGGGCAATTCGTCGAGGAAGCGCGACGGGATCGTGGTCGACCAGGTGCCGTGGATGCGCCGGTTGGTGGCGAAATAGATCATGGCGCGGCGGCGGGCGCGGGTCAGGCCGACATGGCCGAGCCGGCGCTCTTCTTCCAAGCCGGCGCGGCCCTGTTCGTCCAGCGTGCGCTGGCTCGGAAACAGGCCTTCCTCCCAGCCGGGCAGGAACACGTTGTCGAATTCGAGCCCCTTGGCCGAATGCAGCGTCATCAGCGACACCGCATCCTCCTCGGCGCCGCCCTCGCGATCCATCACCAGCGAGATGTGCTCCAGGAACCCTTGCAGGTTCTCGAACTCCTCCATCGAGCGCACCAGCTCTTTCAGGTTCTCCAGCCGGCCCGCGGCGTCCGCGGAGCGGTCCTTCTGCCACATCTCGGTATAGCCGCTCTCGTCGAGCACGATCTGGGCGAGATCGGTGTGTGCGGTGACCTCGCGCTGGGCGCGCCAGCGGTCGAACTGGGCGACGACGTCGCGCAGCGAGCCGCGTGCCTTCGGCTTCAGTTCGTCGGTCTCAACCACCGCGCGGGCCGCTTCGAACAGCGGAATGCGGCGCTTGCGGGCGTGGTCGTGCAACATCTGCACCGTGGCATCGCCGAGGCCGCGCTTGGGCACGTTGACGATACGCTCGAAGGCGAGGTCGTCTGCCGGGGAGTTGATGACGCGCAAATAGGCCAGCGCATCGCGGATTTCCGCGCGCTCGTAGAAGCGTGGGCCGCCGATGACGCGGTAGGGCAGGCCGAGCGTGACGAAGCGGTCTTCGAACTCGCGCATCTGGTAGGAGGCGCGCACCAGGATCGCAATCTCGTTGAGCTTCTCGCCGCGGCGCTGCAGTTGCTCGATCTCCTCGCCGATGCCGCGCGCTTCCTCCTCCGAATCCCACGAGCCTGTGACCGTGACCTTCTCGCCGTCCTGGTCCTCGGTGCGCAGCGTCTTGCCGAGCCGGCCTTCGTTGTGCGCGATCAGATGCGAGGCGGCGGCGAGGATATGGCGGGTCGAGCGATAATTGCGTTCCAGGCGGATGATCTTGGCGCCGGGGAAATCGTGGTCGAAACGCAGGATGTTGTCGACCTCGGCGCCGCGCCAGCCATAGATCGACTGGTCGTCGTCGCCGACGCAGCAGATGTTCTTGGTGGCGCCTGCCGCAGATGCCGTCATTCCGGGATGCGCCGCAGGTGCAGACCCGGAATCTCGAGCTGAGGACTCATTTCCAGATTCCGGGTTCGGCTCTTCGAGCCGCCCCGGAATGACAGTGGGGGCGGGCTTTGCCGGCGCCTGCGACAGCAGCCGCAGCCACAGATATTGCGCGACGTTGGTGTCCTGGTACTCGTCGACCAGGATGTACTTGAAGCGCTGCTGGTACTGCCGGAGGATATCCGGGTGCTCGCGGAAGATGCGGATGTTCTCCAGCAGGAGATCGCCGAAATCCGCCGCGTTCAAAATCTTCAGCCGCTCCTGATAGCTCGCATAGAGCTTGCCGCCCTTGCCGTTGGCGAAGGTGGCGGCTTCGCCCGAGGGCACCTGCGAGGGCATCAGGCCGCGGTTCTTCCAGCCGTCGATCAGTCCAGCGAGCATGCGCGCCGGCCAGCGCTTGTCGTCGATGTTCTCGGCTTGAAGCAGCTGCTTCAGCAGCCGGACCTGATCGTCCACGTCGAGCACGGTGAAGTTCGACTTGAGCTGCGCCAGCTCGGCATGGAAACGCAGGATGCGGCCGCCGATGGAGTGGAAGGTGCCGAGCCACGGCATGCCCTCGACGGCATGGCCGAGCATCTGGCCGAGCCGGTGCTTCATCTCGCGCGCGGCCTTGTTGGTGAAGGTCACCGACAGGATCTCGGCGGGACGGGCGCGGCCCTGGCTCAGGATATGGGCGATGCGCGTCGTCAGCACGCGGGTCTTGCCGGTGCCGGCGCCGGCCAGCACCAGGACCGGGCCGTCCAGCGTCTCCACAGCCTCGCGCTGCTCCGGATTGAGCCCGGACAGATATTGCGGGCCCACCGAGGCGCGCGCACGCGCGGCGATGCCGCCGGCTGCGGGCTGGTGATCGGGTACGCTGGTGATCTTGCTCGGCTCGGTCATGCGAATCATTGGCCCCACGATGGCACCGCGGGGTGGCGGAAGGGAGCCTTCTAACAGGGATGGTGCCTATATGGGGCGCCGAAAAGAGGTTTTCCACGTGCGTGGCGGGCCAATTTGTTCCCGCGCGCCGCGCGAATTTCGTCCCCGCCGGGGTCGGAACCATCGTTCCCGCCTTGAGATTGTCTGGGCAGGTGGTGCGGCGAGCCGCGCCGGACGCAGACAACATCAAGACGAGGGTTTGACCATGCTAGGCTGGGTTGTGACGTTTCTGGTTATCGCACTGATCGCCGGCATCCTGGGCTTCGGCGGCGTCGCCGGCGCTTCGATCGAGATCGCCAAGATCATCTTCTTCATCGCGGTCGTTCTGTTCCTGGTCTCGGCCGTCGTCGGCCTGGCGCGCGGCCGCAACAGGATATAGCGCTATCCTCGCGGCGCATCCTTCGAGACGCCCGCCTTCGGCGGGCCCTCAGGATGAGGGCAGAGTGTGCGGCAGCAGTCTCGAAGAGCGCAAATGCTGCTTAGCCTCATCCTGAGGAGACCGCGAAGCGGTCGTCTCGAAGGACGAGGCGCGCGCTCAGACCGCGGCCATAACGCGGCGGCAGCGCTTTGACACTACCGCTTCGCGGGCATCGCCACGTTGCGGCCGATGCCCTCAGGCCGGGGCACGGCGCTGTGGGCCTTGGTGACCGCAGCGATGCGCTCGCTTATATCGGGCGGAAACGGCGCGACGCGCCGCGCATTCATGTCCATGTGCAGTGACATGTTCTCGGACGTGGCCGACAGCCAGCCTTCGCTCGCGTGCCGCATCTCCTCGAACGTGTGCAGCCGCTTGTCGTCCGCCCCCAGCAGCCAGACGAAGATCTGCACGGGATCGCCGAGGTGGATCTCGCGCAGGTACCGGACGTGGCATTCGGCCGTGAAGGTCGAGCCGCCTCGCTCCTTCATGTAGGTCGGCCCGATCCCGAGCTCGCTCCAGAGCTGGTCGATCGCGCGGTCGAACATCACGTTGTAATAGGCCATGTTGAGATGGCCGTTATAGTCGATCCATTGCGGCTCGATCTGCATGATCGAGGCGCGGAACGGCTCGGCTTTGGGCGTCGGGGCGGCAGTCTCCGGCATGTTTCCTTCCAGCTATGCGTCCGGTCGCTTGACTTGACCGGTTTTATGTCCTTTGCCACGGTTCTTCTGTCGGGAGGAATTCCGTGGGTACGACCATCACCAATAATCCGCCGCGGCCGGAGCCGAAAGCCCTCGCGAGCGCGCTGGAGCAGCTCGCCGCACGCTTCGGCAACCGCCTCATCACCTCGCAGGCCGTGCGCGAGCAGCACGGCCATACCACCACCTGGCTTCCCAACCAGCCGCCTGACGGCGTGGTGATGGCGCAGGAGACCGCCGACATCCAGGACGTGGTGCGGATCTGCGCCAAGAACCGTGTCCCCGTCATTGCCTTCGGGACCGGCACCTCGCTCGAGGGCCAGGTCAACGCGCCCGCCGGCGGTATCTCGATCGATTTGCGCGACATGAACAAGGTGCTCGCGGTGCATGCCGAGGACCTCGACTGCGTGATCCAGCCCGGCGTGACCCGCAAGGCGCTGAACGAGCATCTGCGCGACCAGGGCCTGTTCTTCCCGATCGATCCGGGTGCCGATGCATCGCTCGGCGGCATGGCCTCGACCCGCGCCTCCGGCACCAACGCGGTGCGCTACGGCACCATGCGCGACAGCGTGCTGGCGCTGAAGGTGGTGCGCGGCGACGGCGAGATCATCACCACGGGCACGCGCGCCAAGAAGTCGTCCGCAGGTTACGACCTGACGCATCTGTTCGTCGGCGCCGAAGGCACGCTCGGCATCATCTCGGAATTGACCATCCGCCTGCGCGGCATCCCCGAGACGATCGCGGCGGGCGCGGTGTCGTTCGAGACCGTGCACGGGGCCTGTCAGGCCGTCATCCTGGCGATCCAGACCGGCATTCCCGTGGCGCGCATCGAGCTGCTCAACGCTGCGCAGGTGCAGGCCTGCAACGCCTATTCCAAGCTGACGCTGCCGGAGACGCCGCTGCTGCTGATGGAATTCCACGGCAGCGAGATCGAGGTTGCCGAGCAGTCCAAGGCGTTTGGCGAGATCGCCCGGGATTGCGGCGGCGGCGATTTCTCCTGGACCACCAAGCCCGAGGATCGCACCAAGCTGTGGCAGGCGCGGCACGATGCCTATTGGTCCGTGAAGGCGCTGCGGCCCGGCGACAGCATCGGCGTGGTCGCCACCGACGTCTGCGTGCCGATCTCGCGGCTTGCCGATTGCGTCAGCGAAACTGAGGAAGATCTCAAGCGGCTCAACCTGCTGTCGCCGATCGTCGGCCATGTCGGCGACGGCAATTTCCATTGCTCGCTGGTGTGCGACGTCAACGACGCGGACGAGATGGCGCGCGGCGAAGAATTCATGCATCGCCTGGTCGAGCGCGCGCAGGCGATGGACGGCACCTGCACCGGCGAGCACGGCATCGGACAGGGCAAGCAGAAATATCTCAAGGCCGAGCTCGGCCCCGAGGCGCTCGATGCGATGCGGGCGCTGAAGAAGGCGCTCGATCCGCTCAACATCTTCAACCCCGGCAAGATCGTGCCGGAGGCGTAGCGCGGGCCCGGTCCGGGGACCGGGAACTTTCGGCAATCCTGCTGGTTCCAATTCCCGCCAATTTCCGATGCCTGGATGGCAGGGCTTTGCGCGGGAGGGTGCGATGGTGCGACCGGTCGTTGGAATTGCCGCGATGGCACTCGCCTGCATGCTGGCGGGCGCGGCGCTGGCGAAGGGCGGACATGGCGGGGGCCATGGAGGCGGGCATGGCGGCGGCCATCACGGTGGCGGCCATCACGGCGGCGGCCATTTCCGTGGTCACGGCCACGCGCATGGCGGCGGCCATCATCGCGGCATGCGGTTTACCAGCGGTGCCCGACGCGGCGGCCCCAATTTCGGTCAGATCCGCAATGCCGCGATCCAGCCGGCGCAGTTCCGCAACGCTCTGAACGCCGGCGCCTTCCGCAATGGCCGGCTGATCAGCAATCCGGCGGCGCGTGCGCAGCTCGCCGCGGCGGCCGCATTGGCCGGCTGGAGCGGCGCAAGCAGCGGCTGGTGGCAACATCCGGGTGGCGGCTACGGCTGGGTCGGGCCGCTGTTCTGGCCGTTCGCCTATAACGACCTCTACGACTACACGATCTGGGGCGACGGGCTCGGCTTCTGGGGTTACGGCTATCCGGACATCTATGCCGGAATATTCGGCCCCTACGGCTATGATCGCCTGTCGGCCTATCTGCCGCAGCAGCCACAGGGACGACGGCGGGCCAGCAGCGCGCCGCTCGATCAGCTCTGCGGCAGTGACCGCCGTGCCATCGCCGGGCTGCCGATCGATCAGATTGCATCCGCGGTGCAGCCGACCGATGCGCAGGGCGCCGCTCTCGATGCGCTCGGCAACGCCTCCGTCGACGCGGCAGCGCTGATCCGCACATCCTGCCCGACGCAGGCCGCGGCCACGGCCCCCGGCCGGCTCGCGGCGATGCAGCAGCGCATCGAGGCGATGCAGAAGGCGGTCGATCTGGTCCAGCCCGCGCTCGACCAGTTCTATGGTTCGCTCAACGACGAACAGAAGGCGCGCTTCAATGCGCTGGCCGAGGATCAGCGTCGTGCGAACAATGCGGGCGGATCGTCGGTGCAGACCTGCAGTGTGCCCGCCGCATTCGATTGGCCCGGCGCCACGATCGAGGAAAGACTTCGCCCCAGCGACACCCAGCGCGCGGCGCTCCAGGTGCTGCAGGATACCAGCGCCAAGGTCAGCGCATCGCTCAAGGCGGCCTGCGAGCCCAATGAGGTGATGACACCGCCGGCCCGCATGGCCACGATCGGCAAGCGGCTCGATGCGATGCTGGACGGGATCAAGTCGGTGCGCGCGGCGCTCGATGATTTCTACGCCACGCTCAACGACGAGCAGAAGGCGCAGTTCGAGGCGATCGGGCCGCGCCGCACGTCCTGAACGGCGCAAGCCAACGAAGACCAATGGTGGGGGCAATGAAGTGGTTCGCAAGGCGGCAGTCGGCCGACATCTGGGATGAGCCGATCCAGGGGCCGATCGGCGATATCGAGGCGGCGGAGCGCATTCGTCACATCTGCGAGACCGCGAGAGCGGGCGCGGAAGCCGTCGGCGGCTCCGCACGGACTGCCGAGCGCGAGCGTGAGCGTGAGCGTGAGCGTGAGCGCTATGAACGTGCCGCCCGCGTCGCGATGGAAATTGCGATGAAGATCGCAGACGATCTGATGCGCGACGACGCGGTCCGCCGCATCGTCGACCTCTGCATGAAGGCCGACGACGCCAAGACCGCGCAGATCCTGTTTCGCGCGATTCAGGCCGGCTGGGTCCGCGAGGCTGTCCAGCGCGATTATCCGGCGCTGGCACAATAGAACCGGCTCGCGCGAGGCGCGAGCCGGTGCGACGTCCATGCCGGAATCGTCTCAGTACCTGCGGTAGTCGCCGCGATAATGGTCGCCGCCGCTGCGGCCGCCCATTCCCATGCCGATGCCGATCCCGATGCCGACGCCCTGCATGATGGCAGCGGGCGGCGGGCCGGGGGGCGGGGCGCGCTCGTAGACCACTTCCTCAGGCGGAGGGCGGCGCTTCGGCGGCGTCTCGACAACCTTGCGCTTTGGCGGCGTGTCGTCGACGCGCTTCTTGATCACGGGCGCGACGCTCGGATTGGCCGGCGTCGCCGGTGCCGTCGGGGTCGAGCACGGACAGGTCGGAGCCATCGCGACCGCGACCGGGGTCGCCGCGGCGGCGACAGGCACGCCATAATTGCGGTTCTGCACGCGCAGCAGCAGCCGGCGCGCGGTCGCAGCGAGGTCGCTGTTGTCCCAGTTGGCGAGATAGGCCTCGAACGAGGCGCGGGTGTTGATCGCGGTGGCGCGCTCCCAGGCCAGCATCTGGCGGCGCCGTTCCAGCACCGTGCGCAGGCGCGGCGTGCGGGTGTCCTGTGCATACAGCTCGATATAGGCCTGATACGCCTCCACGGTGTCCTCAGTGATCACGAGCTCATAGGCGGCCATGGCCGGCTTGCCCTGCAAGGTCTTGCGCCAGTCCTCGACGCTGCGCGTGCCGCTGGCGAGCGCCATTGCGGATGCGCCGGGAACAGCGGGCGTGCTGCCGCTGCTCTCGCCGAAGAACCTGAAGTCGGTGGTCAGCGAGGAGCTTTCCCACGGGATCTGCCGTCCGTCGGTCGACTGCGCGACGGCGACGCGGATGCGCTTGAACACTTCCTCGATCGGCAGGTTGGGCTGCTTGGCGATGGTCAGCGCGGCCGTGGTGTAGGGACTGTCGATGCCGTTGCCGTCCTCGGCTTCGGCGCCGGGCGAGGTCGAATAGGAGATGAAGGAGCCGGGCGCGCCGGCCTTGGTGTCGACGATCGCAAGGCCGTGGCCGGCGCCGCTCAGTGCCGGGAACGGATTGTTGCGGCAGGCATCGAGCATGAAGATGCGCGCGCGCGTCGGCAGCGCGCCGAGCGTGTTGAGCAGGTCGTTGAGCCGCACGCCCTGGAGCGGAATGTCGGCCTCGCGCTTGGGATCGAGGTCGACCGGAACGAGGTAGTTCTCGCCGTCGATTTGCAGACCGTGGCCGGCATAAAACACCAGCGCCACGGTGTCGGCGCCGCTGGCGCCGACCTTGCCGGCGAAATCCGAGATCGCCGCGCGCATCTCGTTCTGCGCCAGATTGGCCGCCGTGGTGACGGTGAAGCCGGCATTGCCGAGCAGCTCCGTCATGCCCTTGGCGTCGTTGGCGGCGTTGGGCAGCTCGGGCACGGTGCGATAGGCGGATTGTCCGATGACCAGCGCAAGCCGCGCTTCGGCCGCGGCGTCCGTCGGCGTCATCAACTGGGCGAGGGCGAGAAAACCGGATGCAACTATGAGATTTGAAAAGACTGGACGGCGCATCATGTCACCTCCAACGGCAATACGCGCGATGATGTCACTTTTTCTAGGGGGCCGCCATGTGTCAGTCTGTGCGCTGGATCACGCTGCGCGCTGCGGCAAATTGTGACAGCATGCCTGCCGCAGCTGGCGTTGTGCCAGATTTCGACCGCGCTGCCGCGGGGCATCGGTTGCTGAAGGAGTCCAGTCGTGAAGGTTCTGCTCGCTCACACGCCGCAGATGCGGCGCAACTATTACGGCGACCGCAGCTTGAACGGCCTGCGGGCGGCCGCCGAGGTGATCCTGCACGAGAGCGACGAACCCCTTGACGCCGCCGGCCTCGTGCGTGCGGCGAAAGACGCCGACATCATCGTCGCCGATCGCATGACCGAAGGCCGCGGCGAAATCTTCGCCGAGCTGCCGCGTCTGCGCGCCTTCGTCCGCTGCGCCGTCGATATCCGCAACGTCAATGTGGAAGCGGCCTCGAAGGCCGGCGTGCTCGTCACCCGCGCCGGTCCCGGCTTCGTGCAGGCCGTCGCCGAGCTTGCCCTCGGCTTCATGGTCGATCTCTCCCGCGGCGTGTCGCGGACGACGGCGGACTACCAGGCCGGCCGCGAGCCGGAGGCGCGGATGGGCCGCCAGCTCGCCGGCAGCACGATCGGCATCATCGGTTATGGCAGCATCGGGCGCTATCTCGCCGGGATCGCAAAGGTGCTGCGGATGGAGGTGCTGGTCTCCGATCCCTTCGCCGATGTCAGCGATGCCGCGATCCGGCAGGTCGGCCTCGGCGAGCTGCTCGCGGCATCGGACTATGTCGTCTGCCTTGCGATCGCCAACGAGCAGACCGAGAATCTGATCGGCGAGGCGGCGCTGGCACGCATGCAGAGGCATGCCGTCTTCATCAATCTCTCGCGCGGCAATCTCGTCGACGAACCGGCGCTGGCGCGGGCGTTGCGTGAGAACCGCATCGCCGGTGCGGCGATCGATGTCGGCCGCGCACCGGACCAGATGCCGACACCCGAGCTGGCCAGGCTGCCGAACGTGATCGCTACCCCGCATGTCGGCGGGCTGACGCCGCAGGCGATCGAATATCAGTCGCTGGAAACCGTGCGGCAGGTCGAAGCGATCGTGAAGGGCGAGGTCCCGCCGGGCGCAGTCAACGCCGAGCGCTGGACGCGGCGGCCATGAAGGGCCCTACAGCCGGTCCACCGCCTTGAACGTTCCGTCCTTCTGGATCACCGTCAGGAACACTTTCGGCGGCGCCTCGATCATGCGGATGCCGACGTTGACGGTGCTGCCGCTGATGTCGAAGCGGCCGACATCGTTGATGGCGCGCAGCAGGCTTGCGCGGGTCGGTTCCGGTCCGGCCTTTTCCAGCGCTGCGGCCGCGAGGCGGCCGGAGAGGTAGCCTTCCAGCGACACGAAGTCCGGTGTCTGCGTCGGATCGACCGCCCTCTGCGCCGCCTGATAGTCGGCGACGAGTTTGAGCGAGCGGTCCCATGGAAATGGCACGACCTGCGAGACGATGACGCCTTCGCCCTCGGGGCCGAGCTCGCTGGCGAGTGCGACGGCACCGACGAAGGAGATGTTGACGAAGGTCGGATAGAAGCCGCTGCGATGCGCGAGCTTGATGAACTCCGCGCAGGGACCATAGGTCCCGACCATCACGATGGCCTCGGGTTCGGCCCGCTTGATCGTTCGCCAGGCGGCCTTGACCGCGCGGGTGTTGCGCTCGAAGGTGCCTTCGACGGCGAGTTCGAGGCCACGCCTGGCAAGCGCGCGTTTCACACCCCTCAGACCGTCGCGGCCGAAGGAATCGTCCTGGTAGAAAATGCCGATGCGGGTGAAGTGGCGATCCTCGGTGAGGTGCTTGATCCACGCTTCGGCCTCCGCGCTGTAGCTCGCGCGGATGTTGACGACGTTCGTGAGCTCGAGGTCGCGCAGGAATTCGGCACCGCTGAACGGGCCGATGAAGGGAACGTTCCTGGCGCTGGTGATCGGAATGGTCGCCATCGCGGTCGGCGTGCCCACCGCGCCGATCAGCGCGAACACCTTGTCGTCCTCGATCAGCTGCAGCGTCTGGGCCGCCGAACGATCGGGATCGTAGCCGTCGTCGCGGCTGATGAGCTGGAGCTTGCGGCCGTGCACGCCGCCTCTGGCGTTGATCTCGGTAAATGCTGCGACGATGCCTTGCCGCATGCGCTGTCCGAGCGCGGAGGAGGGACCTTCCAGCGCGGCGGCCTGGCCGAACAGGATCGCATCCTCGCTGACGCCGGCCTCCTCGGCCCCGGCCGCGAGCGCGGTCGCCGCCAGGAGCACGCAGGTCAGGATGACGGATCTCGTCGATCGAAATCGATACATCGGAAAGGTCTTGCCGAATAGTTGGGAAACCTTCCGCAACATATCCTTGCGAGCCTGAATAGCTCGCTAAGCGGCACTGTATCGACGATCCGTAGTACTCCGGGCAAAATCGGCAACTTGTTTCCACTATGCCGGATCGTTCGCGCACTTCATTAACTAATCCGTGCATTGCGGAACGATCCGGTTCCGAAATTGTGCAGTTCTTAACCGCGGTCTTGTTCCGATAGCCGAGCCGATGCCTCAACCAGAGGTTCGGTTTGTTGCGGGCCAGGGGACGGCGGCTTTAGAGATGGGCGATCGCGATCAGCACGATCAGGATCGGAGGCGTATGACCGGATGGTGGCGCGCGGCGCCGCTGCTCGGGCTGTATCGCCCCGCGCTCGTCGCGGTCGGCGTCGGTCTTCTGTTCTCGGTCGTGGGCGCGGCCGCCGTGGCGCGGTGGGAAGATCGCGTCAACAGGATCGAGTTCGAGAACGCGGCCGAGACTGAAGCCATCGTCATGCAGAACGGCATGGGCGAATACATATCGAGGCTCCTCGCGCTGCGCACGCTGTTCGAATCGACCAACGACGAAGTCACCCGCAGCGAGTTCGAGACCTTCAGTACCCGCCTGTTCGAACGCCATCCCGGCATGCTGCGCGTTGCCTGGCTGCCGCGCGTCAGCCGCAAGGAGCGCTCCGACTACGAGGCCGCGGCGAGCACGGACGGCGTCTCCGGCTATCGCATCAAGTCGCTTCAGGGCGAGAGCTTTGCGACGGCGCCGCAGAGCGATGAATATTTTCCGGTGTTCTATTCGACCCAGCCCAAGACCTCGTCGGTCTACGGCATGGACTACGCCACCGTTCCGGAGCGCCGCGCGGTTCTGGAACGCGCGCGCGACCACGACAACGTCGCAGCCATCCGCACGCGCCTGTTTGAACCGAGGGAGGGAGGCCGGCTGCCCGACGTCCTCGTTGCCGTTCCTGTCTACGCCAAGGGGACATCGCGCGAGACGGTCGCGGACCGGCGTCGCAATCTCGCCGGCTTCGTGATCGGAATCTTCGACCTGCCGCTGCTGATTCAAGTCATTCGCGTCACCACCGGAGCAAGCCCAGCGGTCAGCATCAACGTCTATCCGCCCTTCACGGGGCAGATCGTCAGCCTGGAGCAGATGCTGCCGGACTATTCGTCGGCGGCAAGGGCGCCGCAGTCGATGCGGGACGTCGCCCGGGCGCTGCACTGGTCGGGCAGCCTCAAGATCGGCGATACCGATTGGCAGGTGCGGGCCGTTCCCACCGCCGGCGGTCCGCTGGAGTCGACTTACGATCGCGCCGGCACGGTGCTGATCGTCGGCATGCTGCTCACGCTGTCGCTGTCGACCTATCTCATGTTGGCGAGCCGCAATTCGCGGCGGTTGTCACTGGCCAACCGGCGGGTGCTCGAGCTCGCCCAAACCGACGTCCTGACCGGATTGCCGAACCGCGCCTTCTTCCTCAGCCGGCTCGACGAGATGAACAACCAGCTGGGCGTGCGGGGGCTGCCGTTCTCGATCCTGATGCTCGACCTCGACCGCTTCAAGAACGTCAACGATTCCCTCGGCCACGGGGCCGGCGATGCGCTGCTGCGCCAGGTGGCACAGCGGTTGAAATCCGCGGTGCGCGCCACCGACGTGCTGGCGCGGCTCGGTGGCGACGAGTTCGCCGTCATCCAGGAAGCCAGCGCGGATCAGCGCGCCTGCTCGACCGAGCTGGCGGCGCGGATCGCCAAGCTGTTGACCGAACCGTTCCTCCTGCCCGGCCACCGCGTCGAGATCGGCACCAGCATCGGCATCGCCATCGCGCCGGATCACGGCAGCGATCAGGAGCAATTGCTGAAGAAGGCGGACCTTGCGCTCTATCGCTCGAAATCGGCGGGCCGCAACTGCTTCACCATCTACGACGAGGCGATGTCGGCCGAGCTGGAGGCCCGCAACACGCTGGAGGGGGATCTGCGCGATGCCATCGCGCAGTGCCAGCTGGAGGTGCACTACCAGCCGTTCGTCGACGCCCTCAGCGGGGCGCGGCGCGGCTTCGAGGCGTTGGTGCGCTGGCGGCATCCGACGCGCGGCCTGATCCCGCCGGACCAGTTCATCCTGCTTGCGGAGGAGACCGGGCTGATCGTGCCGCTCGGCGAATTCGTGCTGCGGCGCGCCTGCGCGGATGCGGCCGGCTGGCCCTCCGATCTCGCGGTCGCCGTCAACCTGTCGCCGATCCAGTTCAAGGAAGCCGAGCTGTTCGAGATGATCGGCGCGGCGCTCGCGGATTCCGGCCTGCCGCCCCACCGGCTCGAGATCGAGATCACCGAATCCGTCCTGCTGGAGCGCGGCAGCGAGAACCACGCCTTCATGGAGCGGCTCAAGCATCTCGGCATCGAGCTCGCGCTCGACGATTTCGGCACCGGCTATTCCTCACTCAGCTATCTGACCGCGTTCCCGTTCGACAAGATCAAGATCGACAAGTCGTTCATCCGCAATCTCACGCACCAGCCGCGCAACTCCGCCATCATCTCCGCGATCGTGACGCTGGCGCGCGGGCTCGACATGTCGGTGACGGCCGAAGGAGTCGAGACCCGCGAGGAGTACGAGCGGCTGAAGGCGCTCGGCGTCAATTTCGCCCAAGGCTATCTGTTCGGCCGCCCGCAGCCGATCGAGTGGATTCTGTTCGACGCCCCCGTCAAACGGTCACGGCGCGACGCCGCCTGAGCGCGCCGCTCGACGGGCATGCACGAAAAGCGCTTGACCCAGGCACCCCCGGATGGTCGGAAGGATCGTCCAGGGATGAAACAAGCACATCATGCGGCTTCCGTTCTTCTACGGCTGGGTCGTGGTCGCCGTGACCTTCGTCACCATGGCCATCGGCGTCAACGCGCGTACCGCCTTTTCGCTGTTCTTTCCGCCGATCATCTCAGAGTTCGGCTGGGAGCGTGGCGTGACCGCCGGCGCGTTCTCGTTCGGCTTCGTGGTGTCAGGCGTGGTCAGCCCGCTGATCGGCCGCCTGATGGACCGCGCCGGCCCGCGCGCGGTGATGGAGCTCGGGGTGGTGCTGATGGGCGGCGGCTTGCTGCTTGCGCCGCTCACCAGCGCGCCCTGGCATCTCTATGTCACCATCGGCGTCATGGTCGGTGCCGGCTCGGTGTGTCTCGGCTATTCCGGCCAGTCGCTGTTCCTGCCGAACTGGTTCATCCGCAAGCGCGGCTTCGCCATCGGCATCGCTTTCGCCGGCGTCGGCATCGGCTCGGTGACGCTGCTGCCATGGGTGCAGCACATGATCGAAGCCACCGGCTGGCGCACCGCCTGCACCGCGATGGGCCTGCTCGTCCTGATCGTGCTGGCGCCGGTGAACCTGCTGCTGCACAAGCGCCCGCAGGACATCGGCCTCGAACCGGACGGCGATGCCGCCCCGGCGGCGGGCGGTGCCCAACCGGTCTCCAACATCGTCGATCCGGTTTGGGTCAATACCGACTGGACGCTGAAGCGCGCCGTCGCGACCACGCGCTTCTGGTGGATCGCGCTCGGCTATTTCTCCGGCCTGTACATCTGGTACGCGGTGCAGGTGCATCAGACCAAGTTCCTGCTCGACATCGGCTTCAGCCCTTCCGTCGCGGTGTGGGCGCTCGGCATCGTCAGCCTGCTCGGCATTCCCGGCCAGATCGTGCTGGGCCATGTCTCCGACCGCATCGGACGGGAGTGGGTCTGGGCGATCAGCTGCGCGGGCTTCGTGATCTGCTTCGCCGCCCTGATCGGCTTGAAGTATCAACCCTCGCTCTGGCTCGTCTATCTCATGGTGTTCGCGCAAGGCGCGCTCGGCTACGGCCTCACCTCGATCATGGGTGCGGTGGTGTTCGAGATTTTCCAGGGCAGGCACCAGGGCAGCATCTTCGGCACCATCATGCTCGCCGCGCTCGCGGGCGGTGCGGCCGGACCGTGGCTGACCGGCTTGCTCCATGACCGCACCGGCGACTACACGCTCGCCTTCGGCATCGCGACGATCGTGAGCGGATTGTCGGCGCTCGCGATCTGGCGGGCATCGCCGGGCAAGGTGAGGGCGGTGGCCGGCCGGCTGCACAATCCGCAGTGCAGAACCGCGGAGTGATTTGCGGGGACACACTGAATTACCTGCGCCTCTTTTGCCCAATGTTAAGCATGTCGCGGCTTGGCAGATGCGAGGGGGACTACAAAAACGTCTTGGACACCATCGGAGCGTAGCTTCGGGCAGATTGCCGTTTCTTCCCGATGCCCCCGGGTCCCCGATGTCTGCCCCCGATAATCCCGCGACCGAAACTCCGGACGTGCTGTTGGCTGCACTGGAACGCGCCGACGATGGCGTCGTCATTGTCGATGGCGCGCACCGCATCACGCATTTCAACGCCAGTGCGGAGCGGATCTGGAAGCTCGCGCGCGCCGACGTGCTCGGCCGCGATGCCGAAATTCTCACCCTCAATTGCCTTCTGGCCGATCCGGCCGCGGAATTCCGCGACGAGATCAGCCTCGTACGGCAGGACGGCAGCCGGATCCGTGCGGCCATATCGCTCTCGTCCGTTGCGCATGACGGCGCGACCCATCGCGTCGTGTTCGCGCGCGACATCACCGCGGATGCCGAGCGCCGCGTCAGGATCGGGCTTCTCCACGCCGTCTCCGATCAGACCAACCGGGCGGTGATCATCGCCGACACCGAGCTGAACATCGTCTACGTCAACTCGGCCTTCACGACGCTGTTCGGCTACACCAGCGGTGAGGCCGAGGGCCGCCGCGCAGGCGAGCTCATCGCCGGCTGCCACACCGACCGCAAGGCGATCGCGAAGCTGGTCAAGCGTCTGATGCGCGGCGGTCGCCGCGGCGAAGCCGAAGTGCTCACCTACGACAAGGACGGCGAGGAGATCTGGGTCTGCGCCCGGATCGACGCCTTTCGGGACAACAAGGGGCGGGTCAAGCACATCTTCGCGCTGCTCGAGGACATCACCGAGACCAGGCAATTGCGCTCGCTGCAGCAGCTCATCATGGCCTCGCTCGCGGACGAGGTCCCGATTACCGACATCGCCGACAGGCTCTGCCGCCGCGTCGAGGAGATCGCGCCCGACGTCGTCTGCTCGCTGCTCCACGTCGATGCGGCCGGCCTGATCCACCCGCTCGGAGGTCCGAGCCTGCCCGAGGACTATTCCCGCGCATTGGACGGCATTGCGATCGGCCCGAATGTCGGCTCCTGCGGCACTGCCGCCTTCTACGGCGAGCCGGTGCTGGCGACCGACCTCGAGACCGATGCCCGCTGGCAGCCCTACAAGGCGATGCCGCTCGCGATCGGCCTGCGCGCCTGCTGGTCGACCCCGGTCAAGGCCAAGGACGGCCGCGTCATCGCGACCTTCGCCTTTTATTACCGCGAGCCCCGCGCGCCGAGCAACTGGCACCGGCGCATCGTCGAGGCCTGCGTCAATCTCGGCGCCTTCGCGATCGAACGCAAGGAGGCCCGCGCCGAGATCGCGCGGCTCGCCTATCACGACATTCTCACCGGCCTGCCGAACCGCGCGCAGTTGCGGCACCTGATCACCACGGCGATCGATGCCTGCCCGACCGGCAGTCATATCGCGCTGGCCTTCCTCGATGTCGATCATTTCAAGGACGTCAACGACACGCTCGGTCACGCCGCCGGCGACGAGCTCCTGGTCCAGCTCGCCCAGCGTCTGCACGAGCAGATCGGCCCCGAGGACATGCTGGGACGGCTCGGCGGCGACGAATTCGTCATCTTGCTGCCGCAGCGCAATGCCGAGAGCGCCGCGCGCCTCGCGGCCGACGTCACGGAGGCGCTGGCTGCCCCCTTGAGGCTCGGATCGAAGCTGATGCCGATGTCGGCCAGCATCGGCATCAGCCTCTATCCCGACCATGCCACCGACATCGACACGCTGATGCAGCAGGCCGACGCCGCCATGTACATGGCCAAGCAGGCCGGGCGCTCGACCTATCGCATCTTCAGTGCCGAGATGAACGGACTCACCGAGCAGCGCCTGGCGCTGATCGCGGCGCTCCGCCGCGCCATCGCGGAAGGCGCGCTGAGCCTTAGCTACCAGCCGCAGATCTGTAGCTGCGACGGCGCGATTCACGGCGTCGAGGCGCTGTCGCGCTGGCACGATGCCGTGCTCGGCGACGTCTCGCCGGCAAAGTTCATTCCGCTCGCCGAGGAGTGCGGCCTGATCGAGCAGATCGGCCTGTGGTCGGTGCGCGAGGCCTGCCGGCAGATGGCGAGCTGGCGCCGTGCCGGCCTCAACATTCCCTGCGTGTCGGTGAACCTGTCGCCGATCAATTTCCGCAACGTCACGCTCGCCGCGCGGCTCAAGGACATCCTCGCCGACCACGACCTGCCGGCGGACGCCCTGATGCTGGAGATCACCGAGGGCGCGTTCATGCAGGACAGCGTCGCAGCGCTGGAGACGATGAACGCGATCCGGGAGCTCGGCGTCGGGCTCTCGGTGGACGATTTCGGCACCGGATATTCCAGCCTCAGCCGCCTTGCGCACCTGCCGATCCGCGAACTCAAGATCGACCGCAGCTTCATGCGCGACATCGAGCGCGACGCGGGCGCGCTCGCGATCGCCACGGCCGTGGTGCGCGTCGGCCAGGGCCTCGGCATGACCGTCGTCGCCGAGGGCGTCGAGACCGAGGGCCAGCGCAAGACGCTGGCCGAACTCGGCTGCGACGTCGTGCAAGGCTTCCTTTACGCGCCCGCGCTTCCGCCCGTCGCCTTCGAGCGCTGGCTGATCGAGCACTGCGCCGAGCAGGCGAAGTCGATGCTGGGGAGGCTCGATGTCGCGCAGGCCGGTGCCGGCGCGGTCAGGCGCTCAGCATAATTGATTGCTTTCCCGCGATATTCTCGGCAATTAGGAACGCATCGGCAGATCGGCGGTTTGGTGGAGTGATACCTGCCGGAGCCATTCACCGGCATGGATGGCGCTTCAGGACGAAAGGCCCAGGATCGACAGAAGCTGCGCGCCCGCGAGATGGCTGGGAATAAGATCGACCGCGTGGCGCGTGCGAATTGATCTAGCCAAACGCAGCAAGCCGATCCAGGAATAAGGGCGAGCACCAGGAGGCCCCGACACCGGAGGACTTCGAGCTGCCGGAGACATGAGGACGACAGATGAAACGGCATCCCCCATCGCGTGCAGCGAACGAGGCGAACAGCCACTTCAAACAGGCCGCGGCGAAGCCGGCGACCGATTACGAGAAGGCGGAAGAGGCTTTCCAGGCAAATCGGGAACGACTGAAGGCCGAGCGGTTGGCGAGGGAGGCTGAACGACGAAACCGGTCCGAGAAGACGCCTTAGGCCTCGAACTTCTCCTTCGAGAAGCGCCATACGGTCGTAACGCGCTGGCTAAAGCATGGAAAGTACGACGATCCCGTCTTCGAGCTCGCCGGAAGCAAGCCGCGCCCGCGCAATGCGCTCGAACTCCGTTCGATGCTTCTGCAGATAACTGAAGGCCTGCTTCTGCGTGTTGAATGTCGTGGCAAGCTGGCATATCTGCCGATTTGCGCCGGACGCGAGAAAGAAGGTGATGGTTCCGTGGTCTGGCTTCACTCTAGGCACGATCTGCACTCTCCGGCATGTGATCGGCCCTCTCAATGCGGCGGCGGCGTGAAGACGATTATCGTGTCGGCTTCTTCGAACGCTTCTTGAGCGCCGGCGCCGGCAAAGCCAGCCGAACAGCTTCGTCAGCCGCCTCCTTGGCCTCGCGCGCAGCTCGCAGCCGCGCCATGTTCTTGCGAACTTCGATGGCCTGCCGTTCGGCGTCGACCATTGCCCGCGCTCCGTCTTCAGCGGCCAAGCGGCGGCGATCGGTCCGCGCGACGCTCGCGGGTGACGGCTCTGCCGGCTTCTTGGTGCTCATCGTCCACCCGGCTCCGCAAACGACTAAACCCGCTCAATCCTGGGATTGAGCGGGTAGGGCGGCCGTTTCAGTACATCCGTGAAACGGCGCCACGATATCAAGCCAGCGAGAGATTCTCAGCGCTGACCTTGCCTCGCACCTTGTCGGTCTTGGCCTCGAAATTGACCTGTTGGCCCTCTCCGAGACCTGCAAGACCAGCCCGTTCAACGGCGCTGATGTGAACGAACACATCGTTGCCGCCGTCGTTCGGCTGAATGAAACCGAAGCCCTTTTGGCCATTGAACCACTTGACCGTACCTGTCGTCATCTTCTTCTCCAAAGCGCGCAAGCGCATTCCGCGCGACAATCACGCGGTCATCTTCAACTTCGTCGATGTCTTTGGAAAAGGAGCCCGCGGGCGCATTCAACAAGGCACAGCGGCTAATCGAACAACATCAATATATATGATTTCCGGGATTTTGCAAGGAGCCAGGCCATTTTGTTTTCGAACGAGGCAATTCCTCTGTTCCGATCGAGGCGCTCTGCGTGGGTCTGTCGATCTGCAAGCAGGACGTTAGCGATTGACAGCGCTGCGCGACAATGGTCACGGTGTCTGTATCGCCGTGACAAGCAGACCTGTGTCTGAAGCCGCGACCAAGGTCGCGGCTGCTATCCTCACAATTCGCAATGAAGCTCCTGCGCAATTGGCTGCCTGCAGGACGTGTCGCCATTCGCAGCCCCCGGTCGGGAGGATCAATTGCACGTACTCGTCAGAGATAACAACGTCGAGCAGGCACTCCGCGTTCTCAAGAAGAAGATGCAGCGCGAGGGCGTCTTTCGCGAAATGAAGCAGCGGCGCTCGTATGAAAAGCCGTCCGAGCGTAAGACTCGCGAGAAATCCGAAGCTATTCGTCGCGCCCGCAAGCTGGCCCGGAAACAAGCAATCAGAGAGGGGTTGCTGCCCGCGCCGCCGAAAAAGAAGCCCTTTGAACGCAAGCCGCCTTTGCCGGAGATCAAGGCTCGGGCGGAGTAGAGAGAGCTTTTCCTACGGCCTGAAATCGATGCCGCGCAGCACGATGCCCGGCGGCGTGCCTTCGAACTCCGTCGCGCGATATTTGCTCGCCGCGCGTGCTTCGATGCGGTCCCGCAGGCGGGTGAACTGAGCCTCACGCTGCTCGGGCTTGACTTGCGGGCCGCGCTCGAGATCGTCCATCGCGGAGGTCGAGACGGCGCAAGGAATCTCCCTGGTGCCGTCATGCATCGAGAACCGGACGATCATCCGGTCGTATTCGTGGCTGATAAAGCGGCCGCTGGTCAATGTCATGGCTTGCTCCGTTGCGTGATTGCCAGGCGCGATCGCACCTCTCAAATCAGCGCGGCGACCGGCCGCCTGCGTTCCGTCGCGCGCGGCACGTGTTGAGAATTCAAGCAGCGGTCGTTCGCTTCAGTTCTCCCCCGACAGCCGGGCGAAATCGTCGAGCAGCGCCGCCACCAGCGCGCGGTGACGCGTGTCCTCGGCGGGCAGGCTCGCGGCATAGAGGTTGAGCAAATGACGCGCCTTCACCGCGGCCTCCGGCCAGGACGCGGCGGGCACCGTCATCATGCGGTGCTCGAGATCGGCCTCGCGCTCGCGCAGCTCTCTGGTGTTGGCCTCGACCTCGGCCAGCGCGCGGCGCAGGTCGGTGGCCTTCTGTGCGGCCATGCCGCGGTGCTTGTCGAGATCAACGGGATGATCAGTCATTGGCGATGCTCGCGTCTGCGGCTTGCGCGTTCGCGAGATCGACCGAGCCGATCGACAGCATCTCCATCATGCCGCCGGCGCCTTCGGCCGGCACGGTGATCATCGTGGCAACGCGGCGATAGGCGGCGAAGGTCAGGCCCTCGATCGTCTCCTCGTCGGTGACGACCTCGTAGGCGCCGGCCGGCAAGAGGCGGTCGATGCCGCGCATGCGGAACGGATGCCTGAACGTGACGGTCTCTCGCCGCGAGCGGATGGTCATGCAGGCCTGCCTTTCGCAAGTGGAGCCCCAACCGGTGCCGGCCGTGGCGAGCATGCGCTCTTGGCGCGGCAATAGCCAGCACTATCGTCGCGAGGCATTTAAACGCTCGCAATCGCTTCGGCACGGGCGTAGGATCGCGGTCATCACCGCACGTCTCGACGGCTTCGACCGGTGACTGAGGGTCACGTGTGCTCCCGCCGAAGGCTTCGCAGGGGCGTTCGATGTCGCGTGTTCGCATCTCGGAATGATCGTTCCCCTGTTTCTTCTCGTATGCGGAGCCGCCATCCTCAATGAGTAGGGCGATACGCGTGCCGTACCTGGTCAGTGGGACCAACGAATACGGCAGTTCCAATCTGGGCCGCGGCACCGCGGCGGTCGCGCTGCGTCTCGCGCGAAAATTGCTGCGCGAAGGCTACATGGACGTCAGGGTCTGCACCCCGCGCGGACGGGTCCTGCAACCCGATGAATTCGACCAACTTGAAACCGGCAAAGGAGAGCGACATGGCAAAGGGCCAACAACGCGGCAACCGCGAAGCCAAGAAACCGAAGAAGGAGAAGTCCAAGATCATCGCCGCGGCCCCGAGCCGCAAGGAAGCCGCCTGGCAGCCGGACTTCGGACCTGCAAAGAAGAAGTAGGCGAGCTGCAGCTCACCAGCTTCGACTGCGCACCGACCATATGTCGCAGCCGCATTCGAGTTGAAGCTCGCTTGCGCTTTACGAAGTTGCATCTTGGCGCGAGGCCAGTCCCGTCCTGCGCCTGAGATCGGTGATCGCGCGCAAAAAGCTGTCGGCCGGCGTGGTCTCGGGATCGATCAGCCGGTGCAGGCGAAAGCCGTCTTCCAATGCGAGGACGACGGAGGCCATCCAGGGCGGATTCAGGTTGCTGTTCTTGCCGTCGCTCTTCAGCGTGGCCTCGATGATGTCGGCGACCAGCTTGCGGCGCGCGCGCAGGCGTTTGGCGAGCTCGGGTCGGCGCTTCTCGGCGCGCGCGACGAACAGGATCATCTCCATATGCAGCAGCGGGGAGCGGCCGAGCGGATCCTGCCGCGTGCGGTCCATCGCCTTCAGCGCGGCGATGAAATCGTCGAGATTGTCGTGCTGGGCGAGGATGTCCATGTTGCGCCGGATCGACTGCTCCACATGGTCCTCGAGCATGGCGATGATCAGCTCGTCCTTGCTCTTGAAGTTCGAGTAGAACGCGCCGCGGGTGAAGCCTGCCGCCGCCGCGATCGCCTCGATGCTGGCGCCGCCGATGCCGTCCGCTTCGAACACGCGCGCGGCCGCCTCGAACAATTTGTCGCGCGTATCGTCCCTGGTCGGCCTGGTTCTCACCCTTGACATCGGAGCAGGGTAGGGCAGAATGAAACTCGATACAACAATGTATCGAGTTGATAATTTCAAGGGGATGGTTACGCCGCGCGAGCAGGGCAGCGTCGGCGTATTCGTGTCATGCGGCAACCGATTTGAGGTCACCATGAACGAGCACGTGCAAGGCGCCGGCGGCGCGCCGCTGTTCAATCCGCTCTCGCCGGACTTCATCCGCGATCCCTATCCGCACTACGACCGGCTGCGTACGATCGATCCGATCCATGTGACGCCGTTCGGCCAGTTCGTCGCCAGCCGCCATGCCGACGTCAGCCTGGTGATGCGCGACAAGCGCTTCGGCAAGGATTTCGTCGAACGCTCGAAACGCCGCTACAGCGACAGGATCATGGACGAGCCGGTGTTCCGCAGCATGAGCCACTGGATGCTGCAGGCCGACCCGCCGGATCACACCCGCCTGCGCGGCCTCGTCGTCAAGGCCTTCACCGCGCGTCGGGTCGAGGACATGCGGCCGCGCATCCAGGAGATCGTCGACCAGGCGATCGAGGCCGTGATCGAGCGCGGCCACATGGACCTGATCGAGGATTTCGCCTTCCGCCTGCCCGTCACCATCATCTGCGACATGCTCGGCATCCCCGAGGAGCATCGCGAGGTGTTCTACAACAGCTCGCGCGACGGCGGGCGGCTGCTCGACCCCGTGCCCCTCACGCCGGAGGAGATCAAGAAGGGCAACGAGGGCAACCTGTTGGCGCAGATGTATTTCCAGCAGCTGTTCGAGCTGCGCCGCAAGAATCCCGCCGACGACCTCATCACCCAGCTGGTGCAGGCCGAGGAGGACGGCAACAAGCTCAGCAACGAGGAGCTGACCGCCAACATCATCCTGCTGTTCGGCGCCGGCCACGAGACCACGGTCAACCTGATCGGCAACGGCCTGCTCGCGCTCCATCGCAGCCCGGACCAGCTTGCGCTGCTCAAGGCGCGCCCCGAGCTGATGGAGGGCGCGATCGAGGAATTCCTGCGCTACGATTCCTCGGTGCAGATGACCGGGCGCGTCGCGCTGGAGGAGATCGAGGACCTCGGCGGCAAGCGGATTCCCAAGGGCGAGACCGTGCTGTGCCTGCTCGGCTCGGCCAACCGCGACCCGGCGGTCTATCCCGATCGGCCCGACCGGCTCGACGTCACCCGCCAGAACGTGAAGCCGCTGTCGTTCGGCGGCGGCATCCATTTCTGCCTGGGGGCCCAATTGGCGCGCATCGAGGCCGAGATCGCCATCTCCACACTGCTGCGGCGGCTGCCGGACCTGCGCATCGACGACGTCGAAAACCCGGAATGGCGGCCGACCTTCGTGCTGCGCGGCCTGAAGCGGCTGCCGGCGAGCTGGTGAGGCTTCGGCGCTGGTTCTGCACGCGCTACCCTCATCCTGAGGGCCCGCGAAGCGGGCGTCTCGAAGGATGGCCGCGAGCGAGAGCGGGGCCTGCATGGTTCGAGACGGCGCTTGGTGCGCCTCCTCACCATGAGGGTCGCACACCGGCGTTAACCTCCGCGCGCAACAGTCGCTGTGACTTCGCCACACTTCCCCCTATATAAGGGGCTGTTCCGGCACGCCTGAAGTCCACGAAGGCCAGGGTTTGGTCCGGGTGCCGGTTTGGCCGAGGGGAGACCCGTGCAGACGACGCTGCTCGGATTGGCGATTGCCTTCATCATTGCGCTGCTGGCCGCGCTGATCGGGCCTTACTACGTCGACTGGAACCAGTTCAGGCCCCAGTTCGAGGCGGAGGCCGGCAAGATCATCGGCGTGCCGGTGCGGGTCGCGGGCGAGCTCGACGCGCGGCTGCTGCCGACGCCGACGCTGCGGCTGCGCCAGGTCACCTTCGGCGGCAACAACGATCTCGGCCGCCTGCGCGCCGACAAGCTCGACGTCGAGTTCAGCCTGGGCTCGCTGATGCGCGGCGAATGGCGCGCCACCGAGCTTTCGGTGGGCGGCATGGCGGTCGATCTCGGCCTCGATGCGCGTGGGCGGGTCGATCTGCCCTCCACCGCGAGCGGCACCTTCAATCTGGCCTCGCTCGCCATCGAGCGGCTCAATCTCACCGGCCGCATTGCCCTGCACGATGCCGCCAGCCGCTCGACGCTGGAGCTGAACGACATCGCCTTCTCCGGCGACGTCCGCTCGCTCGCCGGCTCGGTGCGCGGCGACGGCCGCTTCACCGCCAATGGGGTGCGCTATCCGTTCCGCGTCTCGTCCGGCCCGAGCGCCGACGGCAACGCCACCCGCCTCCACCTCAACATCGATCCCGGCGAGCGCGCCATCCTCGCCGATCTCGAAGGCGTGCTCGCCTTCGACAACCGCCTGCCGAAATTCGAGGGCGCGCTGACGCTGGCCGTGCCGGCGGCCAAGAAGGCCGGCGAGGCCGGGCCGACCCCTTGGAAGCTCACGACCAAGCTCAAGGCCGATCCGGCCGGCGCGAAGTTCGAGCAGATCGACGCGAGCTTCGGTCCTGAAGACAGCGCGCTGAAGCTCGGCGGCGTCGGCGACCTCAAATTCGGTGCCTCGCCGCTGCTGCGCGCGGTGCTGTCGGCGCGGCAGGTCGATGCCGACAGGCTCGCCGCCAGGGACGATGCCGAGCCGCTCCGCATCCTGCCGGCGCTGCGCGCGGGGCTTGCCGCCATTCCGCAGGCGCCGATCCCGGCCCAGATCGAGTTCAACACCGACCAGATCATGCTCGGCGGCCGTCCACTGCAGAACATCGCGGCCGAGCTCCAGACCGACGGACGGTCCTGGACCTTCCAGCGGCTCGAGCTGCGCGCGCCCGGCATGACGCAGCTCTCGCTCAACGGTGCGACGCCCGGCGCCGACAGTTTCAGCGGCCGTCTCTCGGTCGAATCCTCCGATCCCGACACGCTGGTGGCCTGGCTCCAGGGCCGCAGCGAAATCAACCGCCGCAGCACGCGGCCGCTGCGCCTTGCCGGCGAGGTCACGATCGCCGCCAACCATCTCGCCATCGACCGGGTGAAGGCCGACATCGAAGGCGGCACCGTGGAAGGCCGCATCGCCTTCGTGCAAACAGGCGCGAGCAAGGGCTCGCGGCTCGACGCCGACCTCAGGGCCGACCGGCTCGACCTCGACTCCGCCGCAAGCTTCGTGCGCGCGCTCGCGGGACCGCAGGGCGAGTGGCCGGAGGAAGCGAAGCTCTCGCTCGATGTCGGCCGCGCGATCTCCGCCGGCCAGGAGTTGCGTCCGTTCGCTGCCAGGCTTGCTTACGGCCCCACCTCGCTGTCGCTGGAGCAGCTGCGCTTCGGCCAGGCGAGCGGCGTGACCACCGTGGCGAACGGCAGCTTCGACCGCGCCAAAGTCACCGGCAAGCTCGCGCTGCAATCCTCGGCCAATTCGCTGCGCGAGCTCACCGCGCTGATCGAGCCGTTTGCGCCCGCGCTGCGCGCGCGCTTCGATGCCATCCCGGCCGCATCAGGCGCGACCCGCCTCAAGCTCGATCTCAGCCTCGACAAGAACGCCGAGCATGCCGATCGCAGCAACGCCCGCGCCGTGCTCGAGCTTGACGCGCCGCAGCTCAAGGCGACCGCGACGCTGGCCGCGCAGACGCCAGCTTCCGCGATCGGCGGCATCGACCTCGAGCGTCTGCGCAGCAGCGACTTCACGCTGGACTCGAAAGTGTCGATGCCGCAGGCCGGCGCGCTGCTGGCGCTGCTCGGGCTCGACCGCGTGGTGGCCGCAGGCGAGGGCGCTTCGCAGTTCGAGGGCAAGCTGACCGGCGCCTGGCGGCGGCCGCTGCAACTGAACGCAAAGCTCAGCGGCGGCGGGCTGGATGCCGACGCGCAGGGCAGCGTCGAATTGTCGGAGCCGAAGGGCAGCGTGAATTTGCGCGTGCGCAACGTCAATCTGGCGCCGCTGCTCGGGACCAGCCGGACCGACAAATCGGCGCAGAATGTCAGCCTGTCCTCCCGCATCACGATGACGGGCAACCGGCTGACCTTCGACGATCTCGACGGCAATGCGGCCGGCGCGCATCTGCGCGGCCATCTGGTCGTGATGCTGGATTCCGACAAGAGCGTCGACGGTGAGGTCGGTCTCGATACGCTCGATCTTGCGCCGGCGCTCGCGATGGCGATTGGCGCAGCCGGGCGTGAGACGAGCGACCCCCTCAGTGCAGGGCTCATCACCGGCTGGCGCGGCCGGATCGCCTTCCAGGCGTTGCGCGGGATGTTGCCTGGCGGCATCGAGCTGCGTCCGTTCGGCGGCACGATCCGCAGCGACGGCCAGTCGCTCGCGCTCGATGGGCTCAAGGGCGCGCTCGGAGGCGGCGAGATGTCGGCAAGCTTCGACGCGCGCAACAGTGCCAATGGCCTCGCTCTGAATGCGCGCATCGAGCTCGCCAATGTCGATGCGGCGGCGCTGCGCTACCGCAACCTCGCGCTGCCGAAGGGGCGCGCCTCGGTGCAGATGGCACTGACCAGCCAGGGCCGCAGCGTCGCAGCGCTCACCGGCGCGCTCGCCGGCAACGGCACGGTGACGCTGGAGGCCGCGGAAATCGGCGGCCTCAATCCGCGCGCCTTCGAGATCGCGATTCGCGCCAGCGACGGCGGCCAGGTCGCCGACGACAACCGCTTGCGGCAGCTGGTCGAGCCCGCACTTGCCGCCGCACCGATCGCGGTGGCGTCGGCGCAGATTCCGTTCACGATCCGCGACGGACGCTTGCGCGTCGGCGCGACGCCGCTGGAAGCGAAGAACGCCCGCGCCATCGTGTCCGGCGGCTACGACATTCCCGCCGACCAGGCCGACATCCGCGCCAGCCTGACGCCGATCATGACCGGCCTCTCCGGCGCCCCGCCGGAGATTCAGCTGTTCGCCGCCGGCCCCCCCGACAAGCTCAACCGCACGATCGATCTTGCGCCGCTGTCCTCCTGGCTCGCGGTGCGCACGATCGACCGCGAGACGCGCCGGTTAGACGCGATCGAGCGCGGCGAGCCGCCGCCGGCGACCGCGGCGCTGCCGACGCTGGTGTCTCCGGATCCGGCGCCCGAGCAGGCGCCCGCCAATGTGCCGCTGCCCGGCCAGGATCCGCGCCGCCCGCCCGCAAAGCTAAAGGCCGCGCCGACGCCGAAGGCCCCGCAGGCGGCTCCCGCTGCGCCAAGCCCGCCGCTCGCCAGCCAGCAGCTCGCGCCGCTGCCGCCGGCCATCGACGTCAAGCCCGCCCCGGGGCCGCCGCCGGCCAAGCCGAGGCCAAAGCCGCCGCTGGTGCTGACGCCGCAGAACCCGTGAGGGCGCTCTTGGTTTGCTCGGACCGAGCCGCGGGCTTGCTCACCTCTCCCGCTTGCGGGAGAGGTCGCGCCGACGGCGCGGGTGAGGGCTCTCTCCTCTAGGGGAAAGTCCCGTTGATGAGACACCCTCTCCCCAGCCCTCCCCCGCAAGCGGGGGAGGGAGCCTACTGCCGATGCCGCTGCATCCTGCACATCGTATGCGATTGCCTTGCCGGCAAGCGGGAGAGGGCGCGATCCGTCTTCCTTCTCCGCCCCTTAACCCATTCCCTCGCATTTGAATGAATTTTGCCCGGCAAAACTGATTTGCCGATTTTACCGAATTCTCGCGTTTCATCTCTAGCGTCGGTTTCCAGAGGAATTCGGCGTCGCGTCAATTGCGGCGCAACGGTTCGCAAGAGACGACCAAGAACTGGGGTAATCGAGATGGACGGGGCGAAATCGCTTCTGCAGGACCTGGACGACGCGATCGCGCGCGGCACCGACGAAAGCCGGGCGAAGGCGTTGTGGCATGCGACCGACATTCTGATCACCGGCCGCTACAGCGACGACGAGATCAGCACGTTCGGCGAGGTAATCGGCCGGCTCGCCGAGGAGATCGAGGTCGCCGCGCGAACGCAGCTTTCGGAGCTGATGTCGGCGTGCGATCACGCGCCCTTGAACGTCATCGAGAAGCTCGCCCTCGACGACGAGATCGCGGTCGCCGGTCCCGTGCTGCGCGACTCCAATCGCATCGACGACAGGATGCTGGTCGAGAGCGCCATGACCAAGGGCCAGTCGCATCTGCTCGCGATCTCCCAGCGCAAGTCGATCGGCGAGGCCGTGACCGACGTGCTGGTCAAGCGCGGCAACCAGGAGGTCGTGACGTCGGTCGCGAAGAACGAGGGCGCGCGCTTCTCCGGGTCGGGCCTGTTGCACATGGTCCGCCGCGCCGAGGGCGATTCGATTCTCGCCGAACAGCTTGGCCTGCGCAAGGACGTGCCGCGCCACATCTTCCAACAGCTCATCTCGAAGGCTTCGGAAGACGTGCGCCGCCGCCTCGAGAGCGAGCGGCCCGAGATGATGGCGCAGATCCAGAGCTCGGTGACCGAGCTCACCGGCGATCTCCAGTCCAAATTCGGTCCGTCCTCGCGCAGCTATTTCGTCGCCAAGCGCGTGGTGACGACGCAATACCGTCAAGGCAATCTCAACCAGGATTCGATTTCGAACTATGCCCGCCAGCACCGCTTCGACGAGGTACAGATCGGCCTGTCGCTGCTCTCGTCGCTGCCGGTCGACGTGATCGAGCGCGCGCTGATGGACCGCAATCGCGAGATGATCCTGGTCTTGTGCAAGGCGCTCGACTTCTCCTGGGATACGACGATGTCACTGCTCTTCCTCGGCGCCAAGGATCATCTGATCACGGCGCGCGAGCTCCAGGACAACGAGCGCGAATACGGCCGGCTCAAGATCGAGACCTCGCGCAGCATCTTGAAGTTCTACCAGTCGCGCAAGACCGGCACGGGTGCCGATGCGGGCCGTCAGCCCGAGCTCCAAGTTCACTGACAGGTACATTAAGGACAGGGAGTATCTGCAATGTTGCCTCAATTCGGTACCGCCGTTCGCAAGAAGAACCTCAACAGCGCTGCCACCGCCGATCTCGGCGGCGGAGCGCCGGACAAGGCCTCGGTGGACGCGGCCTGGCTCGTGCTCGAAGCCGCCAATGATCTCGGCGACCATGCCGCGATCGAAGCCTGTCGCCGCGTCATCGACGCCGAGCTGACCGGCGCGGCGGCCCGCAGTGCCGACGTCGATCTCGTGCTGGGATATTTCCGGTAGACTTCCGCGGCCCGGCGGAACACAGCCCGATCAGGGCTAGCGTCACCAGGAACCGGAGCGCTGGGACTCTGTATTGCGCCTAAGATTCGACTTCGCCGTGCTCAGCGCCGCGGCCAGCTCGTCGATGTGATAAGGTTTCGCCAGGATCTGGATACCCGCCCTCTGCGCTTCATGGACCGAGGCTTCGGCGTATCCGCTGGTCAGCAGCACCGGGATGTCACTTCGCCGCTTCTTGATTTCCCGTGCGAGCTCGACACCGTTCATGCCGCCCGGCATCATGATGTCCGAAAAGATCAGGTCGACGGAGCGACCATCGGCCAAGGCGCCGAGCGCCGCCGCGGCGCTCGCGGCGCGCGTGACTTCGTAACCGAGCTGGCCGAGCATCTCGCCGACCAGAGCGGCGACCTCGTCGTCGTCTTCGACCAGGAGGATGCGGCCATGATTGTTCTTCTTCGGCCGTATGCGGGTGAGGTCGATGAGATGCCGCTCTTTCGAAGGAACGTCGAACGATCGCGGCAGGTACAGTTCGATACTGGTGCCGCGGCCGACCTCCGATTGGATTCGGACCGTGCCCCGTGACTGCGTGGCGAATCCATGGACCTGCGCGAGCCCGAGCCCCGAACCCTTGCCGACGTCCTTGGTCGTGAAGAACGGCTCGAATACGCGGGACAGGATCTCCGGAGCCATGCCGACACCGGTGTCGACGACGGACAGACGGACATAGTCGCCCGAAATCTGATCGTCGTTCAGACTGGCCAGATTCTCCCCGCGCACGACGATCGTCCCGCCGTTGGGCATGGCGTCGCGGGCGTTGACGGCGAGGTTAAGGATGACCAGCTCGAGCTCCCCGGGATCGACCTCGACCGGCCATAGCGAGTCCGGGAAATCGAATTCGACGTGGACGTCGCCCCTCAGGCTGCGATCGAGCAGCTCCCGCATGCCGCCGATCTGTGCAGCGACGTCGACGGGCTCCGGCCGAAGCTTCTGCCGGCGCGAGAATGCGAGGAGCTGCCTCGTCAGGCTGGCGCCGCGCTGCGCGGCCTGGATCATGCCGTCCATCAGCCGCCGGCGCCGGCTTGGATCTGTCTGGCGGTCGAGCATGTCGAGGCCGCCGGAAATCACCATCAGCAGATTGTTGAAGTCGTGCGCGACGCCGCCGGTGAGCTGGCCGATCGCCTCGATCTTCTGAGCCTGGCGAAGCGTTTCCTCGACGCGCGTGCGTTCGTTCATTTCGAGGCGAAGCTGCTCGTTGGCTTCTTTCAATTCGCGTGTCCGCTCAACGACCAGTTTCTCGAGCTCCTGCGCGGTCTGCTCGCGGGCCTCGAGCAGAGCCCGGATCTCATATTGACGCCGCCGGGCGCGGATCGCCGATTGAATCGCGCTGGTCAGCGTGATCGGCTGAACCGGCCGCTCCAGCAGCGAAACGTTGCGCAGGAGCTCGACGATGCTGCGTCTCCATGCGACGACGGCCGGCTGCTCCCGATGGCTGGTGAGGACGACGAAGGGGAGGTCGGACCATGGCGGCTGGCTCGCGATCCATTGCGCGAGCGGCGCCGTGTCTTTGCCGAACAATCCCTCCTCGGCCAGAAAAACCGCTCCGACGCCAGCCGTCATCTCGGTGACCAGTTCGGGCAGGCTTCGGCAACTGATCGCCTCCAGGCTCGCGCCGCGAAAGAGCTCCGCCGATGCCGGTCCGTCGCGGCCGATCGGGGCGAATATCAGAACACGGTTGTCCCGTTCGGCGCTCATTCGGCCGGTCCTTCAGGCAACGCCGTGCCGGTGTAATGGGGATTGCCGGAAAAAATGCCGCTGAATTCCTGGAGAGGCGGACCGAGCCTGATCCCCGTGCTGCCGAGCCGGAACTCGCGGATGCTGTGCTCGTGATTGCCGCTGCGCTTCTTGACGACGGAGAGCGCGCGCCGCACCGTGCCGCCGAACTCGAAATAGCGCAGCATCACCACTGCATCGCTCAAATAGCTGATGTCGAGCGGCGTATCCATCGGGCCGACCAGACCGTGCTGAGCGAGGATCAGGATCGTAAGCACGCCCTGCTGTGCCAGATAGCTGAGGAGTTCGTGCATCTGCAGGATGAGAAAGCGCTCGTCCGGCATCGCGTTCAGGTAACCGTTCAGACTGTCGATGACGACAAGGCGGGCATTGTCGACCTCGACGCTCCGACGCAGCGTCGCCGCAAACTCACCGGGCGACAATTCGGCCGGATCGACCTGTTGAAACCGGATTGCCCCGGTATTGAGATGTTTCTCCAGGGGCAGACCGAGCGTCCGGGCCCGTGCTTCCACCGTGCCGCGGCCTTCATCGAAGGCGAAGAAGACGGCGTGCTCGCCGCGCTCGGCCGCCGCGATGGCGTATGTCAGCGCAACCGACGACTTGCCGACACCGGCGGATCCGAGGAGAAGCGCGTTGGTGCCGCGCTCGAGCCCGCCTCCCAGCAGCTGATCGAGCTCGGCGTTGCCGCTGGACACGAAATCGCCGGGAAACGCCTTGTGATGTTCGGCCGCGACGAGCCGGGGGAAGATCCGCAAGCCGCCTTGCGAGATCGTGAAATCGTGGTATCCGCCGCGGAATCGAATGCCGCGCATCTTGATCACGCGAAGCCGGCGCCGTTCCGCGCCGTAGTCGATCGCGAGTTGCTCGAGCATGACGACGCCGTGTGCGATCGAATGCAGCTGCAGGTCGTCCTGGGAGGAGGACAGATCGTCGAGCAACACGACGGTGCAATTGCGGTTGGTGAAGAAGTGCTTCAAGGCCAGCACCTGGCGCCGGTAGCGCAGCGGATTCTGAGCCAGCAGGCGCAGCTCGGACAGGCTGTCGAGCACGACGCGGCTGGGATTGATCCGCTCGACCTCCTTGAAGATCAGGCCGGTCGTTTCGCTGAGCTCCATCTCGGCAGGATGGAAGACCGTGAGCTCGCGGTCGGGATCGAGCGTCGTCTCAGGCGGGACCAGCTCGAAGATGTCGACGCCATCAAGCGACCAGCCGTGCCGATGGGCAACCAGGTTCAGCTCGCGCCTGGTTTCGGAGAGCGAGATGTAGAGCACGCGTTCACCCTCGCGCGCGCCCCGGAGAAGGAATTGCAGCGCGATCGTGGTCTTGCCGGTGCCCGGACGTCCCTCGTAGAGATACATCCGGTTGGGATCCAAGCCGCCGCCCAGGATGTCGTCCAGACCGTCGCTGCCTGTTGAAATTCTCGGCAAATCCTTGAGGGCACCGGCCGAAGCAGCCCCTGATGGATCAGTCATTGAACCCCCTCAGCATATGTCGGAAGAGCGCGAGGCCCAGGCGTCGAGAGGCCGGGACCGGGACCCCGGGAGGTCCGTACGAGGAACTCTTCAGCAGCGACCCGGTTCCCGGCCGCCGAGGCTCGCCTGCCAGCTGTGAGCAGGTGCCGACCGCGACAGATCTGTCTGTTCAAGATTGAACACAGTGACCCTCGCGCGCTCCCATCCCGTCATTGCAACGTTCAGCGGCGGATGCGGTAAATCACCACGTCCTTGCCATGACGGTTCGTGCTCCGCTCGAGCAGGTAATTCGATTTCTCCAGCACGCGGCGCGATGCGCCGTTTGCGATGTTCACGATGCCGATGAGAGATGGCAGGGCGAGCTCGGACAGGCCAATGCGTGTCATCGCGGTCGCGGCTTCGGCCGCAAATCCCCGGCCCCAGAGGCTGCGCGTGAACGCGTAGGCAATCTCGATCTCGTCGATGTCGTCCACCATGATGTGCCGGAGGCCGGCCCGCCCGGCGAATGCGCCGTCTTTCGTGTGCAGCGCCCAGAGGCCGAAGCCATGCTGGTCCCAATGCGCCATGTTGACATCGAGGTAAGCCTTCGTCGTCTCCGCCGAACGGACGCCGCCGATATAGCGGGCGACATCAGGATCGAGATGCAGCGCGACGAGGTCGGCGAGGTGGCTTTCGTTCAGCCTCTCGGCGGTCAGTCGCTCCGTGCTGAAATGATTCATGGAGATAGATCGCCGCTTCGGGGGCGTGTCGTCGTTCATGCCGCTGTCGTTGCGGGCATGACATCATGCCCCTGTTTCGCCCGACGGAGCAATCGCGGCAGAGCGTCGGTCGGATGATTTTCGCACCCAACTCAACCCATTGATTTCACAGACCCCGTCTACTGTGCATGGGGTTGTTTTCGCGTTCTTGAGTTCGAGAGGGCGCTAACCCGCCCCCAGCGCGACGGCGACGTTGTACGTCACGAGGCTCGCGGCATAGGCCAACACCAGCATGTAGGTGAAGGTCACAGCCATCCAGGCCCAGCTGCCGGTCTCGCGCCGGATCACGGCCAGCGTGGATGCGCATTGCGGGGCGAAGATGTACCAGGCCAGCATCGACAGTGCGGTGGCGAGCGACCATTTCGTCGCCAGCACCTGGCCGATCTGCTCGGCCGCTTCCTTGCCGCCTTCGATTGCGTAGACGGTGCCGAGCGCTGCGACCGCGACCTCGCGCGCCGCCATGCCCGGGATCAGCGCGACCGCGATCTGCCAGTTGAAGCCGACGGGCGCGAGCAGCGGCTCGAGCGCCTTGCCGATCATCGCAGCCAGGCTGAACTCGATCGCGGGCTCGGTAGCGCCCGCGGGCGGCTGCGGGAACGAGGCCAGGAACCAGATCAGCACCATCATCGAGAAGATGGTGGTGCCGGCTCGCACCAGGAACATCTTGGCGCGGGTGTAGATACCGATCGCGATCGATTTCAGCCGCGGCATCTTGTAGTCCGGCAGCTCCAGCATGAATGGCGCCGGCGCAAAGTCGCGCAGCATGAAGAACTTGATCAGGAACGAGACGACGAGCGCGCTGGCGATGCCGGCGGCGTAGAGGCCGAACATCACGAGGCCCTGCAGATTGATGAAGCCCCAGACGTCCTTCGCTGGAATGAAGGCGGAGATGATCAGCGTGTAGACCGGAATGCGCGCAGAGCAGGTCATCAGCGGCGCGATCAGGATCGTGGTCAGCCGGTCGCGCTTGTTGTCGATGACGCGCGTCGCCATGATGCCGGGGATGGCGCAGGCAAAGCTCGACAGCAGCGGAATGAAGGCGCGGCCGTGCAGGCCGGCGCCGCCCATGATGCGGTCCATCAGGAACGCGGCGCGCGCCATGTAGCCGAAATCTTCCAGCAGCAGGATGAACAGGAAGATGAGGATGATCTGCGGCAGGAACACGATGACACTGCCGACGCCGGAGATCACGCCGTTCTGCAGGAAGCTCTGCAACAGGCCGTCGGGCAGGGTGGCCTGCACCAGCTCGCCGAGCGCGTCGAAGCCGGACTTGAGCAGGTCCATTGCCGGTTGCGCCCAGGCGAACACCGCCTGGAACATCACGAACAGGATCAGCGTCAGCACGACGAGACCGCCGACGGGATGCAGCACGACCGCGTCGATTCGCGCGGTCCATGTGTCGGGCCTGGCAGGCAGGCTGACGCAGTCGGCGATGATGCGGTCGGCCTCGCGCTGGGTCGCGCGCAATTCGGCGACGCTGAGCGCGCGCCAGCTGTTCGCCTCCGCCTCGGCGGCGAGCTTTGCCGAGATCTCGTCGGTCAGCTTCAAGAGGTCGGCCGTGCCGCCCTTGCGCACCGCGATCGAGGTGACCACGGGCAGGCCGAGCTCCTTGGCGAGCCGCTCGACGTCGACGGTGATGCCGCGGCGGGCCGCGATGTCGAACATGTTGAGCACGAGGACCATCGGCCGTCCGGTGCGCTTGAGCTCGAGCAGCAGGCGGATGGTCAGCCGCAGATTGGTCGAATCGGCCACGCACAGCACGAGATCGGGCACGGTCTCGCCGGAGGCCTTGCCGAGCACGAAGTCGCGGGTGATTTCCTCGTCCGGGCTGCGGCCGCGCAGCGAGTAGGTGCCGGGCAGGTCGACCACCGAAACCTGGCGGCCCAAGGGGGTGACGAAGAAGCCTTCCTTGCGCTCGACGGTGACGCCGGGATAGTTCGCGACCTTCTGCCGGCTGCCGGTCAGGGCGTTGAACAGCGAAGTCTTGCCGCTGTTTGGCGTGCCGACCAGGGCGAGATGCAGCAGGGGCAATTCCATGTGATCAAGGCCTGGCAAACGGCTTGGCAAAAGACTCGGGATGAGGCGTCCGGTCGCGGTCTAGGCGACGATGACCGCCATGGCTTCGCGGCGGCGGACCGCGATCGTGATGCTGTCGACCCGCACCGCAATCGGATCGCGCCCGACCAGCCCCTCGTGCAGGATCTCGACCCGGGCGCCCTCGACGAAGCCGAGCTCGATCAGGCGGCTCTCGAGCTCTATGTCCGAGAGCGCGGAGCCCGCCTCGCGAGCGGACAGGTGCTGGATAACGCCGGTATAGCCGCGCTGGGCCAGACCCAGCGGCATGTGCGGGCGCGTGTCATTGGTGTCGGTCATGCCCTGTATTTTCAACGCAAGGCATTGAGGTCAAGCGCGAGTGCTCGCTGAAACCGCACCTTAGAGTGATTTTAAAAAGCGCGGATCGCGGGGCGCCCTCGAGGCGCCCCCGAGGGCTGGCTATTGGGCCGGGACCTTGTCCGGCTGGGCGGCCATCGCCCGGCTCTTGAAGTAGTCCAGGACGAACAGGCGGATCGCCGACGACAGATTGCCCTGCTGGCGGTTGTTGTCGATCTCGCCGACCAGCTCGGACAACGTCATGTTGCGCAGGCCGGAGATCTCCTTCATGCCGTTCCAGAACGCCTCTTCCAGGCTGACGCTGGTCTTGTGCCCGGCGACGACGATCGACCGTTTCACGACGGGCGACTTCATGGCTGCTCCTCGCGATCGATCTGATGCCGGTCCAGGTGCGCCTTCGCCTTGTCCGCGCGCGTCTCCTCCGCCGACCGTTCCGCCTTCGTGCGGCCGAACTTCGACCGGTTGGCGTCCGCCTGCTTCGCCGAGGCTTCCCGCTCGGCGCGCTTCCTGAAACGATTCAGGTTGATGACGTTCCCCATGCCGTGTCTCCATCATCCGATCCTCGTCAGGCGGGATGAAACATTCAGAAACAGGGTGCCGCGTTGCGCCCTACAAGACTTGATCGCCATTAGCTCGTCCTCGTCAATCAGCCCCTTGGGCCATCAAACGATGAATCTGGCCCCCATCGAGGGGCGGAAGGGTTGCGTAGCACGCCGTCCCGCCAGAACATTGACGGTAATCAAATCCCGCCTCCAAAGCCGCACAATTCTGGGCGCCGGGGGGTCCGTATCATTACGGATGGCTATCGGAATTCGGAATTTATCCCGGGCTGGTCATCTTCTCGGGGCGCACCAGGCGATCGAACTCGTCGGCCGAGGCGAAGCCGAGCCGCAGCGCCTCCTCCTTCAACGTGGTGCCGTTGGCATGGGCCGTCTTGGCCACCTTGGCGGCGTTGTCGTAGCCGATCTTCGGGGCCAGCGCCGTCACCAGCATCAGCGAGCGCTGCATCAGCTCGTTGATGCGCTTCTCGTCGGCACGGATGCCGCTGACGCAATGCTCGGTGAAGGATCGCGCCGCATCCGCCAGCAGGCGGATCGAGTGCAGCATGTTGTAGGCCAGCACCGGCTTGTAGACGTTGAGCTCGAAATGGCCCTGGCTGCCGGCCACCGTGATCGCGGTGTGATTGCCGAACACCTGGCAGCACACCATGGTCATCGCCTCGCACTGCGTCGGGTTGACCTTGCCCGGCATGATCGACGAGCCCGGCTCGTTCTCCGGCAGGATCAGCTCGCCCAGCCCTGAGCGCGGGCCGGATCCGAGCAGGCGGATGTCGTTGGCGATCTTGAACAGGCCGGTCGCCACCGAATTGATGGCGCCATGCGCCAGCACATAGGCATCGTTCGAGGCCAGCGCCTCGAATTTGTTGGCGGCGCTGGTGAAGGGGAGTTTCGTGATCCCGGCGACGTGCCTTGCGAACAGTTTTGCAAAGCGCGGCTTCGAATTGAGACCGGTGCCGACGGCGGTGCCGCCCTGCGCCAACGGATAAAGCTCCTTCACCGCGGACTTGAGCCGGGCGATGCCGCTTTCGACCTGCGCGGCATAGCCGGAAAACTCCTGGCCGAGCGTCAGGGGCGTCGCATCCTGGGTGTGGGTGCGGCCGATCTTGACGATCTTCGCAAACGCTTTCTCCTTCTTGCGGAGCGCGCGCAACAGCTCGGTGAGCGCGGGGATGAGATCGGCATTGATGCGGCTTGCGGCCGCGATGTGCATCGCGGTCGGGAACGAATCGTTCGACGACTGGCTCATGTTGACGTGGTCGTTGGGATGCACCGGCTTCTTGGCGCCGAGCTCGCCGCCGAGCAGCTCGTTGGCGCGGTTGGCGATGACCTCGTTGAGGTTCATGTTGGTCTGCGTGCCGGAGCCGGTCTGCCACACGACGAGCGGAAAATGATCGTCCAGCTTGCCCTCGATCACCTCGCGCGCGGCGCGAATGATGGCACCGGCGCGGCGCTGGTCGAGCAGGCCGAGCTCGAGATTGGACTGCGCGGCGCCGAGCTTGACGATGCCGAGCGCGTGCACGAGCGCGATCGGCATCCGATCCGTTCCGATGCGGAAATTCTGGCGCGAACGTTCGGTCTGCGCGCCCCAATAGCGATCGGCCGGGACCTCGATGGGACCGAAACTGTCGGTCTCGGTGCGGGTCGCGGGAGGAGCGGTCTTCGAGCGGGAAGCTTTGGCCATGAGCACATCCATTCCGCCGCGCGAAACGCCGCGCGGCCTCTTCATGTGCTCTTCTATATAGACAGTTTGGCCGCCCGCGACGGCTTCAAAGCCAACCTAGATCATTTCTTGCGGAAACGATCGAGCCGCACCACCTCGGCGCCGCCTTGGCTTGGCGGGGGCGGTTCTTCCGCGGTCTCCGCCTTTTCAGTGGCGGCCGCGGGCACCGATACGGCCGATGGGGCGGGGGCCGCCGGCAAAGTGTCCGGCGCGACCTCGGCGACATCGGAGGTGTCGAACTGGAGGCCGAACTTCACGGACGGATCCAGGAAGCTCTTGATGGCGCTGAACGGCACCACCAGCCGCTCCGGAATGCCGCCGAAGGACAGGCCGACCTCGAAGCGGTCCTCGAGCACGGTCAGATCCCAGAACTGGTGCTGCAGGATGATCGTCATCTCTTCCGGATATTGCGCGAGCAGCCGTGGCGACAGCTTCACGCCCTCGGCCTTCGACACGAAGGTGATGAAGAAATGGTGCTCGCCGGGCAGGCCATGGGCCGCGGCATCGGTCAGCACCTTCCGCAGCACGCCGCGCAGCGCGTCGCGGGCCAGCACATCGTATCGGATATGATCGGTCGCCATGGTGGTCCTGTTGCATCCCCGAAGCCGGACCCTACCGACTCGACTCGCCAGGCCGCAACAATATCGCGCCTGACGGGCCAGCAGGAGTCCCCCGCCGGAGAAGAAAGAAAGGCAAGTGGAGGCTTCTGTTGCCAGGTGCCTCCGAACCCCGCCTAACGGAGCTTAACCCGTTAGGACTTTAAGATGGTCTTTCAAACTGCGTTACGCAGCCTGAGCAACCGGAGCAAAGTTGTCGTTGGCAACTATTGCAGTAGCCCGATAACGGCGGAACAATACCGGGAAAAAGTACGCCCTTTACGCCCTCGTCGATCCTATTTCGCCCCCGCCAAAGCCCGCTTCCGGATAGTCGGTTGGTGGGCTTTGGTGGAGGCGCCGGGTACCGCCCCCGGGTCCGAATGGTTTATTGCGACGACCGTTTATTTCCATAGCCGGCGAACCGGCACCCCCAATATAGGGCGCAAGGGTTTCGAAAAACAGGGGTTTTGCACGCCTCTCCCAAGCTTCTCTTTGGATAGGTTCCACACCGAGGCGGGCCTGATCTTGGCCGCGTCGGCGCCGGCGGTCTAAGCTTCTGAGATGTCCGAGGATTCAGCACCGGCCGGCCAACAATCAGATCGACTGCCGGATCATCCAGCGCCGAGCGTTGCTCCGCCCGGCCTGCTGGAACTGTTTCTGGCCTTCGCCAGGATGTCGCTGGCCGGTTTCGGCGGGGTTTTGGTGTTTGCCCGGCGGGCCATCGTCGAGCAGCACCGCTGGATGACGGCGGACGAGTTCAACGAGACCTTCGCGCTCTGCCATTTCCTGCCCGGGCCCAACATCGTCAATCTGTCGATGGTGTTCGGGTCGAGGCTGCGCGGTATTGCCGGCGGGGTTGCCGCCTTTGCCGGGCTGTTGCTGCCCCCGACGCTGATCATGATGGTTGTCGCGATCGTCTACGCCCGTTTTGGCGACCTCGACGTGTTGCGCCGCAGCCTGGCCGGCATCTCATGCGCGGCCGTCGGTCTCCTGATCGCGGTGGTCTTCCGCATGATGACGCCGCTGCTGAAGCGGACGGAGCCGCTCGCGCTGATCCTGATGCTCGGTGTGTTCCTCGCCATCGGCCTGCTTCGCCTGCCGCTTCAGGCGGTGTTGCTGGTCGCGATCCCCGTGAGCATCGGCGCCACTTATATCCTGCGACGGAAAGTAGCAGCATGAACGCCGAAAGCCCGATCTGGGCGCTGATCGCCACCTTTGGACTGATGTCGCTGTTCGCGGTCGGCGGCGCCGCTGCGGCGGTGCCCGAAATGCATCGCATCGCGGTCGAGGTGAATCACTGGATGACCGACAAGCAGTTCACCGATGCCTATGCGATCGCGCAGCTCTCGCCAGGTCCGAACGTGCTTATCGTGACGTTGATCGGCTATGCCGTTGCCGGCATCCCCGGCGCGCTGGCGGCGACGCTGGCGATGTGCCTGCCGACGGCGCTGCTTGCCTATTATGTCAGCCGGCTCCTGGATCGGCCCAGCCAATCGCGCTGGCCCGGCTTGATTCAAGCTGCACTGGTTCCGCTCTCGATCGGATTGATGGCAGCGAGCGCCCTGATCCTGGCCCAGTCGACCGATCGCACGATTGCTGCACTGCTTCTGACCGCAATGGTTGCGCTGATCGCATCGATCTCGCGCATCAATCCCCTGTGGCTGTTGCTTGCCGGCGGGCTGTTGGGTTTTGCTGGCATTGTGTAATGAAAATCGCTAGGCAATGATCCGGGCGGGGGATCCAGTTCCAGCCGATTTAGAACAACAGTGCTCGTGACTTACGGGTCGCGGAGGAGACATGCATGGCCGACACGATGGGCCACTCAGCGACGGCCAGCCGAAATACCCGGTTGGCGCTCGGCTTTTGTCTGCTGGCGATTGCGCCGCAGATCTTCGAATTGATCTGGTCGATCGGGACGATCTTCGGCTGGGGCGCCGGCCGCGGCCCGGGGACGGTGGTCACCAGTCACGTGACCGCGCTGCTCGCAGGCGCGCCCAGTGCGATCTTCGGATCGTTCGGCGGCGGCACCAAGAAGATCTCGTCCGAGGTGCTGCTCGCGCTGATCTATTCCTATCCGCTGCTGGTGGTGGCGATCCTCACGCTGTTCATGACGGTACGGTCGGCGCAGGATTATGTCGGTGGCGTCGTCCTGATGGCGGTTGCCCTGTTCGCGCTGTGGGCGGGAAGCGATCTGCAGGGCATGCGGGGCTTCTCCTTCGGCGCCGGCACCGCGCCCCGCATGTTCGGCGGACTGCTGGTTGCCTTGTCCGCGGCCATCGCCCTGACCGGTCTTCTGACCAATGGGCCGTCGATGGCCCATTATTCCTGGCGAGGACCGCTGTTCGTGGTCGCCGCGATCCTCTTCTTCGCCCTGTCGATCCGGCCGCTCGGCGTCGTGGTCACGGCCTTCATCAGCTTCATGATCGCGGCGGCGGGCTCGCAGGAGACGCGCTGGCGTGAAGCGGTAATCGTCGGTGCCTGCCTGACGCTCGGTTGCACCATCCTGTTCCCCTATGTGCTCGGGCTGCCCATGCCGATGTACCCGCGTTTCCTGATCCAGTGAGGGCGTGATGGATATTTTTGCCAACCTCGCTCACGGCTTCGCCGTCGCGCTCACCCCGATCAACCTGCTGATGTGCCTGATCGGCGCCCTCGTCGGCACGCTGGTCGGCGTGCTCCCGGGCATCGGCACCATCGCGACCGTCGCGATGCTGCTGCCGATCACCTTCGGACTGCCGCCGGTCGGCGCCTTGATCATGCTCGCCGGCATCTATTACGGCGCCCAGTATGGCGGCTCGACCACGTCGATCCTGGTCAACATACCCGGGGAGGCGACGTCCGTTGTCACCGCCATCGACGGCCACCAGATGGCGAGGCAGGGCCGCGCGGGCCCGGCGCTGGCGATCGCCGCGATCGGCTCGTTCTTCGCCGGCTGCGTCGCGACCGTGCTCATCGCCGTGCTCGGCGCGCCCCTGACCAAGCTGGCGCTGGCGTTCGGTCCGGCCGAGTATTTCTCGCTGATGGTGCTCGGCCTCATCTTTGCGGTCGTGCTGGCCAAGGGCTCGGTGCTGAAGGCGATCGCGATGATCGTGTTCGGCCTGTTGCTGTCGATGGTCGGCTCGGACATCGAAACCGGCGCCTCCCGCATGGCCTTCAACATTCCGGAACTCGCCGACGGCCTCGGCTTTGCGACGGTGGCGATGGGCGTATTCGGCTTTGCGGAGATCATCCGCAATCTCGATGCCGGCGCCGAGATGAGCCGCGACCTCGTGCAGCAGAAGATCACCGGCCTGATGCCGACGAAGAAGGATCTGATGGACTCGACGCCCGCGATCCTGCGCGGCACCGTGCTCGGCTCGATCCTCGGCATCCTGCCCGGCGGCGGTGCGACGATTGCATCATTCGGCGCCTATACGCTCGAAAAGAAGCTCGCCAGGGACCCGTCGCGGTTTGGCCGCGGCGCGATCGAGGGCGTGGCGGGGCCGGAGAGCGCCAACAACGCCGCCGCGCAGACCTCCTTCATTCCGCTGCTCACGCTCGGCATCCCGCCGAACGCGGTGATGGCGCTGATGGTGGGCGCGATGACCATCCACGGCATCGTGCCGGGCCCGCAGGTGATGCAGAAGCAGCCGGACCTCGTCTGGGGCATGATCGCCTCGATGTGGATCGGCAATCTGATGCTGATCATCATCAACCTGCCGCTGGTCGGAATCTGGGTGCGGCTGCTGCGCGTGCCCTACCGGCTGATGTTCCCCTCGATCGTGATCTTCTGCGCGATCGGCATCTATTCGGTGAACAACGCGCCGGTCGACGTCATCCTCGCCGGCGTGTTCGGTCTCGTCGGCTACTGGCTGATCAAGCACGATTTCGAGCCGGCACCTCTGCTGCTTGGCATGGTGTTGGGACCGTTGATGGAGGAGAACCTGCGCCGTGCGCTGCTGATCTCGCGTGGCGACTGGAGCGTGTTCCTGACGCGTCCGTTGTCGGCAGTGCTGCTGGCGGTCGCGGCGGGCCTCCTCGTCCTTACCGTGCTGCCTTCGTTGCGATCGAAGCGCGACGAGGTGTTCACCGAATCCGAGAACTGACCACCGCCTGCGTCGGCACGCCGCATTCGGAAGTCGAATCGACTTGTGTGACGGCTTCGTGAAATGAAAATGCCGGCCCTTGTGGCCGGCATCTTGTCCCGGGAGAACGATATGACTTCCATTCGCACGATCGCTTCGGGCGCATGTGCCGCAGCGCTTGCCTCGCTATGCGCCTTTGTCGCACCGGCAAAGGCCCAGACCTACCCGACGCGCAGCATCACCATGATCGTGCCGTTTGCGGCCGGCGGTCCGACCGACGTCATCGCGCGCATCGTCACCGGCCACATGGCGCAGACGCTCGGACAGAGCGTCATCATCGAGAACGTGGTCGGCGCCGGCGGCACCACCGCGACCACGCGCGCCGCGCGCGCGGCCAATGACGGCTATACGCTGATCACCGGGCACATGGGCACGCACGCCGCCTCGGTGCCGCTCTATCCGAAGCTCGCCTATCATCCCGAGAAGGATTTCGAGCCGATCGCGCTGCTCGCAGGCACGCCGATCCTCATCCTGGCGCGCAAGGACTTTCCGCCCAAGGACCTGAACGAGTTCGTGACCTACGTGAAGGCCAACGCCGAGAAGGTGAACGCGGCGCATGCCGGCGTCGGCTCGGTCTCGCACGTCTCGTGCGAGCTCCTCCACTCGATCCTCGACGTCAAGCCGGTCAGCGTGCCCTTCAACGGCACCGGACCTGCGATGAACGCGCTGGTGGGGGGGCAGGTCGACTACATGTGCGACCAGATCGTCAACGCCGTGCCGCAGATCAACGCCGGCACCATCAAGGCCTATGCGATCGCAACACCGCAGCGCAATCCGTCGCTGCCGAACGTGCCGACCACGGCGGAAGCCGGCCTGCCGAAATTCCAGGCCCAGGCCTGGAATGCGATGTTCGCGCCCAAGGGAACTTCGGCGGCGATCGTGGCCAGCCTGAACGCTGCGGCCAGCAAGGCACTCGACGACGAGAACGTGAAGAAGCGCCTGCTCGAGCTCGGTAGCGTCATTCCCGCCGCGGCGGAGCGGACGCCGGAGGCGCTGGCGACCCTCGTCAAGAACGAGATCGCGAAGTGGACCCCGGTGCTGAAGCCGGCAACTTAGGCAATGCTATCAAGCCGATAGACGAGGGGCGGGACGTCGAGTTCCGCCCCTTGTCGTTTGCGCCGGGAGCGCTCACTTTTCCGGGTATAATCGGTGCGGACAGCGAATCGCCGCTGTTGCAGCGCGGGGGCGGCCGCTAAGTTCGCCGCCTTCCCAAAGGCATAGTCGCACATGCACCAGTACCAGGACCTGCTCGAGCGGATTCTTTCGGACGGCGCGGAGAAAACCGACCGCACCGGCACCGGCACGTTCTCGGTGTTCGGCCATCAGATGCGCTTCAATCTGTCGGCCGGCTTCCCGATGCTGACGACCAAGCGGCTGCCGCTGAAGGCGATCGTGCATGAGCTATTGTGGTTCCTGAAGGGCGACACCAACGTCAAATATCTGCGCGACAACGGCGTCACGATCTGGGACGAGTGGGCGGATGCCAATGGCGATCTCGGCCCGGTGTACGGCCATCAATGGCGCTCCTGGCCCGCGCCCGACGGCCGCAGCATCGATCAGATCGCGAACGTGGTCGACATGATCAAGCGCAATCCGGACTCCCGCCGCCTGATCGTCTCGGCGTGGAATCCGGCCGAAGTCGACAAGATGGCACTGCCACCGTGCCATTGCCTGTTCCAGTTCTATGTCGCGAACGGCAAACTGTCGTGCCAGCTCTATCAGCGCTCGGCCGACGTCTTCCTCGGCGTGCCCTTCAACATCGCCTCCTATGCGCTGCTCACCATGATGGTGGCGCAGGTCACCGGGCTGAAGCCCGGCGACTTCGTGCATTCGTTCGGCGACGCCCATCTCTATTCCAACCATCTGGAGCAGGCAAAGCTCCAGCTCAGCCGCGCACCGCGTGCGCTGCCGGCGATGCGGATCAATCCTGATGTGAAGGACATCTTCTCCTTCCGCTACGAGGATTTCGAGCTGGTCGGCTACGATCCGCATCCGCACATCAAGGCGGAAGTCGCGGTCTGACGCAGATGTCGTTGACCATCCGCCGTGCGCAGCCCGGAGAAGGGGGGCTCGTCCTCTCCTTCATCCGCGAACTCGCCGAGCACGAGAAGCTCTCCCACGAGGTGGAGGCGACCGAGGCTGACATCAACGACGCGCTGTTCGGTGAAAGGCCGCAACTCTATTGCGCGATCGCCGAATGGAACGACGAGGCCGTCGGTTTCGCGGTCTGGTTCACGAATTTCTCGACCTTCAGCGGTCGCCACGGCATCTATCTCGAAGATCTCTACGTGCGGCCGTCGCATCGGGGCAGAGGGCTCGGCAAGGCGCTGCTGGTCTATCTCGCGAAGGAATGCGTCGACAACGGCTGGGCGCGCCTGCAATGGGCGGTGCTCGACTGGAACGCGCCGTCAATCGCGTTCTACAAATCGCTCGGCGCCGTCATGATGGACGACTGGACGCTATGCCGCGTCACCGGGCCGGCGCTGACGCGGCTTGCCGGGAGCTCTGCCTGATGGAGATCGTGTTCGTCGTCGCGATCGCGGAGAACGGCGTCATCGGTGCGGGCAACGCGATGCCGTGGCGATTGAAATCCGACATGGCGCGCTTCAAGGCGCTGACCATCGGCAAGCCCGTGATCATGGGCCGCAAGACCTTCGAATCGCTGCCCCGCCGTCCCCTGCCGGGCCGCACCAACATCGTGGTTACGCGCGATCCGGCCTATCGTGCCAACGGGGCCATCGTCACGACGTCGGCCGCGGATGCGGACGCGGTTGCGCGCGGGGATGCCCTGCGGCGTTCGGCCACTGCCATCGCGGTGATCGGCGGCGCCGAGATCTTCCGGCAATGGCTCGAGCGCGCCGATCGCCTCGAAATCACCGAAGTCCATGCCCGGCCCGAAGGGGATACGTATTTCGACATCGACAAGGGCGAATGGGACGAGGTTGACCGGGTCCGCCATCCTGCCGGTCCCGACGACAGCGCCGACTTCTCCTATGTGACATATCGTCGGCGGCGCGGCCATTAACCGCTTTCGTCAATGTTTACATTGACTTTTTCGTGCCCGAGCATAGCTCGAAGGACGGTCAGGGCCGCGTTGTAAGGGACCTGCCTGTCCCCTATAAAGCCGGACCGGACAAAGCGGGCGGGGGCGTTTCCACCCTGCCGAGGAGAGCGTCGAATGCCGTGGAAGAATCAGGGCGGTGGCCCGTGGGGCTCGGGTCCAAAGGGACCATGGGGCTCAGGCCCGCAACCGGTCGGGCCGAGGCCGCCGGATCTGGAAGACCTTCTGCGGCGCGGCCAGGACCGCCTCCAGCAGATCATGCCGGGCGGCTATTTCTCCGGCATCGGCATCACGCTGATCGTCCTGCTCATCATCGCGTTCTGGCTGCTGTCGGGCTTCTTCCGCGTGCAGTCCGAAGAGCTCGGCGTCGTGCTGCGCTTCGGCAAGCATGTCCGCACCGTGCAGCCGGGCCTGAACTATCATCTGCCCTATCCGATCGAGACCGTGCTGCTGCCCAAGGCGCTGCGCGTCAACACCATCTCGATCGGCATGACGCTGATCGAGGATCCGGCGCGGCGCGGCCGCTCCATCCGTGACGTGCCGGAAGAGAGCCTGATGCTGACCGGCGACGAGAACATCGTCGACGTCGATTTCACCGTGCTGTGGCGCATCAAGCCCGATGGCGTCGGTGACTTCCTCTTCAACATCCAGAACCCCGAGGGCACCGTGAAGGCGGTGGCCGAGAGCGCGATGCGCGAGGTGATCGGCCGGTCGCAGATCCAGCCGATCCTGACCGGTGCGCGCAACGTCACCGAGCAGGGCGTGCAGGAGCTGATCCAGAGGACGCTGGACAGCTACGGCGCCGGCATCCAGATCAGCCAGGTGCAGATGCAGAAGGTCGATCCGCCCGCGCAGGTGATCGACGCCTTCCGCGACGTCCAGGCGGCGCGCGCCAATCTCGAGCAGCTGCAGAACGAGGCGCAGACCTACGCCAACCAGGTCGTGCCGCAGGCCCGTGGACGGGCGGCGCAGATTCAGCAGGCCGCCGAAGGCTACAAGGAGCAGGCGGTCGCCGAGGCCAAGGGCCAGAGCTCGCGCTTCCTGAAGGTTTACGACGAATACAAGAAGGCGCCCGACGTGACGCGTGAACGGATCTATCTGGAGACGATGGAGCGCGTGCTCGGCGGCGCGGACAAGCTCGTCTATGACGGCGGCTCCTCGGGCCAGGGCATCGTGCCCTATCTGCCGCTGGGCGAATTGACCACCAAGCGGCCGCCTACCACCGGGCAGCCCTCGAGCGGAGGCAGCCGATGAGGTCTCCGGTCACAGGTTTCGTCACCCTGCTCGCGCTCCTGCTCGTCGCGGTCCTCGGCTACATGTCGCTGTTCACGGTGCAGCAGACCGAGCAGACCATCGTGCTCCTGTTCGGCCGCCCCGTCGACGTCGTCACCGCGCCCGGCCTGCACTTCAAGGCGCCGTGGAATTCGGTGATCAACATCGACAAGCGGATTCTCGACCTGGAGAACCCGTCGCAGGAAGCGATCGCGTCCGACCAGAAGCGGCTCGTGGTCGACGCCTTCGCGCGCTACCGCATCAAGGATGCGCTGCGCTTCTATCAGAGCGTCGGCTCGATCCAGGCTGCCAACATCCAGCTCACCACGCTCCTGAACGCGTCACTGCGCCGCGTGCTCGGCGAAGTCACCTTCATCAACGTGGTGCGCGACGACCGCGAGAAGCTGATGCTGCGCATCCGCGACCAGCTCGATCGCGAGGCCGACGGTTACGGCATCGAGGTCGTCGACGTCCGGATCCGCCGCGCCGACCTGCCGGAGCAGAACAGCCAGGCGGTCTATCAGCGCATGAAGACCGAGCGCGAGCGCGAAGCGGCCGAGTTCCGCGCGCAGGGCGGCCAGAAGGCGCAGGAGATCCGCTCCAAGGCCGACCGTGAGGCGACAGTGATCGTCGCGGAAGCCAACTCGCAGGCCGAGCAGACCCGCGGTGTGGGCGATGCCGAGCGCAACCGCCTGTTTGCGGAAGCCTACGGCAAGGATGCCGACTTCTTCGCCTTCTACCGGTCGATGACCGCCTATGAGAACGGCCTGAAGTCGAGCGATACCCGCTTCCTGCTGCGGCCGGACTCCGATTTCTTCCGGTACTTCAGCAACCCGTCCGGCAAGATGGCAACCGATACGCCGGCGAAGCCGTAAGCGAGACTGAGGGCGGCAGGTCTGGCCGCCCTTCGTCCGGACAAGAACAGCATAACGGGAGGTTCCAATCCGATGAGGTCCATTGCGTTCGCCGACTTCCTCATCGGCTTGGGCATCCTGTTCGTGCTGGAGGGCCTGATGTTTGCGGCGAGTCCGAACTGGATGCGCAAGGCCATGAAGAGCGCCATCGCCACGCCGGATAACATCCTGCGGGCGGTCGGGATCGGCTCGGCCGTGGTCGGCCTGGTCCTGATCTGGGTTATGCGGCGTCCGGTCTAGACCTCGCACCAACGCCAAAGTGAAGCCGAAGGACCGGTTTTCGCCGTATTATCGGGCTCTTGAGGCCCGTTAAGCTCCGTGCTTGCGCCGTCCCCCCGTTCGAGCGCAGTCTGGACCGAATCCTTTTCTCTGGAGATACCAATGCCCGCTGCCACCATTGCCCCGACCCGCTTGCGTTTAGGGCTGGCCGCGCTCGTCGTCAGTGCTTTCAGCGCGTTCGGCACACCGGCCGAGGCGCGCGGACCGGATGGCATCGCCGACGTCGCCGAGAAGGTGATCGACGCCGTCGTCAACATCTCGACGTCGCAGACCGTGGAGGCCAAGGGCGGCGGCGGCAACACCATGCCGCAATTGCCGCCCGGCTCGCCCTTCGAGGAGTTCTTCGACGATTTCTTCAAGAACCGCAGGGGACCTGGCGGCGGCAGCAAGGGCGGCGACAGCGGCAGCGCCCCGAAGAAGACCAACTCGCTCGGATCCGGCTTCATCATCGACACCGCGGGCGTCGTCGTCACCAACAATCACGTCATTGCGGATGCCGACGAGATCCACGTCATCCTCAACGACGGCACCAAGATCAAGGCCGAGCTGGTCGGCGTCGACAAGAAGACCGATCTCGCCGTGCTCAAGATCAAGCCGCCGAAGCCCCTCGTCGCGGTGAAGTTCGGCGACAGCGACAAGCTTCGCCTCGGCGACTGGGTGGTCGCGATCGGCAATCCCTTCAGCCTGGGAGGCACGGTCACCGCCGGCATCGTTTCGGCCAAGAATCGCGACATCTCCTCAGGGCCCTACGACAGCTACATCCAGACCGACGCCTCCATCAATCGCGGCAATTCCGGCGGTCCGCTGTTCAACCTCGACGGCGACGTCATCGGCGTCAACACGCTGATCATCTCGCCCTCCGGCGGCTCGATCGGCATCGGCTTCGCCGTGCCGTCGAAGACGGTCGTGGGCGTCGTCGACCAGCTGCGCCAGTTCGGCGAGTTGCGCCGCGGCTGGCTTGGCGTGCGCATTCAGAGCGTCACCGACGAGATCGCCGAGAGCCTCAACATCAAGCCCGCGCGCGGCGCGCTGGTCGCCGGCATCGACGACAAGGGCCCGGCCAAGCCCGCGGGCATCGAGCCCGGCGACGTCGTCGTCAAGTTCGACGGCAAGGACGTGAAAGATCCCAAGGATCTCTCTCGCGTCGTCGCCGACACGGCGGTCGGCAAGGAGGTCGACGTCGTCATCATCCGCAAGGGCCAGGAGCAGACCAAGAAGGTCACACTCGGCCGCCTCCAGGATCCCGAGAAGGTGCAGGCCGCGGTGAAGACCGACGAGCCGGCGCCCGACAAGCCGGTGACGCAGAAGGCGCTCGGCCTCGATCTCGCCGCGCTGAACAAGGATCTGCGCACGCGCTACAAGATCAAGGACAGCGTCAAGGGCGTGGTCGTCACCAATGTCGACGCCAATTCCGACGCCGCGGAGAAGCGCCTCTCGGCCGGAGACGTCATCGTCGAGGTCGCGCAGGAAGCGGTGTCGAGCGGTGCCGACATCCAGAAGCGGGTCGATCAGCTCAAGAAGGACGGCAAGAAGTCGGTGCTGCTGCTGGTCTCGAATGCCGAGGGCGAGCTGCGCTTCGTGGCGCTGAGCGTGCAGTAACTGAGGCTTCGCCCACACTCACGGTCATTCCGGGATGGTGCGTAAGCACCAGACCCGGAATCTCGAGATTCCGGGTTCGATGCTCCGCATCGCCCCGGAATGACGAGAGAAGATCTACCCCTCCACGAACTCGTCCCGCCGGTACCCCTGCGCATAGAGCAGCGCGGTGAGATCGCCGTGATCGATCCGCGCAGCTGCGGCAGCCGCGACCGCCGGCTTGGCGTGATAGGCGACGCCGAGCCCCGCCGCCTGGATCATCGCGAGGTCGTTGGCGCCGTCGCCGACCACGACCGAGTCGATGTCGTCGAGATCGAACGACTCCATCAGGTCGACCAGCGTCGCGAGCTTGGCCGCGCGCCCCAGAATCGGCTCCTTCACCTCGCCGGTGAACTTGCCGTCGCGCACGACGAGCTCGTTGGCGCGGTTCTCCTGAAAGCCGATCTTGGCGGCGACCGCGGTCGTGAACAGCGTGAAGCCGCCGGAGACGAGGCAGGTATAGGCGCCGTGGGCCCGCATGGTTGCGACCAGCTCGCGGCCGCCCGGGGTCAGCGTGATCCGCTTGGCCAGCACCTCGTCGACCGCGCTGGCGGGCAGGTCCTTCAGCAGCGCGACGCGCTCGCGCAGCGCCGGCTCGAACTCGATCTCGCCGCGCATGGCGCGTTCGGTAATGGCGGCCACATGCGCCTTCACCCCGACGAAATCGGCGAGCTCGTCGATGCATTCCTGGCCGATCATGGTGGAATCCATGTCGGCGAGAAAAAGCTTCTTGCGCCGGGCGCCGACTGGCTGCACGACGATGTCGATGGGCAGGTCGCCGCGAAGCTCGCGGAGCCGCTGCTCGATGGCGTGACGGTCGGGTTCGAGGTTACTGTCGGCGCCGAACGGGATATCGACCGCGACCCCGTCGAACAGCCAGTGCGCGGGCGCCGCCTGCGGCAGCACGGCGCGGGCGCCGTCGACGATGGTCGTATCGAGCGCGGGATTGTCGGGGTTGCAGATCAGCGTGGCGACGAGGGACATTTGAGGTTTTCGTGAGCGAGGAGCAAGTCGGCAGAAGGCCTGTTGGCGAGGCCGTGCTTATCGCAGGCCCGACCGCCAGCGGCAAGTCGGCGCTGGCGCTGGAGCTCGCGCTCGCCACCGGCGGCATCGTCGTCAATGCCGATTCCATGCAGGTCTACCGCGACCTGCGCATCATCACGGCACGGCCGACACAGGACGAGGAAGCGCGCGCTCCGCACCGACTCTACGGGCATGTCGATGCGGCCGTGAATTTCTCGGCCGGGGCCTGGGTGGCCGACGCGGCAAAGGCGCTCGAGGAGGCGCGTGCCGAAGGGCGCCTGCCGATCTTCATCGGCGGCACCGGGCTCTATTTCAAGGCGCTGACGGCCGGGCTCTCCGTGGTGCCGCCAATTCCTGCCGAGGTGCGGGAGGACGTGCGCGCGCGGCTGGAACGGAACGGTGCGGAGGCGCTGCACGCGGAATTGGCGCGTCGCGATCCGCAGGCCGCCGAGCGCTTGAACCTGCGCGATCGCACCCGGATCGCGCGTGCGCTCGAAGTGGTCGAGGCGACCGGCCGTTCGCTGCTCGACTGGCACCGGGAAGGCCAGCCTCCGCTGCTGCCGAAGGAGAGTTTTCGGGCGGTGTTTCTCGCGCCCGAGCGCGACGCGCTCTACGCACGGATCGACGCCCGTTTCGATGCCATGCTGGCCGCCGGCGCGTTGCAGGAGGTCGAGCGGCTCGCCGCCAGGCAGCTCGATCCGCTGCTGCCGGCGATGAAGGCTCATGGCGTGCCGGCCCTGATCCGGCACTTGCGCGGTGAGCTCAGCCTGGAGCAGGCCGCCACCATCGGCCGCGCCGACACCCGCCACTATGCCAAGCGGCAATTCACCTGGTTCCGGCATCAATTGCCGGAGTTCGAATGGGTCAAGCCGGAGGAGGCGAGGCGATGGCTCGCTGCGATTGTCGACGCGGTCCGCGACCGCGGCTGACGCGCTTTTCCGTCCGGGTTCCCCAATTTACCTCTCGCCGAACCCGGGGAACACCGCTACACTGCCAAAATCGCGCGGGGACGGCCGCATTGCCTTGACATCCAGGCTTTGGCCGCTATGTTCGCGCAACCTTTGGGAAGCCGAGCGCCTGCCATGTGTAACATTATTACCAAACTCCTTATCGCCGTCGTACCCAGGCACACCGCCGGGGATGGCTAGCTGCCATCCACAAGACAGGCGGTGTGCATGGGCCCTCTTCGGGGCCTTTTTTATTTCCTGAACCCGACACGAACGAAGCCGCTGACAACAGCGCATCCGGAGCAAGCCAAATGAGCGACAAGAGCCACGATCCGAACCAGATGACCGGCGCCGCGATGATCGTTCGCGCGCTCATCGATCACGGCGTGACCGACATTTTCGGCTATCCCGGCGGCGCCGTGCTTCCGATCTATGACGAGATCTTCCAGCAGAGCGAGGTCCAGCACATCCTGGTCCGTCACGAGCAGGGCGCGGGCCACGCCGCCGAGGGCTATGCGCGCTCGACCGGCAAGCCGGGCGTCGCGCTGGTGACCTCCGGCCCCGGCGCCACCAACATGGTGACGCCGCTGACCGACGCGCTGATGGACTCGATCCCGCTGGTCTGCATTTCGGGCCAGGTGCCGACGCATCTGATCGGCAACGACGCGTTCCAGGAATGCGACACTGTCGGCATCACGCGCCCCTGCACCAAGCACAATTGGCTGGTGCGCGACGTCAATGATCTTGCCAAGGTGCTGCACGAAGCGTTCTACGTCGCGACCTCCGGCCGTCCCGGCCCCGTGCTGGTCGACGTTCCCAAGGACGTGCAGTTCGCGACCGGCACCTATCATCCGCCGCGCAAATCCGACGTGCACCGCTCCTATGCACCGCGCGTGAAGGGCGATGCGGCACAGATCCGCAAAGCGGTGGCGCTGCTGGCCAACGCCAAGCGCCCCGTGATCTACAGCGGCGGCGGCGTCATCAATTCCGGCCCCGAGGCCACCAGGCTGTTGCGCGAGCTGGTCGAGGTCACCGGCTTCCCGATCACCTCCACGCTGATGGGTTTGGGGGCGTACCCCGCCTCGGGCAAGAACTGGCTCGGCATGCTCGGCATGCACGGCACCTACGAGGCCAACATGACCATGCATGATTGCGACGTCATGCTGTGCGTCGGCGCGCGCTTCGACGATCGCATCACCGGCCGCGTCGATGCGTTCTCCCCTGGCTCGAAGAAGATCCACATCGACATCGACCCGTCCTCGATCAACAAGAACATCCGCGTCGACGTGCCGATCATCGGCGATTGCGGCAATGTCCTCGGCGACATCCTCCAGGTGTTCAAGGCGGAGGCGAAGAAGCCGGACATCAAGTCCTGGTGGCAGCAGATCGCGCAATGGCGCGCCCGCAACTCGCTCTATTACAAGAAGAGCAGCGACGTCATCCTGCCGCAGCATGCGATCCAGAGCCTGTTCGAGGCCACGCGCGGCAGGGACACCTACATCACCACCGAGGTCGGCCAGCACCAGATGTGGGCGGCGCAGTTCTACGGCTTCGAGGAGCCGCATCGCTGGATGACGTCGGGCGGTCTCGGCACCATGGGCTACGGCCTGCCGGCCGCGGTCGGCGTGCAGGTGGCCCATCCCGACAGTCTCGTCATCGACATCGCAGGCGATGCCTCGGTGCAGATGACGATGCAGGAGATGTCGACGGCGGTGCAGTACGAGCTGCCGATCAAGATCTTCATCTTGAACAACCAGTACATGGGCATGGTGCGGCAGTGGCAGCAGCTGCTGCACGGCAACCGCCTGTCGCATTCCTATTCGGAGGCGCTGCCGGATTTCGTCAAGCTCGCGGAAGCCTATGGCGCCGTCGGCCTCCAGGTGCACAAGCCCGGCGATCTCGACGGCGCCATCCAGGAGATGATCTCGGTCAAGCGTCCCGTTCTGTTCGACTGCCGCGTCGCGGCGCTGGAAAACTGCTTCCCGATGATTCCGTCCGGCAAGGCGCACAACGAGATGCTGTTGCCGGAGCAGGCCAATGACGAGGCGACCGCGAAGGCGTTCGCCGGCGGCAAGGCGCTGGTGTGAGGCCATGTTCGACCTGAGAGAGCTCGAGCGCGCACATGCGATCGTGGGGCAGGCGGTGCCGGCAACGCCGGCGCATGCCTGGCCGTTGCTCGCAGGTCGGCTCGGCACCGAGGTCGTGGTCAAGCACGAGAACCACACGCCGATCGGCGCCTTCAAGGTGCGCGGCGGCCTCGTCTATCTCGAACGGCTGAAGCGCGAGCGGCCGAAGACACCGGGCATCATCTCGGCAACGCGCGGCAATCACGGTCAGAGCCTCGCCTTTGCCGCGAGCCGCCACGGCGTGCCCGCGGTGATCTATGTGCCGCGCGGCAATTCGGTCGAGAAGAACCGCGCGATGAAGGCCTTTGGTGCCGAACTCGTCGAACACGGCGAGGACTTTCAGGCGGCACGCGAGGAAGCCGAGCGCCGCGCGCAGTTCGCCGGGCTCCACATGGTGCCCTCGTTCCACCCGGATCTCGTTCTTGGCGTTGCCACCTACGCTCTCGAACTGTTCCGCGCAGTGCCCGACCTCGATATTCTCTATGTACCGATCGGGCAGGGCTCCGGCATCTGCGGCTGCATCATGGCGCGTGACCTGCTCGGCCTGAAGACCGAGATCGTCGGCGTGCAGTCGACGGAAGCGCCGTCCTATGCGCTGTCGTTCGCGGCCGGAAAAATCGTGACGACCGAAACCAGCAACACGCGAGCCGACGGCATGGCGACGCGCATCCCCGACGAGGATGCATTCGCGCTGATCCGCAAGGGTGCTTCGCGCATCGTAGAGGTCACCGACGACGAGGTCGCCGCCGCGATCCGCGCCTACTGGACCGATACGCATAATCTCGCCGAAGGCGCCGGCGCAGCCGCGCTGGCCGCGGCGCTGCAGGAAAAGAGCAAGCTGAAGGGCAGGCGCGTCGGTCTCGTGCTGTCCGGCGGCAATATCGATTTCGATCTGTTCCGCCGTTGGGTCGGGACGGACGCGTCAGCGATGGCGTGACGGAGAGACAAGAGGGGACGACAATGAACCAGCCCGCATCCGCCTATTTCATCGAAGAGCGCCACGATCCGAACGAGACGCACACGCTCGCGGTGCTCGTGCAGAACGAGCCGGGCGTGCTCGCGCGCGTCATCGGCCTGTTCTCGGGCCGCGGCTACAACATCGAAAGCCTCACGGTCTCGGAGACCGAGGCCCAGAAGCATCTGTCGCGCATCACCATCGTCACCACCGGCACGCCGATGGTGATCGCGCAGATCAAGAACCAGCTCGACCGCATGATCCCGGTCTATCAGGTCGTCGACATGACCCAGACCCGCCGCTCGATCGAGCGCGAGCTCGCGATGGTGAAGGTGCGCGGGCAGGGCGAGCATCGCGTCGAGGCGCTCAGGCTCGCGGATGCGTTCCGTGCCCGGGTGATCGACGCCACGACCGAGAGCTTTGTGTTCGAGATCACAGGCAACACGGACAAGATCAACCAATTTATCGACCTGATGCGCCCGCTCGGCCTTGTCGAGGTGTCGCGCACGGGTGTTGCCGCGATCGGCCGCGGGCCTGAAGGGATGTGAACCATGCTGGCGCGCGACTGGTACTATAACGAGCGGAACCGGATGGGGATCGAGCCCGCCGTGGCCTCGATCTACGACGCCCACGACGATGCCGATCTGCGGGCGCGCGCCGCACTGAAGATGCTGGGAGTCCAGCGCGGCTGGCGCATCGCCGACATCGGCTGCGGCAACGGCGTGCTGGCGACCGAGGCGGCGCTGATGGGGGCCGAGGTCGACGCCATCGACATCTCGCCGGCGATGCTGGCGCTCGCCGAGATCTACGCGCGCGATCGCAAGGCAAAGGTCGCGACCCAGTCCGCGGGCCTGCTCAGCTTCGCCTATCGGCCGGAATCCTACGATCTCATCGTCAGCGAATTCACGCTGCACCATTTGCCGGATTTCTGGAAAGCAGTGGCGATGTCCCGGATTTTCCGCGCGCTCAAGCCGGGATCAACGTTCTACCTGCGCGACATCGTCTACACCGCGATGCCCGACGCAATCGAGCGCGACGTCGAGCAATGGGCCGACGTCCAGATCAAGAACCACGATTTCGCGCGCGAAAGCGTGGTGACGCATATGCGCGACGAATATTCCACCTTCGGCTGGGTGATGGAGCGGATGCTGACCGACGTCGGCTTCACGCTGGTCTCGGCCGATTACCACGCACCGATGCACGGCACGTATCTGCTGCGCAAACCAAAGGCCGGCGAGCAAGGCTAGACGAATAACAACAGGGCTGCACGACAGGGCAGAGCCGAGAACAACAATGAAGCCGGCCGATATCCTCATCGCCATCCTGGTGGCGATCATCTGGGGGCTTGCCTTCGTGGCGAGCCGGATCGCGCTCGACGAGCTTTCGCCGGAGCTGATGACGGCCCTGCGCTTTGCCATTGCCGCGGTGCCATGCCTGTTCATCCGCAAGCCCAAAATCGCCTGGTCGCTGCTGATCGCGATCAGCTCCACGTTGTTCCTCGGCCAGTTCCTGAGCCAGGCCTATGGCATCGCTCACGGCGTGCCGGTCGGGCTGACCAGCGTCGTGGTGCAGAGCCAGGCGCTGTTCACGATCGGTTTTGCCGCGATCGCCTTTGGCGAACGTCCGACCCCGATGCAGACGCTCGGCATCGGTGTCGCCGCGATCGGCCTGCTGATGATCTGCGGCACCGTCGGCTACGATTTCAGCGTCGCTGCGTTTGCCGTGCTGATGATCTCACCGCTCAGCTTTGCGGTCGGCAATCTGCTGCTGCGCAGTGCCCGCGGCGCACCGATGTTCGAGCTGTTCGCGTGGCTGTGCCTAGCCTCGGCCGTACCGCTGTTCGTGCTGACGCTGATCGCCAACGGCCCGGCGCCGACCTGGACGTCGCTGAGCCGGATGTCGCTGACATCGGCTCTCTGCATGCTGGCGCTTGGCGGCATCTCCACCAGCGTCGCCTATTGGCTGTGGGGCCGATTGCTGCGCGACTATCCCGCCGCGCAAGTGGTGCCGTTTGCGCTGCTGGTCCCGTTCGTCGGCTCGGCCGCCTCCAGCATCGTTTTCGGCGAGCGGTTCGGACCCTTGCGGCTTGCCGGCATGGTGACCGTGATCGGCGGTATCGCCGTGATGGTGCTGGCGAAGCGGCCACAAGTCCTTGCGAAGACGGCGTGAGGTGAGCATGTCCCAGTCGCTGCTCTATGCCTTCCTCATCTTCATGGTCGTGATGTATTTCACGCCCGGGCCGAACAACATCATGCTGCTGTCCTCGGGCCTGACCTACGGCTTCCGGCGCACCATCCCCCACATCGTGGGCATCGTCCTCGGCTTCGCCTTCATGGTCGCCGCTGTCGGCCTCGGGCTCGGCTCCGTGTTCCTGGCCTATCCGATCCTGCAGACCGTCCTGAAATATGCCGGTGCCGCCTACCTGATCTATCTTGCCGCCGCGATCGCCATGTCCGGCCCGGCCAGGCCGGGGGAGGGGGATGGCCGCGGCCCGATGACCTTCTGGGGCGCGGCGATGTTCCAATGGATCAACGCCAAAGGCTGGGTGATCGTGATCGGCACCATCACCGCCTATGCGGCGATCGCCCAATTCCCGCTCAATATCGCGATCCAGACCCTGATCAGCCTGATCGTCGGCACCGTCTCGACCGTGGTCTGGGCCCTGTTCGGCTCCGCGCTGCGGCCGGTCCTGACCTCGGAGCGGCTGGTCCGCGCCTTCAATATCCTGATGGCGATCCTGCTGCTGGCCTCCCTCTACCCCGTTTTCGTGGATGCATGATGTCGCGGATTTCCATGCAGAAACGGGTTTCCCTCAGGGCTGAAAATGCTCTAGACAGCCCCCGAAATCCGCAAATTTCACCCTTCGGACATTGACCATTGGCCGATTTCGGCCCTGAACGAGGAAACGACCATGCGTGTTTATTACGATCGCGACGCCGACCTGAACCTGATCAAGGGCAAGAAGGTCGCCATCGTCGGCTATGGCAGCCAGGGCCATGCCCATGCGCTCAATCTGAAGGATTCCGGCGTCAAGGAAGTCGCCATTGCGCTGCGCAAGGGTTCGGCCTCGGCCAAGAAGGCGGAAGCCGCCGGCTTCAAGGTGCTGGAAGTTGCCGAAGCCGCCAAATGGGCCGACCTCGTCATGATGCTGACTCCGGACGAACTCCAGGGCGACATCTATCGTGAGCACCTGCACGACAACATGAAGAAGGGCGCCGCCCTCGTGTTCGCGCACGGCCTCAACGTCCACTTCAACCTGCTCGATCCGCGTGCCGATCTCGACGTGCTGATGATCGCGCCGAAGGGCCCCGGCCACACCGTGCGCTCGGAATATCAGCGCGGCGGCGGCGTGCCCTGCCTGATCGCGATCGCCAAGGACGTCTCGGGCAACGCCCATGACCTCGGCCTGTCCTACGCCTCCGCCATCGGCGGCGGCCGCGCCGGCATCATCGAGACCACTTTCAAGGAAGAGTGCGAGACCGACCTGTTCGGCGAGCAGGTGGTGCTCTGCGGCGGCCTGGTCGAGCTGATCAAGGGCGGCTACGAGACGCTGGTCGAAGCCGGCTACGCGCCGGAGATGGCCTATTTCGAGTGCCTGCACGAAGTGAAGCTGATCGTCGACCTGATCTACGAAGGCGGCATCGCCAACATGAACTACTCGATCTCCAACACCGCCGAGTACGGCGAGTACGTCACCGGTCCGCGCATCATCACGGACGAGACCAAGAAGGAGATGCGCAAGGTTCTGGCCGACATCCAGGGCGGCAAGTTCGCCCGCGACTGGATGCTCGAGAACAAGGTCAACCAGACCTCGTTCAAGGCGACCCGCGCCAAGCTCGCTCAGCACCCGATCGAGGAAGTCGGCGCCAAGCTGCGCGACATGATGCCCTGGATCAAGAAGGGCGCGCTGGTCGACAAGAGCAAGAACTAAGAAGTCGTTTCCCATCAGCAGCGCAGCACGTTGGTGCTGCGCTGCTGATCCGGGGTCCATTGTGGCTCCCTGGGTCCCGGCTCTGCGCTCCGCTTCGCTGCGCTTGTCCGGGACACCGCCAAGAATCCAAGGCATGATTGCTGGCACCTGAGGGAGGGAGACCATGCGATCTGTCGTCATCACCGGTGCATCCACCGGCATCGGCTGGGCTACCGCAAAATTCCTGATCGGGCGCGGCTATCGTGTCTTCGGCAGTGTTCGTAAGCAGGCCGATGCCGAGCGGCTCAAGGCCGAGTTCGGCGCCAATTTCACGCCGCTGCTGTTCGACGTCACCGACGAAGCCGCAGTCCTCGCGGCTGCGCGAGAAGTCCGCGAGGCGCTGGGCGGGCAGACGCTGGCCGGCCTCGTCAACAATGCGGGCGTCGCGGTCGCCGGTCCCGTGCTCGAATTGTCGGCCGACGATTTTCGCCGCCAGATGGATATCAACGTCATCGGCCCCGTCATCGCGACGCAGGCGTTCGGGCCGCTGCTCGGCGCCGATCCCTCGCTGAAGGGGCCGAAGGGGCGGATCGTGATGATCAGCTCGGTCGCGGGCAAGAACGGCAATCCGCTGTCGGCGCCCTATTGCACCTCCAAGCATGCCATCGAGGGATTGTCGGAAAGCCTGCGCCGCGAATTGATGCTGTTCGGCATCGACGTCATCATCGTCGCTCCCGGCGCAGTGAAGACGCCGATCTGGAGCAAGGCCGAACAGATCGACCTCTCCGTCTACCAGAACTCGCCCTATCTGCCGGCGCTGAACAAGGTCATGGCCTTCATGATGGACCTCGGCGCCAAGGGCCTGCCGGCCGAGCGGATCGCCGAGATCGTGTTCGAGGCGCTGACGGCGGCGAGCCCCAAGGTGCGCTACCAGATCACGCCCGACCCGATGCGCCACCTGATCGCGGCCGTGCTGCCGAAGCGGACGCTCGATCGCATCATCGCCAAGCGGCTCGGGTTCCTGCCGCAGTAAGGCAGGCGCTTCAGCCCGCTGCAACGGTCTGCGCGCGCGGATGGCGTGCCATCGCGATCATACGCAGCGCCAGCACGATCAGGAGCGGAATCAGGAACGCGGCATGGAGCGGCATCGCCGGCACGCGCTTGCCGAACGACACCAGGAACTGGAACCAAAGATAATAGCCGCCCACCAGGTGCAGCGTCCGCCAGGCGCGCGCGCCGATCAGCGCGGCGGTGCGGTCGAACGAGGTCGCGCTCATGACCATGATGACGACATAGCCCAGGCCACCGAAGATGTAGGAGACGACCGAGGTTGCTTCCGCAAAGCTGGCAGGATCCATCCAGGCGAAAACAACGATCGCGGCCGCGTGGATGGCGTGGGAGGCCGCAAAGCTGAGGCCGAGATAGCGCCGGTTGCGGCGCTGCCAGCGGGTCCAGGCGTTGGGCCACAGCCGCGCCAGCGCCGCGGCGCTGAAGGCGAGGCAGAACAGCGCGAGCGAGCTGCGCGCCGTGAAACGGATCACCATCCGCACGCCCTCGACCTCGAAATGCCGCATCGAGGCGATCCAGAGGCTGAGGACGATCAGGCTCAACGACAGGGCGGCAAGCAGCCGCCAGCCTTCGAGCCAGCCTTGACGTTGCGACATGGTGATCTCCCTTCGTCATGTAATCATCGATTACATTGCAGGGCATCGGACTGGTCAATGGTGTAATCGCTGCTTACATTCACGTTCGGGTGATGCTAGAAGCGCCTAATGTCCGCTCGTCAGCCCTCCAAGCCGCGTGCCCGCCGCCCCACGGCCCAGGCCAAGCCCTATCACCATGGCGACCTTCGCCGCGTCCTGATCGATGCTGCGCTGCAGCTTGCGGCGGAGGGCGCGGAGGTTTCGGTCCGCGAGGCCGCGCGCCGGGCCGCGGTGTCCCCGGGTGCGCCATTCCGGCACTTTCCGAACCGCGATGCCCTGATGGCGGCAGCGGCGGCGGAGGCGCAGCGTCGCTTTCGTGCCGAGATCGAGGCGGCGCTGAGCGAGGCGCCGGCCGCCGGCCCGCTTGCGCGTTTCCGCGCCTTCGGGCTCGCTTACCTGCGCTGGGCGATGCGTAATCCCGCCCATTTCGAGATCATCTCCACCGGCCGCTATTTCGCTCACGGCAGCTCCGCCGACCTGAGCCGCGACAATGCCGAGCTGATCGCGCTGACCGAGGGGCTCCTGGCCGAGGCGGCGGAGCAGGGCCTGCTGCGACCGGCCGACATCAAGCAGGTCCAGATCGCCGGCCGCGCGCTGGTCTATGGCTTTGCCCGGATGAATCTCGACGGCCATTTTCCGCGCTGGGGCGTCGAGGAGGGCGAGATCGAGCGGATGGCGGAAGCGGTGCTCGACCTGTTCATTGCCGGGATCGCAAAATCCTGACGCCGCGGCAACCGCCGCTGGACCCTCATGGTGAGGAGGCGCGCAGCGCCGTCTCGAACCATGAAGGCCCCGGTCCGGGCCTCGCCCTTCGAGACGCCCGCTTCGCGGGGCTCCTCAGGGTGAGGAGATGGAGTTGGGCAAGCGGGCACTCGAAACGTGGGGCACCTCGTCGCCGCCCACCAGGATGAAGCGAAGGTCGGATCACGACGCGCGTTGCCTGTCCTTGACCGTTCCGTTACAGTTTTATGACACGGTGCAGGCTTCCGGCTGCGCCGGAGGCCCTGGTCGTTCTCGGGCCGGCCAGACGGCTTGGCATCACCGCACCGGACCAGAGTTGCGTGTCCTCGATGGCGTCCGCGCCCAATCCAGGTCCTTCTGCCACCACCGCCGTGCTGGCGAGCGTTGCCGCGCTTGGCATCTGGCGGCTGCTCGCCGTTGCCACGCCGCACCTTGCCGCCCTCGCCCTGATGTACCAGACCGAGACCGATTTCGGCTCGCGGCTGTCGTTCGCGCTGGCCTGGGGTATCCTCAATTTCTTCTGGATCACATTGCTGCGCCGGCCGGCGCTCTCCGGCGCGCTGTCGCTGACCATGGTGGTCGTGCTGGTGCTGCTGTCGCGGCTGAAGCACGACGTCGTGCAGATGACGGTCAACTTCATCGACCTGATGATGATCGACCGCGACACCGTCGCGTTCCTGTTCGCGATCTTCCCGAATCTGCGCTGGTCGGTGATCCTGGCTGGCCTCGTCACGCTGCCGCTGATGTATGCGCTGTGGTGGCTCGATCCGTTCCGCATCCGCCGCCTGCCCGCGCTCGCCTGCAAGCTGGCCTGCCTCGCCGCGCTGGTCGGCTATTCGCTCTATCATCCTGACGAGGCCTGGCGCGGCTATTACGACGACGGCTATCTGTCGAAATTCTTCCGCTCCGGCGTCAGTTCGGTCTCCGACTTCGTGCAATACGGCTTCATGGAATCGGCCGCTGCGAGCAATGAGCGGCTGAACATGCCGCTGGTCGATTCCTGTCACCCCGCAGGACGCCGGCCGAACATCATCATGATCCATGATGAATCGAGTTTCGACATCCGCGCCGCCCGCGGCATCAAGGTGCCGCAGGGCTATGGCAGCCACTTCAAATCCTGGGACGGCAAGCAGCGCACGTTCCTGGCCGAGAGCAATGGCGGGCCGAGTTGGTTCACCGAATACAACGTGCTCGCGGGGCTGTCCTCGCGTTCGTTCGGCCGCTTCGCCTATTTCGTGACACGCATCGCCTCGAACCGCGTCGAGCGCGGGCTGCCGCTGGCGCTGCGCCGCTGCGGCTACGACACGATGTCGCTCTATCCCGCCCATGGCGGCTTCATGGCGGCCCGCAGCTTTCAGATGACGACCGGCATCGAACGCTTCCTCGATTCGAAGGATCTCGGCGCCAAGGATGTCGAGCCCGACAGCTTCTTCTACGACAAGGCGCTGCAGCTGATCGGCCAGCAGCCGCCCAACAAGCCGCTGTTCACCTTCATCTATCTCGGCGCCAATCATTTCCCCTGGGAGACGCGCTTTCGTCCCGAGCTGCTGCCGAACTGGCGCGCGCCGGGCAACGCGGCCTCCATCGACGAATATCTGCGCCGGCAGGCGATGAGCGCCGAGCAGTACAAGGCGTTCGTCGCGGGGCTGAAGAAGAAATTTCCGGGCGAGCCCTTCCTGATCGTGCGTTACGGCGATCATCAGCCGGAGTTCGCGCCCGGTATCCTCGAGCCCGGGCTCGACGAGGGTGCTCTCGGCAAGAAGCTCGACGCCTACGATCCGCGTCTCTACGCGACCTATTACGCGATCGATGCCCTCAATTTCGAGCCGGTCAGAAGCGAGGCCGTGATGGAGACGATCGACGGCCCCTATCTGCCGCTGGTCATCCAGGAGGCCGCGGGCATCCCGCTCGACCCGTCCTTTGCCGAGCAGAAGGAGATCATGCTCCGCTGCAAGGGCGTCTTCTACGCCTGCAAGGACGGCGCCGAAGCGCGGCGACTGAACCGCCTGCTGATCGACGCCGGGATGATCCGGGGGCTGTAGTCCCGCTCGCCTGCACCGCGACTACAACTCTATCACCGTCACCCTGAGGTGCTCATCAAGCGGCGTAGGCCGCTTGGTGAGCCTCGAAGGGCGACAGCCCGGCTGCATCTACATCGTGGCCGTTCATCTTCGAGGCTCGCGATGTGGCGCTCCGCGCCCCATCACTCGCACTTCAGGATGACGGGGCGGGCGGCGTGCCTACCGCCCGCCCACCTTTTCCCACAGCCACTTCGCCACCACGTCCGGCGACGAATTCGCGTCGTTGCCGCTGGCGCGCAAATTTGCGTCACGCATCGTGGCGATGTCGATCTTGCCTAGCAGCGGCTTGAGCGCGGCCTGCAACCGTTCGTCGCCGGCGCGCTTTGGCGCGAGCAGAAGGATCGCGTCATAGGGCGGGATGGCCTGCCTGGGATCGTCGAGCGCGACCAGGTCATATTTCGCGATCAGGCCGTCGCTGGTGTAGCCGGCGATGACGTCGACCTCGCCGCTGGCGACCGCCGCATACATGAAGTCCGGCTGCATCTGGCGCTGGGCGCGGAACGAAAGCCCATAGGCTTTCTGCAGCGCCGCCCATTCCGGCCGTGAGAAGAATTCGTAGTCGCCAGCGATCGACATCGTCGATGCGTGCGCGGCGAGATCGGTAATGGTGCGGACGCCAAGCGCATCGGCACGTTTCTTCGGTATCACCAGCGCATAGGCATTCTCGAAGCCGAGCTCGCCGAGCAAAGTGATGTTGTCCTTCGCCAGCGCAGCCTTCAGCTCCGCGATCAGCTCGGCACGCGGCTTGATGTCGGTGCGATGCAGCTGGTTGGCCCACAGCGTGCCGGAATAATCGACACAGAGATCGATGTCACCGGCCTTCAACGCCCCGAAGATCACGCTGGAGCCGAGGCCCGAGCGCGCCGTCGCGGTGAGGCCGGCGGCCTGCAGCCGGTCCCTGAGCAGGGCCGACAGCACATATTGCTCGGCGAATGTCTTGGCACCGACGACATAGCCCTGCGACGAGCGCCCCATCGACGGCACCAGCGTGGCCGCGACCAGCGCTGCAATGCCGGCTGCGCCGAGCACGGAGCGGGCGCGGCTGCGCTGGCGCAGGCCACCCTCGATCAGGCCGAGCAGCTGATCGACAGCGAGGGCCAGCAGGGCCGAGGCAAGGCAGCCGAACAGCACGAACACCCAGTTCTGGGTCTGAAGTCCGGCAAAGATGTAATTGCCGAGGCTGGTCTGCCCGATCGGCGTCGACAGCGTCGCGGTGCCGATCACCCACACCGCGGCGGTGCGGATGCCCGCCATCATCACCGGCAACGCCAGCGGCAGCTCGACCATGATCAGCGACTGCCGTGCGGTCATGCCGACGCCCTTGGCGGCCTCGATCAGGGCGGGATCGATGCCGTTGAGCCCGGTGATGCCGTTGCGCAGCACCGGCAGCATCGAATAGAGCGCCAGCGCCAGCATCGCCGGCAGGAAGCCGAAGGCCGAGAAGGACACGCCGAACCAGGCCAGCGTCACCGACGCCGCCAGCAGCAGCAGCGGATAGAACAGCGCGAGCAGCGCCAGACCCGGCACCGTCTGCACGATGCTGGCGATCGCGAGCAGGACGGCTCGCGGCGCCGGGTGGTTGCGCGTCAGGATCGCCAGCGGCAGGCTGACGGCGAGACCGAGCGCGAGCGCGGCAAGGCTCACCCGCACGTGGTTGCCAAGATAATCGGGCAGATGCGCCAGCGCCTCGCCCCAGCGTGGATCGGCAAGGACGCTCATGCCGCGCCGCCCTGCGGCAGCAGCGCGTTCAGCCGTTCGACCTGGCGCCGCGGCGTGCGCAACAGCTCCAGCACGTAAGCATCGCCGCTCGTCGACAGCTCGGCAGGCGTGCCCTGGGCGAGCAGCTTCCCGCCGCGCATCACCGCGATGCGGTCGGCGAGCAGGATCGCCTCGGTCATGTCATGCGTGATCATCACCGTGGTCAGGCCGAGCTTGCGATGCAGCGAACGATAGTCCTCGCCGAGCGCGTCGCGGGTGAGGGGATCGAGCGCACCGAAGGGCTCGTCCATCAGCACGATGCGAGGCTTCGCGGCAAGCGCCCGCGCCACGCCGACGCGCTGGCGCTGACCGCCGGAGAGCGCCGCCGGCAGGCGGTCGCGATGCGCATCGCGGTCGAGCTGTACGAGCGCTAGCAGCTCATCGACCCGCGCGGCGATGCCCGCCGCCGGCGCGCCCAGCAATCTGGGTGTGATCCCGATATTGTCAGCGACGCTCAAATGCGGAAACAGCCCGCCGCTCTGGAAGACGTAGCCGATCCGGCGCCGCAGTGCGACCGGATCGACGCTTTGCACGTCCTCGCCCTCGACACTGATGGTGCCGCCATCGGCCTCGATCAGCCGGTTGGCGAGCCGCAGCAGCGTCGTCTTGCCCGAGCCCGAGCCCCCAACGATGGCCACAAACTCGCCTTCGGCGACGTCGAGCGACACGCCGTCGACAGCCCTGAGCGAGCCGAAGCTCTTGGTGACGTGGGAATAGCTGATGGCCGGTTTGGAAGGCATTCGATGCAGCTCATTCGTCATTGTCCTCCCCTCCAGGGGAGGGTCAGAGCACGGCATGCCCCATGCGTATCACGCTTGGCGCCTTGATTGAACTTGGCCGCGCGAGCGGCTAAGGCATCAAGCGAAATTCGGAGGAAGCCTATGTCGACGCCCACGGCGGTGGCGCTGGAAGATGCCAAGGTCGCGTTCCGGCTCGGGGACGGGCGGGTCTATACGGCGGTGGAGAAAGCCCATCTTGCGGTTGCGCAGGGCGAGTTCGTGGCCATTGTCGGCCCCACGGGCTGCGGAAAATCGACGCTGCTCAACGTCGCGGCAGGGCTGCTGAAGCCAGCCGCCGGCAGCGTCAGGATTTTCGACCGGCCGCTGGCCGGGCTGAACCGGGATGCCGGCTATTTGTTCCAGGCCGACGCGCTGTTCCCCTGGAAAACCGCGCTCGAAAATGTCGCGATCGGGCTCGAGATCAAGGGCACGCCGCGGGCCGAAGCGCTGCCGCGCGCGCAGCAATGGTTGACCTCCGTCGGCCTTGGCGCCTTCGCGGGTCGCTATCCGCACATGCTCTCCGGCGGCCAGCGCAAGCGCGTGGCGCTGGCGCAGGTGCTGATTCGCGATCCCAAGATCCTCTTGATGGACGAGCCGTTCGGGCCGCTCGATGCGCAGACTCGCCAGGTGATGGGTAATCTGCTGCTCGATTTGTGGAGCGCCGACCGCAAGGCGGTGCTGTTCGTGACCCACGATCTGGAAGAGGCAATCGCGCTCGCCGACCGCGTCGTGATCATGTCGGCTGGCCCGTCCTCGCGCATCATCGGCGACTGGCGCGTCAGCTTGCCGCGCCCGCGCGACATTTTCGAGGTGCGGCTGGACAAGGAGTTCCACGAGCTCCATCGCGAGATCTGGGGTGTGCTCAAGGACGAGGTGATGAAGGGCTACGCGCAATCCACGCAAGCGGCGGAGGCGGTCTGATGTCGCGCCCGACGCTGTTCGCGCTCCAGGTCCTGGTCGCGGTCGTCTGCATCGTGCTGTGGCAAGTGCTGTCGACCGTCCCCGTGTTCGGCAAGATCCTGCTGCCGCCGTTCTTCTTCTCCAACCCGCTCGACGTCTTCAGCCAGATCGTGAAATGGTTCGCCTCCGGCGTGATCTGGAAGCATCTCGGCATCACCTTGACCGAATCGATCCTCGCCTTCGTGATCGGTTCGCTCGGCGGCGTGCTGATCGGATTCTGGTTCGCGCGCCAGCCGCTGGTGGCCGCGGTGTTCGACCCTTACGTGAAGATGATCAACGCACTGCCCCGCGTGGTGCTGGCGCCGATCTTCGCGCTGTGGCTCGGCCTCGGCATCTGGTCCAAGGTCGCGCTCGGCGTGACGCTGGTGTTCTTCATCGTCTTCTTCAACGTCTATCAGGGCGTCAAGGAGGTCAGCCGCACCGTGCTCGACAACGGCCGCATGCTCGGCATGAGCGAGCGGCAGCTGATGCAGCACGTCTATTGGCCCTCGGCGCTGTCCTGGATGTTCTCCTCGCTGCACACCTCGGTCGGGTTCGCCGTGGTCGGCGCGGTCGTCGGCGAATATCTGGGATCTGCGGCGGGGCTCGGCTACCTGATTCAGCAGGCCGAGGGCGTGTTCGACGTCGCCGGCGTGTTCGCCGGCATGTTCGTGCTCTCGGCCTTCGTCATCCTGATCGACTTCGGGGTGACGCTGGTGGAGCGGCGCCTGTTGGTGTGGAGGCCGACCGCGTCGGATGGGCGGGGCTAGGCCGTGACGGTCTCGATCGAATGGCCGGAGCAGCGCTTCTCAAGCCAGCCGGGCTGCTCTATGGTGCCGCCGGCCGAACGGAGGAAACCAATGAAGAACACGATTGCCAGGCTCGCCGGCGCACTGCTCGCGCTGACGCTCACCGTCTCGCTTGCCCAGGCGCAAAGCAAGGTCACCATCGCGGTCGGCGGCGGCTCCTGCCTGTGCTATCTGCCGACGGTGCTGGCCAGGCAGCTTGGTGAATACGAGAAGGCCGGCCTCAATGTCGAGCTGGTCGACCTCAAGGGCGGTTCGGACGCGCTGAAGGCCGTGCTCGGCGGCAGCGCCGACGTCGTCTCCGGCTATTTCGACCATTGCGTCAATCTCGCCGCCAAGAAGCAGGAACTCCAGTCCTTCGTGGTCTATGACCGCTATCCCGGCCTCGTGCTGGTGGTCGCGCCCTCGCGTACCAATGAGATCAAGTCGGTCAAGGATCTCGCCGGCAAGAAGGTCGGCGTGAGTGCGCCCGGCTCCTCCACCGACTTCTTCCTCAAATACATGCTCAAGAAGAACGGGCTCGATCCCACCAGCGTCGCCGTGATCGGCGTCGGTCTCGGCGCCACCGCGGTCGCCGCCATGCAGCAGGGCCAGATCGACGCTGCCGTGATGCTCGATCCCTCGGTGACCGTGCTTCAGGGCAGCTACAAGGATCTGCGCATCCTCTCGGACACCCGCACGCAGAAGGACACGCTCGAGACGTTCGGCGGCGAGTATCCGGGCGGCGCGCTCTACTCGACCGTGGCCTGGATCAACGGCCACGAGAAGGAGGCGCAGGCGCTCACCAATGCCATCCTCGCCACGCTCGCCTGGATCCATTCGCACTCGCCAGAGGAGATCATGGCGAAGATGCCGGAAGAGACGGTCGGCAAGAACAAGGATCTCTATCTCGCCGCGCTGAAGAACACGATCCCGATGTACTCGGAGACCGGCAAGATGGACCCGAAGGGTGCGGACGCCGTGCTCGCGGTGTTCAGCGTCGGCTCGCCCGAGGTGGCCAATGCCAAGATCGACGTCAGCAAGACCTTTACCAACAAGTTCGTCGAGCAAGCCAAGAAGACCACGGGAAGCGTCAAATAGCCGGCGCGATAGTCGTCCCGCATGACGTCACCGATCATTCATCGCGTCACGACGCTCGATCTTGCGGTGCGGCCGATCGTCTGGCCGTTCGCCGAGGAGCGTCGTGACGAGATCGCGGCGCACTTCGTCGAGAAGCAGCGCGAGCGGCCGAAGATCTGGAACGGCCGCGTCCTGCTCGGGCGCGATCCTGTGTTCGCGGCCGGCCATTTCGCCGCGACCTATTTCGAGACCGATTTCGCAAGCTTCCTCGCCTGGCGCGACTGGGGCTTTCCCGGCGTCCCCGTGTTCAACGGTTTCGGCATGGGCGCGCTGCGCACCTCCGACGGCGCCTTCGTGATGGGCGAGATGGCGGCGCACACCGCCAACGCGGGCCGCATCTATTTCCCGTCGGGCACGCCCGATCTCGACGACGTCAGGGGCGGCACGCTGGACATTCCCGGCAGCGTCGTCCGCGAGCTCGAGGAGGAGACCGGCCTGACGGCGGCGGACTTTCGGGCCGAGCCGGACTGGCATTGCGTCGTCAGCGGTCCCACGATTGCGATGATGCAGGTGCTCAACCTGAACATGTCGGGCGACGAGGCGCGCGCCCGGATCGAAGCCAATCTCGCCCGTGAGGACGAGCCCGAATTGTCGGCCATCCATCTCGTGCGCGGGATGAGTGATCTGAAGCCGACCATGCCGCGATTTGTCACGGCCTTTGTCGAGCAGCAGCTGGCCTCGCGCTGATGCGCAAGGCTTGACATCGCTGCGCTCTGCCCATGTGATGGGGGCAAGCAAGATCAAGACGAATGCAATGCACAATCGTCCAGGGAGGTTTTGATGCGCCTGCGCATGGCTGCCCGTTTGGTACGTGGGCTGTTGGTCGCGATATCAGCGACAGGCTTGGCGGTGTCCGCCGAGGCCCAGGACAAGAAGCTCAAGATCGGCGTCATCTATGATCTGACTGGCCCGCTCGCCGGCGGCGGCTCGGAGCTGCAATATACCGGCGCAAGAATCATGCTGGATCAGTACAGCGCGAAGGATGTCGAGGGCTACAAGATCGAGGCGATCTATGCCGATGCTCAGAGCAAGCCCGACGTCGCCATCAATGAAGCGATCCGTTTGATCGAGCAGGAAAAGGTCGACATGCTGCTCGGCTTCTTTTCGTCGGCGCAGTGCGTGCCGGTAGCAGCGCGCGTCGAGCAGCTGAAGAAGTTCATGTGGATCACGACCTGCATTTCGTCCGCGGTGCTGGAGAACAAGAACTACAAGTACGTGTTTCGGCCGCAGGCCTCCGGCGATCAGTTCGGCATGATGACGATGGACTTCATCGCGCAGAACGCGAAGGAAAAGTTCGGCAAGGATCCGAAGGACCTGCGGGTTGCCATCATCCATGAGGACGGCGCCTACGGCGTCGACGTTGCCAAGGGCAATGAAGCCGGTGCCAAGAAGGCCGGGTTCAACATCGTGCTCAGGGAAGGCTATTCGGCCACGGCCCCGGATCTGTCTGCGCTGGTCACCAAGCTGAAGCGGGCCAAGCCGGATGTGGTCTTCCACACCGGCTACAATCCCGACATCACCCTGTTGCTCCGGCAAGCCCGCGAGCAAGGGCTGAAGTTTGGTGCACTGATGGGACATGGCGCCGGCTACGGGGTCTATGAGAAGCTGAAGGAAGGCCTGGGCGCCGATGTGAACTACTTCTTCAACACCGATCCGATCTCGATCTGGCTCGCCAACCAGAAGAGCATGGATCCTAAGCTGCCGCCGATCATCAAGGCGGTTGGCGAGGAGTTCGACAAGCGCAAGCCGGGCGTCGCCATCCGTTCGGCTCATGTCGGCATGGCGGCGTCCAACACCTACCTGTTCCTGACCGAAGTGCTGCCGCGAGCGATCAAGAAATATGGCGGCATAGATCCCGACTCCCTGCGCAAGGCAGCACTCGACACCGACATACCCGAAGGCGGCACCATGCTCGGCTTCGGCGTCAAATTCCACGGCGAGGGCTCGCCAATGGCCGGCCAGAACGAGCGCTCGTTCCCCGTCGTGATCCAGTACGTCGACGACAAGTCCTACGTGGTGTGGCCCAAGAGCCAAGCGCAGCGCGAGGCCGTGCTGCCGCTGCCGAAGGGCACCACCTACAGCAACCAGTAGCAGCGGAGGGCTTTGGTGCTGGAAGTCAGCGGGCTGGTGAAGCGGTTCGGCGGCTTCACTGCCGTCAACAACGTGTCGTTCCGGGTCGAGCAGGGCGAGATCCTCGGCCTGATCGGCCCCAACGGCTCGGGCAAGAGCACGATTTTCAACATGCTCTCCGGCACGCTGGCGCCGACATCGGGCTCGATCCTGTTCGGCGGCTCCGAGATCGCGGGCCTCGCCCCGCACCGGATCATCAACAGCGGCATCGGGCGGACCTTCCAGATTCCGCGTCCGTTCCGCCGTCTGACCATCTTCGAGAACGTCGCGCTCGCCGGCTTTTACGGCCAGGGCCGCCACAGCCGCGTCAAGGCCGAGGAAGCGGCCGAGCGCTCGCTCGCCATGGTCGGCCTGCCGACCGATCGCCATGCCAGCGTCGATGGTCTCGGCGCCGCCGGCCTGAAGAAGCTCGAGCTCGCCAAGGCGCTCGCCACCGCGCCAAAGCTGTTGCTCGCCGACGAGAGCCTCGGCGGCCTCGACGACGCCGAGATGGACCAGGCGGCCGACATGCTGCGCAACATCCGCGACGAGCTTGGCATCACCATCATCTGGGTCGAGCACATCATGGGCGTCTTGATGCGCGTCGTCGATCGCGTCATGGTGCTCGATCACGGCGAGAAGATCTCGGAAGGCCTGCCGAGCGCGGTCGCGGGCGATCCGCGCGTTATCGAGGTCTATCTCGGCACCGATGCCGAGACGACGCAGGCCGCGGCCGCTGAAGCGCGCCGCCGCGCGGGAGGCGCTTGATGCTGGAGCTCCGCGCCGTCAATGCCGGCTATGGTACGTTCCAGGCGCTGTTCGACGTCAGCCTCGACGTCAAGGCCGGCGAAGCCGTCGGCGTCATCGGCCCCAACGGCGCTGGCAAGACCACCTTGATGCGGGTCATCTCCGGCCTGATCCGGCCTTCGCGCGGCTCGATCAGGATGGAAGGCGTCGACGTCGTGGCGACGCCCTCGCACAAGATCGTCAGCCTCGGCATCGCCCATGTGCCGGAGAACCGCCGGCTGTTTCCGCAGCTCACGGTCGACGACAATCTCAAGATGGGTGCCTTCATGAAGGAAGCGCGCGGTCATCTTGCCGAGCGGCTCGAGGTCGTGTTCGACCTGTTCCCGCGCCTCAAGGAGCGGCGCCACCAGATGGCGGGCACCATGTCCGGCGGCGAGCAGCAGATGTGCGCGATCGGCCGCGCGCTGATGTCCAATCCAAAGCTGCTGCTGCTCGACGAGCCGTCGGCCGGCCTCGCGCCGGTCGTGGTGCAGCAGGTGTTCGAGCTGGTGAAGCGGATCCGCGCCAGCGGGCTGACGGTACTGATCGTCGAGCAGAACGTGCAGCAGGTGCTGAAAGTGGTCGACCGCGCCTATCTGATCGAGGCCGGCTCGATCCGCGCGTCCGGCACCTCGGCCGAGATGCTGGCCAGCGACACGGTCAAGGAAGCGTATCTCGGGGTGTAATGGGCATGCAGGGATTCCTCGACATCTTCGACATCTACCTGCTGGAGGCCGTGATCAACGGCATCCTGCTCGGCGGCGTGCTGGCGCTGCTCGCGCTCGGGCTCAATCTGATCTTCGGCGTCATCGACGTCACGTGGATCTGCTATGCAGAGCTCGTGATGATCGGCATGTACGGCATGTACTTCATGGTGCAGGTTTACGGCCTCAGCTATTTCGTCGCCGCGCCGCTCACCATCCTGCTGGTCGCAGTGCTTGGCGCGGCGCTGCACTACCTCGTGATCGCGCCGCTCCTGACCGCGCCGCCGATCAACCAGCTGCTCGCGACCGGCGGGGTTCTGTTCGTGCTGCAGAGCTTTGCCACCGTCGCCTTCGGCATCGACTTCCGCAATCTCGGCATCCGCCTGCCGGTGCTCGCCTTCGGCGACATGAATTTCAGCTATGCAAGGCTGCTGTCGTTCCTGGCGGCATTGGTCGGCATGGTCGCGGTCTACCTGTTCATGACGCGCACCTTCACCGGCACCGCGATCCGCGCCATCTCGCAGGACCGCCAGATCATGGCGCTGATGGGCGTCGACACCAGGCGGATCTATCTCATCACCTCCGCGCTCGGCGGCGCGCTGGCCGGGCTCGCCGCCTGCCTTCTGGTGCTGCAATATGACGTGCACCCCTTCGTCGGCCTGTCGTTCGGGCCGATCACCTTCCTCATTTGCGTGCTCGGCGGGCTCGGCAATTTCATCGGCGGCTTCATTGCTGCCTTCGTCTTTGCCGAGATCATCTCGCTCGGCGGCCTGTTCTCCGACCTCGAATGGGGCTACGTGCTTGCCTTCGCCTTCTTCATCGTCATGATGTTCATCCGGCCCGCGGGCCTCTTGGCGAGGCGCCGATGATGGGGCAGGGGCGGTTTGCAGCATGGGGGATCGGGCTGGCGGCGCTGATCGCGCTGCCTTTCGTCTATCGCGAGCCCTACCATCTGCACATCCTGGTGCTGATCCTGATCTGGTCGTTCGCCTACACCTCCTGGTCGATGATGGGACGGTTCGGCCTGGTCTCGCTCGGGCACGGCGGCTTCATGGGGATCGGCGCCTATGTCACCGCGCTGCTGTGGAATCACCTGGGCCTTTCGCCCTGGATCGGCATTCCCATCAGCATGGCCGCAGCCGGTGCGCTGGCGCTGATCGTCGGCTATCCCTGCTTCCGTTTCCGCATCACCGGGCATTATTTCGTGCTCGTGACGCTGGCGCTGTCAGGCATCGTGCTCCAGGTCATCACCGCGACGCGCGACTACACCGGCGGATCGCTGGGCTATACGCCGAACCGCACCTCGGGCAACAAGCTGCTGGCGCTGCAATTCGACGACAAGACGACCTGGTATCTGATCGCGCTCGGGGTCTGGCTGTTCGGCATCGTGATCTGGCACTGGGTCGACCGCAGCATGGCCCGCTATGCGCTGGAGGCGATCTCGGAGGACGAGGACGCAGCGGCTGCCGCCGGCGTCGACGTCACCGCAGAGAAGCTGAAGATCACGCTGCTCAGCGCCCTGATGACGGCGCTCGCGGGCGCGATCTACTGCCAGTACCAGATGTTCATCACGCCCGACACCGTCAGCGGCATCGCGGTGTCGCTGCAGATGGTGTTCGCGGCCATCGTCGGCGGCCTGTTCGTCTCGCTCGGCCCGACCTTCGGCGCCATCATCACCATCCTGCTGGCCGAGACCCTGCGCATCGGCTTCGGCACCAAGGCGGTCGGCTGGGACAATCTCGTCTACGGCGTGTTGCTCGTGCTTTTCATCATATTCCTTCCCAAGGGCATCCTTGGTAGCCTGCTCGACCGACTGAAGCCGCAACGCAAGGTGCCCCGCGCTCATGAGCAAGAAGCCGTCCAAGCCGCTCGCCCAGGAACTTGACCGCTACATCACGCCATTCCGCTATGACGGTTCGGGCAAGTTTCATCTCAAGGATCACAAGACCAGCGAGAAGGGCGATCTCGACAAGGAGTCGGCGCAGGCGATTCTCGACGCCAACAAGAAAAGGCTGACCGAGTTTCAGGAGAAGCTCTACGCCCAGGACCGCTGGTCGCTGCTGATCGTGTTCCAGGCCATGGACGCCGGCGGCAAGGATAGCGCGATCAAGGCGATCTTCGAAGGCATCAATCCGCAGGGCTGCGAGGTGCATGCGTTCAAGGCACCGAGCAGCAAGGAGCTCGACCACGATTTCCTCTGGCGCCACGTGATCGCGCTGCCCGAGCGCGGCCATATCGGCATCTTCAACCGCTCCCATTACGAGGAGTGCCTGGTGACGCGCGTGCACCCGGAGCTCCTCGCCAAGGAGAAGCTGCCGCAGAAGCTCCTCACCAAGAACATCTGGAAGGAGCGGTTCGAGGACATCTCGGCCTTCGAGCGCTATCTCTGCCGCAACGGCACCGTGGTGCTGAAGTTCTTCCTCAACGTCTCCAAGGACGAGCAGCGCGAGCGCTTCCTCGACCGGCTGCAGGATCCGGCCAAGCAGTGGAAATTCTCCATGGGCGACATTGAGGAGCGCGCGCTGTGGCCGCGCTACCAGGCGGTCTACCAGGACATCGTCCGGCACACGGCGACGTCTCATGCGCCGTGGTACGTCGTGCCGGCCGACCACAAATGGTTCGCGCGCGTCGTGATCGGCTCGGTGATCAATGCGACGCTGGAAAAGCTCGACCTGCGCTTTCCCCGCGCCGACAAGGCCTCGCTGCGGGAGTTCGACGAGGTGCGCAAGGCGCTGGAGCAGGAAGAAAAGAGGGACAATATGCGAAAATCGCGAAAACAACCCCATGCACAGTAGCCGGCAGCAGCAAGATCAATGGCTTGATGGCCATCGGGAAGGATTGCTGATCATTGCGAAATGAATTTGCTGCGTCGGGCAAAACAGACGCGCGCCGAGCTCTGCGGAACCGGCGGTTCGATTGTGATGTCTCACCCGGCTGATCCCGCTTGACAGTTTTGTGTCACAGGAGGACCATGCCGATGGTCGCAAACAAGCGACGCGCAACGTCCACCTCAAGAGCAAGGGGAGGTCTATGACACCACCTCCGCAAATCCAGCCGCGTTAAGTGCGATGGAGCTCGTTCGGACTATCGCATAGCGGCAAAAACCGCGAACGGCACGCCGGGTCAAGGTTTAGCGGGCTGCATCAGTAAGGCAGAGCCCCTACCTGCCCGGCGCTGTATTTTGAATCACATCGATAGCCCCAAACGATAGTAACGTGTCGGATGGGCATGATGAGGCCGATCGCGGTGGCCTCCTTTGACATCCTGCTTTCCTCCTCCTTCCTCCTCGCCGTCATTCCGGGCCGACGCCCGGAATGACGGAGTAATTGCATGCGGGCTACCTCTGTCCCCACGCTGTCATGGCCGGGCTTGTCCAGGCTTGTCCCGGCCATCCACGCCTTGCAGGCACGAAGAACGTGGATGGCCGGGACAAGACCGGGCATAACGACCTTCTGTAAAGTCGAGCTGCGGCAATCCCACAGAAAGACGGATTGCGTCGACGTCCACTGACGGTTCCCCCATCTTCGGATTGCGACAAATGCCAAGAGAATGTCGCCTCCAAGGCCAACTTCCGACACAGGCTGGAGGCGAATAACGGCAATCCGACATGACGCATGTGTTTCGGTGGTCCCGACGCCGCCGGCGCATGCTTTTTTTCAGGGAATCCTCGTGTCGCACAAGCTTGCCCAGGCATTCCTCGCCGTTCTCTTCCTCGCGTTCTCCTTCCCCAGCGTTCGCGCCGAGCAGGCTCAGCCCGCGACGACCAATGCCGCAGTGTTGTCGTCCGAGGAGGCCAGGCGAGCGCTTGAGACGCTCCAGGACGACAAGAAGCGCGCGCAGATGATCGATACGCTGCGCGCGATCGCCAATGCGTCCGGTCCGCAGCAGTCTGCGCCCGCGCCCGCGCAGAAGTCGCCGATCCCGCTGTCGGCCGATGGTCTCGGTGCGCAGCTCCTGCTCACGGTGTCCGAGGAGATCGGCGAGATCTCGAGCGAGATCGCCAGCGTGGCGCGGACGATCACGCATTTTCCGGCGTTCTATTACTGGATCGTGCGGACGGCCAACGATCCCGCGGCCTACAACCTTCTGATCGAGATCGCCTGGAAGCTCGCATTGGTGATCGGTTGCGCGCTGGCGGCCGAATGGGTGCTGTTCCGCCTGATCCGGCGCCCGGTCGCGTTCCTGGAGGGACGCGTGCCGCAAACCGCGCATCTGCCGGCGCAGGCCCTGCCGATTGCCGATCCGCCGTCGTCGGTCGCCGATGTCACCCCGGCGCCCGAGCTGCACAAGCGCCGCCACAGCCTTGCGCGCGTCTGGCAAATCATGCTGCGGCTGCCCCCCGTGCTCGGCCGCCTCGTCCTCGAACTACTTCCCGTTGTCGCCTTCGTGGGCGTCGCGACGGCGCTGCTCGGCACCGAGATCGGCCAGCCCACCACGGTCCGCCTCGTGATCCTCGCCGTCGTCAATGCCTACGCGTTCTCGCGCGGACTCATCTGCGTAGTTCGGGCGCTGGCAGGACCGTTCGGCCTGTTTCCGGTGCGCGCCGAGACGGCGGCCTATGTCGAGATCTGGGCGCGCCGCATCGTCGGCGTCGGCGTCTCCGGCATCGCCTTTGCCAATGTCGCGCTGCTGCTCGGCCTGCACCGCGCCGGCTATGCCGCGCTGCTGCGCATGGTGATGCTGATCGTGCACCTCTTCGTCGTCGTCATCATCCTGCAATGCCGCCGCCAGGTCGCCGAGGCCATCCGCGCGCCGGCCGACCGGCAGGGGATCGCGGCCCGCCTGCGCAACCGCGTCGCCGGCGGCTGGCATTATCTCGCCATCGCACTGGATCTCGCGCTGTGGGCGGTGTGGGCGCTCAACATCCGCAACGGCTATTCGCTGCTGCTGCAATATTTCGTCGGCACCATCGTGGTCGCCGTGATCACGCGCGTCGCCGTTATGCTGACGCTGAGCCTGATCGACCGCGGCTTCCGGATCCAGCCGGAGATTCTCCAGCGCTTTCCGGGCCTCGAGATCCGCGCCAACCGCTATCTGCCGCTGCTGCGCAAGATCGTATCCGGCGCGATCGTCTTCATCGGCCTGGTGGCGGTGCTCGAAGTCTGGGGTGTGGACGCCATCGTCTGGTTCTACGGCGGCCAGATCGGCAGCCGGCTGATCTCCGCCCTGGTGACGATCGGCCTCGCCGTGTTCATCGCGGCCGCGATTTGGGAAGCCAGCAACGCGCTGCTGGACCGCCAGATCAACACGCTGTCGCGCGATGGGCACTATGCCCGCGCCGCGCGTCTGCGCACCTTTCAGCCGATGCTGCGCACCGCGCTGCTCTGCCTGATCGCCACGATCGTCGGCCTCACCACGCTGAGCGAGATCGGCGTCAATGTCGCGCCGCTGCTGGCAGGCGCCGGCATCGTCGGCATCGCCATCGGCTTCGGATCGCAGAAGCTGGTGCAGGACCTCATCACCGGCCTGTTCCTGCTGCTGGAGAACACGGTGCAGGTCGGCGACAATGTCAGCGTCTCCGGGCTCTCGGGCGTCGTCGAGAACGTCTCGATCCGCACCATCCGCCTGCGCGCGGGCGACGGCGCGGTGCACATCGTGCCGTTCAGCGCGGTCACGACCATCACCAATGCCAGCCGCGGCGCCGGCAACGCCTCGGTCAGCGTCAACGTCGCCTACAAGGAAGACACCGACCGTGCCGGCCAGATCCTCAAGGACATCGTCGACGAGATGCGCCGCGAACCCGAATTCCGCGCGCTGATCCGCGGCGACCTCGAGCTGTGGGGCATCGACAAGGTGGACGGCGCCATGGTGTCGATCGTCGGCCAGATCCGCTGCACCGAGGCGGGGCGCTGGCCGGTCCAGCGCGAATTCAACCGCCGCATGAAGCTCCGCTTCCAGCAGCACGGCATCGACGTCGCATCCGCCACCCAGACCATCCTGATGCATATCGCGCCGCCGGCAGATGCCGCGGCCAATCTGACGCCGCGGCGGGCCGCGGGTTAGTCGCTCCTGCGGAAATTTCCGGCTTGCCTCCATCCGGCCGGCAGCGTTCACTCCGCCTCCAGCCCGCTGCCAACATGCGGGCGGCAAGAGACTGGGAGAGAACAATGCGGGGGCTGTTGTGGGCCGGATTGCGCGGCGTTGCGATCGTCGTGGGCGCGTTGATGGGATGTGCGGCCTGGTCTGCCCAAGCCAACGCCCAGCCGTTTCCGTCGCGTCCGATCACGCTCATCGTGCCGTTCGCGGCGGGCGGCCCGACCGATACGCTGGCGCGGATCCTGTCGGAGCGGATTGCCGCCGAGCTGCGCACCAATGTCGTGGTCGAGAACGTCGCCGGTGCCTCCGGCAGCATTGCCGGCGCCCGCGTCGCCCGCGCGACACCTGACGGCACCACGATCACGATCGGTCATTGGGGCACGCATGTGCTGAACGGAGCGATCCTCAAGCTGCCTTATGACGTCGTGAGCGACTTCGAACCGGTCGCAATGATCGCGATGGGCACGCAACTCATCGTCGGTCGGACGTCGCTCGAGGCGAACGATCTCAAGGGGCTGATCGCCTGGCTGAAGGCCAATTCCGGCAAGGCCACTGCGGGGACCTCAGGGGCGGGCACAGGAGCCCACGTCGCCGCCGTCTTCTTCAAGGACAAGACCGGCACCGACTTCCAGTTCGTGCCCTATCGCGGTGCAGGGCCCGCCATGATCGATCTCGTCGCCGGGCAGATCGACATCATGTTCGACCAGGCGGCGAACTCGCTGGCACACGTCAAGAGCGGCGCGATCAAGGCGTTCGCCGTGACATCGCCGACCAGGCTTGCCTCCGCTCCCGACATTCCCACCGTCGACGAGGCGGGCCTGCCTGGGCTCTATATTTCCTATTGGCACGGCATCTGGGCACCGAAGAACACGCCGAAGGAGATCGTTGCCAAGCTCAACGCAGCCGTCGTCGCCGTGCTTGCCGAGGCCGCGGTCAAGCGGCGCTTTGCCGAACTGGGGCAGGAGATACCACCGCCCGACCAGCAGACGCCCGCGGCGCTCGCGGCTTTTCAGCAGGCCGAGACCGAGAAATGGTGGCCGATCGTGAAGGCGGCCAACATCAAGGCGGAATAGCTGCGCGCGGCGCCACAAGCACTTTTCCTCATCCTGAGGAGGCCGCGCAGCGGCCGTCTCGAAGGATGGCCGCGGGCGAGATCTCGGCCTTCATGGTTCGAGACGCGCGTACCGCGCTCCTCACCATGAGGAGAGAGAGCTGCCTTGCCGCGTTAACTTTTGCTCCCGCGACTGCTACTCGTTCGCGACGATCTCGCTGCGGTGCGAGATCACAATCGACGCCTCGGTCTCTACGTCCTTGATCTCAATGGAGCACTGGCCGACAATGTCCGCTGGTTCAATGTGAAGCTCCTTGGGGGAATTCGTGAATAGACCTGCTCGGGTCGTTGCCCAATCGACGTCGTCAAATCCGCCGCAAGGCATGGCGCTGCTGCGCGATCCCCTGCTCAACAAGGGCACCGCCTTCACGGAATCCGAGCGCGCCGCACTCGGCCTGCGCGGCCTGCTGCCGCCTTGCGTGCTGACGATGGAGACGCAGGCGCAGCGCGTCCTCACCAATCTGCGCACGCTGCCGACCGATCTGGAGAAATATGTCGCGCTGAACGCGCTGCATGACCGCAACGAGGCGCTGTTCTTCCGCGTCGTCGTCGACCATATCGACGAGATCCAGCCGATCATCTACACGCCGACGGTCGGGCTCGCCTGCCAGAAATACGGCCTGATCTTCCAGCGGCCGCGCGGCATGTTCATATCCTCGCGCGATCGCGGCCAGATCGCCGAGCTCTTGAAGAACTGGCCCTATCAGGCCAAGCTGATCGTCGTCACCGACGGCGAGCGCATTCTGGGGCTTGGCGATCTCGGCGCCAACGGCATGGGCATTCCGGTCGGAAAGCTCTCGCTCTATTCGGCCTGCGCCGGCGTGCATCCGGAAGCGTGCCTGCCGATCGTGCTCGACGTCGGCACCAACAACGAAGAGCTCTTGAACGATCCCTATTATCTCGGCTTGCGCGAGCGGCGGCTGACGGGCGAAGCCTATGACAGCTTCGTCGATGAGTTCATGCAGGCTGCGCGAAAGACCTTTCCGGGCGTGCTGATCCAGTTCGAGGATTTCGCCAATCATTCGGCGTTCAAGCTGCTGCACAAATATCGCGACGAAGCCTGCGTCTTCAACGACGACATCCAGGGCACCGCGGCGGTGGCGCTGGCCGGCCTGTTCTCGGCCTTGCGAATCTCCGGCGGCAAGCTCAGGGATCAGCGCATCCTGTTCCTCGGCGCGGGCGAGGCGGCGACCGGCATTGCCGATCTCGTGGTGTCGGCGATGATGGCGGAGGGCGCTTCCGAAGCGGACGCGCTCCGGCGCAATTGGCTGGTGGATTCCCGCGGCCTTGTCGTCAGCGGACGCGAAGGTCTCTCCGGCCACAAGCTGCGCTATGCGCATGCCGGCCAGGCGCCGATCTCCGACTTCCTCACCGCGATCAAGACGCTAAAGCCGACGGCGATCATCGGCGTCGCCGCGGTCGGCGGCGCCTTCACGCCCGAGGTGCTCAAGACCATGGCCGAGCTCAACGAACAGCCGATCGTGTTCGCGCTCTCCAACCCGACCTCGAAGGCGGAATGCTCGGCCGAGGATGCCTATCGCTACACCGAGGGCCGCGCGCTGTTCGCCTGCGGCAGCCCGTACGATCCGGTCAAGCTCAACGGTCGCAGCTTCGTGCCGCGCCAGGGCAATAATTCCTACATTTTCCCCGGTGTCGGCCTCGGCGTTATCGCCAGCGGCTCGAAGCTGGTGACCGACGAGATGTTCATGGCGGCAGCCCATACGCTTGCCGATTGCGTCGGCAAGGAGGATCTTGCGCAGGGCAGCCTCTATCCGGCGTTGCCGCGCATTCGCGAGGTCTCGGTCCGCATCGCCGCGGCCGTTGCCGACGTCGCCTATCAGCGTGGGCTGGCGGCCGGACCGGCGCCCAACGACGTCAAGGCCCTGGTCCAATCCCAGATGTACGAGCCGCACTACTGAGGCACCGGATTGGCCGGTCCCTGTGGGGCCTGTCCCGATTCAGGACGCGTCAGTGTGGTGGAATCGTCACAGCCGGCGCGAAATGGCGGCGGCCCCACGCCTGCTTTTGTTCCGACAAGGTTCTGCCCTCATTGCCGGCCGAAAATCGCGCCCGTTCGGAGGGCGTACCATGTCTCGCATTGCACGTGCCGAAACTTCCCGGATTTCCTTCGCAACCTCGAGCCGGCTGTTGCTTGCCATCGCCGGCGCCGCCTCGCTTGCCGCCTGCGCGCAAGCGCCGGTCGGCCGCCAGAAGGCCGATCTCGCCGGCGCCAGCCGGCAGGCCGCGGTCGAGCGCCCGCACCGTGTGGCGGCGCTGCATCCACGCCCGATCAGCCGGGCGCGCGTTCCCCACGGTGACGCAAAGCAGACCGCTTCGCACGGCATTGCCAGCTTCTATTCGGATACGGAGACCGCGAGCGGCGAGAGGTTCGACAGGAACGAGTTGACCGCGGCGCATCCCACCCTTCCGTTCGGCACCAAGTTGCGCGTCACCGATACCAATTCCGGCCGCTTCGTCACGGTCAGGGTGAACGATCGCGGGCCCTATGTTCGCGGACGCGTGGTCGACATTACCCCGTCTGCGGCCGAGGCGCTCGGCATGGTCGACAAGGGCATCACCAACGTTCGGCTCGAGGTCGTGCAATAGGGGCTCACGAGACAAGGCGGCGCGCGCTTAACCGGGTGTTAGCGGCTTCTCGAGCACCATGTATGTCCAAGCAATTTGGGGCAGTTGGGAGAGGGACGCTTGAACACGATCCAGTATCTTGAAGATCAGGCCGCGCGCGCCGAGCGTCTCGCCAGACGGATCACGGATACGCTGACGATCGAAAAGCTCCTTGCCTTCGCCGACGAACGCCGCCGCGAGATCGAGGTCATCGCCGGCAAGTACCGGCGCGCCTAAAGCATGATCCGGAAAAGTGCGCAGCGGTTTTCCGAAAAGATCATGCTTGAATAACAATAAAGCGCGATGACGATTCTCCTGATCGCATCGCGCTTAGACCCTTCACAGATCCATGCCCTGAGCGCATTCGTGCTTCCTGCGAAGCGCGGAACTTGTTCTCGTCTCCCGCGTCATCTGGCCAGGAGAGAGAGGAGGACAGTATGGGTTTTGGACGAGGTGCTTTGCTGTGGTTGCTTGGCGTGCCGCTGCCGATCGTTCTGCTGCTGGCGTTGTTCTGGGATCACTAAGGTGACTACACTGTACGAAAAGCGCCGCGGCAGCGGCGCTTTTCGTTGCCGCGCAAATCGGCGCAACGCGGCTCAGGAATGGCTTTCCACGAAGTCGCTGAGATAATCAGGCAGCTCTATTCCGTCGATGTCGCAGCGCGCACGGATCTCGCCGGCGACGTCGGTCGAGATGTCCTTCATCCAATGCTCGAGCGTGTTGAAGGAGATCACCTTGATGGGGTCGTTGAAGCAGCCAGCGACGAGCTCGCCGATCGTGGCTTCGAGGTCGTTGCGTTCGATGCGGATTTCGGTCTTCTCATCGCGGCGATCGACCACCACGAACAAGGTTTGGTCCGCCCCGTAAGGTACGATCGATGGTGATGCGCCAGCTTCAAGCATCCTCAGGCACTCGCGACTTGGCTTACGACTTGGCTTCCGATCCCCGTTAACGGGAAAAACCGGAAGAAGGTTCCTGCGCGATTTCGTGAAGTGCCGTCAGAGAAACTCTCGGAGGCGCCAGAGCTCGATGACGTGCTCGGCCGAGAGCACCTCGGTGACGAGCGGCGGCTGCGCCATTGTGCGGATCTCATAGAGGTGACGGGTCGCCACCGGCTTGCCCATGAACGCCGAGATGCAATCGTCGAGCGTGCCTTCGATAACCTGATACGGCTGCCGGTCCGGCTGACGCTGATTGGCCAGCGACGGCCATTTATTCAGCACCGCAAGCGCACCGAAGTCGACCTTTGACTCTCCGACAACGTCCCCCATCGTCCCGCCTCACGCAAAAAACGCCCCAGCACGCGGATTTGCGTGCCGGGGCCTGCACCTGTCGCTGCATCTCAATGCCACAACGCCACAATGCAGCAGCCGCGAAAAGGTTCCCGGTCGCCTTGCCTGATCAGCTTGCCGCCGCCGCGATCTTGTGCCCCGGGCTGGCCTGGCCGGCGAAGCGACGCAAGGCCTCCGCCATCTGCACCCGGCCCGGCACCCCCGTGATCACCACGTCGACCATGGTGAAGGAGGAGTGGAAATGGCCGTGCGCCTTCAGCTGCTCGACCGGGACGCCTGCGGCCGCCATCGCCTCGGCATAGGCGATTCCCTCGTCGCGCAACGGATCGAATTCGCAGGTCACCACGAAGGCGGGCGGCAGGCCAGCGACCTTGCCGCGCAGCGGCGAGACGCGCGGATCGGTACGGTCGGCCGGCGAGCAGTAGAGGTCCCAGAACCAGTACATCAGCGAGCGCGTCAGGAAGTAGCCGGTCGCATTGTCGTTGTAGGAGGGACGATCGAAGCTGCAATCGGTGACCGGGCAGATCAGGAGCTGGCCGGCGATCGCGGGCCCGCCGCGGTCGCGCGCGAGCTGGCAGGTGACGGCAGCGACGTTGCCGCCGGCGCTCCAGCCGGCGACCAGCACCGGGCCCGCTCTGCCGCCGAGCTCTTCGGCGTGCTCGGCGATCCAGCGCGTTGCCGCATAGCCGTCTTCGGCCGCGGTCGGGAAGCGATGCTCCGGCGCGTGACGATAGCCGACGCTGACGAACATCATGCCGGTCCGCCGCACCATGTCGCGGCAGAACGGCTCGTCCGACTGCTCGTCGCCGAGCACCCAGCCGCCGCCGTGGAAATACACCACGACCGGATGCGGTCCCGGCGTTGCCGGCTTGTAGACGCGGTAAGGCAGCGCACCGCCCGTGACGGGCAGGGTGCCGTCGACGATGTCGCCGATCGGCCGTCCCGCAGGCCGGGCCTTGTTGAACTCGTTCACGAACGCGCGGGCGCCTTCCGCGCCCATCGACTCGATCGGCGGCAGGTTCAGCGACGCCAGCAGGTTGAGCACCAGCCGCACGTCCGGCTGCAGCCGCACCACCTCGCCGTCATTGCACTGCGCGGCGCCGTTCGGGCCGGTGAGGTTGAAGCCGAGCATGCCGCGGCTGACCACCTCGTCGCAGATGCTGCGATAGGGGCCGACGCCGCCGGTATAGGGCATCAGGCCCTGCACCTTGCCCGGCACGTTGGCGCCCGTGTACCAGGTGTTGGCGAGCCGGTGCAGCGTCAGCATCGAACAGTCGGCCATGTGCCTGTTCCAGCCGGCCTGCGCTGTCTCGGTCGGCTCGATCGTGGTGAAGCCGGCATCGCGCAGCGCAGCCAGGCGGTCGACCACCCAGTCGACATGCTGCTCGATCGACACCGCCATGTTCGACAGCACCGACGGGCTGCCGGGGCCGGTGATCATGAAGAAGTTCGGAAAGCCCGCGACGGTGAGCCCGAGATAGGTCTGCGGTCCCTGTGCCCAGACGTCGGTGAGCGACTTGCCGCCGCGCCCGGTGATCGGATGCACGGCGCGGATCGCGCCGGTCATGGCGTCGAACCCGGTCGCGAACACGATGACGTCGAGGTCGAAGCTGCGCTTGTCGGTCGCGATTCCGCTCGCCGTGATCGCCTTGATCGGTTCCTGGCGCAGGTTGACCAGTGTGACGTTGGGCCGGTTGTAGGTGGCGTAATAGTTGGTATCGAGGCAGGGGCGCTTGGCGCCGAAGGGATGGTCGTGCGGCGTGAGTGCGGCAGCGGTCTCGGGGTCCTTCACGGCCGCGCGGATCTTCTCGCGGATGAGGTCCTGGACGATCTTGTTGCCGTCGATGTCGATGGCCTGGTCGGCCCAGAGCTGGGTCAGGATGTGGACGAGGTCGCCGGCTGCCCAGGCACGTTCGAACCGCTCACGACGTTCGGCATCGCTCAATTGCCAGCTCACGACCGTCTGCTGCGGATAGGGCACGCCGGCCATCGACTGGCGCGCCTGCTCGCGATAGGCGGCGCGGTCGCTTTGCAGCAGGCTCATGCGGTCCGACGGCGCCGGGCCGTTATGCGCGGGCAGCGCGAAGTTCGGCGTGCGCTGGAACACGGTCAGATGCGCAGCCTGCTCGGCGATCAGCGGGATCGACTGGATCGCCGAGGAGCCGGTGCCGATCACGGCGACGCGCTTGCCCGCGAGATCGACGCCGCCATGCGGCCAGCGTCCGGTGAAATAGACCTCGCCCTTGAAATCCTTGACGCCGTCGATCTCCGGCGGCTTTGGCGCCGAGAGGCAGCCGGTGGCCATGATGTAATGGCGGCAGGAGACCGGTTCGCCATTGTCGGTGGTGAGCAGCCAGCGCTCCGCCGTCTCGTCCCATCTGGCTTCGGTGACCTTGGTCTTGAAGCGGATGTCGCGCCTGAGATCGTAGCGGTCGGCGACGAAGCCGAGATAGCGCAGGATTTCGGGCTGGGTCGCGTATTTCTCCGACCAGGTCCAGGCGGTCTCGAGCTCGGGATCGAAGGTGTAGCTGTAGTCGATGGTCTGGATGTCGCAGCGCGCGCCGGGATAGCGGTTCCAATACCAGGTGCCGCCGACGTCGCCGGCCTCTTCGAGGGCGACGGCCGAGAAGCCGGCCTCGCGCAGGCGGTGCAGGAGATAGAGGCCGGCAAAGCCGGCGCCGACCACGGCGACATCGACCCGCTGGGCGGTTCCGCGTTCCTCGGAGGCACGTGTAGCGACCAGTGCGTCAGACATGGCATTTCCTCCCGTATGTGTCGTTTTGCCGGCAGGCTATCGCTGCAGGTTCAGCTTGTCATCAGAGCAAGTGCAATCTTCGGTGGTCGTTTGCGGCGGCATCGTGGCCGCGCGCTGTTCGCAGGCTACACGCATCGCGATGCACAATGACCGTGATTACCCGGGCTAATCATGCCCGATCCGTCTGTGTATGCTTGCGGTTACAAGCCATGCGTAGCGACCGAGCGTCATGCCAGAGTTGAGTGAGCGGACCAAAGCGAACATGGACGTCGTCCTGGAGCAGACGTGCCGGCAATTGCCGCATGGCGGCGATCACGACAGCCGCAGATTCATCGCCGAACGCCTGATCGAGGCCGCGCAGGCCGGCCACTCCACGCTCGGCGAGCTCGGCATCGTCGCACGGCGCGCGCTGGCGGAGATTCTCGCAAAGCGCGGTGAGTGAGCCGCGAGGCTTGCCTCCCGGCGCGCCGCGGACATAACCTCACGGGACCCCGTCTGCGCATCGAAATGCCCAGAAGATGCGATCCGTGCTTGCGCTCATTGCGGCTTCCGCATTCCTTTGGCTTGCCGGCTCGGCCATGGCTCAGCCGGCCGGACAGTTTCCATTCGCGCTGACGCGCGAAGGACAGATGCTCGGCGCCGTCGAAGGCGAGGTGGCGTCGTTCAAGGGACTGGCCTACGCGGCGCCGCCGGTCGGCGCGTTGCGCTGGCGTTCGCCGCAGCCGACGCACGAAAGCTCGGAGATGCACACCGCCTACGCGTACGGCGCGCCGTGCCTTCAGCCGGCACTGCCCGAGGCAAGCGAGGATTGCCTCACGCTGAACGTGTTTCGTCCGTTCGGGGTCGACGGCCCGCTGCCGGTGATGATGTTCATTCATGGCGGCGGCTTCGTCAGCGGCACCGCGAACGAGCTGCTGTTCGACGGTGCCAGGCTGGCGCAGGCCGGCCTCATCGTCGTGACCGCCAATTATCGCCTCGGCGCGCTCGGCTGGCTCGTTGATCCCGCGTCGTCGGGCGGTTCGGGCAATTACGGCCTGATGGACCAGATCGCCGCGCTGCATTGGGTCCGCGACAACATCGCGGCCTTCGGCGGCGATCGAGACAACGTCACCTTGTTCGGCAGCGGCGCCGGCGCGACGTCGATCGCGCTCCTGATGCTGTCTGCGCAAGCGCGCGGTCTGTTCCAGAAGGCCATTCTGCAATCGATCCCCGCCCGCGCGCATCTGCGCTCGGTGCAGGAGGCGGAGGCTGTCGGCCGGCAGTTCGTGGCCGCGCTTGGTTCGCTGGCGGATTTGCGCGGCGTCGAACCGCGACGCCTGCTGGCCGCCCAAAGCCGTCTGTTGCAGACCTCGCGTCGCAGCTTCGCGCCGATGAGGGATGGAAGTCTGGTGACCGAGGATATTGCCGCCGGCTTTGCGGCCGGGCATCAAAGCCGTATTCCCCTGATCATCGGCTCGAACGACGACGAGACGGATTTCGACAGCGAGTTCGATATCAAGGAGGAGGTCGCATCGTCAGGCATCAGCAGCGATGAGCTGCGCGAGCTCTATCCCGGTCTCGCCGGGCCTTCAGAGCTTGCGCCAAGGTTCTATACCGACAAGATCTTTTCCGAGCCCGCACGATTGCTTGCCCGCCTGCATGCCGCAGGCGGCGCAGCGACCTTTCGCTATCGCTTCGCCTATGTGCCGGAGGCCCGGCGGGCCAGTCCCGAAGGCGGGCACGGGCGCGAGTTGCAGTTCATTTTCGGTGCGGAAGGCGTGCCGGGAGCGGGCATCTTCTCGCGGGGCGATCGCAAGCTCGCAAGCCGCATGCGATCCTATTGGATCAACTTCGCCAGGAGCGGCGATCCCAACGGTCCAGATCTTCCGCATTGGGACGCGGAGGCCGGCCGCGATCGCCTGTTGCTGATGACGAACGACGGCGTCGCGAGCGGCGACGATCCCTTGGCGGAGCGTCTGGACCGGCTCGCGCGCTAGCGCGATAAAATGAAGTGGACTTAAGCCGCGAGCTCGACGCGCGGGGCGGGCGTCAGCCGGTCTTCCTCCAGATAATCCATCGCGCCGTCCTTCTCGACGGCGTAGAATTGCTGGCCTTCCCGCGACTTGAAGGCGGCGCGCACGATGCCGCGGCGGCCCTTGTCGCTGTTGACGACGTCCCCCAGCGCAAACTTCCTCATCTCACGTCTCACTTGTCTTCAGGCCGACTGCTTCGGCCCCGCTTGAGATTTTGGGCGGCAAATCGTTAACGACTTGCTAACCATGCCGGTTTGCCTATGCTCGCCGCCGGTCGCGCCGGCACTGGCGCGCGCATTTTGCCGATGAGACGAGCCCATGACGCGATTTCCGACGCTCTTCCTCTCGCATGGCGGCGGTCCCTGGCCGTTCATGGAGGACAGGCGGGTGCAATATGCCAAGACCGCCGCGGAGTTCGGCCGGCTGCCGCAGCTGCTCCCCGAAAGGCCGAAGGCCGTGCTCGTCATCACCGGCCATTGGGAGGCCGACGCCTTCACCGTGTCGACCTCGGCGCATCCGCCGATGGTGTACGATTATTACGGTTTCCCCGAGCATACCTATCATCTCAAATATCCGGCGCCGGGCAGGCCCGAACTCGCCGCGCAAGTGAAGTCGCAGCTGACGCGTGCCGGCCTCGATTGCCGGGAAGACCCCAATCAGGGTTTTGATCACGGCACCTTCGTGCCGCTCGGCTTGATGTATCCGAACGCCGACATGCCGATCGTGCTGCTCTCGCTGAAGTCTGCGTACGATGCGGCCGAGCACATCAAGGCCGGCGAGGCGATCGCCTCGCTCCGCGACGAAGGCATCCTGATCGTCGGCAGCGGCCTGACCTATCACAACATGCGCGGCTTCAACCGGCCGGAGTCCAAGCCCGTCTCCTACGATTTCGAGGCCTATCTGAACGAGGCGATCAGCAACCCGGATCCGGCCCGCCGCAACGCCATGCTGGTCGATTGGGAGAATGCACCGAGCGCGCGCCTGGCGCATCCGCGCGAAGACCATCTGCTGCCGCTGATGGTGGCCGCCGGCGCCGCCGGCAGCGACGTCGGCAGGCGCGTCTTCGTCGACGAAGTCGGGGGCGTGGCGATGGCGTCGTATGTGTTTGGGTGACTTCGTAGGGTGGATTAGCGAAGCGTAATCCACCATCGGGCCGCAATTGAGGTGGCGGATTACGCCTTCGGCTAATCCACCCTACGCAGCAACAACCTCACCCGTATCTCAGCTTCATCACCAGAATGCCGCCGGCGAGCACCATGGTGATGGCGTTGGCGGCGACCAGCGGGGCGTCGCCCGAGAGCAGGCCGTAGATCAGCCAGAGCGCGAGGCCCAGCACCATAACCAGGAACATGCCGAGCGAGATGTCGCCGGTGGAGCGGGTCTTCCACACCTTGATAGCTTGCGGCGCGTAGGCGACGGTGGTGCAGGTGGCGGCGGCAAAGCCGATCAGCTTGATGACGAAGGGGTCCATGCCGGCTCTATAACATGGATTCGCCGATGGTCATCTTCAGGCGCGCGCCGCCATCAGATCACGATACAGTGCGGCATAGTCGCCGGCGCGGCCACGCCAGGAGACGTCGGTCGCAAGGCCGTTTCGTTGCAGCCGGCGCCAGGTCTGCTTGTCGTGGAAGGCGGCGTTGGCCTTGCGCAAGCTGCCGGCGAGGGCATCCGCGGTCACGGGTGCGAACTTGAAACCGGTGGCGTCGCGGCCGGAGGCGTCGGCCTCGCCGATATCGACGATGGTGTCCTCGAGCCCGCCGACGCGCGAGACGATCGGGACGGCGCCATAGCGCAGCGCGCAGAGCTGGGTGAGGCCGCAAGGCTCGAAGCGCGAGGGCACGATCAGCGCGTCCGAGCCGGCCTGGAGCAGGTGCGCCAGGATTTCGTCATAGCCGATCACGACGCCGATCCGGCCGGGATTGGCGCGGGCCGCGGCCTGATAGCGGTCCTGGAGATCGCGGTCGCCGCTGCCGAGCAGCGCGAGCTGCATGCCTTCGCGCAAGATGGTCGGGATCGCCTCGAGCAGGAGATCGAGTCCCTTCTGCCACGACAGCCGGCTGATGACGCCGAGCAGCGGCGCCTCGTCCGAGGAATCGAGGTTGAATTGCTGCTGCAGCACCGCCTTGTTGGCGGCCCGGAACGTGAGGTCCTCGGCGCCGTAGCGGTAGGCGATGTGGGGATCCTCCTGCGGATTCCACACCGAGACGTCGATGCCGTTGAGGATGCCGCTCAGCACGTCGCTGCGTGCGCGCAACAGGCCGCCGAATCCCATGCCGCCTTCGTCGCTCTGGATCTCCCGCGCGTAGGTCGGCGATACCGTGGTGATGCGATCGGCGAATTGCAGGCCGGCCTTGAGGAAGCTGATGCCGCCGAAATATTCGAGCTCATTGACGTTGAATGAGTGCCAGGGCAGTCCGATCGACCCGATCAGCTCGGGCGCGAACTTGCCCTGATAGGCCATGTTGTGGATGGTCATCACGGTGCCGGGCCGCGGGCGATTGTCATAATGCAGATAAGCGGGAGCGAGCCCGGCCTGCCAGTCGTGGGCGTGCACGATATCGGGCACGAACGCGGGCACGAGGCCGTGGCCGATGTCGGCCGCGACGCGCGACAGCGCCGCGAAGCGCACGCCATTGTCGGGCCAGTCGACGCCTTCAGTGGTGACGTAAGGATTGCCCGGCCGCGCATAGAGATGCGGCACGTCGAGCACGAACAGGTCGAGCCCCTCGTGGAAGCCCGCAAGCAGCCGTCCGGGACCGCCGAAATAATCCGGCCATTTGCGGATCTCCGCGGCGCCGGACACCAGTCGCATCACGTCGGGATATCCCGGCATCAAGGTGCGCATCTCGACGCCGTGCGCCTTCAGCGCGATCGGCAGCGCACCGGCGACATCGGCGAGGCCGCCGGTCTTGACGATGGGATAGACTTCCGAGGCGACCGCGAGGACGCGAGCAGGCATCATCTATTGAGCCCGTCGATCATCGGCTGGGTGATCAGCGAGATACCCTGTTCAGTGGTGCGGAAGCGCTTTGCGTCGAACTCGGGATCCTCGCCGACGATGAGGCCTTCGGGAATTTCGACGCCACGATCGATCACGACGTTCTTCAAGCGAGCCCCGCGGCCGACATTCACATAGGGCATGATAACCGCGTTCTCGACATTGGCGTAGGAGTTGATGCGCACGCCGGTGAACAGCAGCGAGCGGCGCAGCGAGGCGCCGGAGATGATGCAGCCGCCGGAGACCAGCGAGCTCACCGCCTGGCCGCGCCGGCTCTCCTCGTCATGGACGAATTTGGCGGGCGGCGTGATCTCGGCGTAGGACCAGATCGGCCAGGCGCGGTCGAACAAATCGAGCTCCGGCACCACGTCGGTGAGATCGATATTGGCGGACCAGTAGGCGTCGACCGTGCCGACGTCACGCCAATAGGCGCCGTTGTTGCGGCTGGAGCGGACGCAGGAGGTCGAGAACTGGTGCGCGATCGCGCGGCCGTTCTTGACGAGGTAGGGAATGATGTCCTTGCCGAAATCGTGGTTGGAGTCCGGGTCCTCGGCGTCGCGCTTGAGCTGGTCGAACAGGAATTTTGCGTTGAAGACGTAGATGCCCATGCTGGCGAGCGAGACGTCCGGCTTGCCCGGCATCGGCGGCGGATCTTTCGGCTTCTCCAGAAACTCCTGGATCCAGCCGTTCTCGTCGATATGCATGATGCCGAAGCCCGAGGATTCCGCGCGCGGCATCTCCAGGCAGCCGACGGTGACGTCGGCGCCGCTCTCGACGTGCTGGCGCAGCATCACCTCGTAATCCATCTTATAGATATGGTCGCCGGCCAGCACCACGATGAAGCGGCAGGCGTGGGATTCGATGATGTCGATGTTCTGGTACACCGCGTCCGCCGTGCCGACATACCACATGTTCTCGGAGACGCGCTGGCTTGCGGGGAGGATGTCGAAGCTCTCGTTGCGCTCGGGGCGGAAGAAGTTCCAGCCCATCTGAAGATGCCGGATCAGGCTGTGTGCCTTGTACTGGGTGGCGACCGCGATGCGGCGGATGCCTGAATTGACGGCATTCGACAGCGCGAAATCGATGATGCGGGACTTGCCGCCGAAATAGACGGCGGGCTTGGCGCGCCGGTCAGTCAGCTCCAGGAGCCGGCTGCCGCGTCCGCCAGCGAGGACGAACGCCAGCGCCTGACGGGCGAGCGGTTCACTACCCACGGCACTCATGTCATCCTCCCACTCACGCCCGGCGCAGGCCGAGGCCATTTGTCGCGAGAAGCCCCCGCGCCATTGGAACAGATAGTAACGGTACGCATAGTAAATCGTGAAGTAGGTTGTTGGTTGCGAAGGCGGGAAGCTTAATGCTTTGCCTTAGGCGCCGAGCTTCGGCATCGCCGCGGCGACGCCGGGCGGCGGGTGTTCGGGCGCTTCGCGTGCCGGCGGCCCTCTCGCAAGGAGGCAGAAGGAGACTTGTGCGCCGCACGCAAATCCGGGCTTTGACTTAACGCAACGATGCCCGATCATGACGCTGCGATCCTTTTCCAAGCGAAACGTCAACAGGAGTAAAGACGATGAGGTTCTGGAAAACGGCAATTGCCTGTTCGCTGGCCGGTGTGGTCATCGCCGGCCAGATCGAGCAGGCGGCGGCAGCCCCGCTGCCGACCAACGTCGCGACCATGAAGGCCGCGGTCGGCGACGACGTCACGCCGGTGCATTGGCGCGGCGGCGGCTGGGGACTTGCCCTTGGCGGCCTCGCGGCCGGCGCAATCATCGGCGGCGCCATCGCCGGCGGCGGACCCTATGGTTATTATGGCGCACCGTATTACGGCGGCTACGGCTATCCAGGCTACGGCTATGGTTATGCCCCCGCCTATTACGGCGGCTACGGCTACGCGCCGGTCTATGCCTATCCGCGCTATTATCGGCCCTATCGTCCGTATTACAGCTACGGCTATTACCGGCCGTACCGGGTCTATCACCGACACTATTACCGCCGATATTGGTGAGCGCCCGCGCCCTTTGGCTTTGAGCATGATCTACGTGCAAACGCGCAACGCGTTTGCACGCATGATTGCTGGAGGCGTGCCAGTTTTTCACAGTAACACAGTAACAATGTGTGATGGCACCGCCGTGCGTCCGGCGGCAGTGTCTGGAACCCAAGGGAACAAAGCGACGTTTGCAGCGCAGGGCAGGGTCAACCGGGAGCGGTGCCGTGCGCGCGCAAACCACACTATTTTTTTCTCTGGCCAGCTTTTCGCTTTTTGCCATTTCTGTTGCCCAGGCCGAAAGCGGGCTTGCCTCGTATTACAGCTATGCAAAAGCCGGCAAGGGCGGCGAGCTGACCTGCGCGCACCGGACGCGTCCGTTCGGCAGCGTGCTCAGGGTGTCCTATGGCAGCCGCTCGATCCAATGCCGGGTCAATGATCGCGGTCCTTTCATCCGCGGTCGGATCGTCGACCTCTCGGTCCCCGCCGCCCGGGCGCTTGGCATGATGAGTGCCGGCGTGGTGCGGGTCTCCGTGGAATAGGCCGGCCCGCACGCTATAGTGCTGCCCAAAGTATTGGGGAGCACGATGGCCAGGATCAGGGTGGGACTCGTCGGCTGCGGCTTCGTGTCGGAGCTGCACATGTATGCATTCCGGCGCGTCTATGGCGTGGATGTCGAGGTCGCGGCGGTTGCCGCGCGTGGCGACAAGGTCATCGCGTTCGCGCAGCACCACAATATCCCGCGCGTTTACCGCAGCTTCACTGATCTGATCGCCGACCGCGAGCTCGACGTCGTCGACATCTGCACCCCGCCGAACCTTCATGCCGAGATGATCGTCGGCGCCATGCAGGCCGGCAAGCATGTGATCTGCGAAAAGCCGTTCGCCGGCTATTTCGGCCGCGAGGGCGATGCGCAGCCGATCGGCAGGCGCGTGCCGAAGGCGCTGATGTACGAGCGCGTGATCGAGGAGATGGACAAGACGCGCGCGGCGATCGAGCGCACCGGCAAGCTCTTCATGTATGCCGAGGACTGGGTCTACGCGCCTGCGGTGACCAAGACGGCCGAAATCATCAGGGCGACAAAAGACAAAATCCTGTTCATGAAGGGCGAGGAGAGCCATTCCGGCTCGCATGCGGCCCATGCCGCACAATGGGCGATGACCGGCGGCGGCTCGCTGATCCGCATGGGCTGCCATCCGCTCTCCGCCGTGCTTTATCTCAAGCAGGTCGAGGCCAGGGCGCGCGGCGAGACCATTCGCGTCGCCAGCGTCACCTGTGATGTCGGCAACGTCACCGCCGGTCTCAAGCCCGAGGAGCGCACCTACATCAAGGCCAATCCCGTCGACGTCGAGGACTGGGGCACGCTCACCGCCACGTTCTCCGACGGCACCAAGGCCACCGTGTTCTCCGGCGACATGATCATGGGCGGCGTGCGCAACCTGATCGAGACCTACACGTCCGGCGGCTCGCTGTTCGCCAACATCACCCCCAACAATCATCTGATGAGCTACCAGACCAGCGAGGACAAGCTTGCCTCGGTCTACATCACGGAAAAGGTCGACCGCAAAACCGGCTGGCAATATGTCTGCCTCGAGGAGGAATGGACGCGCGGCTATCTGCAGGAGATCCAGGACTTCATGGAATGCGTGGCGACGGGGCGACAGCCGCTGTCGGATCTCGCGCTGGCCTATGAGACGATCAAGGTGAACTACGCCGGCTATTGGGCCGCGGAGGAGGGACGACGGGTGGTGCTGTGAATGAGATCGTCACCGCTCTCTCGCTCCGCAAGCGGCAGGCAGTCGCATATGCGAGCGATCTCGCCTGTGGCCATCCTTCGAGACGCCCGCCGTTGGCGGGCCCTCAGGATGAGGACCGGGTGCGCGGCTCGAGTTTCAACCAGCACCAATGCTGCTTAGCCTCATCCTGAGGAGACCGCGAAGCGGTCGTCTCGAAGGACGAGGCGCGCGCTCAAGTCTCCCAAAGCGCCGTATGCGATAGCCCTGCCGCATGCGGGGAGAGGCGAAGAAATTCGCTCACGCCCCGTAGGTCGAGCCCTTCGGCAGCGGGAATACCGGGTCCTGGGTGCGGATGTTGGTCGGCCACACCACCGAGATGTGCTCGCCGGCATTCTGCATCACCACCGGGGTCGAGCGTTCGTTCTGGCCGGAGAGCGGCGTGCCCGGCGGGAAGAATTTCACGCCGTAGCCCTGAATGGTGCCGCCGGCGGGAATGTCGACGTCGAGCGCGGCCTTGCGAATGGCCTCGGGCTCGAAGCTGCCGTACTTCTCCTTGGCGACCGGCAGCACGTTGTTGAGCAGCACCCAGGTCTGGTTGAAGCCCATCGAGCAATGCGGCGGCACGTCGGTGGCGCCGGTCTTGGCCTGATAGCGCGAGACCATGGTCTTGATCAGCTCGCCCATGCCCGGCGCAAGCTTGGCGGGATCGAGCAGCTGCGCGGGCACCGGATCGATGTTGCAGAAATTGTCGATGTCGGCGCCAAAGGTCGCGCGCAGCTTGTCGAGCTGGCTGTAGCCGGCGCCGGCGCCGAACAGCATCTTGAAGCGCAATCCGCTCTCGCGGGCCTGGCGCAGGAACAGGGTGATGTCGGGGTTGTAGCCGGCGTGCGAGATCACGTCGGCCTTGGCGCGCTTGATCTTGGTGACGAGTACCGAAAGGTCGGGCGCGGAAGCCGAATAGCCTTCACGCAGCACGACCTGGATGCCGGCCTGCTTGGCGTAGGTCTCGTCGGCGGCGGCGACACCGACGCCGTAGGGCCCGTCCTCGTGGATCAGTGCGACCTTGACCTCCTTCGGATCGATGCCGAGCTTGGCCTTGGCGTGCTCGACGAGGAAGCCGGCGAAGGCCTGGCCGTATTGGTCGGAATGGATCTGCGCGCGAAACACGTATTGCAGGTTCTTGTCCTTGAACACGGCGGTGGAGACCGCGGTCGTGATCCAGAGAATCTTCTTCTGCTGCTCGACCTTGGCCGCGAGCGGCACCGCGTGCGAGCTCGCATAGACGCCGTTGAGGATGTCGATCTTCTCCTGGCTGATCAGACGTTCCGCTTCGTTGATCGCGACGTCGGGCTTGCTCTGGGAATCCGCGGCGACAGGAGCGACCTTGTATCTGCCGCCGACACCGCCCTTCTCGTTGACGAGGTCGATGGCGATCTGCGCGCCGATCGAGGAGGCGACCGAGCCGCCGGCGGCGAAGGGGCCGGTGAGGTCGTAGATCAGGCCGATGCGCAAATTCTCGGCTTGCGCCTGGGCCCTGGTCCAATCGAGGCTGAGTGTGGCGGCGGCAGCCGCCGTACCCTTCAGCAGCTGCCTGCGTGAAGTCGGCATCCTATCCTCCCTCAAAACCGTCGTATGATCTTGTTATCTTTTGCGAAGTATGGGGAGCGCGACGACGGAAAGTCAACATCGCGAAAGTCGAGGTCAGTCGCCCGCGGCATGGAACGCAAATGCGAAATGACGGCGAGGCGCGCGTGACGTCTGGTCACGGGGTCATGCGCTGAGCTTCGTCGCCGGATAGTCGGCGGCGGACTGCCGTCGTCCCTGCATCAGGTCATCGGTCGGTTTCGACCGGTCATCGATCTGGATCCTCCAGCCGCGGCGGGAGCGGCTCCGCGCGTCGCATGCTTCGCGCAGCGACCAGGTGTCGCCGGTGCCGGCGGATAACCTAGCTTGCGTAGGTGCGTTCCAGGGACCGACGCTGCAGGTGCCGATCCAGTGCCAGGTTGACGAGACGAGTCAGCAGCTCGCCATAGGGTACGCCGGAGGCTTCCATCATCTTCGGGTACATGCTGATCGACGTGAAGCCGGGCAGGGTGTTGATCTCGTTGAAACAGAATTCACCGGAGTGCCGGTCGAGGAAGAAGTCGACGCGCGCGAGGTCACTGCATTCGAGGGCCGCGAAGACCTGCACCGCAAGCATGCGCACGCGCGCCATCTGGGCGGCGTCGAGCTTGGCCGGAAGATCGACCCGGGCGCCGTCGGGGTCCAGGTACTTGGCCTCATACGAGTAGAATTCGTGATGGGCGTTGGGATTGAGCTCGCTGGCGATGCTCGCGAACGGCGTCTCGCCATCGAGCACCGCGACCTCGATCTCCCGGGCGTCTATACCCTGTTCGACCAGCACCTTGACGTCATAGCGAAATGCGTCGTCGAGCGCCGCGCCGAGCGCTTCCCACGTCTTGACCTTGTGAATGCCGACGCTGGAGCCCATGTTGCACGGCTTGACGAAGACCGGAAGCGCCAAGCCCTCGGTCGCCTTGGCGACGGACGCGGCGCGGTCCCGAACGAAGGCCTTGCGGGTCAGCACGCGATAGGGCGCGACCGGAATGCTGGCGAATCCGGCGAGGCGTTTGGCGACATCCTTGTCCATGCTGACGGCGGAGGCGAGAACGCCCGACCCGACATAGGCAACCTCCGCCAATTCCAGGAGGCCCTGCACGGCGCCGTCCTCGCAGAGCGGCCCATGGAGGACAGGAAAGACCACGTCGATATCGAGCGGGCCAGCTCCGCTTTGCGAGATCGGCACGAGCGCGCAGCGTCCGTCGGGGCCCCGGGCGAGCCGCATCTCGGGTGCGTCGGGCAGGATCGGCAAGGACGCCGCCTGCGCCCGATCAATCGCATGCAGATCGTTCCACTGCCACCGTCCTGCCTTGTCGATGGAGACGGGGATGACCTCGAAGCGCGAACGGTCGAGATGCCTGAGCACGGAGGCGGCGGATTTTAGCGAGACCTCGTGCTCACCTGACCTGCCACCATAGAGAACGACGACGCGAATCTTGTCTGCCATGGCTCAACTATCACGCGCTCCGTCCGGGAGTCACCTGCGTAGTCCCGTCCATGCAGCAGGATGACCGTCAGGACAATCGGCGTCGGCGGGAGACGCCGGCGCCGTGTCGTTACAGGGCCCGTGCCGCTCAACCCGGCCCCGCGCCCTGCGTCGCCGTGAACACCGCGTAGAGCGACTGGCTCGCGGCCATGAACAGGCGGTTGCGCTTGGGGCCGCCGAAGCAGACATTGCCGCACACCTCCGGCAGGCGGATGCGGCCGAGCAGCTTGCCCTCCGGCGACCATACCGTCACGCCGCTATATCCGACGGCGCGGCCGGCATTGCTGGAGGCCCATAAATTGCCGTTGACGTCGCAGCGCAGGCCGTCCGGCCCGCACTTCACGCCATCGACCACGCAGTCGCTGAACTTCTTGTGATTCGACAGCTTGTTGTCGCTGCCGACGTCGAACACGAAGATCTCGCCCTTGCCGCCGGGTCCGGTATCGCCCGGTCCCTTGCCGGTGGAGGCAATGTAGAGCTTCTTGTAGTCGTGCGAGAAGCAGAGGCCGTTCGGATCAGGCACCTGCTCCTCGGTGACGACGAGGTCGATGCGGCCGGAGGGGTCGATGCGATAGCAATTGGTCGGCAGCTCGCGCCTGCCCGGTGTGAAGCCGGCCGGCTGTCCGATCCGCGGATTGAGCTTGCCGCCCGCATTGCTCGGGCCGCCCGCGACGTCAGGCTCGCCTTCGTAGAGCTGGCCGCCATAGGGCGGATCGGTGAACCAATAGCTGCCGTCGGGATGCGCGACGACGTCGTTCGGCGAGTTCAGCTTCTTGCCCTGATAGGAGTCGGCCAGCACCGTGGCGGTGCCGTCATGCTCGTAGCGCGTCACCCGGCGGGTCAGATGCTCACAGGAGAGCTGGCGGCCCTGGAAGTCGAAGGAGTTGCCGTTGGAATTGTTGGACGGCGTGCGAAACACGCTGACGCGGCCGTCGTCCTCGCTCCAGCGCATCTGCCGGTTATTGGGAATGTCGCTCCAGAGCAGATATCGTCCTTGCGCGCTCCATGCCGGGCCCTCGGCCCAAAGCAAGCCGGTGTAAAGGCGCTTGATCGCGGTGTTGGGCTGCGCGAGATCGTTGAAGGAGGGATCGACCGCGATGATGTCGGGGTCCCAGAAATAGGTCGTCGGTGCACCGTTGGGGCCGAAATCGCGCGGCGGGGTGGTGATGGTGGTCGGCGGTGCGGCGGGTCCGGTCTGGGCCAGCGCAGGGCCGGCGACGGTGGCCGCGGCGCCAAGCGCAAGCCCCCGGACAAGTGTTCGTCGTGAAAGCGCAGCGTCCTGCTCACGCTGTTCTTGGCGTGTCATCGCGTCCTCCCAGTGATGTTCGGCTGGCCGGTTGATCCGGCCGAGCAACCGGAGGTTAATGCGGTCCGGAGTCGGTTGCGAGGGCGGAAATCGGATTCGCGCGATGTAGCGGCCGCAATCCCGTCATATTCGAATGCGCTCGAAATGGATGCGCTTCGCGTTCGCCTTGCGCCGTTTGCAGGGCTCGAAAATGTTCCGCAGGATTGAGCAAAAATTTGCTTGCGGCAAAGCGCGGCATGCAACGCATTCGGCCCGGTTCAAGCCATGATTTTGCGCGCATTGCCCCGCAGACACCGTGCGGGGGCGATGAACGGAGTTAAATGTGGCTGGCGTCATCGTATTGATCGTGTTGCTGGGGATCGCATTCGCGGCCGGCTATTTCACGCGTGACCACATCTCCAACAAGCGGCGTGCGGAAGCCCGCCGCTGGCGCGAATACACCGAGCCGGATTGGCTGTCCGCCAACGCGCCCGCCAACACCAACGAGATCGCAAGCGCCATCACGGCCGTACCCGTGGTCAACGGCGAGCTCGGCCAGATGCTGAACCGCTGGGAGACGAGGGCCCGCGCCCGCCGCGCGGGATAGGGGAGATCGGCGTGGAGAGAGCGGGCGCCGCCATTCCGCTCTCGTACCCCGGACGCAGCCCATCGGCGAAGCGAAGACACGGAGCGCCCAATCAGGTCAGCCCCCTTGACCATCTTTTGGCGTTGCAGTTGCGGCCATTTCTCGTCTAGAAACGGGCCACTGAGCCTCCCGGCAACCAACCGTCAACGGTTTTGACCGAGGATTTGAGGGCTCAAAAGGGTCCGGCAATGCTGATTCGCGGCCAAATCGAAGGGATTTCGGGGGAGGTGGCTCTGGCCGCCGCCACGATCCCGGCCGCGCTGCTGCCCACCCTCCTTCTTGGCGGCCTTCTTCTTACTTGCCCCTGAGGGCCGGCTGGGCGCCACGCGCCTGGGCGCTCAGGGGTTGGTCGAGATCACCGGACACCTCAAGCGCCAGGGGACAAATCGGTCTGAACGGCGCAAACGCTCAAAAGGAAATTTCGTAATGGCCACCCAGAACAAGTCCGACAAGGACCGCGTCATCATTTTCGACACCACGCTGCGCGACGGCGAGCAGTGCCCCGGCGCCACCATGACCTTCGAGGAAAAGCTCGAGGTCGCCGAGCTGCTGGACGATATGGGCGTCGACGTCATCGAAGCCGGCTTCCCCATCACCTCCGAAGGCGACTTCCAGGCCGTCAGCGAAATCGCCCGCCGCTCCAAGAACGCCGTGATCGCCGGCCTGTCGCGCGCCCATCCCGCCGACATCGATCGTTGCGCCGAGGCGGTGAAGTTCGCCAAGCGCGGCCGCGTCCACACCGTGATCGCGACCTCGCCGCTGCATATGCGGGTGAAGCTGAACAAGACCCCGGAGCAGGTGATCGAGACCTCGGTCGCCATGGTCGCGCGCGCCCGCAACCAGATCGACGACGTCGAATGGTCGGCCGAGGACGGCACCCGCAGCGAGATGGATTTCCTGTGCCGCATCGTCGAGGCCGTGATCAAGGCCGGCGCCACCACGGTGAACATCCCCGACACCGTCGGCTACACGGTGCCGGAGGAATACACCCACTTCATGAAGACGCTGATCGAGCGCGTGCCGAACTCGGACAAGGCGGTGTTCTCCGTGCACTGCCATAACGATCTCGGCATGGCGGTCGCGAACTCGCTGGCCGGCATCGTCGGCGGCGCGCGCCAGGTCGAGTGCACCATCAACGGCATCGGCGAGCGCGCCGGCAACGCCGCGCTCGAGGAGATCGTGATGGCGATCAACGTGCGCAACGACAAATTCCCCTACTGGAACAAGATCGACACCACCCAGCTGACCCGCGCCTCGAAGGTGGTCTCGGCGGCAACCTCGTTTCCCGTCCAGTACAACAAAGCCATCGTCGGCCGGAACGCGTTCGCGCATGAGAGCGGTATCCACCAGGACGGCGTGCTGAAGGACGCCTCGACCTACGAGATCATGCGGCCGGAGATGGTCGGCCTGAAGCAGTCCTCGCTGGTGCTCGGCAAGCACTCCGGCCGCCACGCCTTCGTGCACAAGCTGGAGGAGATGGGCTACAAGCTCGGCCCGAACCAGCTCGAGGATGCGTTCACGCGGATGAAGGCGCTGGCCGACCGCAAGAAGGACATCTACGACGAGGACATCGAGGCGCTGGTCGACGAGGAGATGGCGGCGTCCCACGACCGCATCAAGCTGACCTCGCTGACCGTGATCGCCGGCACCCATGGCCCGCAGCGCGCGACCATGAAGCTCGACGTCGACGGCCAGATCAAGATCGAGGAGGCCGAGGGCAACGGTCCGGTGGACGCGGTGTTCAACTGCATCAAGCGCCTGGTGCCGCACGAAGCCAAGCTGGAGCTGTATCAGGTCCATGCCGTCACCGAGGGCACGGACGCGCAGGCGGAGGTGTCGGTGCGCTTGTCGCAGGACGGCCGCTCGATGACGGCGCGCGCGGCGGACCCCGATACCCTGGTGGCCTCGGCCAAGGCCTATCTCGGTGCGCTCAACAAGATCGTCATGAAGCGCCAGCGCGACACCGTGACGACGGCCGCGGCGAGCTGACGTTTCTTCGCCTCTCCCACTTGCGGGAGAGGCCGACACGCGAAGCGTGGCGGGTGAGGGTTGTTTCCCCACGGGGAATGTCCCGTTGCCGAAACACCCTCTCCCGCAAGCGGGAGAGGGTGCACAGCAGTGCCTGCGGCATTCACCATGAATACCTGCCCTGCTAAGGGCCAATAGCGGTGTAAGCCGGCGGCCTGTATTGATGCAGCCGGGCAAGAGGAAAGGCCGCTCCGCACGCCGGGCGGCCCAAATAACAGCAGGGAGAGATTATGCGCACCTTCGCGATCGCCGCGTCCATCGCGGCATTGGCACTCGGGCTGGCCGGGCCGGCATCGGCCCAATCGCCAATCATCATCAAGTTCAGCCACGTCGTCGCCACCGACACGCCGAAGGGCAAGGGGGCGGAGAAGTTCAAGGAGCTGGCCGAGAAATACACCGCCGGCAAGGTCAAGGTCGAGGTCTACCCGAACTCGACGCTGTACAAGGACAAGGAAGAGCTCGAGGCGCTCCAGCTCGGCAGCGTGCAGATGCTGGCGCCTTCCAACTCCAAGTTCGGACCGCTCGGCATCCGCGAGTTCGAGGTGTTCGATCTGCCCTACATCCTGCCCGACATCAAGACGCTGCGGAAGGTGACGGAAGGGCCGCTCGGCACGCGGCTGCTCAAGCTGCTGGATGCCAAGGGCATCACCGGCCTTGCCTATTGGGACAACGGCTTCAAGCAGATGAGCGCGAACAAGAAGCTGATCACGCCCGCCGACTATCAGGGCGTCAAATTCCGCATCCAATCCTCTCGCGTGATCCAGGCCCAGTTCAAGGCGCTCGGCTCGCTGCCGCAGGTGATGGCGTTCTCGGAAGTCTATCAGGCGCTGCAGACCGGCGTGGTCGACGGCCAGGAGAACACCTGGTCGAACATCTACACCCAGAAGATGCACGAGGTGCAGAAGTACATCACCGAAACCAACCACGGCTATATCGGCTACGTCGTGATCGTGAACAAGAAGTTCTGGGACGATCTGCCGGCCGACATCCGCGACCAGCTCACCAAGGCGATGAAGGAAGCAACCGAATTCGGCAACACGCAGTCGCAGAAGGAGAACGACGACGCGCTCGCCGAAATCAAGAAGAGCGGCAAGAGCGAGATCATCAAGCTCACGGCGGAGCAAAACGAGGCGATGCGCAAGGCCATGGAGCCGGTCTACAAGGATGCCGCGAGCCGCATCGGTCAGCCGCTGATCGACGAATTCCTCAAAGAGGCCAAGAGCGCGACGAACTGATCGATCCGAACGATGAACCAAGGCTTCCGTGCGGTCTGCACGGAAGCCTTTTTGTTGCGAACGATTCCGATTGCGGAGGTAAAATCGCGCGTTACATCTTGGTAAGGACGCGCTCCCTGTCCAACTTGTAAGTTGCGCGTCAGTCGCACCGCGCCCATCCTCACGGACGTCCTTCCAGAGGAGGTTCGGATGAAGAAGTTCACCATCGCCGCCATCGCCGTGCTCAGCATCGCCGGCTCAGGCGCGGTCTACGCCCAATACCATCGCCCGTGGATGGAGCACGTCCGCCACATGCGCATGAACCCCGAGGATCGCGCCGCCCTCGTCGACGCGCGGATCGCCGCCGTCCATGCCGGGCTGAAGCTCAACGCCGATCAGGAGAAGCTGTGGCCGCCGGTCGAGGCTGCCGTGCGCGACTTCGCCAAGCTGCGTCTCGACCGCGCCAATGCGCGGATGAATGCCGGCCCCGGCGATGCCGGCAAGGACGCCGACAGGCCGGAAGATCCGGTCGCCCGTCTGCGCCAGCGTGCCGAGGACATGGGCGCGACGTCGGCGGCCCTGAAGAAGATCGCCGACGCCGCCGATCCGCTCTACAAGACCCTGGACGAGGGCCAGAAGCGGCGCCTCGCCGTGCTGACCCGCCACCGCGGCCCGTTCGGCGGCGGCGACGACGGCCCGCGGCACCGCCGCTTCATGGAGCGCGGCATGGACCGCATGATGGGGCACGGCATGGACCACCATGACCGCGACGGCGGCGAAGGCCGCGACCGCGAGGGCAGGCTCTGAACGAGGCGGGTCTTGCCGGGGTCAGCCCCGGGATTAACCTTGGCGAAGCCGCTGGAATCCAGCGGCTTTTCGCTTTTCCGGAGCTGTAGAAGAACCTTGGAAAACTTGCGACCGATCGCTTGCCAGACCCGGATCGCTTTGCTAAACGACCGGCCTCGCAGGGGCTTTGACCGGCCTTTCGGGCGCATAGCTCAGTTGGTAGAGCAGCTGACTCTTAATCAGCGGGTCCCAGGTTCGAGCCCTGGTGCGCCCACCAAAATCTAATACGAATCAATAATTTGTAAGACCACCCGGCGGACGCTCATTGGCTGCGCCGATTGGGGTCACGCGTGGGTCACGAAGAAGAGGCTTACCCTCCCTTCTGTGTGCGGAGGCGAACCAAGCATTCGAATCCTTGAGCGGAGCGCGGGCGCCGACGAAAGTTACGGCCGAAGGATTAGACTGCCGTCATGGGGGATTCGGGCGGCGTAGGCGGCCACGATTCGAAATGTCGCTGCTGCAACTGAGAATTCAGGAATCATAATCCTGGGGTCGGGGGTTCGAGTCCCTCCCCCGCTACCAATGAAAATAAGCCTTTTTCGTCATTCTCACATCTCCCGAAAAGTTTCGTACCACGTACGGTACCACCTAATTCAGCCGCTTGCCCCGATCTGCGCGGATAAAAGCTCTTCACTTCAGAGACTTGGCAGAAGCGCGATTTACCTCCTACAGGGAGTGTGTCCGAAAAGTCGAGTTCGGTAGGTCCTGGAAGGTGAATCATGACTGACGTTTGGTCGGCGCGCCGCAGTGCTTGGGGGCAGCAACAGGAGGACGCCAGAGGCGAGTTCGACATCGACTATGGGCGGGTCGTCCATTCCGGATCCTTCCGCCGACTGCAAGGCAAGACCCAGATCCTCAATCTCGGCGACAGCGATTTCTACCGCACCCGACTGACCCATTCGCTTGAGGTCGCTCAGATCGCCGGAGGGGTCAGCCGTCAGCTCGCTAAGACATATCCCGATCACCCGGCCATCCCGTATCTACCGCCCCTGAGCCTAATCCAAGCTTCGGGCTTCTCCCACGACCTGGGCCACCCTCCCTTCGGACACGGTGGTGAAGTGGCGCTGAACTACTGCATGCGAAGCGCCGGCGGCTTCGAAGGTAATGGGCAGACTCTGCGAATCCTTGCGAAGCTAGAGAACTTCTCGCAGGAGCAGGGAGCCGACCTCACGCGCCGATCCTTGCTTGCCATCCTCAAATACCCCGTGCGGTTTTCGCAGGCTTCGAACGGTGAGATAAAGCCCAGTCTCGACGAGCGGGCGACTTCGATCCGGATTCTCGACCGGAGCAGCTGCAAGCCGCCCAAATGCTACTTCGATTCGGAAAAAGACGTGGTCGACTGGATCCTCGATCCGTTGCCGCCTGGCGATCGCATGTTGTTTCAAGAGTTCGATCCTATGCCGGGTAAGCACGGCAAGGCGCGGCATAAGTCGTTTGATTGCAGCATCATGGATCAGTCGGACGATATCGCCTACGGTGTTCACGACCTCGAGGATGCGGTCGCGCTCGGGCTCGTCGACGAGCGGGACTTCCGCGAGCACGTGAGCGAGGAGGCGAGCGCGCCGTTTTTGGAGTCCTTGAAGCTCAAATACGACAAGGAATGCGGCAACGATGTATACGGCTATTTCGTCTCGAAGCTGTTCTCCGGCGGTAATTGGCGCAAGCGCTTCATCGGTCGCCTAGTGCATCACTTCGTGACGAACATCGAGATCGTGGCGCTCGGACAGTTCGTCGAACCTTTGATCCGATATCGCGCGCATATCAAAGCACCGCAACGCAAATTCCTGGATGCTTTGCAGGATCTCATCGAAAAGAAAGTCATCTTTAGCGCGAACGTCCAGCACTTAGAGTACAAGGGACAGAAGCTTGTAGTCTCGGTCTTCGAAGCGTTTCAGTCGGATCCTAAACAACTCCTTCCTTCGGACGTATATGCTCGTTATGCTTTGAAAGAAGACGTGCGCGTGATCTGCGACTACGTTGCAGGAATGACCGACGACTTCCTGCTGAAGACATATGACCGATTGTTCAGTCCCCGGATGGGATCGGTGTTCGACAGGCTGTAGCGCTGATCTTGTCAGGAAATGACGTGCGGCTGTCCTGATCCGCAGGATGGGCTTCGTTGCCCAAACCAGAGGGCCGTGGCCACATACGGGGCAAGGCCGTCATGACTGGAGAACGATCCATGCGATTCCTGGCGCCTTTGGTCGAGACGAACGCAAATGACGAAGTCCGCTTCCCGAAAGAGGTGGAATCCTCGTGAGGAAGTTCGTCACCGAGTGTCGCTACTGAGCGGGACGTGGGCTGCTTCGATTAGGTCGGCAGAGTAAGCAACCCAGCCGGCGCTGCCGAGAAGTCTCCATAAACGAGTGAAGCCAAGTTCAAGGAGCCTCAGATGGGTCCCAGCAGCATCATTTCTGACGCTAGCGAAGAGCAAACTCTTTCAACAATGATGGCCTGGCGCGTTCATGAGTTTGGGTCACCAGAGATCATGAAGTTCGAGCGCATTCCGCGGCCATGGCCCGGCCCTGGCGAGGTCCTGGTCAAAGTCAAAGCCGCCGGGGTCGGACCATGGGACGGCTGGATCAGAGCTGGGAAGAGCGCTTTGCCGCAACCGCTACCGCTCACCCTGGGTTCGGATCTGTCCGGTGAAATCGTTGCCGCGGGCCCCGCCGTTGCCGAGTTACGGCTGGGGGATCAGGTCTACGGCGTCACGAACCCGCGATTTGTCGGGGCCTACGCCGAGTACGCTGTGGCGTCCGCAGGGATGGTTTCGACTAGGCCAACCTCGCTAACCCACGTTGAAGCCTCGTCCGTTCCTGTCGTTGCCGTGACGGCTTGGCAGGCGCTGTTTGATCACGCCCAACTCAAAGCAGGTCAAACGGTCGTCATTCACGGCGCGGCCGGCAACGTTGGATCCTATGCGGTTCAACTGGCCCATCATGCGGGTCTGCAAACTGTCGCAACCGCATCGACGGGCGATATTTCCGCGGTGCGCAACCTCGGCGCAAACACGGTGATCGACTACCGGATGCAGCGTTTCGAGGAAGAAGTTCAGAACGCGGACGCTGTCATTGATCTGGTCGGGGGCGAAACCCAAACCGGCTCGTTCCAGGTACTTCATCGCGGCGGCAAGCTGATCTCCGCAGTGTCCCGCCCGGATCAGAATCTCGCAAAGCGCCATGATGTTGAAGCCAGCTTCTTTCTGGTCAACGTCACGAATCGGTATCTGAGGGAGATCGCCCGCCTCATCGACGGCGGGAAACTGCGAACAAAGGTAGGGGCAGTCTTACCCCTCGCGGATGCGCGCGAGGCTCATCTCATGCTGGAGCACTTACGGCCTCAGCCGAAAGGAAAGATCGTGCTCGACGTCGGAGCGAGTTGATCGGCTAAACCTTCCGGAGCTTGCCCCAAATCCGCAGCCAAACACGACAGCAACTATCGAAAGGTCGCAATCATGACCACGCCGAATTTCTCCAACGCCCTCATCATTCCCGATTCTCTGCTCGCGAAAGAGGCTACCGAGATCCTGCGCGAACATTCCACCGATCTGCTCTTCAATCACTCCGTCCGGGTCTACCTGTTCGCAGCTGAGCAGGGTCGGCAGAGGAAGCTGCGGTTCGATACCGAACTCCTCTACGTAGCTGCCGCTTTTCACGATCTCGGTCTCATCAAGAAGTTCTCGAGCCCGGACGAGCGCTTCGAGGTCGATGGCGCAAATGCCGCACGGCAGTTTCTGAGCACCCACAACATCGCTGAAGATCAGGTCCAAACCGTTTGGGAAGCAATCGCGCTGCACACCACCCCCGGCATCCCGAAGTACATGAGTCCCGAAGTCGCGCTCCTCAATTCCGGTGTGCTTCTCGATGTCATCGGGGTGGGGTTCGACCAATTTCCCGCGGAGCTGCGCGAGGAAATCGTCGCCAAGTACCCGCGCACAAATTTCAAAGAGGGCTTCATTCAGGAGTATTTCGCCGGTTTTGCGCACAAGCCAGCGACGACGTATGGCACCGTCAACGCCGCCGTCTGCGAACGTTTCATCCCGGGGTTCAAGAGCCCCAACGCCTGCGATCTCATCGCTGCTTCGCCCTTCCCGGATTCCCAGCACAAGGCTCACCATCATGACTAGGACCTATCCTGTGCTCTGCGAGCTCAACCCCGATCGCGCGCAAGCTACCAGCGCCGACTCGCTGGCCTCCCTCATCTGCCTAACCCTCGGCGCATGCTTGACAGCGCGATGGGTGCCGCGGCGGGCGCTGTGGTCATTGCTCACGGCGCGGTGGAGCGGCTCGGCTGGGTAGCTGCGGGACTCGCTCTGGCAGCTCCGCCGTCGGCGCTGCTCAGCGGCAGCGGCACATCAGGCCGAAGGTGATGGCGGCGTCTGGCTTCTCATCGGAAGCTTCACCATGACCATCGGTTCGGCTCTGCGTTCTGGTTTCAAGCAGTTGCGTAGATCGTTAAAAGAGGAGGTGCGATGATGTCGATCAGTGGATTTGCCCATCGGATTGGTGCTGTATCAAACCCTCGAGCTATGTCGGCAAAAGCAGCGAGAAAAGCACTGAGAACGGCCGCCGTCCCGCTGATAGCAGCAGCGATCGCCTTGGGAGCCTCGCCGGCGATCGCGCAGGGCCGGGAGCAGGTGAAAGTCGCCTTCGCGCACGCACTGCCGAATGTCGAAGGAAAGAGGCTGGTTGCTGTGACGGTGACTTATCCTCCCGGAGCCAAATCGCTCGCTCATCACCACGCAGCGTCGGCATTTATCTACGCCTATGTGCTGTCCGGCGCCATTCGAAGTCAAGTCGGCGACGAACCCGCGAAGATCTATCACGCAGGCGAAAGCTTTTACGAAATGCCCGGTTCGCATCACAGGGTGAGTGAGAACGCGAGTGACAAGGAGTCCGCCAGCTTACTGGCGGTCTTCGTTGTGGATTCCAAGGACGAGCCCTTAACGACGCCAGACAAGGCGCCGGGACCACAATGACAGCGCGACAAATTCGCCCGTTTTTCTTTTTTGACCTGCATGGGCCGCTTGGTTGGCCGCCGGGAGGGCAAAATTGACCAATTGAAGTCCACAGCCCCTGGGTGATCCGGGGTAGACGAATGTTCGTTCTGTTGCCTCCGGATTGCGGTAGGCCTTTTGCGGGGGCCGGAGTACCTGCATAATAAGGCTCCAGAGTGGAGAGGCAGTAATAGGTGCCGGTACAGGCTGTCGCCATCGTCGTCTGTGAGGGGGTCCAGGCCTTGGACGTGGCGGGGCCGATGGATGTGTTCAGCGAGGCGAATACGTTTCTCGGCAGCGCGGACCGCTACGAAGCCGTGTTGGTTGCTGCTCACCGCAATCCGCTGCGCGCGTCGAACGGCATACGCATGGTCGCCGACCTGACCTTCGATGAGGCGGCGGGCGGCTTCGACATCGTTCTGGTGGCCGGCACTCCAACGCCACCGGAAGCGGAGCCCGAACCCTGCCTGCTTCAGTGGGTCAAGGAGCTGCCGTGGCGCTCGAGCGTCTATGGATCGATCTGCACAGGGGCTTTTGTGCTCGGCTATGCCGGCCTTCTCGACGATCGGCGTGTCACAACCCATTGGCAGGATGCACAGGCACTGGCGGCCAGGTTTCCGAAGGCAAAAGTCGAACCGGATCTGATCTATGTCCGCGATGGACGGTTGATCACCGCGGCTGGTGTGACTGCGGGGATAGATCTGGGCTTGGCGCTCGTCGGGCAGCGGCACGGCGCGGAAACGGCTCTCAAGGTCGCCAAGCGGCTGGTCGTGGTTGCGCAGCGCCAGGGCGGCCAGTCGCAGTTCAGTCCCTATCTCACGGCGCCTGCTGATCCGGAATCGCCAATCGCACGCATCCAGGACCATGTCATGGCGAATATTGGGGATCGCCACACATTGGAGTCGCTTGCCGCTGTGGTCGGCATGAGCCCACGGAATCTGGCCCGACATTTCGGGCAGGTGACCGGGACCACACCGCATGAATTCGTCGAGCGCGCCCGCGTTGATGCCGCGCGCATGATGCTGGAAGCAAGCGACCGGCCGCTGAAGGCCATTGCCTTCGATTGCGGCTTCGGGTCGGCTGACCGGATGAGAATTGTCTTCAGCGCCCGTCTTGGCGTAACCCCTGTCCAATATCGCGCTAGCTTCCGACGGGCGCAGTCGGAATAGATCGCGAGCTAAACACGAAAGCGCTGTCTCCTGCTAGTGCGAGGGCGCCAACGAGCCTCTTGTCAGGAAACGACGGACGGCTGTCCTGATCCGTAGCATCCCGTTCGTTGTCCGGAGCAGGGCAGTGTTGCCTAATACGACAAGCAACCAGCCCATTACTCAAACGAGGAGATTGCTCCATGTCTGAGATCATCGCCGGCATCCGCGTGCCAGACAGCGCCATCGCGCGCGCAGCCACGCAGCTCGTGCGCGATACCGAAGACGACCTGCTCTACAATCACAGTCGCCGTGTTTTCCTGTGGGGCGCACTCACGGGTGAGCGCCGCGAGCTGAAATACGACCCGGAGCTGCTTTACCTCGGCGCGATGTTCCACGATATGGGCCTCACCGAGAAATACTCGAGCCCCGATCTGCGCTTCGAGGTCGACGGCGCCAATGCCGCCCGCAAATTCATGAAAAGCTACGGCGTGCCGGAACGCGACATCGAGGATGTCTGGACCGCGATCGCACTCCATACCACGCCCGGAATCCCCGAGCATATGCGCCCAACCATCGCGCTGGTGACCGCGGGTGTGGAGATGGATGTGCTCGGCATCGCCTATTACGACTTCACGCATGAACAGCGTGAGCATGTCTGCGTCCATCATCAGCGCGAGACGAACTTCAAGGAGAACATCATAGATCACTTCGCTCGCGGCATCATCAAGAAGCCGCTGACGACGTTCGGGAATGTGAAGGCTGATGTCCTGGCGCTGAAGGACATGAACTATGTCCGTCAGAACTTCTGCTCAATCATCCTTGGCTCAGCTTGGCCAAACTGACCCCCCGTTGCCGCGAGCCAGGGAGGAAGATGCAGCACCAACCGTAAGAGGATGTCCGGTCCTGAAGAAGAAGCCGTGACCCGCGGCGGCGAGCAGCGTGGGCTTTCGCAGAGCCCGATCGATTCGAGTTGTAATACCTAGTCGAAGAGGAGACCGCGATGGGAAGCCGGGAAGAACTGATCCAGCGTAGCATTCCGTTTCTCCGGGAAGTCAAGGACATGACACCCGGAGCCAAGATGGAACGATGGCTTAACGAGACATATGGTGAAGATAGCGCGCTCTACCAGGACCTCGCTCGTCTGACCAAGATCGGGGTCGAGGAGGGATGGGCGGCAAACCAGGAAGTGGACGGCCCGAACTACCGGCGCAGTCGGATCATGGAGCCGACCCACGAAACGTTCCAGTTCAGCATCACCGCTGTTTACATGAACAGCGGCGATCCGCGCCGCTTCAAGGATGAGCACGAACACGACGTGCTGCGCGGACAGTATCATGGCCATCCCTATGGCGAGCTCAACCTTGTGGTGCCCTTGAACAAGGGCGCGGAGTTGAAGGGGTTGCAGGGGTGGCGGGGACCGGGCTGGACGGCACCCGATCCGGGCAGCAGGCATTATCCCGAGGTCAGGGGCGGTGCGGTTATCGCGCTGTTTTATCTGCCGGCTGGACGCATATCATACGATTTCGAGCCTCGACCAGATGAGCGAAACAAAAACCTCTCGAGCCTAGTGAGGATTGTGAAGCGGCTTGGGTATCGGCAATGAAAGCGCTTTTAGCGGTTCGGCCTGTCCGCTCGTCTCAAGGGTTGGCTAGCTCGATGAGCGAGTTCTCTGGGGCTTGTTAGGCGCGCCGCGCGAAAGCGACGCAAAAGTCAGGCGCTTCGCCGCAGATTTGCGAACATCAACAATGCGGCAGAGACCAGGAAGTAAAACGCACCAAAGGCCGCGTAGGGTGCTACATCCAAAATCGTCGGAACCTTAGCGAGACTCGATTGCGTGACAAAGAACACGCCGGCAAGCATTGACTGCGCCCCGCTCAGGATCATTGCACACTGCGCACCGAACGTGCGCCAGCGACGAACGCCGGTGACCAGTTGAGCCAATCCCGCGGCGATTGCCCAGATCCCGAAGACCGCGAGCACTACATGCATGCTTAACTGCAAAGCGACGGCCACTGCGAGCGCGGCGACGAGACTCACTGCGACATTAAGCGCCTGTGTTTGGTTCGCTCTGAGACCACCGCTGTTGCGAACATCAAACCAAGTCGCAAACGCGTCCCAAGCAGGATAGCTGACTAGCAGCAGCGCCGCGGCTACGGTATTTGCACCGCCGATCGCAACCGCGGCTGCGGCCCACGCCGCAGCAACGATGGCCCGAGCGAGATAATAGCCCGAAAGATTCGGCGTTAGTTCCGCTTGCGTGCGCGCATTTGTCAAAACGCGTGTTGTCGTTGTCATTTCACTCTCCATCACCGAGTGAGACCAGCTGTCTGCCGAACGGAAGACCAACGGGTGCCTTGTCCACCTGTACGCTGACTGAGTGAGCCGGCGGGAAGATGCTGTCATACATTGCGCGGGCTTCTGTAATTAGGCGGGCTCGCTCGCGCTCAGACTTCGAGATAAACTGAGACGTCAAAGTCACCAAAGATATGCTTGATCTGGCCCGGCACATCGTCGACCAGAAATCCGGAACCTTCGAGCCCGAAAATTCGAAGACCAGTACGAACGCGCCCTGGTCGAACTGATCAACCAGAAGCGGGCAGGCAAGCCGATCGTGCCGAAGGAGCGTCCCCGCGGAGAGAACGTGGTCCACCTGATGGAGGCCCTGCGGCGGAGCGTGGGAGGCGCGGCGGCCGAGAGTAAGGCTCCGAAGAAGCCGGCCAAGAAGGCGAAGAAGCCGAAGTCAGCCGGTCAGAAAGAGCTGCTGATGTCGATCGCCGGCAAGAAGGCGGCGAAGGAGCCCGCGGGGAAGAAGCCGACGGCCAGACCGCAGCGGAAATCGGCGTGAGCCTAAAATCTTCGCGAACCGCACGCCGCGATCGATGACTGACTGACCAAATTGAAGGCAGCGACGTCGGGTCGCGCGCTGCCGTCGTGGCGCTGCGGAGGTTTCCTCTGCATAATGGAACCCGATCACTAAATCACGTCTCAGCTCCGAGAGGTCGACAGTTTGGGCCAGCAATTCCTACGCTCTCGAAGCAACACGGCACAGAATCCGCCCGAACTCCTCGGTCCTGATGCGGCCGCCGAGATGGCGCGCATCCTGGATGAGCCGCCGATCTTGCTGTCCGAGGTTCTGCAGGGCGATGCGCGCCTGACGCCGAAGTGGGCGCATGGTGGGCTGAAAGAGGATTACATGCGCGGCGTGACCGGACACATCGCGGTCGGCTGCTACGAAGGACAGCATCAGATATCCTGGCGCATCGAGAACAAGCTCCTGGACTCGAGGACCAATCCGAAAGCGTTCACCCTCATTCCGCAAGGCGTCGACGGCCACTGGAATATTGCAGGTCCCGTCGTGGTTTCGCACGTCTATCTCACGCAGGAACGCCTCCAGGCGTGCGCCGACGAGATCGCGGGTGGAAGGCGTATCGAACTTCTGCCGCGCGTGGCCTTCACCGATCCCGCGGCCGCGGGGTTGCTCGAAATCCTGAGTCAGGAGGCGGAGCGGGACAGTGCATCGTCGCGTCTGTTCGCGGAGCGGGCGATCGACCTTCTGTGCTTGCGGCTGGTCCAGGAACACTCGTCGTTCGGCAGTTTGCCTGCTCAGGACAGAAAGGGTGGGCTTGCCGGTTGGCAGGTGAAGCGTGTCACCGCATTCATGGACGAGTTTCTGAACCGCCACATCGGGCTCGACGAACTTGCCGCGCTTGTCGATCTTAGCCGCTTTCACTTCTGCACGGCGTTTCGGCGATCGACGGGCCAAACCCCGCATGAATGGTTGACCGGGCAACGAATGAAACGGGCGCGCGAACTTCTCGCCCGGTCCAGGCTGAGCGTCACGGAGGTCGGGTTTGCGGTCGGTTACGAGACGCCATCGGCCTTCGCTGCGGCTTTCCGCAAAAGGGTGGGAGTAACCCCATCCGCATTCCGCCGCGCACTCTAGGGACGCCGCACCAATTCGGCGCAAGACCGCGATAGTCGCCGCAAGATCGGAACGGTGCGTCCGTTGGGATCATGGCCTACTGCGCGTGATCATCCGAGGGGATCCCGACCACCATGACAAACCAAGAGCCGTTCATCGCCGGCGCTGCTGAGACCGGAAGCACTCAGGGAGGAGTATCGCGCCGTTCGGTCCTGCTGACTGCCGGGGGAGCGGCTTCCCTGGCGGTCGTGCCCCAAGTTGCCGCGCAGTCCGCATCCGAAAGCAAGCCAGTTGCGACGATGGCGAAGGTTCGCCTGGCCGTGAACGGAACGCGGCACGAGCTTGAGCTGGATACGCGGCATTCCTTGCTCGACGTCTTGCGCGAGGACCTCGGTCTTACCGGCACGAAGAAAGGGTGCAACCAGGGCGCCTGCGGCGCTTGCACCATCCTGCTCAACGGCAGGCGGGTCGTGTCGTGTCTGACGCTGGCAGCGATGCATGACGGGGCCAAGGTCGAGACGATCGAGGGCCTCGAAAAGAATGGCGAGCTTCACCCCCTCCAGAGCGCATTCGTCGAGCACGACGGCTTGCAATGCGGCTTCTGTACCCCGGGGCAGATCATGTCGGCCGTCGGGTGCATCGCCGAAGGTCATGCGGGCTCGCCGGACGACATTCGGTTCTGGATGAGCGGCAACATCTGCCGCTGCGGGGCCTATCCAGGGATCGTCGCCGCCGTTGTCGACGCTGCCAAGAGGGTCTGACCATGCTCCCGTTCACGATCGAGAAGGTGACTTCCGTCGACGCCGCCATCGCCGCCGCATCCTCCGGACGCCGCCTTATCGCCGGCGGCACGACTTTGATTGATCTCATGCGCGACGAGGTGGAGCAGCCGCAGCAGCTAGTCGACATCAATGCGCTTCCGCTGTCAGATATCCGGATCGACCGGTCCGATCTCGTCATCGGCGCGCTCGCGCGGATGGCCGAAGTCGCTGCCCATCCCGATGTCCAGCGCCTTCACCCGCTGATCGCCGAGAGCCTGATCGAGGGCGCCTCGCCGCAATTGCGCAACATGGCCTCGATCGGCGGCAACCTGCTCCAGCGCGTCCGCTGCCCCTATTTCCGGATGCTCGACGCAGCCTGCAACAAACGCAACCCTGGCTCCGGTTGCGCCGCGCGCGATGGCCTCAATGCCGGCCACGCCGTTCTCGGGACCAGCGACCACTGCGTGGCGACGCATCCTTCGGACGTCGCGGTCGCGCTGGTCGCGCTCGACGCCACGATGCGAGTCAAGGGTCCGAAGGGCGAGCGCACTTTCCCGGTCGAGGAGCTGTTTCGGTTGCCCGGCGCTACTCCCCATCTCGAACACACGCTGCTGCCTGGCGAGCTCATCGTCGAGGTGCGGGTCCCCGGAGGGCCGGATAGCCGCCGGGCGCGCTATCTCAAGGTGCGCGACCGCGCGTCCTACGAATTCGCGCTGGTCTCCGCGGCGGCGGCGCTGGACGTCGCGGACGGCGTGATCCGCGGCGCGCGGCTCGCGGTTGGCGGGGTCGGCACCCGACCCTGGCGACTGCGCGCGGTGGAAGCGGCTCTGATCGGCAAGGTGCCGGATCGGCAGGTGTTTCAGGCGGCCGCCCGATCGGCGCTGGAAGGGGCCCGTCCGCTGTCCGGCAATCACTACAAACTCGAACTCCTGCCGCGGACGATCGTCCGCGCCTTCGAAATGACGGGAGGAATCGCATGACGATGGGCATCATCGGACAGCCGCTGCCCCGCGTGGATGGCCGCGCCAAGGTCACGGGTGCCGCGCGGTACGCCGCCGATTTCAATCAGCGGGGCCAGGCCTATGCTGTGATCGTCAGCGCCACCGTGGGACTCGGCCGCGTGACCGGCATCGACAGCGCGGCGGTCGAGAAGATGCCTGGCGTTCTCGCCGTTCTCTCGCACCTCAACGCGCCGCGCCTGGCGTATGGGCCTCACAAGAGCTACATTGATCCGGCCACGGGCGAGCGGCTGCATGTGCTGCAGGACGAGCGCGTGCGTTTCCACGGCCAGCCGGTGGCGGTTGTTGTGGCCGCGACCATCGCGCAGGCGGAGCGCGCCGCTGCCGCATTGCGCGTCACCTACAATGCCGAGCGGCCAATCGTTGATTCCGCCGGTCCCGAAGCCCATGCCATCGTGCCGGAGGCAGGGAAGGAGCCGGACGCCCGGCTTCCGGCCGACAAAGCGCGCGGCAGCGCCGACCGCGAGCTCGCCGACGCGCCGGTGAAAGTCGACGAGACCTACGACATCGCGCGCGAGAACCACAATCCGATGGAGCCGCACGCAACGATCGCCGCCTGGAACGGCGATCGTCTGACGCTTTGGAGCAAAAGCCAGTTCGTCGTCAACGAGCAGGCCGAGATCGCGGCGATCTTCGGCCTGCCGCCCGAAAACGTGACGGTGATCTGCCCGTTCATCGGCGGCGCCTTCGGCACCTCGCTCAGAACCTGGCCGCATGTGACGCTCGCGGCCATGGCCGCCCGGCACGTGGGGCGTCCGGTCAAGCTCGTGCTGACTCGCAAGCAGATGTTCTTCACGACCGGGCATCGGCCGCGCACGGTGCAAAGGATCGCTCTCGGCGCCACGGCGGACGGCAAGCTCACCAGCGTGGTCCACGAAGGCACGGGCGAGACGAGCCGCTATGAGGAGTTCATGGAGGCCCTGACCTCGGTCACGACCTTCCTGTATTCCTCCCCCAACGTGCGGACGCGCTACCGTCTGGTGCCGCTCGATACCGGGACGCCAAACCACATGCGTGGTCCTGGAGAGGCCAGCGGGGTGTTCGCTCTCGAATGTGCCATGGACGAGTTGGCCTACAAGCTCCGCCTTGATCCTATCGATCTGCGGCGCCGCAACGAGCCGGAGATCGACGAGGGAGAAAACAAGCCCTTCTCCAGCCGATCGCTGATGAAATGCTACGATCTCGGCGCCGAACGTTTCGGCTGGTCGCGGCGTACGCCCGAACCGCGCTCGATGCGCGACGGCCGGCTGCTGATCGGGATGGGCGTTGCTTCCGCAAGCTACCCGGCCTTTCACGCGCCGGCGACCGCGCGGGCGCGGCTGCTGCCGGACGGGACAGCCGAGGTCGAGATCGCGGCCAGCGACATGGGCCCGGGCACCTATACGTCGATGACGCAAGTTGCCGCCGAGAGCCTCGAGCTCCCCGTAGAGCGGGTGCGCTTCAGCCTCGGCCGCTCGGACTATCCGCCTGCACCATCCCATGGCGGTTCATGGACCATGGCCTCGGTCGGCTCCGCGATCCGCGCCGCCTGCATCGCCGTGCGAGAGGAGGCCGCAAGAGGGCGGAACGATCGACCGATCGACGCGACAGCGTCGTCTCAGCGGGATCCTCAAGCCGCCGCGAGGTACTCGATGCATTCCTTCGGCGCGGTCTTCGTCGAGATCGCCTTCGATCCCGACGTCGGCACGATCCGCGTGCGCCGGGCGGTGGGCGCCTATGGCATCGGCCGCGTCGTCAACCCGCGCCTTGCCCGCAGCCAATGCACCGGCGGCATGGTCGGCGGCATTGGCATGGCGCTGATGGAGCGCACCGTCCTCGATACGCGCGACGGTCGTCCGGTCAACGCCCACATGGCCGACTACCTGATGCCCGTCAATCTCGACATTCCCCAGCTCGAGGCGCACTTCGTCGAGGAGACGGACCCGCACGTCAATGCGCTTGGGGTCAAGGGTCTGGGTGAAATTGCCCTCGTCGGTATCGCCCCCGCCATTGCCAACGCCGTCTTTCATGCGACCGGCAAGCGTGTGCGCACCCTACCGATCCGGATTGAAGATTTCCTGACCGCGTAGTTCAGCAAGTGCGATGCCTAATCGGCCTTGGGCAGGCACTCCAGACAGGTGTCGCCGATCGAGTCCATGACGTCCCGGATATCCTTGACCGCCTCATCGGCGGACACGCCGGCCGGCGGGTTTTGACGAGCGATGTCGGAGGCGCGCTCGCGGGCGTGCGGGTCGGCGCGGTCGTGCATCCAGCCGTGCTCCTCGCATTCGCGGATGGCGCCGGCTTCCTGCAGCACCGATATCGCCCAGCCGCTGAGCGTCCGGATCGCCGGTCGCCTATCCTTGAACATCAGCATCGACATCCTCTCCTGCCGGGGGAAAAACCCGCCAAGAAGCCGCGCAAGGCATCGAGCGGTCAGAAGGAAATGCTGATGCCGATCGGGGGCAGCCAGCCCAAAGTGGCGGCGACGAAGAAGCCGGCGGCGAGGTCCCAGCGGAAGTCGGCCTGATGGCGCTGGTCTTCATCACCGGCAGCACCGATGGACTGGGCCGCGCTGCGGCCGAGACACTCCTTGGCGAGGGCCATCGAGTGGTGCTGCACGCCAGATCGGCAGAGCGCGCAGCGTCCCTCAGCGGGTTAGCTTCGCGGGCCGCGGGAGTGGCCGTCGGCGATCTCCGCAGCGCCGCTGAAACCAGGAGCATCGCAGATCAGGTCAACGCCATCGGTCGCATGGATGCGATCATCCACAACGCGGCTGTCTGCACGCAGCAAAGTCGCGGCTCGACAGCTGAGGGGCACGTCGGGGTCCTCGCGATCAACACGCTGGCGCCATACATCCTGACGGCGCTGATCGAGCGGCCCGGCAGGTTGATCTACCTCAGCAGCGGCCTGCATTGCGGCAGCGAGGGCTCGCTCGCCGACCTCGATTGGACGAAGCGCACCTGGGATCCAGCCAAGGCCTACGCCGAAAGCAAGCTTCACGCGGTGGCGCTGGCTTTTGCGTTGGCGCGGCGCTGGCCGGACGATTTGAGCAATGCCGTCGATCCCGGCTGGGTGCGTACGAAGATGGGCGGACCCGGCGCTCCGGTCGACATCGAGACCGGGCAACGAACCCAGGCCTGGCTGGCGGTCAGCGACGATCCCGCTGCAATGGTGACCGGCCGGTATTGGCATAATCTCCGGATGAGCAGCCGGTCGGCGAGGCAGTCGATCCTCGATTCCAGGATCAGCTCATCGGGCGTCTCGGTGAGATGACCGACATCGCACTTCCTCAGGCTTAGACCACTGGCTGGCTGTCTTGTATTCAGCGGGCTGCATCCCAAGACATTTCCGGCATGGTCTCAAGTGCAGACGTTCCGGACGCGAACCCGACCTTCGCCTTCGGGCCAGAGCGGACATGAAATGGAGGAATGCCTGTCTCGAGTCCTTTGCACTACGTCAAACCCCCTCGTAAACTAGCTTGGTGAAGAAGGCTGGAGTGATTACGAACCGACCCCATTTCTGATCAAAAGGCGCCGTTGGGTTTGCCGCAATGATCTCCTCGAGAGTTTGGTTCTGACTCTTGAGCTTGGAAATCCGATCGCGAATCGCGACGAGCATTTCGTGATAATCCCTGAGTTCCGACCTGTTGCTTACAGGATATCCGTGCCCGGGGATGATGATTGCTTGGCCATCGGTAGTTGCAAGAATTGCCTCGACCGCCCGGATCGTGCCGTCGATGCTCCCCCCGGTGGAGTAGTCGATGAATGGATAGATGCCATTCCAATAAATATCGCCGGCATGCAGCACGTTCGCTTCTGCGAATGTTACGGTGATGTCGCCGTCGGTGTGTGCGTTTGGATGATGCTTCAGGATTGCCTTCGTCTCCTTCAATGTGACGATCGTCTCGTCGGAAAATGTTTCGGTCGGAATGGCGGAGGACGGTGCGGCGGGAAAGTTGAAATCCCAATCCTCCACGCGTACTGCAGCCAGGAGATTCTTGCGGGTATTATCGTGGGCGAGGATCGTTGCTCCTTCACCGTTGACCCATTCGTTGCCGTCGGCGTGATCAAAATGCCAATGCGTGTTGATCAGATGCTTCACCGGCGCATTGTTGAGGCTGGAAAGGGCCTCCACAATCCGCGGGCGTGTCGCCGTGATGCCCGCGTCAACGAGCAGCTTACCGTCGGACCCCGTCAGCACCGCGATGTTGCCGCCCGATCCTTCCAGAATGGCAACGTTGCCGCGCAATTTGTGGGTTTTGATAGAGGCCCTCGCCGCGTCGGCGCGGATCATGTCTACGATGCCCTGTGCCTTGGCGAAGGACTGTCGCGGACTTAGCCAGCCTCCAGTTGCGGCCATCGTGGTTGCTCCGATGCAGCAAAGGCAAAATCCGCGGCGTGAAAGCCCGTGTGTGCTGGCCATGACGATGTGTCTCCATTGCCGGCGGCATGGCGCTGGCGTGCTGAATGGGCGCTGGAAGTAAGGACAGGCGTCGCCTTCGGCCAGCCCGCGCGTGGTCATTCCCGCATGAACGCAAGCAGATCCCTATTGATGATCTCCGGATGGGTCGCGAACATCCCGTGCGGAAGACCCTTGTAGATCTTGAGCGTTCCGTTCTTCACGAGCTTGATCGAAAGCTCGGCCGAATCGGTGATCGGTACGACTTGGTCGTCATCGCCGTGCATGATGAGAATCGGCACGTTGATCTCCCGGAGGTCGTCCGTGAGGTCGGTCTCCGAAAACACCTTGATGCATTCGTAGTGCGCAAGCGCACTGCCCATCATTCCCTGGCGCCACCAGTTTCGGATCATGCCCTCGGCGACTGCCGCTCCGGGCCGGTTGAACCCATAGAAGGGGCCGCGCGCCACGGCGAGATAGAATTCGGCACGATTGGCCGCGAGCGCCGTCCGGTAGCCGTCGAATACCTCCATCGGCGTTCCCCCCGGATTCGCTTCGCTTTTCAGCATGACAGGCGGAATGGCGCTGATGATCGCAGCCTTCGCGACGCGGCTATTTCCGTGCTTTGCGACGTACCGTACCACTTCGCCGCCTCCGGTCGAGTGCCCGACATGGATCGCGTTCTTCAGGTCCAGCTGTGCCGCAAGTTCGGCGACGTCGGACGCATAGGTGTCCATGTCGTTCCCCTTGGTGGTCTGCATGGAGCGACCGTGGCCGCGTCGGTCATGAGCGATCACACGATAACCTTGCCCGAGAAAGAAGAGCATCTGATTGTCCCAATCGTCTCCGCTCAGGGGCCATCCGTGATGGAAAACGATGGGCTGGCCCGAACCCCAGTCCCTATAGAAGATCTGGGTGCCGTCCTTGGTCGTGATGGTATTCATGGTCGTGGTCCTTCTTTTTATCGATGTTTGTGTTGACGCGACGGAGCAATAGCGCTCGGCAGCGCTAGTTGAACTGCAGAGCCAAAGTCAGCTGCGGACGGGGGCGGCCTGGGCAAGTTCCTCGCGCGTGGTCGGGCGCCCGTTGATGGTTTCGTAGACGGCCTTCGCCTTTCCGAGCGTGTCCATCAGCGACTTCGGTCCCTCGAAAGGGCGTCCGCCGATGTGCCAACCGTCGGTATGGAGCTCTTCGATCAGCACCCAAACCACTTCGCGGAAGGCTTCCGATCCCTCGAATTTCACCATCACATCGGTGAGAGCCTTGGCCATGGCGTGTTTTTCCTCGGGCGTGAATACACCGTCGACCAACTTGACGTTGACGAAAGGCATGACAATTCTCCTTGGTGCTCGTGTGTTGGTTGGTTATTCGTCGATATCGACGACGATCTTGCCTACGGCGCTACGATCTTCGATCGCCCGATGCGCGTCGGCCACGGAATTGAAGGTGTATCGGCGCGGATCGAGACGAGGCGTTATCTTTCCAGCCTCTGCCAGTCGCGTGGCCTCGCGCAGGATTTGTCCGTGATGGGCTCGACCTTGGCCGGTCAGCATCGGCAGCAGAGTAAACACGCCCGAATAGCTTGCCGCCCGGAACGAGAGCGGAGCAAGAGAATGGGTGCTCCAGCCCAGGCAACTGACGACGCGACCAAAGCGCATGACCGCGTTGAATGAAGCGTCCAAGGCGCCGACTGTGTCGTAGACGATGTCGAAACCGCGCCCCTTGGTGTGGTCGTCCACATACTCTTCGACCGTGAAGCGGTGGCGATCGATGGCCGTGGCGCCGAGCTGTTCGATCGAACTGCGCTGAGCAGATTTGTCCACCGCGTACACCTCCGCCTGGAAGGCACGAGCCGTCTGGATGACCATTTGGCCGACGGCTCCGGCTCCCTGAACCAGAACTTTCTGTCCCGCATGGACCTCGGCGCGGTCGACCAGGCCTTCCCATGCCGTAATGAAGACCAGCGGGATTGCGGCTGCTTCGCGCATTGTGAGGTTTGCGGGCTTCGGTGCGAGCAAATCCGCATCCACCGCGGCGAATTCCGCCAGGGATCCCTGCAGACCGCCGACACCTCCAGTGAGCCCGTAGACCTCGTCGCCGGGTGCAAAGGCCGTAACCTCGGCTCCGACCGCCTCGACCGTTCCTGCCAGGTCCATCCCCAGAACTGCAGGAAGCGGGTGTTTGGCATGAGCTGCCTTACCGCTCCGGATTTTAAGATCGAGGGGATTGACGCCGCTGGCTTTGATACGAACCAGGACCTGGCCCGGACCAGCCGTCGGGCGGGCGAGTGTCTCGCGGACGAATGGCGCACTGTCTCCATGAGAAACCACGGCAACCATTGAGTTTTTCGTAGTCATGATCTGCCTGCTCGCTTCGTGAATGACCGCTTGCTGAAGAGCCAGCGTTGCGACAGACCATGGCCGCATAGACCCGGCAGATGCCAGTGAATCGGTGTGAGTTGTTGTGATGGGCGCTGACAGTCGGGCCCCGCCGCGATCTCCCGTTGGGGTAGGGGCCGGCCTTCAATGAAGCTGGAAGGTTGCCATCGGTGGCTGCGACCATCCGACCGTACGTGCTGCGGGTCGTGACCGTGCTATAGTGGAATGAATGCGCACAGAATCTTGCTTTAACGTGAGCATGGTCGGAATATGCTCGAGAAGGCGCAGACCCATTTCGCGCCAGCTCGTGGCGTCTGCGTATTTCTTTAGGATATCATTTTGACCTATCAGAGATTCACGATCCGAATTGAACGCTGTCGGGAGGCGTGATGAGTGCCCCTCTGGCATGCGTTGAGTTCGGTCCGTTCCGCTTGTTTCCCTCGCAGCGGCGGCTCCTCAAACAGGATGCGCATGTGCCGCTTGGTGGCCGCGCACTCGACCTTCTGATCCTGTTGATCGAGAACGCCGGCAACATCATGTCGAAGCAGCAGCTGACTGCGGGAGTGTGGCCTGACGTCACCGTGGAGGAAAGCAGCCTGCGCGTTCACATCGCGAACCTCCGGAGGGCCTTGGGGGACGGCCGGGACGGTGCAAGCTACATCGCGAACGTGGCTGGGCGAGGCTATTGCTTCGTTGGTGAAGTCGATCGCCGGAACGCGGCGTTGGATAACGTCTCGTTTGAGCCGCGCCACGAACGTGCCAGCGGCCTGCCGCGCCGGCCTGCCCGGGTGATCGGGCGGGATGACGACGTTCGCGCCGTTGCAGAACTTCTGGCCTCACACCGATTCACGACAATTCACGGGCCCGGCGGGATTGGAAAGACCACGGTCGCGCTTGCCGTTGCTCACGGGCTGATTGAACACTTCGAGGACGGAATCTGCTTTCTCGACCTCGGCTTGCTCAAGCCTGGCGGCTCCGTGCCGCATGCAATGGCGGCGTCTCTTGGCCTCATGGTTCAGTCCGGTGACCCGACTTCCAGTATCATGGGCCATTTGCGCGATCGCCAGATGCTGTTGGTTCTGGATTCCTGCGAACATGTCGTCGACTCGGCCGCGGCAATTGCCGAGGCCATCTTCCAGGGGGCTGCTCGCGCCGGCGTCCTGGCTACGAGCCGTGAGTCGCTGCGCGTCGACGGCGAGCACGTCTATCCGCTGTCGCCGCTGGCTATTCCGCCCGCCGACCGTGCCATCGGCGTCGATCAGCTGCTAGAGTACTCGTCCGCGCGCCTGTTCGTTGAAAGGGCCGTCGCTGGAGGTCACAGACGCGAGCTGAATGATGCGGATGCGCAGATCGTCGGCGATATCTGCCGCAAGCTGGACGGCATCGCGCTTGCCGTCGAACTCGCAGCCGGTCGCGTCAGCACACACGGCTTACAGGAAACCGCCGAGCTCCTCGACAGCAAGATGAAATTGGTGTGGCAGGGACGTCGCACGGCCATGGCGCGCCATCAGACGCTGAATGCAGCACTGGAGTGGAGCCACGATCTTGTTCCAGATCGGGACCGCATAGTGCTGCGGCGGCTGTCCGTCTTCGTCGGTCCGTTCACGCTGGAGGAAGCCCAGTCGGTGGCGGCCGACGACCACATAGACCGTGGGAGAGTTGTCGAAGCGCTGGCGGAACTCGTAGGCAAGTCCCTGGTCGTTACGGAGACCAACAGGGAATTGAGACGGTATCGGCTCCTGGATACCACGCGTGCGTACTCGCAAGTCAAGCTCAGGGAGAGCGGCGAAGCGGACGTGATTGCCCGTCGCCACGCGCTCCATTATCAGGAGAGACTTGCACGCAATGGAATGGACCCGACAACCGCACCGCAATCGCCTGCGGCGCTCGGTGCCGAACAACTCGGAAATGTTCGGACAGCCCTGGAATGGAGTTTTTCCGGGACCGGGGATGCAAGCCTCGGGGTGCAGCTTGCGGCCGGGGCGGCTCGATTGTTCGCCGGAATCTCGCTGCTCGGTGAGTGCCAAAAATGGTGCGAGCGGGCGCTTGCGGTGCTCGATGGGAACATGGACGCATCACGTTGCGAAATGATGCTTCTGACCGAGCTAGGCTATTCCATGATGTTCACTAGGGGCAACAGCGAGCAGGCGCGTTCGGCCCTTGAGCGCGCACTGGAGATTGCCGAGGCGCTTGACGACCGGGCTTCGCAACTCCGGCTGCTCAGCGGTCTGCACATGTATGATCGTCGGGTCGGAAATATCGCCGGGCTTTTGCCGACCGCGTTGCGCGCCGAAGCGATTGCGCGGAAACTTGGCGACCTCACGGCGATCGCCGCGGCGCAGGTGATGACAGGAATTTCCCATCATTTGAGTGGCAATCTAACCGAATCACGGGCCGCACTGGCAGCGTCCCTTCGGAGGCCTGCGAGCCTCCAGCGGCTCGCTGTGAATTTCTTCGGCTTTCACGGGGATCCGGAAATCGTTCTTGCGAGGACTCTCTGGTTGCAGGGCTTTGCGGATCAGGCGACTGAAACAGCCCATGCCGCGTCAATTCTAGAGCAACAAGATCCAGTGACCGCCTGCCTTGCACTTATCTGGGGTGCAAGCGTGTTCCATTGGACGGGGAATCTGGCAACGGCGGAAGACTACGTCGAGCGGCTGATACAGCATGCCGACGAGCACTCTCTGTCCCCTTTCAGGTCGGTCGGTGTCGGCCTCAAGGGCGATATTCTCGTCCGGCGCGGCGAGCTGGGCGTTGGCATCAGACTGTTGCGGGAGTCCTTGAACGACCTGCATGTCGAGAAATACAATCTTTACACCCCTTGGCTTACCTGCACTTTGGCCCAAGGCCTCGCCGCTGATGGGCACCTCGATCAGGCCCTAAACCTCATGAGCGAAATCGCCCCCATTGCGGAGCAAACTGCCGTCTATGATACGCCGGATTTGTTGCGTGTATATGGAGACCTGTTGGCGGACGCCTCAGACCTGCGCGGCGCCGAATCGTGCTTCCTGCAATCTTTGACCATTGCCGCCGATCAGCGCGCCTTGTCGTGGCGGCTTCGAACCTCGACGAGCTTCGCAAAGCTGATGGTCCGGCAGGGCCGGCTTCGTGACGCAAGGGTGATACTAGCCGAGGTTTATTCCCTTTTTACTGAAGGATTCGCGACTGTGGATTTGAAGACTGCTAGAGGCTTGTTAGACGAGCTCGAAAGGCAAGTCGCCGACTGACGGCGAGCGTCTTCTGAGGGTATGTCCGATTCGGGTCAAACTGCGACTTCGCCGCTGCATAATGGCTGGTCCGGTCTACCCTAAACACCCACCGGCCTCATCAGCGCCAAGGTCAGCAGCGGGCCACAACCGGACTTGGGACCAACGAAGGGCTCTGCTTGAAAGAGGGGTTCCTTTTTGCTCGCCACCGGTGTTTCCTCCGCACGACGGAGGACGAGCATGCAGGAATCGCTGGGGGAAAAGATCGGTGAAGGCGCCTTCTCCGAAGCCTACGCCTGGGCGCCTGGTCAGGTCGTGAAGCTGTTCAAGGCCGGCATCTCTCATCTGCTCGGCCGGCACGAGGTGCGCATGATCTGCGCCGTGCGCGCCGCCGGCCTCCCGGTGCCGGAGGTGTTCGGCGAGATGACACTGGACGGGCGCTTCGGCATCGTGCTGGAGCGCCTCGACGGACCGACCCTGTGGCATCTCTCGCGGACCGGCGCGGTGACGTTCGAACAGGCGGGCGCGATCATCGCGGCTCTGGCCATGTCTCTTCACAAGACGCCCCCGCCGCCGGAGGCCCCCTCGATGCGCGAGTATATGCAGAGCGAGTTGCGGCACGACGACGGTATGGTCCCGAAGCACCTCGCCAGCGATGTCCTCGCACTGATTGATCGCCTACCGCCCGGCGACGGGCTTTGCCATTGCGACCTCAGTCCCGGCAACGTGGTCATGACGGCGGAAGGCCCAAAGCTCGTCGACTGGTCCTTCGCGATGCGCGGGCCCGCCGCCCTCGACCTCGGGTTCTTGCATGTCATCCTGTCCGAACTCGCGCCGGAAATCGCCGACAATCCGGAGCGTCCGCGCGCGACCAATGCAGCGGCGCAATCCGAATACGCGCGGCTGGCCGGCACGTCGCTCGCGGAACTGACGGCGGCCATGGAGCCGTATCTGCCCATCGTCCGCACCTTCGTCGTCCTTGGAAACGTGGTGCCTTCATTGCGGGAGCGGCTGATCCAGCGCATCGAAGCAGGGCTGCGCTCGCAAGACTGAACCGTCTTGGTCGCGCGCGCGAGCCGAAGTGGCCTGTCGAAGCGCCGCCTCAGCGTCTCCTTTGGTCATTCGGCACGGTTTCAGCCCGGCTCGACCAAGGTCTGGTCTACGCTTAGGTTCGGACGTGACGGCGGGCCCAACGAACCGACGCGATGGGCCATAGCCGGTCTCTTTGACTCAAGAAAGCCATGCGCCTTTGGGTTTATGGCTTGCCAAAATGCGCCTTTAGGATAGCTTCGTTTGCGGCAAGCTTGATCCTCTCGGAGAATTGCCTGAGGAGGGATTTCAAAACGGCCGGTGGCCCTAAAGTCCGTACTAACCCGGGTGGCCCGCCCGCCGTCCAAGGCAGGCCCTTCAAGGAAGCAAGTCGAGTGCGTTCTGGAGCACGGCGCCGGCGGCGGTGTTGTCGAAGATGCACCAGGCCTCGCCTGACGACGATGCAGCACCGAGCCCTGACTTCAGCGCGCCAAGGTATGCCCCGTCGTAGGCGGAGTAGTAAATGCGCGGCGCTCCATGCAGCCGAAAATAATGCAGTCCCGGCCACCCGCCCGGCAGGTCCGCGCGCCGGGTCCGCAGCGACGCGGCTGATCCGACGCTCCTTGAGCCAAGCACCGACCTCGGGCGTGAAACAGCTGACGTGACGTGGTTTGCAAGCGAGAGCGGCTGAGGTCCCTTCCCGCAGTGCGCCGAATAGGAATTCCGCTCGCCTTCATGGATTTCGCGCCGAATCTCCATCCAACGACCAGGAAGAAGATCGTCATCAGCCCGTCGTTGACCCAAAAGTGCAACGACTTCGAGAAGAGGAATTCACCGACGCCGATCGTGAGCGGCAGGTTCCAGAAAGCGTGATAGTCGCGGGCAAGCGGCGAATTGGCGCAGGCCAGTGCGAAGACGGCGGCGACCAGCAGCACGCCTCCGCTCACGGCCTCGACGTGCAGGAATCCTTGTAGCGTCGTCAGGGCTTGTTCGGCCAGCCGCTGGCTACGTGGAAGGTTTTCTGAAAAGGATGGCTTTTCCATAGGGCGCGCGCACTCCGCGAGGCGGCCCGACCATCGCTCAACCTGTCGCTGCTTCAAGCTGCGATCACCCGATGCCCTTATACCTCGCGAAATCGACAATTCAACCTCTCGCCCGCTCGTGTGCGCCGAATCTAACCCTCGTGCTTGCGAGGAGGCGGCTCCGCTCAGGCGCAATTCAAGAGGGGCTGGCACGAGTGGCGCGCTGAACTCGTCTCCGATGGCTGTTGAGATAGGGGCCATCGGCGCGATACCATGTCGCGTTGGCGTCTACTCCCTTGCCTTGGCACGGGTGCGGCGGCGCTGAAGAAAGACGAGAAACGGGCCCTTCCAACCCGCCTTGTGCGGTCAGCCCGAGCTGCTCTAGAGAAGGAGGCCCTCAAATCTGCCTTGGCTGGACCAGGTCGCGTTGGAAGGCAGGTCGGCGGTGCTTTCTTTGCTTTCGATGGGCGGCCACCGCTCTTTTGTTTCCGCCGCAAAATGGGCGTCGGTGGGTGGATGAAAAGGGAGAGTGGGCCGCGCGCCCGCAGCAGCACAACGGCAATCACTGCTTTTGCAGGAGTAATGCCATGACGCCTCAGTCGCGACAGCTCCTAGCATTTGCTCAGCCGTCTCGCCATTAGGCTTCTGGGGCCGCCTCGCTTCCAATTTCTTTCGCTTATCCAGGAACTGACGCGGGGAACCTGCTCAACTTCCCCATGATTGGAGTCGATTGGGTCGGCGTGCAATTCCGGTCTGCTTGTTTATCGTGAGCATTCGCCGAGCGTCGTGACGCGTTCGATTGATGCGACGACAAGCTACATCAGCTTAAGAGTCATCTGCTCATCTGTCCCGGCAAAGTCGCTCAAGCTCACGCCGGAATTCGTCCTGGAACTGTTTCTCTCGTCGAGATGCGAGAGCAAGAGTCAAGGTATAGCAGAGGCCAAGCACAAGCCCGAAGTTGACGCCATCCAGCTCTGTGAGAATTTCCAATAGTGTCCAAGCCACCGCGACAGCGGCGAGCCCAGTGAATATTGGCGGCAAAATTGGCCGTTTCACGAGTTTGGCGGCACTGAGCAGTGCTTCTGTCCGGCAATTTCGCTCTCTGATCATGGCGGGAAGTCAAAGCGGGTCATTGAGCCTGCCCAGCAGGGGCACCTAAAACAGGCGACGGCATGTTGGAAGCAACGAGCGCGCGGTGGTTCGCTACCGTTCCTTTGACGACGAACCCCGTGACGATCATCGCGGAAAGCACCAGTACGGCTGAAATATCGGCAGGCCTCTTCGTCGCCTTGCCGACGACGGGCCGCCTCAGAGCGTGTGACGAATGCATTGCCTGCTCCCGGAGCGCCATCAGCCGACTAAACTTCCGGCAGGAATGGTGGTGGTTTTCCGCATGCTGCCGAATATGGTGAAGACACTGAATAAGACAGCAAACAGCTACTTTCTTTTAGTCGGGAGAATGGTTCACGAGGTCGGGATTTTCCTGACCCCGGAGTGCGACATGAACTCTGGCTACACGCGGATCTTCCTTGAATGACTCTAGATACTTGAGCCTTGCAAGAGTTCTATTTTCTAGACAGCCTCGCACGCGGTTCCGAAAAGAAGAAACCGCTCAGCCTAACGCCGGAACCAAGGGCCTTGTTTCTCAATAACGTACATAGCCTGGAGTGCTCTCGTTCCGACGCGATGCGCGTAACATAATCACGGGCTGGGGGGCATTCAGTAGGCGTAGCGAGCGAGACCTCTTTCTGAAGCGAGGCTCGGCACTCGATCGCGATGAATCTCACGCCCGAAGGCGCAGGCCGAGCAGCGGCTACGCGGGGCAGATACAAATGCAACTGACCGGCCCCTGGGGCATTCCAGCATACGGCCACTACACGTCGCGCAAACACCCAAATAATACGAATGTTGCATAGCTCGAGCATGACAAGCTCGCAACATCGCGATCCGCCTTTACTCGACCTTGGGGATGTTCGCCTAGATCGGCAGCTGGCGTTTGAGTCGTTGCGAAAATCGCCGAGCCGCAATCTCCAACGTTGCGAGGCCGAGAGCGGTCAGAGGGATTACGATTAACAATAGCAGCAGGACGACACGCATGATCAGATAAGCTCCAGCCGATTGCGCGTCTATGCCAGCGGGAAATTTGGTAATGCTTCGCTTGGGTCTGTGGCTCAAGACCGTCGCGCTCAAGCAATCGCATAGGCCGACAGCAGCAGACAGGCCAGGTATACGCACGCCGCAATCCTCGCTATGCGAGCATCCGAGCGTGAGTTTGGGGAGGCTGCAATCCTTGGCAGTTTCCGATACTGCACAAAAACATTTCGGCCGGCGCGCGCTCGAAAAAATACGTTTCTCATCCAGAGTCCAGCAAGGCTAGTTGCTTCACGTCTACAAATGATTATGAGCAGCGCATCGCAAGATAGTCAGGAGTTTGACGCCACCTGTCGGGATATTCCTGACGGCGGAGGGGACCGCGCGCAAAAAGGCGAGTTCGCCTCGTCAGCGTCGATCAGGGTTGCTCAGAGCTCTTTCGCCTGGCGGCTGAGCCAACCCAGTGCGACGCCGTAGCGAACGATGTCGGCACGCGTGAAGAGCCCAAGTTTTTCGACCGCTCTGGCTTTGTAGGTTTCGACGGTCTTAATGCTGATATTTAGCTGACCAGCGATTTCCTTGTTGCTGAATCCCTGAGCGATGAACCGGAGAACCTCACTCTCGCGGGGTGTCAGTTCGCTCGTTGTCGGTTCGGCGGATGGATGAGCGCCGGATGGCGAAGGAATGGCTTTCTCGGCGATCGCCGGGTCTAGGTACAATCCGCCGCTGGCAATCGCGCGTACCGCCCGTTCGAGCTCATCTGCCGCGGACCGCTTCAACAGATAACCGCGTGCTCCGGCCTGCAGCATGGGTTGAACGTAGGCATGGTCCTCATGCACCGTCAGAGCTAACAATCGAACTTGTGGGAGTTGGGTCGCTATTGTGCGGGCGACTTCGAGGCCGCTGAGGCCCGGAAGCGAGATGTCCAGGATGGCAATGTCGGGAGTGGTCTGACGAATGACGTCCAACGCCGTCTGCCCGTCGGTCGCTTCGCCTACGATCTCAATGTCCTCAACGTCCTGGAGCAGGGCTTTCATCCCGGCCAGAACAAGCGGATGATCATCAGTCAACGTGATCCGGATCGGGCACATAGCCCATCTCCTCTGCTGGCACCGGAATTCTCATGAAGAGAGAGGTGCCGTGGCCCGTCTCAGACTCGATCGCCAGAGATCCGCCCAACAACGTAAGGCGTTCTTCCATCACGGATAGGCCCAGTTTGGAATGGCGGCTATCGCCAAGCAAGAATTCCTGCAAGTCGAACCCGCTCCCATCGTCTTCCACAACGATCCTCAGCTCCGCTGTGCGGCGGTCGATGACCACACTCACGTTGCGTGCACGGGCGTGCTTGACGACATTGTTTACGGCCTCCTGGACGGCGCGATAGACGGCAATCTCAATATCCTGGCCAAGCCGTTCCTTTCTGCCAAGAGACTGAAAATCAACGCTGATCCCGAACCGGCGGCTGATCTCCGCACAGAATGCCTCCAATGCTTTATAGAGGCCCAGATCATCAAGGGCCGTCGGTCGCAGATCCGAGGCGACCTGATGGATATCGCGTCCGATCTCTCGCGCAAGTCCTTGCAGCCAATTCAGCTTCTCCAAGCCGAGCTTGCGCTTGCTGCTGGCTCCAAGAAACTGCTCAAGATTCTTCAGGCCGAGAAGAAGGCCGGTAACCGTTTGACCGATCTGATCGTGAAGCTCCCTTGCAATTCGCCGACGCTCGTTCTCTTCGGCCTCCGACAGGCGTCGCAGCAGCTGCTGCCGTTCGAGCTCGGCTCGCTTTGTCTCGTCGATGTCCAGAATGACTCCATACACGACGTCCAAGTTCTTGTCATCCAGCCGAGACAATCGCCCACTCGCACGCAACCATCGGCTGCGCGGTGGCACGGTTCGAAAATCCACCACCGCCACGTTTCCCGAACGGCAACTCAACAGTGAGGTTTCAAAGCGCTGTCGGTCGGCCGGATCAATGCCGTTCAGCATGCGATCAAAGCCGAGAATTGTATCTCCGTCGGAGGCCGATCCATGAACTTGAAGCATCTCCCGTGCGCGAGGTGATACGAGCGCTTCTCTGGTCCTGAAGTCCCAGCTGAATACGCCCAGCTCCGCGGCATCTATCGTGAGCCTGCGTCGCTCTTCGCTGGCGCTGAGGGCCAAGGCCGCCTGTGCTTCTTGCTCGCGTCGACGCAACGAGATGTCACGGATCGTATACCAAGCCAATGTTAGAGCCAGCAAGAAGCTGAGGATGCCGCCGCCTGCAAGAAAGATGGCGGAGCGCTGAACAGGACCGTTGAGTTCTTGCGTCGGTATCCCGAAATGGACGGACCAGCCGCTCGTTCCAGGTATGAGTTTGTAGATCGAGTCGACCTGGTCACCCGACGATGTCGTTTTGACGTAACTTCCTTCCGGTGCTCCGGCGATTGCCTGGCGGACAGTCTCGCTGGCAGACTGCCCAAGCTCCGATTGCTCGCCAGCTGTGCGAGCGACGATGTTGCCTTTGGCGTCCACGACGAACCCGACCCAGCCTGCTGGAGCTCCTGCGCTCTGCAATATCTGGCTTATCGCATCAGGAACTAATGCCACAGTAAGTACAAACTTCAACCGCCCATCGCGTTCAACCGGAGCCCTCACGGCAACGACTCTCTTACCGGTGACCCGACCGCGCGGTCCTACCCCTCCGATGGCAGGCTTACGCGTCTTGAGGATCTGCTCGAAATTCTCGCGGTCGGTGGTAGCCCGCATTTCGTCTCCAAGAGGACGGGTAACGTCAAGCACCTGATTTCCGTCGGGATCGACGAGCTGTATCGTCTGCCAAAGAGGCCGAGCTTCGTTGACCCGCGCGGCTTCTCGATAAAAGGCGTCGAGGTTGGGTTTATCGAGCGTGGCAGAAGCCGCAATGGTTTCCGCGATCTCGAGTTGCAGACCGATCTCCGAGGCCAGTCGGCTCACGACACTATCTAACGTTTCGACAGCGGCTGCCTGCGAATCCCTGCGCTGCTGTTGCGCATTCAGAAACACGACCCAACCGGCAAACAGCGCAAGAGGCATCGCAGCTGCAATGAAGACGAGGACCAGGGGGCGGCGTGCCGCGCGACCGGTGGCCGAAGCCCCTGCCTCGTTTCCCCCTGGGTTTAAATGCGATAACCAAACGCCCACGTCTCCGCACTTCCTCGACGTTCCGTCGGATCTCTCACGCGTCAGGGTTTTCCCGACAAGATAGGTCGGTCACCCCGACTGCCAGGGGACCGCATTTCATCCCATAGTACAGACAATCACTGGCACGGTCTAGAATTGGGCTCGGTATGGAACATTCATCGACACGGCCGCTGCTAAGCGAAAATAGCGCGCTCTTCCTGAAGCGAAACGCATATGGTGAGAGCTGCTGTGGCCTCACCTGCAACGAAATCGTCATGCGCCTGTCGGGCCCAGCGCAACGCTGTTTGCTCGAAAGGTGCGAGAGAGTGTCTTTGAGCAAAGGTCAGGTTCTTTACGACCGCGGCACTCCTCTTCGATACGGCTATTTCATCGAGTCCGGCGGGTGTTCCGTCACGACGCGAGCTGGCGACAGTCTGCCGGTAGAGATCCACACACTAGGGATGAAAGATTTTGTTGGCGTGCCGCTGGTCCTCGGCATGCAGACGTCGCCGCACCGCTGTACTGTGCGGTTGGCGGGGCAGGCGCTGCGGATCGAGTCGAGTGTGCTGATTGCTCTGATTAAGCGCGATGCCGAGCTTGAAAAGATCGTCCTGGGATATATTCAGGCGATCCTGATCCATAGTTCACAGCTGGCGGCTTGCAATTCGCGACACTCTCTGCACCAACGCCTTGCGCGATGGCTCGTAGTTGCGAGTGACAGGCTCGGATCTCCAGAAGTCCCGTTCACGCACAGCTACATAGCGAACGCCCTTGCGGTCAGACGTGCCGGAATTACCGTCGCTGTTGGAGACCTCGTGCACAAGGGAGTGATCAGATCCCGCAGGGCCGGCATGACCATCACGGACGTTGCCAGATTGAAAGGGATGGCTTGCGAATGTCAGGGTATCATCCTGTCGGCCCACAACCGATATTGTACGGCGTCGCATCTCCCGATCGCATATTCGTGAGCGGTAGTCCCGACGGCTGCTATTCTTATTTTCGGCAGCGAACAGAGCCCGGTTATGGAGCAGATTGGCAGGCGTGGAGAGCGAAATGTTAGCGCAAGAGACCAAGGTCCGAAGCGATAGCGAGGTTCTGGTGGCCGCCTTGGAGGAAGCTCAACGGCTTCTTGCGGCTTACGAGAACCCTTGCTGCGATCGTACCAGGGACGACATAATCGCTATGGTCGTGTTCATTGTTTGTAACCCTTCCGTCACGCGTGCAATGCTTCGTCAAAAGATGCGCAGCCGCATCAAGCTGGTGGGATAAATGCCTCGCAGGAGCATATGGAATTCGAGCAACAAGGCTTCCGTGCCTTCGATGAGCTGACGAGATCCAATGACATTAGGTGTTATCTTATGAGGAATTCCCTTTGCATTCTCGCGTCCACAATGATGCTGGGCGTTCCGGCCAGACCGGTAACGCCAACTCGGTGAGCGCGACGGGAAGCTCATCAACGCGTAGGCCAACGAAGCGCCAACTGGTATCCGGATCATGTGGTGCTGAACGCGAACAAGGATCAGCTGAAGATGATGCCTGAATTCGAGTGCTGAGGCCGGCTTCGGTCATACTTCATCACTGTTCATCGAGGCGGTGTCACCTGAGGTGACGCCGCCTGTCGGCTGCCTTCTGGCCGGCATGTTTGGGGCGATATGAGAGTAATCTTGAACTTCCATTCTGAATCGATCAGCTTTGGCCGTACTGGCTGAGGTCGAATATGTCTGATGAAACGCTGCCCGACGAGGTCAAGGAGTTGGTGCGCCGCTACATTCACTCGGTGGTGCAACTTGAAGCCCTCTTGTTTTTCCACAAGCGGCCCGCTGAGCGCTGGGATGTAAATGCTCTCGCTGCTCGACTTTACGCGAGCAGGGCCGAGATGGCAGCCGCTCTGACTTCTCTCCGCAAGGACGGCTTCCTGGAGGTTAAGGCAGGAGGTTACGCCTTTGCCCCACGGACCGAACTGCGGCCCGTGGTTGATTGTCTTGCTAGAGCGTACTCTCGGCACTTGATCCCCATCACGCATATCATTCACAATAGTCCGCATCGCATCCCGGCTTTTTCTGATGCCTTCAGGGTTCGAAAGGACTAGCCCTGCCAGCAGTAATCATATGCCTTACGCTATGACCCGGCGATTTTTGCGCTCGGCTGTCCATTCGGGGGCGTACATCAGCGCGAAATCTGCCCCTATGGCGCGCGATGAGCTTCGCAGGGCATCCCCTGGAAAGTGCCTGTAGATTGACAGAACCGTCCTCCCCCTGAACGGCGCTTTCCGCTGCGCACTTATCGATCGGACTGCTCGCAGTGACGGTGCTGCCCGTCGACATGTCTGGGAGGCGACGGATGGATCGTCTCGCTCCGGTCCTTTCAGGTGCAACGACACTGGCGCCCTTCTGGCGAACACATGTTTCCTGAAGTGTTGGTTTAGGACACGTGACGCCCTCTTTCGACATTTCGCAGCAGCGTTTGCGATGGACGTAGTCGCACGATTTGTTCTCGCAATCGGATGACGAGTTCGAATGAATACCGCACCTCGTCAGCCTAATTGCATTGAAAGAGTACCGAGCCAAAAACGCGGAAGTGGCGCCGGGATGAAGTCGAGGCAATCTCTTCCTGGTCCCTACGGTACGCCAACGTACAAGGTTCGTCTTCGCGCTGGAGTACACCCGCGAGGAAACTATCAGCGAGTGATCTGTTGCGACCATTTGACTTCGAATGCCCGCTTCACTCTCGGAACGTCGGTCGGGTCCCATCGTTACATCTCACCGAAAGAAGAAGGGATCTCTCAATGACATTGATGAAAAGCGTAACACTGGTGACGGCGTTGACGGCGGCCATGAGTACTGCCGTCCTCGCCGCCCCGATTGCACCAAGCGCGGTTCCTGAGGACGTTCAAGTCCAGCAGGTGCAATACCGGCCCTGGCATAGGCACACGGGACATCGCTGGGGCGGCTGGCACAGGCCCCACTATAGGCACCACTATGGGTCTGGCGCGGCGGTGCTGGGCGGCTTGGCAGCAGGCGCTGTGATTGGCGGCGCAATCGCCAATAGTCAGGCGCAGGCAAATGCGAACGCATATTGCTCGCAGCGGTATCGCTCGTACGATCCGACATCTGGAACGTATCTTGGATACGACGGAATGCGGCATCCTTGTCCCTGACAATCACTGGGCCCCGGCCGACCGAACGTCCGGGGCCCAGTCCCCGTTATTGCGAGCCATCCGCCATTGTCATTCCTGCTAACGCGGACTGGGGCATTTGCGTGAAAGCCGCGGTCGAACTGCCGCGCGACGAAATACCGTACGCTGTCGTACCGTAGCCAATTCGTCTGACCGTTTGATGCTTGCTGACGAGCGGCCCGCAATAGATATTGCGCGGGGGGCATCATGCGGATCAAATCATGGCAAACGGCTGTCTGCGCTCATCCGCAGGCATACTGCGCCTCGTGCGATGAGAAGACGCCTCACCGGCATGAACGTCTGGCTGTCGCAGGAGCGCAGGTGGCACGTGCGGTCTGCCTCGCCTGCAACAAGACGCGCCCTCGAGCGGAGCCAAGTGAGCAGCTCCCAAGCGAACATGAAGACTGAGGGCGGCGTTCATATATGTCGAGTTCTCCACAGCGTCGTCCCGCACGTGTGATTCGGAGCGCGCAAGAAATGCTGGTGCGCTCGCTTTGAGCCAGACACTCATTTCGCGCGTAGGCAGCGTCGCCACGGTGCCCAGGCAGCTGGCCGCGAACGATCAAGTTGAGCCATAGTGATACCAATTTCATACAAGGATCTCCTTCGCTACGGTGTCTTCGGCATCGCGGTCGCTACGATCGTAGCGTTCGGTATCTCGCCTTTTACAGGGGGAATCGTACAACAATGGTCCCGCAGCGATGTCGAGGCAAGGTCGAGGCTGGTTTTCAACGCCATCCAGCCGCTGCTCGATCGCGATGTGGAAGACCGAGCCTGGAACCGACTTTCGGACCTCTTCAAGAGGGTCGCGCTCGACAAGAAGATTCTTGCCGTCGGCTTTTGCGATCAGGGAGGTGGGTTGGTGGCGTCAACGCCGGAGATGCCGACGGACTTCTCATGCGAGAAGTTGGCTAAGTCAGAGGACGAAAGTTTCGCCAGCATCATAAGTGGCGGCAGACGCATTCTCGTCGCGGCATTCCCAGTCTCCAGCAACTCTGGCCGCTCCTACCTTGTCATTTTGACCGATCTTAGCTTTGCAGCAGCCCGATCCAGTCAGGTGCTTGCCTATCTGCTTGCCGCCTTGGCGAGCGTCGTGCTGGTTCTTACCGTCGGTACGATCATCTTCGCTGTCCTGATGTTGCGACGGTGGATGGACTCCCTGAAGCGCGCGGTTGAGGAAGTGCGTCGCGGTGAGAACGGGCCGCCCCCAATCACGGGCTCATCGATCGATCGCGAAATTCACAAGCTGCTGCGCGACGCCGAACACATTCCACTCACGAACCAAATCGACTGGACACCTCAATCGCTGCAAGAAGTGCTTCATGGCGCGCTCCCCGGGGCCAACGTTCTCGTCGTGTCAAACCGGGAGCCATACATCCATAATCATAGTGCCTTGGAAAAGGGGATTGTCGTACAGCGACCAGCGAGCGGCTTGGTATCGGCCCTGGAACCAATTATGCGGGCCTGTGGCGGCACCTGGATCGCGCATGGTAGCGGCAGCGCGGACCGCGAGACGGTCGACGAGCACGACAGAATCCAAGTTCCCGAGTCGTCCGCGGCTTATGTCCTTCGGCGCATCTGGATCTCTGAGGAAGAGCAAGATGGCTACTATTACGGCTTTGCCAACGAGGGGCTCTGGCCCTTGTGCCACATCGTATTCGTGCGTCCTACATTCAGGCTCAGCGATTGGCAAATGTATCAATCAATCAATCAGAGGTTTGCCGATGCGGTGGTGGCCGAGGCGCGCACTGACGATCCTGTTGTGTTGGTCCAGGACTATCACCTCGCGCTTGCTCCGAGAATGATCCGCCGGCGTCTTCCCAAAGCGACGATCATAACCTTCTGGCATATACCATGGCCGAATGCCGAAACGTTCGGCATCTGCCCTTGGAAGGAAGACATCATCGAAGGCATGCTGGGAAGTACCATCGTGGGCTTTCACACCCAGTTTCACTGCAACAACTTCATAGAAGGTGTCGATCGCTTCGTCGAAAGCCGAATCGAACGCGAGTTGCAAGCGGTAAGTCTTGGAGGTCACGAAACCAGGATAAGGCCTTACCCAATTTCAATCGAATGGCCGCCGAAAGAGCTGAGGCAGCTGCCGCCGGCGGCTGAATGCAGGTCGGACCTCATCAAGCAATTCGGATTGACTGAATGTACACGTCTCATCGTCGGTGTCGAACGCTTCGACTATACAAAGGGCATCCTTGACCGCATGAGAGCTGTCGATGCGCTTCTGTCACGAAATCCGGCGTGGAGGGATCGGCTTGCATTCATCCAGGTTGCGGCGCCAACACGAAGCAAGCTGAACGCCTACGCCAAGCTGCAGGCTGAAGCAGAGGCCCTCGCTGCGGAGATAAACGAACGGCACCATGGACGGCAAGATGTGATCCATCTGGTCCCAATGCACTATGAGCCTGCCGACGTGTTCCGGCTGTTCCGAGGCGCCGATAGCTGCGTCGTCAGCAGCCTCCATGATGGAATGAACCTCGTCGCAAAGGAGTTCGTTAGCTCACGAGACGACAATGAAGGGGTTCTTATCCTGTCAAGCTTTGCCGGGGCGTCGCGAGAACTGTCGGAGGCACTCATCGTCAATCCCTACGATACGGAAGAGATGGCATCGGCAATCGATCGGGCGCTCAGCATGCCCGTAGAAGAGCAGGCCGAACGGATGAGACTGATGCGGCAACAGATCAAGGAGAATAACGTCTATCGCTGGGCGGGCGCGATTTTGCTCGATGCGGCGAAAAGTCGAACGCGCGAGCGTGTCCTTAGCCTGGCGACCAAAGCTCATCTTGGCTTGAGGCCAAGCTGATCGACGGCCGATCGAGGCCGACCCCAAAGATATGCCGTACCAAAACGTACCGATCCCTCTTTCGGAGATGACAGCCTGATTGCACGATCTCGGATCAGTTTTTGTTGCTCAATTGAAAGCTTGTAGGGCGCAACATCCAAGATTTGTGCGTTTTGACGCCGCGCTGGTGCTGCATCTTCCAATAGTTCTGTCGTTCATGGGTCTCGGAGCTGCCGGTCTCATCTCGGGCCTGAATTGATCCATTCGGCAGGAGCAAGGAACTGACGCGTTTTCTGTCAACAGGGTCGTGACGGATGCAAGACTATCGGGATCTCGTTGCGGTGTGTTTAGCGCTTGAGTGCGCAGGAATTATGCTGGTGGGAGGGCATCTCTACATAGAAATAGAACGCGCCCCGAGCGAACCAGCTGCTGATTACACTGGGCAGCGAATATCCTCGGAATCCCCAATGCCTGTCACCTCACGCATAGGCACGATTGTCGAAACCTTCCGAGCGCCGATGGTAGCGTACAAAGCGGATTAGCGCGCATGCCGGGTAGGCACGATCATCGCTTGTGCAAGCGGTCGTCTCCGAATGACAAGCGGCCCATCCCTAGTAAGCACCTGGCATGTCCGCTTCGATGCCAGGAGGCGCGCGCTCGTCGAAGCTCGACCGATAAACCTGAAGATTCTCCATCACCCGCTGCACGTAAATGCGCGTCTCGGTGAAAGGAATACGCTCGACCCAGTCGATCACATCCACCGTCGGATCACGAGGATCGCCGTAGCGTGCGATCCATTGCTTGGCGCGCCCACGTATTGTAGCCGACAAGGCGAGGACGTGGTTCCCATCATACGTCTTGAGAAGATCGGCAAGCTCGGCTGATCCAAGTTGCACGTTGTAGGCTGGATCGGTTCGCAGCCGCCCGCGGTCGAACGCGATACCCAGCCGACGGGCAATCGTACGGCCTGCTGCGGGCGTCACCTGCATCAATCCCGAGGCTTTTGCCGCGGATTGTGCGCGCCTGTCGAAGGCGCTTTCTGCCCGCGCCACTGCGTAGACGAGACTTGCAGCCGCCTTCGATCCGACGGAGGCATAGTTGGGCAGGCCAAAATTGGGAAATGCATACCGATCGAGGGCAAGGCCACGCGCGAGGGCACTCTTGCCGACCGCAAGGGTTGCGCGTGCATCCCGCCGCTTGGCGACGGTTTCTGCCATGAAGGCCAGCAGGCCAATGTCGGCCGTACGGCCTACGTCGGCGACGAACGGGATCACCAGATCGCTGTTGCCAGTCGCGTAGAGCAACTCGACGGCGCGGACGAGATCATTTTTGGACAATCTTGCGCGTTCTTTCGGACCAAGGCCTGGCGGTTGAGGTAGCGAAAGGTCGCGATAGCCCAATCGGGCACTGGCCAGCTGGCCGTAATAGGCGGAGCCGCGTCGCGATGCGGCTGCGTAATAGCCGCGCGCCTTCTTGCTGTGCCCGCCCGCCTCTGCGGCACGTCCGAGCCAGTATGCCGCGCGCGCGAGCGAGGTGGGATGGGTCGTTTTCCCAGAAATGCGCGCGAAGTGCGGTGCGGCCAGATTGGGGTCGTTCAGAAATCGTAGCGCGATCCAGCCCGCCGTAAACGATTGATCGACACGGAGGCTCTCTCTGGAAGGGGAAGCCGTATCGCGGGCAATTCGGTAAGCGAGCTGCACTTTGCCATCGTCCAGCAGTCGGCGCACCAGGATGCGGCGCTCGACCCACCATGTGTCGGCATGATCGGCAACGGATAGGCGAGGGCCGCCCGAAAGCAACAGCTGGGCAGCCTTCTCAATGCGGTCGTTGCGCCGAAGCCACTGGATGCGGGTGAAAAGAAAGGCGGGATCGGCGCCTGCCGTCAGCGACGCCGCGTCGAGCAAGGCGCTGCTGGTCTTGGCGTTTCGGATGACGGCTGCCCTCGCCTTCACAATTGCACGGTCGGCAGCGGTGAGGCGGTTCGCCGCACGCAAGGCTCCGATGATGTCGTTTGCATAAAGACGCGAATCCATGCGGGCCCTGTGATCGGCGGCCGTGAGGAGGTGCCCGAACCGCACCAGTATCTGCGCCTCCAACGGCGAGGAGAACCAACCATTGTGCCAGGCGGAGCGGACGTATTTTCGGGCCGCGGCTTGACCGCCACGCTCCGACAATGCCCGTGCAAGCGCGAGCTTGCCCAGCGGTCCCAACGGTTCCCGCCGCGAGAAGAACGTCAGAACGGTTCCGGGCTCGCGCCGGTCGAACCAGAGCCTGGCTTCTGCACGTCTTCGAAACAGATCGAGGCTAGGCCACGACGGGTTAGCGCGCATGAATGAGGCGTAACGATCAAAGTCGATCGCATCGTCATTGGAACGCAGGATCACCCACTTCGCCAGCTTTCGACTCGCACGATCGCGAATTCGCTCGCTGCGTTCCATCGCCGTCTCCGCCCTCCCCTGACGGGCAAGACGGATTGTCTCTTTCAAGCTGCCGAGGCCTGCTGCGGACGGTGCATCTCCCGTCGGATGAGCGAGAAGAGGCCTCGACCTCGAAGGCTGGACCCGCGAAGTCTCGCAACGATCCGGGAACGCGACGCCCCTTTTGTCGATGAGAGAAACCGGCTGATCGCATCAGGGACATCAGCATGCGCTTTCGGAAAGCCGATGGCTGCCGAACCAGCCGCCAGCAGCGCCACGCACGCCAAGGACGAGACTCGGATGAAGCCAAGGCAAGGCATCTGCGGCATGAAGGTCTGGTTGGATTTTGAGAAGCCTGGAGCGATCGAATTAAATCTCGAACGACGGCATAAGCTTGGCGAGTCTGCAAGGATGGTTAACTACAGCGCCCGACTTTTTCGATCTCGTCGCGCCCTTGGTGCTCTACCGTACAAAACTCGATCTCAATTCGCTCGCGCACCGTGTATGCAGTCTTTCGGGGCAGGCAGCGAGGATTCAGATGGGGCCCGTCCGGGGATCTCATCCTCGGGACTCTTCTCGATCGTCGCAAGCCTCTCTGCATCATCAGGAGAAGGACCGGCATTTGAACCCGTCAGGACGATCAAGAAGTTTCAAATGGGAGTCGCGCGATCCGCGGCGTTTGCGAAGTGTGATTGGGGCCGAAGTAGTTCTCGTGTCGATCTTGCTTGGATGTTTGGCCGGCTCTGCGTCAGGCTCCGAGCTTGGCGCCCGAAGCGGCCTTCCGATACCCCGCTTCGTCTCGGTCAAGAGCAAGCCGGCCAACGTCCGCGCTGGGCCGAGTGTCGACTACCCGCTGCGATGGACGTTCGTTCGCCGCCATCTACCCGTCGAGATCCTCGCGGAGTTCGGCAATTGGCGACGCATTCGCGATGCCGATGGCCAAGAAGGCTGGATTCTGGCCGCATTGCTGTCCGGTCGGAGGACCGCACTGATCGCTCCGTGGTCAGCAGCCAAGCCGGTGCGTGTTCGAAATAATTCCAGTTTTAACTCAACAGTCACGGCGATCGTCGAGCCGCGCGTTCTTGTTACGGTAGATACGTGCGCTGGCCTTTGGTGTTATGCCCGAGCACAAACCTTCTCCGGTTACATTCGACAAACCAGACTTTGGGGCGTGTACCCCGAGGAAGTGTTTTGACGCTCAAAAGAACGCACGACCGATCGGCGCATCGCAGCCATCCGTATCGCAGGCCTTGGGGGACTTCGTCGGAACGGAAACGTACCAAGAAACGCCGGCGTCCGCAGCTTCGCGGCTATTTGTTACTTGCCTTGACGGCAGGGGTGCGCTTCTTCTGAGTGGTTGCGACGAGTATTGTTTGAATTGCTACTGTTGCAACCTTTGCTTGAACCAGCCGCTTCGCGCTTCCGTCGATTTCCGCAACAATGGTCTCCTCCTTCCTTGCGGCCAACTGGTTTCGATTGCGAACCAAGCGATGGAACTTGAGAAAGCAGAGGGAGCCAGGAGCTGCCCCGAAGAGTTGAATGGGAAGCCGACTATGCCTTTGCTTAGGTAGCGGTCGGCGCCCCTGATGTGCGGCTTACAGGTTCATAGGAATGGAAAGGTTGCAGCTCCAAGTGATCACGATGGTAATTGCGGCAATCGCGATGTGGTGGATCAATCATGCGAAGCCTCAACGCGCTGACGGCTGCGTCCAGAGAAGTTGCTTGGCTGGATATCGGAATGATACCGATCCCAGACTGATTTCCGAGACAAGCCCTTACATGCGTAGCGAAAGATGGTGATAGCCAGCGGACTTTGGCGAATTGGCAAGCCAGACACGTCTGTTCCCCGTCTGCGAAGAACGAGGCATCCCGGATGCCGAGCTTCTTCGGCTACATGCGCTGGTCTGGCGGAATATTGCTTCCATTGTTCGTAGTGATCACCGTCATTTTCTTCAGTTGAAGAGCTTCGAAGAACATTCTGTCAGATGCCATACCGCAAGGTCCACTCACCTTACAGATGTTGTTTGTTCTAAAGAGTTGCTCAATGATAGTGTGCGCTGCAGGCCCTCTGGCTTGCATCGGGGCTCGCACCTGGGCTCCGATGTCTCCAATTGCCTGCTGGCCGCGCCGCTCATTGGTTCACTCACGCGAGAGGCGGTGCAGATTTGGACCACTACTTGCACGTTGGGGAGTAGAATTGACGAGACTTGCGCGGGTTGTGACGATTTCTGTTCTGCTCGGGATTGTGGCAATGTTCATCTGGACGGCGCTTCACTATGTTGTTGGGCGGCGGAGTGACCTCCTGGTTTGCCAAGGCGAGCACGAAGAGGAATGCAAGCATCACACCGACTTCGTCGATTGCAATGGCGATATCACGGCTATCGCCAAGAAGTCGTGTCGCCATTTCGTGACCATGGCCGCGCCGGAATATGAGGCCAAAGGTGGCAAGTGCGGCTACCGGACGACGCGCGTCATCTGCAAGCGATAAGCGGCCATGGCACAACCTAGAATGCCGGCCCTCGAGTTCGAAGGTAAAACTCCGCATGTTTCGGTCGAAGAACGAGTTTCACATGGAGTCGCTGAGCGAGAGCATTCTCCGCCTGAAGATACGCTTCGGCTTCATGGACGTGCCGAATATTCCGGGCGCTCGCCATCGCGCGCAAGGCCGGATGGCAGTTCGAGATCGTGTCGACCTCGTTCTACGTATCGCGGCGCTCGCTCAGGATAACCGGTCGCTCGGAAATGCCGCGGTGGCAGGACCGGCTGTTCATTGCACTCGCCTGCGGCGCGAGTAATGCCGCGGATTATGTTCGGATTCCGACTGGCCGTGTCTTGGAGATCAGCGCGCAAGGGGCGATCTAACCTGACTCAGATCTAGTTTGGCGGACACAATCCGAAAGTTCCTTCCGCCGGAGCGCTTTCCCTCGCCTAGGGCGACACCGCTACGCCGCCAGTCGCACCGGCAATCGCGCCAATGCCCGGATGCCAAGCCGCTTGTGCCACCTGATCTCTGCGGGTCCGGTGGCGAGCCGCAGGTAGGGAAAGCGATCAAGGATCCGCTGAATCCCGATAGATGCCTCCGCACGCGCGAGCTGGAATCCGAGGCAGAAGTGCACGCCGGTGCCGAACGAGAGGTGCGGATTGGGGTGGCGCGTGATGTCGAATTGGCGAGGCCGCTCGAACCGCGCCGGATCGCAGTTCGCGGCCGCAAGGAACGCCGCGAGCATCTCGCCGCGCCGGATCCGTCGCCCCTCCCACTCCAGGTCTCTGGTCGCGAAGCGCGGCTTCGTCATCTGCACGGGGGACACGTAGCGGAGGCACTCCTCGACACATGTCGGCATCAGGCCCGGGTCCTGGCGCAATTGAGCCAACTGGTTCTCATTGGTCAGCAGCGCGAAAAGCCCGCCCGAGATGAGATGCGTCGTCGTTTCCTGTCCCGCGCCGAAGAGCAGGAAGATCATGGAGACTATTTCGTCCTCGCTGAGCGTCTGACCTTTCGTCTCCGCCTCGCGCAGCGCAGCGATCAGCCCCTCGGGCTTGGCCCCGCCATCGGGTCGCGAGACGCGCCGGAGGTATCTGACGACGCTGACCACACCGGGAAGGGCGCGGAGAACCGCAAGAATATTGGCAGTATCCTTCAGTCCGCTCAGCCATTTCTTGAATCGATCGTGATCCCTCTCCGGAAGCCCCAGCAGGGCGCAGATGACCGAAAGCGGCAGGTCCTGGCAGAACTCGGCCATCAGATCCGCTTCCGGCCTTCCTTCCAGCCTGTCCAGGAGCCGGTCGGCAATTTCGACGATCATCGGCTTGAGAGTCGCGATCGTGCGCCTCTGGAACGCGTTGTCGACCAGTCCGCGGAGACGGCGATGCTCCGGATCGTCGTGGCCCAGCATGTTCGACGCAAGAAGCCCGAGCGTCCTGGGAAGGACTCTCAATATCCGCTCCTGGGTCCTGCTGCCGGCGTTGGCGGGGTCGCGCGCGAAATCCTGGTTGTTCTTCAACAGTGCCGCGCAGCTCTCATGGGTCGTCGCGAGCAAAGTCCGGCCTACGATGGGTAATTTCAGCTCGACCACCGGCCCTTGCGCTCGCATGCGATCCAGAGTGGGGAAAGGATTCGCGTGGAAGTCCGGAGACAAGATGTCGAACTGCCGCTCGTCTTGCATGTCGGTCTTTCTCTCTGCATCAGCGCCGCATCGGGGCGCGCTTCGCGCGTCTTCGGAGCTCGGGGTTGCGAAGGTGCCGAGCGGTTCTCGACTCGGCGACCGATCGGCTCGAATGGTGATGATCAGATCTCCCCGCTTCGGGTGGAGATGACCCGTATCGAAGAAGGCCCCTCAATGTTGGTGCGGGCATAGTCCTGCGCGGCCGAGATCAGACGCTCGACCGCTGAACGGTTGTAGGAAGGATGATGCGGGTTCAGGTGCAAATCCGTCTCGATGATCATCACCTGGACGATTCCAGAGGTTGAAACTTCGACGGAGAAGGACACGAAGGATACGTGCGGAGCTCTGAAGGTCATCGGCAATGCCTCAGGTGCGGCGAGCGTGAAAGAGACCCCAGCCAAGGCCGAGCGTAGCGGCCATGAGCGAGCCGGACAGAACTCCGAGCTTTGCCGCTGCCAGCAACGTCTCGTCGGAGAACGCGAGGGTTCCTATGAAGATGGACATGGTGAAGCCGATCCCGGCCAATAATCCGACCAGGCAGACCCCGCCCCATGAAACGCCCGGGGCGAGCCGGCACCAGCCGAGACGTACCGCGATCCAAGTGGCCCCGACTACGCCGATTGGCTTGCCAACGGCGAGAGCCAACGCGGTGCCCCACATCACGAAATGTGCGGATGATGTGAGGTCGGCACCGGTAAAGCCGACGCCTGCGTTCGCTAAAGCGAAGATGGGCATGATGACGTAGGCGACCCATGGATGGAGCGCTATCTGCACGCGCGACACGGGCGGCAGCATCTCGCGGTGAGCCGCGCGGAGCTCCCGCAAAGGTTGCTTCAGCCTGTGCGGATCCTTTCTCTGCCCCGCGTCATTGCCGCGCAACTGCCTGAGCACGCGCGACGCCATTTCCAAGGGGAGCTCCCGCATCGGCGTGGGTCGGACCGGCGTTATTAGACCGAGTACCACTCCAGCTAATGTCGGGTGGACGCCGGCGACTAGAAACCCAACCCAGACGACAAAGCTCGGCACGACGTAGATGGGCGCTGCGCCGACCCCGATCCTCTGCAAGCCAAAAATCATCAAGCCGCCGAGAAGAGCGACCACAAAGCCGCTGAAGGCGAGGCCTTCCGTATAGAACAGGGCGATGATCAGCACGGCGATGATGTCGTCGATGATCGCGAGCGCCAGCAGGAAGACCCTCACGTTGGCCGGGACGGAACGTCCCAGCAGAGCGAGAACTCCAACGGCGAAGGCGATATCCGTCGCGGTGGGGACGGCCCAGCCGTGGCTCCGGACAGGGTCATTGTTGAGACTTAGGTAGATGAGTGCGGGGACCACGACGCCGCCGGCCGCTGCGATCAGCGGCAGGGCGGCCTGGTCGAGCCTCCTCAGTTCGCCTTCGTGGATCTCGCGCCGAATCTCCATTCCAACGACCAGGAAGAAGACCGTCATCAGCCCGTCGTTGACCCAAAAGTGCAACGACTTCGAGAACAGGAATTCACCGACGCCGATCGTGAGCGGCAAGTTCCAGAAGGCGTGATAGTCGCGGGCAAGCGGCGAATTGGCGCAGGCCAGTGCGAAGGCGGCGGCGAGCAGCAGCACGCCTCCGCTCACGGCCTCGACGTGCAGGAATCCTTGTAGCGTCGCCAGGGCGTGTTCGGCCAGTCGTTGGCTACGTGGAAGGTCTCCTGAAAAGGATGGCTTTTCCATAGGGCGCGCGCACTCCGCGAGGCGGCCCGACCATCGCTCAACCTGTCGCTGCTTCAAGCTGCGATCACCCGATGCCTTTATACCTCGCGAAATCGACAATTCAACCCGTCCCCGGCTCGTCTGCGCCGAACCTGACCGCTGCACGGATGGCAAGCTGAGCGAAGCTACTTTCTGAGGGTGCGGGGAGCGGTGCGCCGAACCCGTTCTCCCGGCGGTCGCGCGATTCGCCGCGAAAAAGACACGCTTGCCCTGATCATGGGGCGGACGAGTGCTCTACGTTGCTCAATCGGTTGTTTCGGTAATGGCCAGCATCACTCCCGTCCCTCCGGGATTGATTGCGAAGCGTCGGTGTATCATGCTGGCGAGCATGAGACATGTGCCGTCGTTGCTTGGTGTCGTCGTCCTGTTTGGGATCGTTTATTTCTTAACTAGAGCGACGCTTTCCACACCTCAACTGGCCTGGGGAATTGGGATCGCCATCCTTGTCTATGCCGCGATCATGGCGTGGCACATCCGCAACATCCTTCGGTAACGGGCTAGATGAATGGTATCCCGGCTGAGTTCCACTTCTGATGGCATATAGCGACGGGGACGTGATCTACCGGCGGACCCTTCGCGCCCCCTGATGCGAGGGATACGGATGGACGCTCCGTTGAAGGCGGGGACAGATCCCAGCTGACGCTCTTGCCGAACTGCCTGGAGGATTAGTCAAGCGAGAACATCGCGGTCCATGTGATCGATGCGATCCTCGGCGGGCTCGACCTGCATGGATTGGGGTTTAAGCGTGTGATCGCCAGGAGACGGGCCGGCCCTCCCATCATCCGGCAGACTGAAGCTGTACAGGTACGGTTATCTCAATCGGTTACAATCCAGTCGCCGCCTGGAACGTGAAGCTTTCCGACCGGCATGCAGTTCCAAAAGGGCCACACCTCGGGTGCAGTCGCCGCGTTGATTTCTCACGGCCAACTAGTTGCAATTTATTGCTGACGCGCAAGTCATGGTTGCAAAACCTACGTATGTGTTGACCTCTCCCAGCTAGACGTGCACCGCCAATTGTCGTCATGATCGTGAAGTGGGACATGTCAGCAGGGTGGGGAATGATTACGGCAGCTCGGGAAGCAGTCGATCTGCTGGTGCAGGTGGGAAATACTTGGCATTTTGATGATACCCGACAGGGATTGCGTGATCGAGACTGGATGGCCTTGCGGTTTCTGGCTCGTGCCAATCGGTTCTCACGGACCCTTCCGCATTAGCTCAGTTCGTCGGCGTTACTCGGGCCACCGTGTCGCAGATGGTCAAGGATCTGGAGGGGAGGGGGTACTTGGAGCACAGGCGTTCTCCTAAAGACAAACGGTCAGTAACTCTGGTTGTAACGCCGCAAGGCGAGAGGATCCTGGCACGCGATCCAATTAAGCCGCTTGTGAATGCAATCTACGGACTTGAGCTTGGTGCAAATAAGTTTCGAGACATACTCCGTCAGGTCTTGGATGGTTTGGACATCACTCAGCACTCCCACCATGCAGACACGTGTAGGGACTGCATTTTTTTGGCGGGCAGGGCTCCCGAACTTCCGGGCAAAATGCAGGCCGAATTTACCTGCCGGTTTTTTCGGGCACCTATCGCTAAGGGCGAGGTCGACCTTCTTTGCTTCAATTTCGAACGTCGAGAAGGCCATAAACGTTGAGGCCGCTTCCGGCCCTTCAGCGCCCCAAGAGACGTCCGCTTTTCTATTGCTGTTCGACGTTGACCGGACTTCACGCGGCCAGCCGCGTATTGGGTACACAGGCTAATAGAGCACCAAACGACACCCAGCTCACTTGACAGGACACTGTGACACGGGAAACGGGCCCCCTTACCCGCAAAGCGGCAGCCTTGGCGTAGGTCCTGCCGTGCATGGTTTATGATCAGCCTTTGAGGCGTCTCGTCATTTCGTCAGCAGGTCTGAAATGACAGCCGCTGCGCCGAGACTTATGAAAACTAAGACGATCGGCGGATAGAGCACCATCGCCGCGCTAAATCGCAGCAATCTTGGATGTTCGCCAGCCTTGTTCGGGCGGCCGATGAGAACGAGAATCGCTGCGATTGCCAGCATCGCAGCTCCGGTCCACATGTTCATGTCCGCATCCTCCCGTGAGGAGGGAAGCAGATCGGCCCGATCGCCGGAGAGCAAGCTAGTCAATGGTCGCATCGACCAGTTTGCAAGGACCGCGGTTCAGGCCGCATCGGAGCCGTTTTGCGCGCCGGCCAGCGAGGGGGCTCCACGGCGGAGCCGCCCAGGTTCTTCGCTGCCGCATTTTGGGCAGCGGAAGGCGACCGCGGGTTGTGCGAACGTGCTCTTCCGAATGCAGACGGACATGGGCCAAGCGTCGCACCTGGGGCACTTTACCAGCAGGTCGGTCGTTTCGAGCATCGCAAGGCTCCTCAACACTTCGCCGCACCGGGCCAACTGGCCGAAGATCCACCTGTTCCAATCGGGCGAGGGCTGTTCGGCGCGCTCCCGCCGCTCCGGAGGGACGGTTTATCGCGGCGCCCGCGCATGCCCCCTTTCGCTGTTGAGGTGGCATGCGGCGACATCCTCGGGCATATTACTCGCCCGCGGCACACCTCTTTACCGGCGACGTATGAAGAAATTCATCTGCGAGCAGAACATCGCCAACTTCGAGAAACTGCTCGCCGACACGAACGAACCCTGCTCTGCAGCGGACGCTCCGACGTTTGCTGGCTGCCAACAGGCGCGAACTGGCGCTACTTCAGGCCGAGGAGGTGGGAGCTCAAACATATCCCCTCGGGCAGCCGAGCCGGAAGGCTGACGACCCGTCCGATCTCCGGGAGCAGCATCTCTCGGATTTCAGCGACTCGCCGCACCCATACATGCTGCTGGACCCCGGTCCCGGCCTGCGCATCGTCGACATCAACATGGCCTACGCGAAGGCGACGCTGACCGACCCGGGCCGGGTGGTGGGCCGGTCTCTTTTCGAGGTATTTCCAGACAATCCGGATGACCCTCTCGCTGACGGGGTCAGCAATCTGTTCGCCCCTCTCCAGAGGGTGGCGCAAACCGGCCGGGCCCACGCCATGGCGGTGCAACGCTACGACATCCAGAAGCCGGACGGCTCCTTCGCCGAGCGTCACTGGCAGCCGATCAACTCGCCGATCTATGATCAGGATGAACGGCTGGCGTTCCTGCTGCATCACGTCGAGGACGTGACGGATCAGGTCGCGTCCTGTGCACGGATCAACGGTGCATCGCCCGCGAGACCGCCAAGAGCCGCGCCTGTCGCGCTGTTGACGAAGTGGAGAGACATGCAGGCCGGGCACGACACCGAGACGTAGGTGTCTTTTGGCTTCCCGGGCTCAGGCGCGTCCTGGTCCAGCGGAAGCTGGACGTTCATTCCCGTGCGCGGGCACTTGAACAGGATTTGGCGCTGCATGCGCCGACTATGCGCCTTCAAGGACGCCTTCGGAATTGCGGATGATTACCTAGGGTCCTCTCCGGAAATTGCGATGCGTCAAAGCGAACCGCGGGGCCGGATCTAAGGTTGTCCTGCATCGAGTGCTTCGGCGCCGATGCGTGGCGAGGCGGCGCCCGGACTCCTAGGCACTCCGGGTTCCGCCTCTCGGCCGCTGCGGCAGCGCCGGCTGTGCGGGACGGAGCGGCCCTCATTTCGAGCCCATGCGGCTATCTGAATTGGACCGAGCCTGCCTACTGCTCCTTACGGATCTTCTTGATGAGCGCCTTCTGGTCGTCGATGTATTCTTGGACGATCTGCCGAGCTTGCGCGCGGCGTCTTTGGAGGCTTCGATGGTTCTTTGCGGGTATCCTCGTCGGTCATCCCGGTAGATAGCGCAAAGCAGGTTGCCCCAAAATTCAGTTCAGCGACCAGAAGTCACACAGGGCCACCGGCACTGTTTCCCTCACCTAGGCCGGTCCGAACCTTCGTCGGAACCCGCCGCAGCCGCGCCCGTTGTCCCGATAGGTGCATGTCGGGAGAGCTTCCATGTCGGTGAGACTTCAGATCGCGGCCATGGTCTTCATGATGGTCCAGGCGGTGCTGTTCGGAGCGGGAATGGTCGTGATCCTCCTCACTCCGATCCAGTCGGATGCGATGGAGGCGATCCCGACGATGATAGCGATCAGCGTCGTGGCGTCGGCGGCGATTGCCTTGCTGATCGCGCCGCGGCTCCGTCAACGCTACTGGCGCGCACGGGGCGCGGACGGCGACGTCATATCCGGCTGAACTGAAGGATCCGATTTTGATCCGGAGCGGACGGTCCGCCTCGCGACGAGCCCGAGCGTGGATCCTTGGACGATGATGCTGAAGAGAACGACGGCGTAGGTCGCCGTCAGAATGAGCGGCTTCGCCGGCGTGTCCGGCAATGACAGCGCCAGCGCTACGGAGATGCCGCCGCGTACGCCCCCCCAGGTCAGGAACGGGGCGTTGGCGAGAGAGAGCATGCGGGTCCAGGCGAACAGGAGCGGCTGCACTCCCACCGAGACGAACCTCGCGAACAGAACGATCGGCACGGCCGCCGTGGCGACGAGAAGGGTGCGGGGGTCAAAACGCAGGATCAGCGTCTCGAGCCCGATCAGCAGGAAGAGGACTGAGTTGAGGATCTCGTCCACGACGGTCCAGAGGGCGAACACGTAGCGTTGCGTCCGCTCGCTCATGGCGTAGCGCGGCCCGCGGTCGCCGATCAGAAGGCCCGCCGCGACCATGGAGAGAGGACCGCTGACGTGGAGGTGCGAGGCCAGTGCGTAGGTCCCGGTCACCAGCGCCACGGTGATCAGCACCTCGACCGCGTAGTCGTCGATCAGGCGCATGGCGCGGTAGGCGACGTAGCCGGTGACAACTCCCAGCAGAATACCGCCGCCCGCCTCCCGCAGCAGCAGTTCGCCGACCTCGCTCGCGGAAACCGACGCTCCCTCGCCGGATGCCGCAAAGCGCAGCAGGATGGTGAACAGGACGATGCCGACGCCGTCGTTGAAGAGCGCTTCGCCCTCGGTCTCGACCTGGAGTTCCTTCGGCACGTTCGCGTTGCGTAGCGTGCTCAGCACCGCGACGGGATCGGTCGGGCTGATCAGCGCGCCGAACACCAGCGCCCAGGCGAACGGTACGGGAAATCCGGTCAGCCGGGCGAGGCCCCAGAACAGGACGCCGACGACTGCCGTCGAGATGATCGTCCCGAAGACCGCGAGCAGGAATACCGGGACCGCCCGGCTGCGCAAGGTGGCGAGATCGACGTGCAGCGAGCCCGCGAAGAGCAGGAAGGCGAGCATCCCGTTGACGACGATCTCGGCGAAGTCGATCCGCTGCATGCCGTCCGAGAGTTGGTCGAGCAGGCGCAGTCCTGGGAAGACGGCGTCCAATCCGATCAGTATCAGCGACGTGACGACGCTCATCACCAGAAGGCCGACGCTGTGCGACAGCGGCAGGAATTTGTGGTTGAGCCAGCCGAATAGCGCCGAGAGCGTCAGCAGCACGGCGGCGAGGTCCATGATCGAGAGCACGACAACTCCTTCTTAGCTCAAGCAACCTATCACGGGGGAGTCAAATGGAATTTTCGGCCGGAGGTGTCGTCCACAGTCACCTCCGGCATCGGGTGATCGCTGGAAGAGAGCGTTGCCTCTTCGGCGAGAGATCGAGCCCCTGCCTTGGACGGAGCGCAATCAAGTGGCATTCGCTACGCGTGCTGCCGCCGCCCGCGTTCAGAAAAAGAGATCGGCCAGAATCGCGAAAATGCCCGTCTGTGCGGCAAGCCAACAGATTGGCCGCACACCTGAGGGGGCGTACGCGTAGGCAGGAATATAAAAGATACGGGCAATGACGAACACCCAAGCTCCAACTACGGACAATGATCCATCAGCATGAGCTGCATGCACTAGGAACAGCGCGGCAACAAACTGTGGAAATATCTCGAGCAGGTTGCGGTGCGCACGAACGAAGCGCCCGCTGACACCTGTAACCTCGCGCGATTCGTCACGGGGCCCGGCGACCCAAGCGCCTCCTAGCTGGCGTAGTGTCAGCACACTGGAAAGGGTGAGCTGAACAGTAGCCAGCAAAATCGCCGCGACTAAAGCCCATAGATCTCCCGTCATTGCTTTGCACTCCAATCCGGCCCAGGGATTTCGCGCAGCGTTGTCGCAATACTGGCGAGCCCCACGCTTTTGGTGGAGATGAAGGCACGCGACCTGCATGTCCGCAAGGGGGCATTGGCTGCTTGGCCCACTTGAATGCCTCGCGGGCTGACATGCGATCTCGGGAAGCGGTTGTCAGCGGAGAACGATCCATTAGGATCAGCGCCTGGCGAGCTGAAACTGATAGCCGCGACGCGCCAAGATTAGCAGGGTCGATTGCAAAGAGACCTGCGGCGCGACTGCAGTCGGCAAATCTGGGGAAGAAATTGAAACGCCGTCGCTGGTCTGCCGATGAAGAAGCAAAGCTGCTCCGGATGAAGGCGTCGGGAAAATCGTGGCCGGAAATCGCCGAAGAGCTCGGGCGTACGCAGATGTCGGTCGAGGTGCGGGCGGCCGAGATCAAGCGTAAAGAGAGCCGGTTTCATCCGCCAGACAGGGCGAATGAACGCGACGAAGTTTGACCTTCATGGAAGCCATCGTCCAGGCTCGAGCCTTGCGGCGCCAAGGATGCGGCGGCGCACAATGAACGGTGCTTGCGGCAGTTAGGCTTTCTGCACTACTCATGACGCGGTTTGCAGAATTGCTGAAAGCAACGTTAGGACCGCCCAGGGAGAAGGATGGCCCAGCCGACGCCCCGCGGCTGAGGCCGCTCTCACGGGATGAAATGGCCTCCCTCGGTGTTTGCACTGAGAGTCTGCTCATACCGTCGTGGCCGCCTCGGCCGCCGCGCCGGTGTAACTTCTGGTAGGACGGCGAGCGCGTCGATGAGGAGCTCGGTCACTCTTCCGGAACGATGGCCTCGGATCGAACCCTGGTCGTGGCGCAGCTTCGCGGCCAGCCTACTGCTCGTCCTCGCTTCGGTCGCGGCGCAGATGATCCTGGTCGATTTGGGTCTCGAACTGGCTTTCGCCGCCTTCTTCCCTGCGGTCTTGGTCTCGGGATTCCTTGGAGGCAAGCCGGCGGGCGCCTTCGCGGCCGTCGTGACGTTGCCCTTGGTGTGGTGGGCTTTTCTTCCGCCGGCCTTCGAGTTCAGTCCGCTCGGTGCCGCAGCCTGCGAAGACATCAAGCTTTTCTTCCTCGGGAGCGTTCTGCTCGTCTATTTCGCCGATCTCTGCCGGGACCTGGGGTCGTTGGATTCGCATTCCTACGCCGACGACGGTGCCGCGAATCCTATGGTCGCATTCGGCGCTGCGCGGTTGTCGGCGGCCGCCACCCCGGCAGCGACCTCGGAGGACGTCTTCCGAGCTTTCAAGCTGACAATCTGAGCGGCGGCCGCTCAGTTGCGCGCGACCTAGTTCTTGTTTTGTTCTCGTACGCAAAATCCCGCACGCTCGGCACATGCGTTCGCATATTAGCCGCCAGCGCAAGGAATCCTCCAGCTTGAGCGCGCAGGTATCTCGACCGCTTTCCGCCGAGGCGTCCTTTCTAGAATCCAGCCGAAAGTAAAGGGGCACTGAGCCGAGCGAGATCGGCTTACAATGGAGGGGAAGGGTAAGCTTCCAACCTAAGCTTCGGGCAAACCTCTGAAAGGCACTCCAGCTCACCGCAGGGCATGATGGACAACCTCCGGCGCTTCCGCTCCTTGGAGTGATGAAGGAGATGGCGGCGCGGCCGGGTTTGAGACCCACTGCTTTTGACGACGCGCTCGCGGACGGCCTGCCGCTCCTCGTGGGACCGGCCATACAGCTATTCCCACCGACCGCTCAGCTTCGTTCGCGCCGCGATGGTGGTTTCGATGTCCTGGATCATTTGCTTAAGCCCCTCCGCGAGCCGCTCGAATAATGCGCGCGTCTGCCTGTCGGGTGCTGTCCTGGCCAACTGCGAACAATACCCTGCCTCCGCTCGGAACTTCTCAAGCTGAGCAATTAGTTCTTCCATCTCCCCGTTCCGCTCCCGCACCTTGCAGGGAGACATTTAGCGGGACTCTGCGGGCCTGACATCTGGGAAATTTCCCAGGGTCATAGCTCCACGGACCCAGCCGCGGCCGGCTCTCTGGGATAAAAAGATAACGGAGGTACCTGGATCACAAGCAACGTCGGTCCGGTAGCATGAAAGAGACCACCTAATCGGGAGCGATTCTTCGAGCGAAAACAATGAACCTTGCGGACGACGTTAAATATTTACAGAATACTGCAGCCACCGCGGTGGAATGAGTTCGAGCCAAGCGAACGGGCGAGCGATCATGAATGTTTATCGGGCTTCGATCGATTCAGACAACCTCAAGAAGCTGTCGATCGTCCAGCCCTGGAAGATGGTCGCGGCCGTCGCACTGGATTGGGCTGTGATTGCCTCCGCAATCGCCCTCAGCAGCTATTTTGGCGTGGTTTGGTTTTACCTCCTGGCGGCCGCAGTGATTGCGGGCCGCATGCATGGGTTGGGTGTTTTGACGCATGAAGCAGCGCATTTCCGTTTTCTCAAGAGCCGAAAAACGGCCGATGCCATAGCCGATGTTTTCTTCGCTTGGCCAATGCTAGCGACCGTAGAAGGCTATCGTCAGAATCACCTAGCGCATCATCAGCACACCAACACTGACAGAGACCCCGACTGGGCGGCCAAGCTCGGCACGACAGCCTTTACGTTCCCGCAGAGAGCTTGGGTAATGTCCTTGAACCTCTTGGGCTACCTTCTCGCTGTTAGCTCTCTGCGCGATTTGGTCCACATCTGGCCCAGAGTTGCGGCAACTAAGCAAACAACTCGCTATAGATTGCTGCGTTTGGGATACTATCTGGGTGCGGCGACGCTGATAAGCATGCTTGGTATCTGGAAGGGATTCCTGCTCTACTGGGTTGTGCCTTACATGACACTGTTCCTCTTGTTCCTTTATATCCGCAGCGTCGCAGAGCATTTCGGCAGCATGGACTATGAAGAAGAACTCGGCAGCACACGCACCGTCATCCCCTATTGGTGGGAGCGGCTTTTCTTCGCTCCTCACAACGTCAACTATCACCTCGAGCATCATCTCTTTCCGGGCGTACCATTCTACAATCTGCCGAAGCTTAGTACCGCGCTGATGCGAGACGAGACGTACCGCGCCAACGCGCATATCACCCACGGCTACTCGACTGGCTTGTTGCGGGAGTGTCTAGCGCACACCGGGTGAAATGGCCGAGAGTAACGAACCCTTAGGTTGGCACAACTAGATGTAGTCAACTCCACGCTAGGAACGCCATGACGGCTGCTGAACACTTAGGAATCGTCTCTGCGGCCGTGCTCGCCGCCTCTGCATTCATGGTGTCGCGCGCTCAGTGGTTCTTTGGTCGAAGGCTATCGCTAGAGGAAGCGCTTTCGGTCGGATGGATGGCTTGGTCGATCTTTATGGCAGGGTTCGTGATCTACATTGGACTGAAGCTCCCGCTGGGTCTTACTCGCGAGCCGGACGCCCCAGCCATCGGTGTCGCCGGTTGCTTGTCTCTGGTCGCCATTTTGTGGTTGGCACGGGCGGTCACCGACTGGGGACGAAGCGTGAAAATATCGATCTTTGCTCTGTTCCTTCTTACGCTGGTGGTTGTCTCCCTCACGCTGGACTTGTCGCGCTCTCAAGTCTGAGACCCAGCGTACTTTCGTTTGTGGCCCGTTACTGACCTCAGCTCAGGACGCTGCGACGGCCGCTTCGGGAAGGTGAGCCGACCCGCTTCTGGAAGAAGGCTAAGGCAGCCTTTGACCCGAAGCCGACTTTGGCGTTGAGTCGGTTTGCTCTGAGTGCTACCTTTCAGTGACATCATCCCTTTTAGGGCTGATGGGGCGGGTGGGTCACCAGGCTTACGGACTGCCACCTGCCATTTTGGCAATTGGAATACTTTCTAGCCACAGGCCCCGCCTCCGGACGCATTTCAAAGTCGGGGGAATGTTCGTTGATGACATTTTTCCTCCGTTCTTCCCATTGACTCGGAGGCGGGCTTTTTGTGTCCAACGCTTCAGAAAAAGCTGTCCGCCATGTCTTTTTTCAGAAGCCGAGCCCGGTGCCCGGCGGGTAATGGCTATTCAAGCGCAACGCGAATTTGCCGCTACGTTTTGGCTTCCATGCTCTGGGCTGCCTGCGTCGTTCTCTTCGCGGGCAACGCGACCGCTCAATGCACAGCCCGCGATGTCTTGCAGAACCAACTGAAGCTCAAGACGCACTCGGCCCCAGCGTCCCAACAGCCTATCGGGTCCGCTCGCGACGTCGCGACATGGAAGACGATTACAATAGGTACCTTCGCCGACCCTCTTAAGTTGCGCAACGAGCTCGATAGCAAGGGCTGCAGTGTCGGTGGTCAGGCCGCCGAAGTCCTTGCTCGGCCGACGTTCACCGTTAGCTCTCAGAAGACAAATGTGGAGCTCGTCGATCTGTCGCCTGCGCAGCTTGGGTTCACGTCCGATAACGTGACCTTGGCGAACGTTTACGCGCGCGTCCAGCAGCTCGGCTTTCAACTTGCTGCGGCAGAGGTTGGCCCACAATTGCGTATCCAATATTTCGACCAACCTATAGGCGAATTTCTCATCATCGGAATGGACCCCATCAAAACCTGGAGCGGTGAGCCGATTATTCTGAATGTGGCAAACGGCGGCGCCGGATTAATTCTAATCGGGCAGGACGGTCGACCTGAAGCGGATATACCCGTGAGCTCTCGTTTCATTTTCGTCCGAGCCTATCAGCCAGCCGCTAGCAGGGAAGCCGTCGGCTCAGTCGCAGCAATTCTGCCGCCGTGAACGCAGTGACGCGTTAGCATCGAATGGGCAGCTTGTGGCCCTTAAGCGAAGTAGAGGCGCACCTCGTTGAGGTCCGCTCAGTGAGGCATGGCGGACCAGATTTGCTGAGGTTGAATTCTTCGCATCTTGACCCGGAACGGACTTCAGGGCCCTAGCCCGATTGCGCTCCGCCATGCTTTAATGGAGTAAGGCGGACTTCTGGATTTCAGGGGCTCTTTTGACCACGGAACGGGCTGAACGACGACTGGCAGCAATCTTCGCTGCTGATGTGGTGGGTTATTCCCGGCTCGTGAGCGCCGACGAGGAAGGCACGCTGTCGCGCTTGGGCACGCTGCGGCGCGACATCATCGAAGCCAATATTGACCGTTATTCCGGCCGCCTATTCAAGATCATGGGCGACGGCTTCCTGGCGGAGTTTGCCAGCGCGGTTCAGGCGGTCTCCTGTGCACTCGCAATCCAGACAGAGACTGAGGCAGTGGCATCTGGTTTCGATGACGCCCAAAAGATGCGGCTGCGGATAGGCATTCATGTCGGCGACGTTTTGGTAACGGGCGAAGACCTAATGGGCGACGGCATCAATATCGCGGCGCGGCTGGAAAGCATCGCTGCACCCGGTGGCATTTCTATCTCACGCGCCGTGCATGACCAGATCCGCGACCGCATTAAGACCACGTTTGACGACAAAGGTGAGGTCTTCCTGAAAAACATAGCCCGGCCGGTGCAGGTATTCGCCGTTGCTGAAGCTAAGAGTGTCGCGCCCATCAAAGCGACGCCCTCCGCGCTCGCTCTCCCCAACAGGCCATCTATTGCAGTGCTGCCGTTCCAAAACATGTCCGGGGATCCAGAGCAGGAGTATTTTGCGGACGGTGTGGTGGAAGACATCATCACAGCGCTTTCCCGGTTCAAGACCCTTTTCGTTATCGCTCGCAACTCAAGTTTTACCTACAAGGGAAAAGCCGTTGACGTTAGGAAAGTGGGCTCAGAGCTTGGCGTGCGCTATGTTTTGGAAGGCAGCGTTCGCAAGGCAGGTGGTCGAGTACGAATAACAGGTCAGCTGATAGACAGCGCTACCGGTGCTCATATCTGGGCCGATCGGTTCGATGGCGAACTGCACGACGTGTTCGAACTTCAAGACCAAATAACGACAAGTGTTCTCAATCGATTATTGACGCATGTACAAATTGCCGAGATTGAACGCGCAAATCGAAAGCCGAGTACGAACCTGCACGCCTACGACTGCTATTGGAGAGGGTTGTCGGAACACTGGAAGCAGACCAAGTCGAGCAACGACGTTGCTCTCGTTCATTTCCTCAAGGCCATTGACCTGGATCAAAATTTTTCCTCGGCGTATGGGATGGCGGCAATAATCTTTGCCATGCAGAAGCAGAACTTTTGGCTGGCAGATGTCGCGCAAGATACGACGGAGGCTATCCGCCTTGCACGCCGGGCCATTGAGTTAGGTCCGACGGACGAGACAGCGCTGTGTCGTGGCGGACATTGTCTTGGGTATCTTGCTGGCGAGCTAGATTTTGCCGCAGAATGCATTAGGCGGGGTCTCGCGATTAACCCAAACTACGCTGGTGGCTGGAGTTACAGCGCTTGGACCCATCAATGGTTGGGCGATCATCAATCTTCGTTAGCCGACGTTCGCCAATGGGAGCGCCTCAGCCCTTGTGAGCCGACGATGCTTCAAGGAAAGATGATTTCGGCATTCGCTCATGTGTATTTGGGAAACTTCGAGGAAGCGGCACGTCTCGCGCAACGGATAATCGATGAGCGCCCAAATCTTATGGTGGGTTGGCGCCTTTTGGCGATCAGCAGGGCTTTGGCGGGCGACGTTGTCTCGGCGAAAACTGCAACAAAGAAGGCGATGGAACTCGATCCGTCCCTGACCGCCTCGGGTTTGGTTTCGCTTGCGCCACTACGCCGCGCCATTGATATCGAGCGCCTGAAAGAAGGCTACACCAAAGCAGGGTTCCCGGCGTAGCCATGCCACAAGGCGAATTACTGGATGTTCCACGCGAGCATGTCGCGACGGGCTTACCGCTTGGATTGCGTTCTATTCCTCGGATAAGCCGCGTGGTGAGGACTACTCAGTCAGGGAGTTCGACGAACAGATCGCGAGCGGGAAGAGCGTTCTTGAGCGTTTGCTCGTGGACAGGTCCGTCGATCTCTCGCACCCGATAATCGTCAAACGACTGGGGTCAGCTTTTGGCCCGTAGCTGACCTTCACGGCAATCTCGTTAAGGCCGCTTCTGACCCCTTTTCGGTCGGCCAGCTCAGGAAGGAGACGAGACCATGACCACAAATGCTTTCTCGGACCTTATGCGGCTGATCAATGGCTATCAAATTTCACAGGCCATTCACGTCGCGGCCCGGCTCGGCATAGCCGATCATCTTAGTCACGGGCCGCTAAGCAGTAACGAACTTGCTCGGCTCAGCGAATCCCATCCGAGGACACTTTATCGCCTCTTGCGGGCACTGGCTTCAGCCGGTGTTTTCCATGAGGCCGAGAACAGAACGTTTTCGCTCACCCCGATGGGCGAGTGTCTTCGTTCTGATTCGCCGACTCCACTCGACGGGTGGGCCGCATATGTCGGCCGACCTTATGCATGGCAGGCCTGGGGCCATCTTGAACACAGCGTTCGCACTGGCGAGAATGCCTTTCGGCATCTCAACGGTCAGAGCGTATGGGCGTATCGCAGCACCCGTCCATATGAGAATGCGATTTTCAACCGAGCCATGACGGCCAATTCTCGCGGAGCCATCGAAGCTATCATCGCCGCCTGCGACTTCAGTCGCTTCCGGCACGTCGCCGACATCGGGGGCGGTCAAGGTCAGCTACTGGCGGGAATTCTCGCCGCACACAAAAGCCTGCGCGGAACGCTGTTCGATCAGCCGCACGTGGTCGGTAATGCGACCGAAGTTCTGAGCCAACATCGAGTCGCCGACAGATGCGAAATCGTTGGGGGCAGTTTCTTTGACGAGATCCCGGAGGGGGCTGACGCTTATGTGATGCGCGCGGTCATTCACGATTGGGACGACGAAGAAGCCATTTCTATCCTGAAGACATGCCGCCGCGCTATGAAGGCTGACGCCAGATTGCTGCTCGTTGAACGTGTCGTGGAGCCGCCGAACGAGGGGCTAAACTCGAAATTCAGTGACCTCAACATGCTCGTCATGCTCGGCGCGCTGGAACGGACCTACGACGAGTATTCTGCGCTTTGCCGAACAGCCGGATTCGAGACGCGCGGCACTGCTCGTGCGGGCGCGAACTTCCAAGTCATCGAGGCAGTTCCCACCTAGGCCGAACCAGTGTGGGACTTTGCTTCGCTGCCGCAGAGGCACGCTCAGATACATTTTCACATACTGAGGTCCGCTTAGGGCCCGTAGCTCACCTTCATCCCAATCTCGTTAAGGGCCGCTTGTGACCCTGAGCGGACCAAGAACCTGAACGGTCCTTTTGAATTGCCAGCATGATCCACAAATGCTCGTCCAATGGTGTCTTTAGCCCACAAGGTATATCTCGCGCCTTAGTCGCTGAAAAATCACTCAGAAATACGCATCGTCATTGCACGGCGATTACTGGGAGCGGTACCATTCCAAACGTCGTCCTCGGTAGAACACGTGGGCAGTCTCACTCAAAGTTTGACGTCCTGGCTGACGAGCGCTGGCGACAAGATGGCGGGGCGGCTGGCGCAAAACGTCCGACTATGGCTCTAAGCTTGCGAAATAAGTCGCAAGCGCCTCGATCTCTGGTTGCGGGATTAGCTGTCCCGTTGACGACATCGGCGGATGTAGTGTGTGATCGCGCTGCATTTTTGATATCTGGAAGGCGAGATAATTCCGCAATTGCCCCGCAAGTCGCGGTACATCCTTTGTCCCGCGATAATCCGCCCCATGACAATCGGAACAATCCAAAGTGCGAGCCATCGTCGAACCGGCATCCTGTGTCTGTTGATCTGCCGTCATCTTGGTGACTGCTCGCAGGGGCGGGCGCGAGGAGAAGTAATCAGCGATGCTTTGCAAGTCTTCACTCGAAGCAGCGGCTAGGTTCGATTGCATAGCCGGTCCGAACCTCTTACCCGATATATACAACGCGAACTGTTTAAGGAGATAGGCAGCCGGCAGCCCATCGAGCAGCGGTGCGCTGTGCGAGTTGTCCACGCGATGGCAATTCACACATAGCTCGGCTTTTTTCTCCCCGGCCGACACATCGGCCAGAGCGCCCGTCGCATGGGCGGCAAGAGCTGCGACTAGAGCAAGGATCAGCGATTTCTTACTCATGGTGCATGATAGCGCACCTGAGCATCAGTAGTCTATTGTCCGTTGATGACGGCACGATTTAGCCTGTTAAGTCAATACTTCTGCCTTTATGGCTCTCTAGCAAGGGTAGGTAGGTTGTTTCCGTGGCGTACGCGCCGTCCCAGCGCAGCTTACTCTCACTCTCGTACGTTCGCTGCATTGCGACTTGCATCCCTTGCTGCAAAGAACTTGGAGAATATGCCATGAAGAAATTAGTTCTGATGGCAACCAGTTTGGTCGCACTCTCCATTCCGGCGGCCGCGCAAAACACCGAGGTTCGGGTAATGCCCGACACACTCGTATGGAAGGAGAATTCCGCCTTTCCAAAGGATGTGCAGATTGCCACTCTGGTCGGCGACCCAACGAAAGCGGGTGACGTTGTTGTCTTGCGCATCAAGTTTCCAACGAATTTCCAAATGCCGCCGCACACCCATCCCTATTCTGAAGTGGTTACTGTCATTAGTGGCGCCGTCGGAAGCAGCCATGGTGAGAAATTCGAAAAGACTGGTGATCTGCTAAAGCCAGGCTCGTTGTGGGTATACCCCGCGAAACACGCGCACTACGCCTGGACCGGAAGCGAAGAAGGGATACTTCAAGTTCAGTTTGTTGCACCGGGTGGCATCGATTACATCAATCCAGCTGACGATCCGCGCAAACAATAACGCTCGAATTTGTAGAGGAGGTCTTTCTCTTACTCCCTGCGCTGCTGGCTCATCGATCTGGCAAAATAGGGCGACTGCAGATCGGATGGGCTTAACAGCGCGCCACCTTGCAGCATGCATTCCGACAAGCTGTTTGTATATCTGTTCGTGGCCCTTTGCGAAGTTGCGCCGCATCCGACAGAGGTCCGCTCACCGGGCTGGAGCGGACCAGATTTACTCAACCTGAGTTCTTCGGATTTTGACCCCACAACGGACGTCCTACATCCACTCTCGCTCAAGCCACCACGGCCTCCACGATGCTCGCCGCAGAGCTGGTTGGGACAACCCGCGTTAGCCGGAAACCGGCCTTGGTCAGAAGCGACCCGTATTCGACTTCGGTTCGCTCCTGACCTCCCATACTAACGAGCATCGTCATGTCGAGCATTTTCCCTGGATGCGGGGTGTCGCCGAGGGGCAGCACCATTTCGACGAGGAGCAGACGACAGGCCGGGTTCATTGCCTTGCGGACATTGCCAAGGATAGTCAGGCATTGATCCTCGTCCCAATCGTGGATGATGTGCGAAAGGATGTAAGCATCCGCCCCAGTGGGGACGCTCTTGAAGAAATCGCCGGCCTCAATCGTCACCCGATCACTCACGCCTTTGGCGTCGAGCAAAGTCGGAGCGTCCGTCACAACGTGCGGCCGGTCAAAAAGGATGCCGCGCGGTCTGGCATGATGGGAGAGGACGGCCGCGAGCATGTTGCCGGTCGCGCCGCCGACGTCGATAATAGTTTCAAAGACTGAGAAATCATAAGCTGCGGCGACGGCTGCAGGCTCCTGACTGTGGATACCGACCATCATCTCACTGAACAGCGAGGCGTCCTCGGGATGATGGCCAAGGTAGTCGAAAAACGTTTCGCCGTGCGCCTTCTCAAAGCCGGGTTTGCCGGTCTCAATGGAATAAACCACATTGTCCCAACCTCTTTGAGACGACGGACTGCCGGAAAAAATCACGGATGATCGTGCCGAGCCAGCCGCGCCGGTCTTCAGCGCCTCGCCTAATTCGGTCAGGGCAAAACGCTGTTCCGTGCGCTCGGTCAGAATACCCAGGTTTGCCAGTGTTCGCATCAGCCTGTGCAACGAAGGCGCATGCACGTGCATAGACTCGGCAAGCTCCGCAGCGCTCTTCGGGCCGGGGGCGAGTTGATCGGCCAGCCCCAGCTTGGCCGCTGCATAGACTATTCTCGCGACAACAAAGCCCCGGCCCATCTGAATTAATTTAACGTGCGGCGGAAGGTCGTCCGACTTACTAACTGCCATGACCAATCTCCAAAAAAGATGGTGTACCAGCTAGCCGAGGAACTGGCTACTTTGGCTTTTGGGCACCTTTGAGACATGCCGCACCTTACGATGAATGTCGGCTTTCAGGGGTAAAGCGGAGGCAACGCGGACATCGCGAAATCGTCGCTCTTGACCCATATCGGAAGTCAGCATTTGCGCTACGACGCTTCTGGTAGTGACCATTCCGAACGTCCATCGCTGCTAGATATCGACATTCATTCGCCGGATAGGACGCCTCGCGGATCGCAATCCCGATGCGAAGCGAGGTAGTCGATTTCGCCGCGTAATACCGATATCCATTAGCTCCCTGTCACTTAGGTCGCACAAGTTGGCCAGGAATCTCCGGCGTTTGCGCCACTCCTGAAATGCATTCCAATATGTTTCGAGAGGACTGTAGACCTGCCGCCTTGCGGTTACCGGCCGCAGCTCAGTGGTCTCGCCGATCGTGCTTATTAGGATGCGTCCTGTCTGGAGGATGTGTCCTGTCTGGACCGTTCACTAGGCAGAAGTTGCCGCAAGATACGCGGGCGCGCTTAACTGGTGGCTTACATTTCTCTAACCGGCGGCTTACTCTTCATGCGCTAGTACAGAGGCAACCCCGGGAAGGAATGGCAGCTTGCGCTATCTCTTCGAGGATTACACATTTGATACGGAACGGCGCGAACTGCATCGGGGGGCGGATGCGGTGTCGATCACACCGCAGGTTTTTGACCTGCTCGAATACCTGATCCGCAACAGGGAGCGGGTTGTCAGCAAGGACGACCTCATCAAAGCCATTTGGAATGGGCGCAGCGTATCCGACGCGGCGCTGACAACCCGCCTGAATGCCGCCCGGACTGCAATCGGCGATTCCGGCGAGGAACAGCGCTTCATCAAAACACTACCGCGCAAGGGCTTCCGTTTCGTCGGAGCAATCCGGGAAGCGCAGGAACCGGCAGGCGCAGCAGTTGCCGACAACCAGGTAGAACTTCAAAAACCCGACCTTGCGCTCCCCGACAAACCCTCCATCGCCGTGCTGCCGTTTGAGAACATGAGCGGCGATCCCGAGCAGGAATATTTCGCCGACGGCATGGTGGAAGAAATCATCACTGCGCTGTCGCGCTTTAAGTCTCTGTTCGTTATCGCACGTCACTCGAGTTTCACCTTCAAGGGCAAAGCCGTCGATATCAAGGAAGTCGGGCGCAGGCTCGGCGTGCGCTATGTCGTCGAGGGGTCTGTGCGGAAGGCGTCGGGGAAAGTTCGCATCACAGGGCAGTTGATCGATGCGGTTACAGGCGCGCATCTATGGACGGACAGATTCGAGCGTGACCTGACCGACGTTTTTGCTCTCCAGGACGAAGTAACCATCGCCGTCGTCTCGGCTATTGAGCCAAAGATGCTTCAAACAGAAATTGCAATGGCGATGCGGCGGCGACCGGAGAACCTCACCGCGTATGATTATTTCCTCCGAGCTTTGCCGCAGTACTACCTAGCGACCCGCGAAGGGTTCGCCGAGGCGATCAGGCTGGCTCATCGGGCCTTGGAGCTCGACCCTCGGTTCGGCTCTGCCGCGGCTCTGGCAGGTGACTGTCATGTGAGCAACGTCGTTTTGGGCTATGCCAACGATCCCCAGTTCGACCGCAAGGAAGCAGTTCGGCTTGCTCGTTTGGCATTGAGCATCGACGATGGTGATCCGGACACGTTGTCAAGGGCTGCCGTAATCTCGGCGTACATGGTCGGCGATAGTGAAGCCGAGATCGAAATGGCTGACCGGGCGGTCGCGCTCAACCCAAATTCATGGCGCACATGGAACAACAGAGGCTACGTCTATAGAGTTGCGGGGCTGCCGGAGGAAGCGATCCGGAGCTTTGAACGTGCCGTTCGCATGAGCCCGGTAGACCCGCTGCTATACATGACGTTTCTTGGCATTGGGGTGGCCCTTATTGAGCTTGGTCGCTTTGACGAGGCCATCGTCGTATTGAAGAAAGCCCTTCGTCAGAATCCCTCCTATATGCCAGCTTGCCGCTGCCTCGCGTCCGCCTTCGCCCATCTCGGACGTGACGCTGAGGCGCACGACGCGGCGGCGCGGGCGCTTGAGATCGATCCCGCCTTTACAATATCGGCGCTTATCGCCCGGGGGGCCGGCAAAAACGTAAAGCTGTTGATTGAGGGTCTTCGGAAAGCAGGGTTGCCCGAATAGCCCGCTGCGCGGTACGGACGATGTGATCGAATGACCGCTTCTGGCACAAAGCGTCAGTTTGCGCGATCCAAGGCCATGTCCGGTGTTGGGCGTAAAGCCGATTTGCCGGTTGAGCGCCCGCACTTCTCAGGTTGACCCAAAGGCGACCTCACGCCGGGTACTTGCAACTGTTACCGGCGCAGAAGGCTATCCGGCTCACGTGGAGTTCCGGAATGGAATCCCGAAGGGAGAAACGAAGCTCAGGTCGGCCCACGCTAGGGATTCGGTTTTCATGACATGATCGCTAACGTGTTCGGCCAGTTCGGCGGCGTGCGTAGCCGTCATGAAATGACCCGCGCCGCCAATCGTATGCAACGATGCGTTCGCCAATGCGCGGCTCAGGATATCCGCACACTTGCGCAGAGCTGGCGAGGTTCGTTCACCCCGGACAACGCGGGTCGGCAGTAGGATATTTCGCAGCAACTCCGTCTTCGGATCGAAACCCGAACGCATGTCGAGGATATGGGTTGGCGTCTTTGTGATGATTTGCTCCCGCAGGCAAGGCGGCAGGGCAGCGAAGCGTCCGGGGCCGTCAAGATAATCGACAATTTGCCGGGCTGCATCTCTCTCGCCGGCCTCGAATGACCGCACGCAGTCATCGCGCATTGTCGCGAACTGCTCATGGAGCGAGAACTCGCCTGCCTGGCGCAGAAGGCCGAACGCCACGGGTTCGATCAGCGTGAGGCTCATCAGGGGCATCAGCCCACAGAGCGCGAGGTCGAGGCAGACCAGCGCCCCATAGGAATGTCCGACGAGATGCACGGGGCCGCCAGCGCGACGGATCACCGCTTCGACGGTTTCCGAGGACCGGTCGATTGAGCAATTCGCCGGCATCCGGCTTTCCCGTGTGCCGCCATACCCCGGCAGGCTGGTGGTTACAGTGCGGAAGCGGTTGTCCAACGCCTCGAGAATGTTGCCCCAAGCCGACCGTGTCGCCCAGGAACCGGGCACGAAGACAATGGTCGGTCCTTTTCCTTGCTCGCAATAATCGATAGCTCCGTGCTTATCATACAGCATCTGGATCTCCCGGCTATCCTCTGTCCTGCGCGTCGAAGCGCACCTGCAGCATGACGGAGGTCCGGTCCGGACACTTCTCCGACCCCTTACTTTTTCCTATTCAACCGCTAAGTTTGCACATCCAGGCCGCTTGGCCAGGTTCGATCGGAGCAGACGGTTGCGCTACCTGTTTGAGGACTTAGTGCTGGATACCGACAAGCGGGAGCTGCGTCGCGGATCCGAAGCGGTTTGATCGCGCCCCAGGTTTTTGACCTGCTTGTGTATCTCATCCGCAATCGCGAGCATGTCACCAGCAAGGACGACCTGATTGCCGCCGTGTGGGGACGCCGTGTCGTCACAGACGCGGCGCTGGCAACTCGGCTCAATTCGGCACGCGCGGCGATCGGCGATAGCGGTAGCGAGCAGCGCCTGATCAAGACCTTGCAGCGCAAGGGTGTCCGCTTCGTGGGCGCTGTTCGCGAAGTCGATGGGGAGGTCGACTCAAATGCAACGCCCATGCGGACGATGCCGCCCGACAAGCCTACGATTGCCGTGCTTCCGTTCCAGAACATCTCAGATGATCCCGGTCAGGACTACTTCGCCGACGGATTGGTCGAGGACATCATCACGGCGCTGTCGCGGTTCAGGTCCTTGTTCGTCATCGCCCGACAATCGAGCTTCACTTACAAGGACAAGACCGTCGACATTAAGCAGATCGGACGCGAACTTGGCGTGCGCTACGTTCTCGAAGGGAGCGTGCGCAGGGCGGGGGCGCGCTTGAGGATCTCCGGACAACTGATCGATGTCGGGACCGCGGCCCATATTTGGGCGGATCGCTTCGACGGTGCGCTGGACGACATGTTCGATCTGCAAGACAAGGTCACGCGACAGGTGGTCGGCGCGATCACGCCGGAGCTCGATCGCGCCGAGATGGAACGCGCAGGCCGGCGGTCGGCCGGCAACATCGATGCCTTTGCGGCGTTCTATCGCGGCTTGCCCCATACCGAGTTTCCTACCAGCGCCGAGAACAATGATTCCGCCATGCAAGACTTCAAGCGCGCGATCGCGCTTGATCCGAATTTCGCGCCCGCCTATGGCGGTGTTGCGTCGTGTCTAGGGTGGCGGCGCGCCAACAAATGGCCCGGCGATGTCGCCGAAGATAACGCCGAGCTACTGCGGCTTGCCGATCGGCTGAAGGCGATGGGCACGGACGATGCCGCGGCCCTAAGCGTCGTTGGCTTCAACCTGTTCTGGTTCCAGCTCGCCTACGATGGCGGCGCTGAAATGATCGAGCGCGCCATCCTTGCAAATCCCAACTACGCGCGCGCCTATAATTTCAGAGGCCTGTTGCGCGCCTGGAATGGCGGGTCGGATGAAGCGATTGCCGATTTCGAACGCGCCATGATGCTGAGTCCGCGCGATCCCTTCAATTACAACGCCATGCTGGGCATCGCGCTCGCAAATCACAATGCTGGACGACACGCCGAGGCAGCAGATTGGGCGGACAGGGCAGTCAGAGCATTTCCTCCATTCTTCCTCGTTGGAATGGGGCAGGCAATCCTCTGCTATGTGGGTGCAGATCGCATGGATGATGCTCGGAGACTGATGGCAGAGTGTATCCGTCAATCACCGGCATGGCGCCGATCGACGGCCGTGCCTCCGCCTTGGAGAGGTCACCCCAGCTCAGAGCCGAGTTTATGGAAGCTTTTATCAAGGCTGGGCTTCCCGATTGATTGGTGCGGGTTCTACTTCATCACGCAATGCGCTCCAGATATCCCCAGGACTTTATCCGGCGTACGAATCGGGATAGGGGGCGCCCGACCGACGGCTCGATTTCGGTCTTTATGCCCGCGTGAAGGTCGGTTTCGTCATCTTCTTCGAGGCGTCCACAGGTCCGTCTTGTGGCACTTTTGTATGGACCGGCCGTGCGTTGCAAGCTGGATTTGACGATCTGGAGACGATTGGTCTTGCGCTTCTGTATCCGGCCCTTGAACGGAGGGTTTGTGCTCCTGGCCATCATGGATATCCGCGCACATCCGATCTCATTCTGAGAAAGGCCCTGAAAGGCCGCTAGTGCCACCAGTTCACGGATGCGACGGCGAGACCGTTTCTCCACCTCCTCAATCCAACTCGCAGACCTCGGCAGGTGAACCTGTGCATTACTCGTTGCGTGATGGATCAGCCTTGGACATCCCCTCGGCGGTCCCAAACACGCTGATGTTACGCCACTCCTGGCTCGACGCGCGCATCGTAGCTGCGTGCCTGCGCCAACATAGTCCAGGTGATCCGCGCCAGCTTATTGGCGAGTGCGGTTGCCAGGACGTTATGATGTAAGCGTTGTGCTGCGGCCGTTAGCCAACGGCCAAAACTGTGCTTTGCCCAGTTTGCCGGCCTGAGCAAAATAACGCGGGCACCTTGCATGAAGAGCGTGCGCAGATAGCGATTGCCACGTTTAGTGATGCGGCCTACGATCACCCGTGGACATCTGCTTCGGTACCAAGCCGAGCCACGCCGCAAAGTCGCGCCCTTTTGCAAAGGCAGTGCCGTTGCCGATCGCAGCCACCATTGCACTTGCAATGATCGGGCCGACACCCGGAACCGTCATCAACTGCCGACAGCTCGCGTCGTCGCGCGCCAAGGCTCGTCACGTTTTCGATTCGCTCATCGAGATGCGACCAGTCGCCGACCAGGTCCTCAACAATCCTGACCATACGGGGCGACAATACGTCGGTACGTGTAGCCAGGAGGTCTGGAAGTTGACGTCGCAGGAAGCGAAGTCCTTGCCGCACAGGAATGCCGCGTTCAAGAAGGAAACAGCGGATTTGGTTGATCACAGCTGCACGATCGCGGATGAGGCGGGATCGAACGCGATGGAGCGCCTGTAGATCTAGTTAATGGTCGGTTTTCACTGGAACGCAGCGTGTCGCGGGACGCTGCACGGCTTCGGCGACCGCGTAGGCATCCCGGAAGTCGTTCTTATGGCCTTGCCGGAACGGTTTAGAGTAAGCCGGCGGTACTTGCTTTACGTCGTGACCAAGCGCAGTTAGCTCGCGGGCAACATAGTGCGTTGCCATGCCGGCTTCGATGCCGATCAGGCATTGCGGCACGTTTACAAGTCGTGCGGCGATCCGGCCGCGAGCGACCTTTTCCCGCAAAACGATTGTACCCTTCTCATCCAGGCCAATCATATGCAACGTGTTCTTGCCGGTATCGATGCCAATCGTGCGGACGGTTGCGGTGTCTGTCTTGAAAGGCATGGCGGTGCGCTCCTCGTGCTCTTAGGCCCTCGCTCACTCTCTGAGCGGTTCGGGGCAGGAGCACGGCCGGTCCATCCCATTCTGAGACATGCTGGGCGGCCGTTACGATGCCCGCTTCCGGGGGTAGACCGGAAGTGGCTGGCTTACCGTCAGACCGACGCGATTGACCCAGAGGGGACGGTCGTCGCTAGCCAAATAACACTTTCAAGGCTAGCTTTCATGTGCCCTGACGAGCAGGTCAAACCGTGCGCGTCGCAGGGCCGAAACTCAGAGGGAAGCGGCAATGTCGCAAAGCAATCATGCCTCATTGGTTGGCCTTTGGAAGTTAAAATCTATCCAATTTGAAGCTGCCGACACGGGGGAGATCGCCGATGTGTTTGGCCCAAACCCGTCGGGTTATATGATCCATACCGGTGAGGGACGGGTGATGGCGATCCTGACGCGCGCGGATCGCGCGCCACCGAAGGAAGACGCTGACGGCTCGGCGCTTTTCAAGACCATGATGGCTTACACCGGCACCTGTAGGACTGAAGGCGATGACAAATTCATCACCAATGTCGATCTCGCTTGGCACCCCGCTTGGAATGGCACCGAGCAGACCCGGTTTTTCAAGCTGGAAGGCGATGCTCTTTCGATCACGACCGCTCAGCAAGCCAACCCCATGCTTGGGGGCCGGATGGGGCGGGGCATTATTACGTGGACAAGGGCCTGATCTGGGGGAGATGGCTGCATGACCGATGTACTCGAAATTATCCGCGCTTACGGGGCGGCTTGGCTAGAAGCCGACGAAGCGGAGCGCCGTCGCCTTTTGCAAATATCCTGGAGCGAGGATGGAGCTTATGAGGACCCGACCGCGAGTGTAGTGGGTCGGGAAGCTTTGATCCGGCATATCGCCGACTTCCAAATGCGCTTGCCGAGGACAACGATTGTCTTGGCTAGCGGCGTCGATCACCATCACGGCAAATTCCATTTTTTGTGGAAGATGGTCGGGCCGGACGGACAAGTTTCCGCCGAAGGACGTGATTTTGGTGAGTTTGATCGTGATGGTCGCATTTGCCGCATTGCGGGTTTCTTCGGTTCGCCCCCGCCGCTTCCGGGCGCCCTAGTATTTTGAGGAAGGCGCCCGTGACATCGAAGCGTTCTCGAAAAGTCTGAGTCGGCTGTTGCCGAGTAGGCCCAGGGAATTTCACCCCTGAGCCTCTCACAGATCCGGACTTGATACTCTCGCATCATCCGGCTCGTGCCATCGATTGAAGGCTGCCGCCTTCCGTTGAGCTTCGGGCTCCTCCCGTTGCCAGTTGGCCCGATTCATCGTCGATGACCCACCCCCTTCGCTCCACGACCATTACAGCCGCTTCCTCGCTACTACGGAGCAGTCCGCCCCCCTCCGGCGCATCGGTACTTTCGGCCTTGCGGTTGGGGCCGCTTGGGCCTTTTCCCTTGGCATCGCCGGCTAGGTTCTCACGTTCCTTACAAGAGCCTGGTTGAGCTTCGCGCCGTCTACTGAGCTGGCCCCGGTTGTCTGAACAGAATATCCGCGTCGATAAGTGGAGCCTCTGCCGGGGTTAGGCTGCCGTGCGGAGCGGCAGCGGGGTGAAGTAGGCTTGATCCGGTGTGCTGCCGTCAAGGCT
>NZ_JBWJZE010000011.1:0-266405 GCF_056429085.1 Bradyrhizobium sp. CFUWI
CCTCGACCGCGATGGCCATTACGGAATCTTCTTTGCCAGCTGGCAGGTCGCATCAATCGACTTGACCAACGGCCAACCTGTCAGTGATGTGTCCGAACAGGTGTCAGCCATGTCCCCGGACTAAACATCAAGCCGGGCGATGACAGCGAGAATGGAGCCGCGGGCCTACTTATCCCTCACCGGCACCGTGTAGTTCAGGATCAGCCTTCCGCCGTCCGGATAGATCGTCTGTCCGGTGATGTAGGACGCATCGTCGCTCGCCAGGAACGCCACCACCGACGCCACCTCGCTCGGCTCGCCGCCGCGGCCGGCTGGCGTGCGCGACATCACGGTCCTGCGGGCGTCCTCCGAGGTGTAGATCGACGACGCGACCATGTCGGTCAAAATCGTGCCCGGCCCGACCGCGACGACGCGGATGTTGTGCGGGGCGAGCGCAACGGCGGCAACCGACGTCAGCTGCTTCATGCCGCCTTTGGACATCGCATAGGTCGCCAGCGCCGGGATGGCCAGCAGCGCGTTCACCGAGGACATGTTGATGATGACGCCGCCACCGCCTTGCGCGATCATTTGCCTCGCCGCCGCCTGCACGCCGAAGAACGCGCCCTTCAGATTGATGCCGATGATCTCGTCGAACTCCTGTTCGGTGATGTCGAGGATGTCCCGGTTGCGAGCAACGCCGGCATTGTTGACCATGATGTCGAGCCGGCCGAACTCCTTCACGGCGGTCGCGACGAGCTGATCCACATCGGCACGCTTGGCGACATTGCCGACCACGGTGCGCAAGGCGTCCGGCCGCCCCAGCTCGGCAGCCGTCGCGGCGAGGCCTTCCGCATCGACATCCGAGATGACGACCTTGACGCCGTCGTCCAAAAATCTCTTCGCGCAGGCCTTGCCGATGCCGCGCGCCGCACCGGTGATGGCGGCGACCTTGCCGGATAGTTTCATGGGTTGCTCCAGGACTTGTGACGATCTCGCGGACGCGTTCACGCAAAGGCGCGCGGGCGCAGTCCGGCGTGAAACCAGGTGATCATGGAATAGATGTCGTAGACCGGCAATCCCACCTCGGCCTGAAGCGCCGCGGCGTAAGGCGGCATGTTGGTGCATTCGAGCACGATGGCGCCGACATCGGGATTCTCGGCGACGAGCTGCTTGCCGGCCTCAACCACGTCACGCTCGGCCTGCGCGATGTCCATGTCGTCCTTCTCGGCCTTGATCAGGACGCGAAAGAACTCCTTGCCGTTCTCGGTGCCGACCACCGGCGTATCGAGCGGCACGCCGGCGCCTTCGAGATGGGCCGGCGTCAAGGTCGAGCCCGACACCGTGACGAGACCGACGCGCTTGCCCGGCGGCAGGGTCGCCTGCACCCACGGCACCTGCATCAGTGACGAGGTCGCGACGGGAACGCCGATTGCGGCCGCGATCTCCCTCTGGAACAGCGAGAGGAAGCCGCAATTGGTGGTGATGGCCTCAGCCCCCATCCGCACCAGATCATTGGCCGCATCGATGAAGTCGGGCAGCAAGCCGGCCGCGCCCTTCAGCACCACCTTCTCGGGCGAAGCCCCGCTCACCACGCGATAGAGCACCGGAAACGGCCAGGTCGTGCCGTTGCCCATGTCGCCGGGAATGCGGGGAAAGCGCGCTTCCAGCATCAGGATGCCGAGCGGCGCGCCGTAGATGGCCTTGCCGCCACGGGCGATGCGGGAGGATGAATGAGCCGAGTTGGTCATGCTGCGACCTCAGAGGAAACGTTCGGGCGCGAAGGGGAGAAGCGGAATTTCAGGCTGCCTGCCGCTGAGAAGCTGCGCGACAAGGCGGCCGGTACGGGCCGAGCCGACCAGGCCGACATGGCCGTGACCGAAGGCATAGACGATATCGCGCGAGGCGCGCGCATAGCCGATGCAGGGTCGTCCATCCGGCATGCTCGGCCGATGGCCGAACCAGGTCTTGATGCGCGAGGCAGGAATATCCCTCGGCAAATTCGGGAACATGCCGAGAAGATGTTCGCGCAGAATCTCGGCGCGCTTCCAGTTCGGCGCGGCGTCAAGGCCGGCGATCTCGACCGTGCCGGCGGCGCGCAAGCCCCTGTTGGTCCAGTTCACCACCATCTTGGCGTCGGATGCCATCATCGAGCTGCGCGGGCCCGATTCCGGATTCTCGATCACGACGTGGTAGCCGCGTTCGGTCTCCAGCGGCAGCGGATCGCCGACCGATGCCGTCAGTTGCTTCGACCGCGCGCCCGCGGCAATCACGACGGCATCGCAAGCAATCTCGCCGGTCTCGGTGACGACAGCCACCAGCCTGTCGCCGTTCAGCCTCAAGCCGGTCGCCTTGGCCCGCACGTGCTTGGCGCCGCTTGCGATCGCATGATTGGCGAGCGCCGCGACATAAGCGCCGGGATCGCGGCAGCGGCCGGCTTCCTCCACCACCACGCCAAAGGTATAGCGCGGATGCAGATCCGGCTCGCGCTGGCGCATCTCGTCGGCGTTGAGCTCCAGCCATTCGACGCCGACCTTCTTGCGCAGGCGCCAGCCGAGATCGTTGTCGAAATTGCCGCGCGACGGGAACACATGCATCACGCCGTTACGCTCGATCAGCTCCGGGACGCCCGCCTCTTCCGCCAGCTTTCGGTGCAGCAGCGGTGCATCCTTCAAGAGATCGCGCAGCGCGAACGCCGTCGTCTCGACGCGCGCCGCCGTCCAGCCCGAGAGCAGATATTTGACCAGCCAGGGCAGCGCCTTTGGCAAATAGGACCAGCGGATCGCGAGCGGCCCGAGCGGGTCCATCAGATAGCCCGGCACCTTCCTCCAGATGCCAGGCTCCGCCGGCGGGATCACCGAGTGCGACGACAGCCAGCCGGCATTGCCATAGCTCGCGGCCTGTTCGCCGCCCGGCTCCCCCGGATCGATCAGCGTGACGCGATGGCCCTCGCGCAGCGCCTCGATGGCGCTGATCACCCCGACCGCGCCGGCCCCGATGATCGCGACGTGGCGGCGGGCCGCCACCGCCTTAAGCCTTCACCGCGGGCGTGAAATCCTTGCCGACCGAGATCGCGCGGGGATCGATGATGCAGTGGAGGATCGACGGCTTGCCCGAGGCGAGCGCACGCTCGAACGCCGGCGCGAACTCCTCGGTGCGCTCGACCCGCTCGCCATGCCCCCCGAACGCCTTCGCATACATCGCAAAGTCCGGATTCTTGAGCTGGGTGCCGACGACACGGCCGGGATAGTCGCGCTCCTGATGCATGCGGATGGTGCCGTACTGCGAATTGTCGACGACGATGACGATCAGCGGTGCGTCATATTGCACGGCGGTGGCGAATTCCTGGCCGTTCATCAGGAAGCAGCCGTCGCCCGCAAACGCGACCACGACGCGATCCGGGTATTGCCGCTTGGCCAGCACGCCCGCCGGCACGCCATAGCCCATCGAGCCCGAGGTCGGCGCCAGCTGCGCCGCAAAGCTGTGGAAGCGATGATGACGGTGGATCCAGCCGGCGTAGTTGCCGGCGCCGTTGCAGACGATGGCGTCCTTCGGCAGGCGGTCGCGCAGCCAGGTCATCACCTCGCCGTACTGGAACCTGCCCGGCAGCTCGCGCGCCTTCCCGGTCCAGGCGAGATAATCGGCATGCGCCTTGGCGGCCTCGCCCTTCCAGGCCACCGCGCCCGATGGCTTCAGCTCCTCGACGGCGGCCGCGAACGCGGCAGGCGTTGCCTGGATCGCGAGATCAGGCTGGTAGACGCGGCCGAGCTCTTCCGAGCCCGGATGCACGTGGATCAACTTCTGCTTCGGCGCGGGAATGTCGAACAGCGTGTAGGACGAGGACGGCATTTCCGACATGCGGCCGCCGATCAGTAGAACGACGTCGGCGTGATCGACGCGCGCCTTCAGGCCCGGGCTCGGCCCGATGCCGAGATCGCCGGCATAATGCGAATGATCGGCATCGATCAGCGAGGCCCGGCGGAACGAGGTCGCGACCGGCAGGTCGAACCGCTCGGCAAAGCGCGCGATGCTCCTGGTCGCCGCGTCGGTCCAGCGCGAGCCGCCGAGGATGACCAGCGGCGCCTTGGCGCTGGCCAGCATCGCACCGACCTGCTCGATGTCGGCCGGCGCGGGCCAGCTCACCGCCGGCTCGATGCGCATGGCATCGGCGACGGCCGCGGTCTCGGTCAGCATATTCTCCGGCAGCGCGATCACCACGGGACCGGGACGGCCCTGCATGGCGACGCGGAAGGCGCGCGCCACCAGCTCCGGGATGCGGTCGGGACGATCGATCTCGACCGCCCATTTCGCCATGGTGCCGAACACCGCCTTGTAGTCGAGCTCCTGGAACGCCTCGCGCTCGCGCATGCCGGTGTCGACCTGGCCGACGAACAGGATCATCGGCGTCGAATCCTGCATCGCGATGTGGACGCCGTGGCTGGCATTGGTGGCGCCGGGGCCGCGGGTGACGAAGCAGACGCCCGGCCGACCGGTGAGCTTGCCATAGGCTTCCGCCATCATGGCCGCGCCGCCCTCGGCGCGGCAGATCATGACGTCGATCGGACTGTCATGCAGCGCATCGAGCGCGGCGAGATAGCTCTCGCCCGGCACGCAGGTGACGCGCTCGACGCCTTGCGCGACGAGCTGATCGATCAGGATCTGGCCGCCGGTGCGGGTGTTGCGGATGGTCATGACGGCTCCCTCAAGGCTCTGGCGATGCGCGATTATTCGGCAACTGCGTAAGACAGGCCGAGAGCGCGCGCAAGGTCGAAAGGCTTCCCGCAGCCTGCGCAGGCGGCATGCCCGTCGGTGCCGTTTGCACGACCGCCCATTCGTCGGCCCGATGGAGGGATGCGGTTGATATACCGCCTTCTGCTTGTCCCGGACGCGCCGCAACGCCTCTTAGCGTTGCGGCGCAGAGCCGGGACCCAGAGCCGGCACGGCACGCAGCGAGATGGGCCCCGGCTCTGCAGCGCATCGGTGCGGCAGGCACGAAGCTCCCGGATATAGCTCCCCTCATCCGAGCTACGCAGCGCCCACTAGGCATGCCTTTGCGACGGCTACCGAGCCTCGACGTTTTCGTCTACGGTCCGGCCGGACCACATCGTCGAGGACACCGGGAATGCAAACCATCGGCCTGATCGGCGGCATGAGCTGGGAGAGCACGGCGCTCTATTACAAGCTGATCAACGAGCGCGTCCGCGAACGCATGGGCAAGCTGCATTCCGCCCCGCTGCTGCTGTATTCCTACGATTTCGAAGAGATCAAGCAGATGCAATATGCGGGCCGCTGGAGCGAGGCCGCGGCCAGCCTGGCCGAGGTGGCGCGGCGTCTCGAAAGCGCCGGCGCCCGGGCGATCGTCCTATGCACCAACACGATGCACAAGCTCGCGCCCGAGATCGTCTCCAGCGTGGCCATCCCGTTCATCCACTTGGCCGATGCGACAGCGCAGCGGATCCGGGCGAAAGGCTACCGGCGGGTCGGGCTGCTCGGCACCAGGTTCACGATGGAGGAGGACTTCTACGTCGATCGGCTGCGCGCGCACGATCTCGACGTGCTGGTTCCTCCCACTGAGACGCGCGCCGACGTGAACCGCATCATTTACGACGAGCTGTGCCTCGGAATCGTCGCCGATGCTTCGCGCCGTCGCTATCAGGACGCGATGGCAGCGCTGGTCGCCGCCGGCGCGGAATGCATCATCCTCGGCTGCACCGAGATCACGATGCTGGTCGGCCCCGAAGACACGTCGGTCGAGACGTTCGACACCACGGCCATTCACGCCGAGACGGCCGCGGATTTCGCGATCGGGTGATCCTGAACAAGGCCACGCGCAACGGCGTCTGGCGCGCCCGATTGCGCCAGGGCAACGCCGCCCCTCACCCGTCCTTCTTCCGCGCGCTTGCCAGCAGCACCAACATGAACGAGGCCGCCGTCATCAGCGTCGAGATGGCAGCGATGGTCGGGTCGATCTCGTCGCGCAGCGCGGTGAACATGCGCTTGGTCAGCGGCTGATACTGTCCGCCCGAGATGAACAGCGCGACGATGGTCTCGTCCATCGCCGAGATGAAGGCGAAGATGCCGCCGGCAACCACGCTGGACTTGATCTGCGGCAACGTCACCGCAAAGAAGCTGCGGAGGCGGTTCATGCCGAGGCTGCGCGCCACCATCTCCTGCGCCGGATCGAAGCTCTGCAGGCCCGCCAGCACCGAGATGACGACGTAAGGCAGTCCCAGCATCACATTCGCCAGCACGAGGCCGGGCATGGTCGCGACCAGGCCGACCTTGGCATAGACGAAGAAGATGCCGACCGCGGTGATGATGATCGGCACCACCAGCGGCAGCAGCAGTGCCATGTGGATCACGCGCATGATGCGCAACTTCGATTGGCTGATGGCGTAGGCGGCGGCCACCCCACACGGCGTCGCGATCAGGACGGTCAGGACCGCGACCGTCAGCGTCACCTGCGTCGCCTGCATCCAGGCGGGGTTGGCGAAATATTGCTGGTACCAGCGCAGCGAGAACGACGGCGGCGGGAAGGTCAGGAAGCGCGCGCTGGAGAACGAGATCGGCACGATGATCAGAACGGGGAGGATCAGATAGACCAGCACCAGCGCACTGATCGCGTAGAGGACGATGCGGAGCGCGTCATTTCTGCCCCAACACGCGATCGAGCGAGATGAAGCGACTGACGACGAAGAAGATCGCGAGCACGCTGAGGAGCAGCACCACCGCGACGGCGCTGGCGGCGCCGAACTGGTTGTAGAGCTCGACATTGCGGCTCACCAGCATCGATACCATCACGGTGCGGCCGCCGCCCAGCAATTCCGGCGTGATGTAGAAGCCGAGGCAGAGCACGAACACCATGGTGCAGCCCGCGAGCACGCCCGGCAGCGACAGCGGCAGGAACACGCGGACGAACGTCAGCGACGGGCTCGCGCCCAGGCTGGCGCCGGCCTGCATCAGCTCGTTCGGGATCTTCTGCATGGTCGCATAGAGCGGCAGCACCATGAAGGGAAGCAGGATGTGCACCGTCGCGACGACCGTGCCGAAGGTGTTGTGGACAAGCGCGAGCGGCTCGGAGATCCATTCGAGTTGGCGCAGGAACTGGTTGATCACGCCGCTGCGCTGCAGCAGCACCAGCCAGGCATAGGCGCGCACCAGCACGCTGGTCCAGAACGGCAGCACGACCAGCGACAGGATGAGGATGCTCCAGCCTTTCGGCAACGCGTTGGCGAGATAGGCGACGGGATAGCCGAGCAGCAGCGCAATCAACGTGACCGCGAGGCTGATCTCGAAGGTCAGCGCAAAGCTGCGCCAATAGATGTCCTCGGTGAAGACGCGCCGATAATTCTCCAGCGTGAAGCCGTCATGGTAGATCGACTGCCAGGCGAGCCAGCCGACCGGCAGCACGATCAGAGCCAGGATCACGAGCAGCGCCGGCGACACCAGCGCCAGCATCAGCCCGTGCTCACGGCGCTGATGCTTCTGCGATGGATCTGGCACGGACGTCGTCAACGCTGGCATCGCTGGTCTCGGTTGCTACACCTCTCCCGCTTGCGGGAGAGGTCGGATCGCGAAGGCGATCCGGGTGACGGCTTTCTCCTCTTGGAGAGTCTTTGCTGTCGAGACACCCTCTCCCCAACCCTCCCCCGCGCGCGGGGGAGGGAGTGCAGCGTCCTTGCCGACGCACCCACGGGCCATCTCCTCTTTCGCCTCACTTCTGCATGAACGACGCCCAGCGCTTCTCGGCGGCTTCGCCGGCGGACGAGGACCACCAGGCGTAGGACATCAACGCCTGCTTGGCTGCATTGGCCGGCTCGCTCGGCAATTGCGCCGCACGCTCGGGCTTGATCACGCCGGTCTCGAACGCCTTGGGATTGCCCGGGCCGTAGTCGATATGGAGCGGCAGATTGGCCTGGTGCACGGGATCGACGGCCTCGTTGAGGAATTTCACGGCGGTGGCGAGATTGGGCGCGCCCTTGAGGATGCAGAGCGAGGTGCTCTGCAGGATGCCCTGGTTGTAGGTAAAGGCGACCTTGGCGCCTTCCTTGGCGACCGCGCTGACGCGGCCGTTCCAGGCCATCTCCATGTCGACCTCGCCGTCGTTGAGCAGCTGCGCCGACTGCGCGCCCGAGGTCCACCACACCGTGATGTGCGGCTTGATCTCTTCGAGCTTCCTGAAGGCGCGGTCGACGTCGAGCGGATAGAGCTTGTCGGGCGCGACGCCGTCGGCCATCAGCGCCGCCTCGAGCGTGGCGATCGGATGGTTGCGCAGCGCGCGGCGGCCCGGGAATTTCTTCACGTCCCAGAAATCCGCCCAGCTGTTCGGCGCATCCTTCGGGAACGTCTTCTGGCTGAAGGCGAGCACGCTGGAATAGAATTCGTAGGAGACGGAGTATGGACTGCGATACGCCTCCGGCATCGCCGCGGCGTTGGGGATCTTCGAGAAATCGAGCTTCTCGATCAGGCCCTGCTCGCCGCCGCGCAGGCAATAGCCGGTCGGGGTGTCGACGACGTCCCAGATCGGCTTGCCGCTGCCGACCTGCGTCTTGATCGCCGGCCAGGCGTCGGGAATCGAATCCTGATTGATGGTGATGCCGAGCTTCTTGGCGGAGGGATCGAGGATCGCCACCGTCTGCGCCTGCTGATAGGCCCCGCCTTGCGAGACGAAGGTGATCTGCTCGGCGGCATTCGCCGCGGTGCCGCTGAGCGCGATTGCTCCCAGCAAAGCGCAACCAAATCCGCAATTTCGTATCGCCGTCATTTTCGTCTCCTCCAAAGTGATCTCACCGACCGATCGCATCGAGAAACTGGTACCAGCCGGCGACCATGCGCACGGCGGGCTCGCGCAGCGGGTAGAGCGGAATCGTCTTCATCCGGCTGACGTCGAGCAGGCCGACATCGGGGCTTTCGCCGCGCACGAAAGCGGCGAGATAGCGGCCCATCAGGCTCGACATCGCAACGCCGGCGCCGTTGTAGCCCAGCGAGACCAGCGTGCGGTCGTCGAGGCGGCCGATATGGGGGACCGAGTCCAGCGTCATCGCGACCAGGCCCGACCATTTGTATTCGAGCGGGACGTCGGCGAGATCGGGGAAGATGCCGACCATTGCCTTGCGAAGTGCGTCGAACGCGGCCTGCGAGTCCTGCTTGCCGAAGGCGCCGCGGCCGCCGAAAATCACGCGGTTGTCGACCATGCGGAACCAGCGCATCATGCGCTTGGTCTCGGTATAGGTGCGCCCCGTCGGCATCAGCCTTCCTGCAAGATTGCGCGACAGCTGCGCGGTCGCAACCATGGCGCTGCGGAACGGGACCAGCGTGCGCTGCAGATGCGCGGTGGCGCCAGTGAGGTCGGAATAGCTGTTGGTGGCAATGATCGCCTGACTTGCGCGCACGGCACCTTGCGGCGTCTCGGCGACGATGCCGTCCTTCTCGCGCCGCAGCCTCATGACGGGCGACTCCTGGAAGACGGAGACGCCGCGACGCGCGACGCCGTCGGCGAGGCCGCGCAGATAGTTCAACGGATGGATACCACCGGAGCCGGGATTGAGCACACCGCCGACGAAGATGTCCGAGCCGGTCTCGTCACGCACCCCGTTCCTGTCGAGGATGCGGACCTCGGCGGAGCCCATCTCGCGCGTCATCCAGTTGGCTTCGTCGATCGCGGCCCGGAGCGTCGTCTCATTATGCGCGGCCTTGACCTGGCCGGTGCGAGTGAGATTCGCACTCGTGATGCCGAATTCGGAGACGAGCTCCTCGACCATGTCGGTCGATTCATGCGCGATCTCGTACATGCGCCGTGCCATGGCGCGGCCATGCACGGCGTCGATCTCACGAAACGACAGGCGGAACTTTGCGGTGATCACGCCGCCGTTGCGGCCGCTCGCACCCCAGCCGGGGCGGTTGGCCTCGAGCACGATTGGCGCGAGGCCGCTCTTGGCGATGTGGTGCGCCGCGGAGAGCCCCGTATAGCCCGCACCGATGATCACGACATCCGCCTGCCGATCGCCCGACAGCACGGGAAAATCGCGCGCCGGCGCCGCCGTGGCTTCCCACAGCGAGTTGGCCGATGGCAGCGCGCTCCAGTCCCGTGTCATGCCCGCGCTCACGGTGTTACGCCGCAGGCCCAACGGCGGCGTCGGCGAGCGCCTTCAACGTCGGGAAATGGAAGTCCGGCTTGGTCAGCGTCTCCACCGCCGGCGTGCCGCCGAAGCCGGCAATGCCCTGGCGACGCTCGATCCAGCACACCTTGTAGCCGAGCTTCCGCGCAATCCCGATGTCGTGGTACTGGCTCTGCGCGACATGCAGAATGTCGGACTGCTTGTAGCCGAAAGCGGACTGTCGCCCCCTGTTGTAGGCGAAGAATTCAGGGTTGGGTTTTGCAACGCCGGTGTCGTCGGCACACACCGTGTCGTCGAAGGGATCGCCGAGCGCGTGGGCATAGCAGGACAGCGCGACGCGGTCCGCGTTGGTCATCGCCACCAGCCGGAATTTCGTGCGCAGGCGCCCGAGCGCCTCGACCGAATCCGCGAACGGCCCCCAGCGCAGCACCGCAAGCTGGAACATGTCGCAGGCCGCATCGTCGGCGGGCAGTCCGAGCTCGGTGGCGAGGTGACGATAGACATGGAACATCGCCTCGCTGGAGCGCCCGTAGTGCTTGTCGCGGCCGCGCTTGTAGGGCTCGAAGATCTGGTCGTCGCTGAGCTCGGCCGGCGTCTTGCCCGAGATCCTGCGCACCGCGGAGAGCACGCCGGCCTCGAAATCGATCAAGGTGCCGACGACGTCGAAGGTGAGAACCTTGAAATTGCTGAACGCGGCTTGGGTCGACATATCAGTTTCTTCTCTCGGTTGGACAAGGCTTCAGTTCAGTCCACCCTGGGCACGACGATGGTGTCCTCGGGGTGAAGGGTGACGGTGAGGCTGCCGCCGAGCGGCGGAATGCGGCTGTAAGCCTGGTGATAGCTCGGCTGACGCAGGCTGAGCGCAATGCCGTTTTCGAGCGCCAGGAAAATGCGCAGGCTCTCGCCCTGATAGACGATATCGGTGACCGTGCCGGTCAGCCGGTTGCAGGCGGCGTCCTGCGCGCCGTCGTCGATCAGGAGTTTTTCGGTGTGCACGGCGAGCATCAGCGCATCGCCATCGGGAATGGCGCGGGCGCTGCGCAGCAGCGCATTGCCGAGCGCGACGCTGGAGGCATCGACGCGGCGAACGGGCAGCATGGTCGCCTCCCCGATGAAGCTCGCGACGAAGGAATCGGCGGGATGATCGTGCAGCCGCTCGGGCTCGTCGATCTGGACCAGGCGGCCGTCCTTCATGACCGCGACGCGGTCGCTCATGGTCAAAGCTTCGCGCTGGTCATGGGTGACATAGATGATGGTGGCCTGGATGCGCCGGTGCAGCGCGCGCAGCTCGATCTGCATGGATTCGCGCAGCTGCTTGTCGAGCGCCGACAGCGGCTCGTCCATCAGGATCAGCCGCGGCTCGAAGATCATGGCGCGCGCGAGCGCCACGCGCTGGCGCTGGCCGCCGGAGAGCTGCGCGATGCCGCGCTCCTCATAGCCGGCGAGCCCGACCATGCCGAGCGCCGCGCGCACCTTGTCGGGCCAGATCGCTTTCGGCAGGCGGCGGGCACGCAAGGGGAAGGCGACGTTCTCGCCGACGCTCATGTGCGGAAACAGCGCGTAGTTCTGGAACACGACGCCGATGTCGCGCTTGTGCGGCGGCATGTAAGTGACGTCGCGGCCGCCGAACAGGATCGTGCCCGCTGTCGGCAGGATGAAGCCGCCCAAAATTCCAAGCAGCGTGGTCTTGCCCGAGCCGGAGGGACCGAGCAGCGAGACGAACTCGCCGGCGCCGACATCGAGGGAGACGTCGTCGAGGGCGCGCACGGAGCCATAGGCCTTGCTCGCGGATCTGATCTCGACGCTTTCCGCTCGTTTGTCCAACGATCGACCTCGCCCGTCCCTGCAACGGCGTGCCTCACTGCGCGCCATAAGCCTGCTTTATAGACAGGGAATCTGAGCACTCGGGATCGAAGCGTGCACCGCACCAAATCCTTGCTCGCGAGCCCTGTCTTTAGGCTGTAATGGCGATGACAACAGACTTGGCAAAACTCGGCAATTGCCAAATTCTCACGCGCCTCATAACATGGCGTTATGCCCGAGCTTCGCCGCATGCTGCCGTCGAGCAACGCCCTGTTCGTCTTCGACGCCGCGGCGCGCAATGGCAGTTTCACAGCCGCAGCCGCCGAATTGAACGTCACGCAGCCGGCGGTGAGCCGGATGCTCGGACAATTCGAGGAGCATCTCGGCGTCCGCCTGTTCGACCGCAAGGCGGGTCGCGCGGTGCTCACCGAGGAAGGCGAGCTCTTGTATCGCCGCGTGCTCGACGGCTTTCGCAGCATCGAGAGCGGACTCGTCGAGATCGAGCGGCGCCGCAAGGGCACCGAGACGGTGACGCTATCGGTCTCGTCCGCCTTCACCACGCATTGGCTGATGCCGCGCATCGACAAACTGCAGAAGCAGTTTCCGCAGGTCGATTTGCGCTTCCAGCTCATCTCCGGCGCGTTGCGCGGGCCGGTGGAGAATGTCGACCTCGGCATGCGCTTCCGTGATCGCGACGAGCCGCCATCGGGCGGCACGTTAGTGATGAAGGAAGTCATGCTGCCGATGTGCAGCCCCTCCTATCTCGGCGAAACCGATCCCACCGAGGGCAACACCATCATCCGCCTTGCCGAGACGCCGGGCGACTGGGCCGCGGATTATTCCTCGCTCCTCACCGGGCGCCGCGGCGCGGCCAAGGCGCTGAGCTTCACCGACTATGCCGTCGTGGTGCAGGCCGCCCTGCTCGGCCAGGGCATCGCGCTCGGCTGGCTGACGGTTGCCTCGCACTGGCTGCTGACCGGCGCGCTGGTGCCGGCCTCCGACCGGCTGACCACCACGCGCCGCGTCTGCGAATTCCTGCCGCCGCGCAACCGGCCGATGCGCCCGATCGCCGCCGAGATCCGCGACTGGATCATCGCGCAGATGCGAAGCGAGATCGCCGCGATCGACCGACTCTATCCGAAGCTCGGCGCGATGGCGGCGTGCTATTGATTCTATTCTCCCTCTGCCCGCTTGCGACAGGACAATCGCATATGCGAGCGATCTCGCCCGTGGCCATCCTTCGAGACGCCCGCCGTTGGCGGGCCCTCAGGATGAGGAGCGGGTGCGCGGCGCGAGTTTCAAGAAGAACCAAAGCTGCTTAGCCTCATCCTGAGGAGACCGCGAAGCGGTCGTCTCGAAGGACGAGGCGCGCGCTCAGGTCCCGCAAAGCGTCATGTGCGATTGCCCTGCCGCAAGCGGGGAGAGGCGAAAAGCCTCTACCGATGCTCGATCGCGCGGATCGCGCCGCGGAGTTCGGCGAGGCCGCGGAGGCGGCCGATGGCGGTGTAGCCGGGGTTGGTGCGCTTGGTGGCGGCGAGGTCGTCGAGCATGCGGTGGCCGTGATCGGGACGGAAGACGATCCTCTTGTCCGGCGACCGCCGGGCGTTCTCCTTCAAAAGCGCCTTCAGCACCGCGATCATGTCGACGTCGCCGTCGAGATGATCGGACTCGTAGAACGACAGCCCGTCGGCCTCGCGCCTGGTGGCGCGCAGATGGGCGAACGCGATGCGAGGGCCGAAGCGCTCGGCCATTTCAGGCAGATTGTTTTCCGCGCGCACGCCAAGCGAGCCCGTGCACAGGCAGATGCCGTTGGCCTTGGACGGCACCGCGTCGAACAGCGCCTGATAGTCGTCGGCTGAGGAGGCAATGCGCGGCAGACCGAACAGGGGCCGCGGCGGATCGTCCGGATGCAGGGTCAGCGACACCCCGAGCTGCTCGGCCACCGGCGTCACGCGCGCCAGGAACTCGGCGAGATGCTGCCGCAGGATCTCTGGTGTGATATCGCGATACGTCTCCAGCCGGTCGCGAAATTGCGGGATAGTCATCGGCTCGGTGGTCGAACCCGGCAGCGCGCTGGCGATCACCATCACCAGATAATCGATATCGGCCTGGCTCATCTGCTCGAACAGCGCCTTCGCACGCGCCTGCTGCTCGGGCGAGTACTCCTGCACGGCCGCAGGACGCTTGAGGATATGCAGCTCGAAGGCGGCGAAACGGTCCTGGTCGAAGCGCATGGCGCGGGCGCCGTTCGGCAGCTCCCATTCGAGGTCGGTGCGGCACCAGTCCACCACAGGCATGAAATTGTAACAGATGATCTTGATGCCGGCCGCCGCGACGGCCTCGAGGCTCGCGATCCAGGCCTCGATCGACCTGGTCGCCTTGGCCCCCAGGCGCTTGACGTCGTCGGGGATCGGAATCGATTCCACCACCGACCATGTCAGCTGCGATCGCCCCGGTTGACCGTTCTCGATAAAATTCTTGCGCTCGTCGACCGCCTTGCGCGTCCAGGCCTCCCCGATCGGGACCTGATGCAGCGCCGAGACGATGTCGGTCGCCCCGGCCTGCCTGACGTCGTCCAGCGACACGGGATCATCGGGCCCGTACCAGCGCCATCCCTCCAGCATCATGGGTCTCTCCCAATCAGTTCGCGGTCAGCACCACCTTGACGCTCTGCGAGCGGTCGAGCGCCAGCCGCAGCGCATCGGGCGCGGTCGACAGCGGCCGTTCGGCGGTGACCAGCGACAGCACGTCGACACTGCCGGCCGAAATCAGCTCCACCGCGGTCATGAACTCGAAGCCGAAGCGGAACGAGCCGCGCAGATCGATCTCCTTGGCCATCACCGCATTCGACGGCGTCGGGATCTGGCCGCCCGGCAGATTGCCGATCTGCACCACGATGCCGCCACGCCGGACGATGCCGATGGCGCTGGCAAGGCCTGCCGCCGTGCCCGACACCTCGAACGCGACGTCGTATGGGCGCGAGGCCGCCTGCGCCTTGAGCCCTTCCTCGCCACCGGAGACATTCTCGACATGCGAAGCGCCAAGCCGGGTTGCAAAGGCCAGCGGCGCCGGTGCGATGTCGGCCACCGTGATGTCGGCCATGCCGGCGCGGCGCGCGGCAAGCATGGTCAGCAGCCCGATCGGGCCGGCACCGAAGATGATACCGCGCTTGCCCTCGATATTGCCGGCGCGCGCGACCGCGTGCAGGCAGACCGCCAGCGGTTCGGCGAGCGCGGCGGCCTGATATGACACGTGATCCGGGATCTTCACGCACTGCGCGGGGATCGCGTCGAAATAATTGGCAAAACCGCCCTGCATGTGCGGCGTCTTCGAGGCCGAGCCCATGAAGTAGATGTTCTCGCACAGATTCGGCCGGCCCTCGCGGCAGGCGACGCAATGGCCGCACCAGCGCGACGGGTTGACGGCGACGCGGTCACCGACTTTCAGATTGGCTGCCGCGCCTGCGATCTCCACGACCTCGCCCGAGATCTCGTGGCCGAGCACCAGCGGCGACTTCACCACGAAATCGCCGGTCCGGGCATGGCGGAAATAGTGCATGTCCGAGCCGCAGATGCCGCCGGCGCCGAAGCGGATGCGCACCATGCCGTTAGCGAGCCTGTCGAGCGGATGCTCGATCATGCGCAGATCTTCGGGACCGAACAGGGTTGCGGCGAGAGCGGTCGAGGTCATTTGGAGAGTCCCATGTATTTTGGCAGCCAGAGGGTCAGTTCAGGAATGTAGGTGATCGCGATCAGCGCCAACATCAGCGGCACCAGCCAGGGCAGGATCGCCACCGTCGTGCGCTCGACCGAGAGCTTGGCCACGCGCGCGAGCACGAACAGCACCATGCCGAGCGGCGGGTGCAACAGGCCGATCATCAGGTTCAGCGTCATGATCAGGCCGAAATGAATGGGATCGATGCCGAGCTTGAGCACGATCGGCAGCAGGATCGGCACCAGAATGGTGATCGCCGCCGTGGTGTCGATGAAGCAGCCGACGAACAGGATCAGCACGTTGGCGAGCGCCAGGAACACCCATTTGTTCTGGGTGACACTGAGCATCCAGTCCGAGAGCGTCTGCGCGGCCTGCGACACCGTCAGCAGCCAGGCGAAGATCGAGGCGGCGGTGACGATGAACAGCACCGAGGCCGTGGTCTCGATCGTGTCGAACGTCGCCTTCGCCACCGTTTGCAGCGTCATGGTGCGGTAGCGGACCAGGCCGAGGAACAGCGACCAGATCACGGCGGCGACCGCAGCTTCCGTCGGCGTGAACCAGCCGAGCGTCATGCCGCCGATCAGGATCACCGGCGCCATCAGCGCCATCACCGCCGAAAAGTCGAAGTACCAGTCGATCGCCAGCAGCGTGCCGAGGCCGATGACGACCGCCACGTTGATCGAGAGGCCGGCCATCACCATCAGCCAGATCGCCAGCGGGAACGAGAGCACGATGACGATCTCGAGGCCCGCCGAGCCGATCTGCGGCCAGGAGAACGGCGTGTCGCTGCCCCATTTGTTCTTGTGCGCGAAATAGCTGACCGTGATCATCATGAACAGGGTGAGCACGACCCCCGGAATGAGGCCGCCGAGAAACAGCGCGCCGATCGAGACGTTCGCCATCATGCCGTAGATCACGAAAGGCAGCGACGGCGGGATGATGGGCCCGAGCGTCGCCGAGGCCGCGGTGACGCCGACCGAGAACTCGGTCGAGTAGCCATGGTCCTTCATCGCCTTGATCTCGATGGTGCCGAGACCGGCGGCGTCCGCGATCGCGGTGCCGGACATGCCGGAGAAGATCACCGAGCCGATGATGTTGACGTGACCGAGGCCGCCGCGCATCCACCCCACCAGCGCGACGGCGAATTTGTAGATGCGCCCGGTGACGCCGGCGATGTTCATGAGGTTTCCGGCCAGGATGAAGAAGGGCACGGCGAGCAGCGGAAAGCTCTCGACGCCGGCGATCATGCGCTGCGCCAGCGTCACGTCGGGCGTCACGCCGCTGACCAGGATGTAGACCAGCGACGAGGCGGCCATGGCGATCGCCACGGGAACGCCGAGCAGCATCAGAACGAGAAAGCCTCCGAGCAACAGCAGCATGATGTTATATCTCCGACCCGTCGTAGGCACCGGGGCGTTCGAGGACCGAGTAACCCTGCCGCCAATGTTGCAGCGCCGCCTGCACGGAGCGCAGGAACATCAGCACGAATCCGAGCAGCACGGAGTAATAGACGTAGTTCTTGGGGAAATTGATCGTGGTCATCTGCTCGTCGCCGATGATCTGGATGTAGACCCAGACCAGCTTGATGGCGTAGCCGAAGAAAGCGATCCGGATCAGGTCGATCATTGTCGACAGCGCGCGCCCCACGGGCCGCGGCAGATAGCGGTAGAGGAGGTCGACCTGGATGTGCCGGGACAGCCGCACGCACATCGAAGCGCCGATGAAGACCACGCCGATCAGGCAGTAGGTCGCGATCTCCTCGGTCCAGGCGTAGCTGTCGTTGAGCACGTAGCGGGTGAAGAACTGGAGAAAGACGGCGAGCGCCATCACCCAGAAGATCGCAAGCGCCACCCAATCCTCGAACGCGTAGATGCCGAGATCGACCTTCGGCGTCGCCTCCTCCTCGAAGGTATGGGCGATCTCCTCCGCGGTGATCTGCCGGTGTATTTCGGCGGTCGACATTAGGCTACCTCTCTCCAATCGTCGTTCCGGGGCGACGCTTCAGCGTCGAACTCGGAACCTCGAGATCCCGGGTTCGGTCCTGCGGACCGCCCCGGGATGACGAGTTAATTCTATTCCGTCACGTTGCTGCACTCCTCATCCCGAGGAGCTTGCGAAGCAAGCGTCTCGAAGGATGGCCCCGGGCGACATCGGGGCCTTCATGGTTCGAGACGCGCTTCGCGGTCCTCACCATGAGGGCCTTATGACGCAGCGAGCAATGTTACTTCACCGCCTGGATCTTTTCCCAGTCGGCCTTGCGGTAGCCGAAGGTCTCGAACGCGACGTTCTTCAGCACGGTGTCGCGGAACTCGTTCTTGTCGACCTCGGTCACGCTCAGGCCCTTCTCCTTGAAGAAGGCGACCAGCTTGGCTTCGTTCTGCTTGATCTCGCCGGTGGCCTTGGCGGCGGCTTCCTGCGCCACGTCGGTGAAGATCTTCTTGTCTTCGTCGCTGAGCTTCTTCCACAGGGCGCCGGCGATCACGGTGTTGAGGTGATCGACGATGTGGCCGGTCAGCACGATGTGCTTCTGCACCTCGTAGAACTTCTTGGCCTCGATCGTGGTCAGGGGATTCTCCTGCGCTTCCACGGTGCCGTTCTGGAGCGCGAGATAGACTTCGGCGAACGCGATCGGCGCGGTGTTGGCGCCGCAGGCGCGCGGCATTGCGAGATAGGCGGGCACGTCGGGCACGCGTATCTTCAGGCCCTTCATGTCGGCGCAGGTCTTGATCGGCTTGTTCGACGAGGTCTGCCGCACGCCGTAATAGGTCACCGCGACGATGTGGTGGCCGCTCTTGTCCTCATAGCCCTTGGCGAGCTCCTTGAAGATGTCGCTCTTGGTATAGGCGAGCAGATGATCTGCATCGCGGAACGTGTAGGGATAATAGGTCACGCCGATCGGCGCGAAGCTCTTGGCCGCGAAGCTCGAGCCGGAGATGATGATGTCGACCGAGCCGAGCGAGAGGCCCTGGTTGATGTCGGTCTCCTTGCCGAGCTGGGAGGCCGGATAGACGTCGATCTGGTAGCGCCCGTTGGTGCGCTTGCCGATCTCCTGCGCGGCCCAGACCGAGGCGGTGTGGAACGGCTCCGAGGTCTCGTAGACATGGGCCCATTTGAGCTTGGTCTGCGCCATGCTGGCACTGGTCGCAGCCAGCAGCGTAGCGGCGGAGATCACTGCTGCAATCGTCATCTTCTTCAACATCGACTTTTCCTCCATCGTTCAAGTCTGCTTCTTGTTCGCCCGCCCCGGCAGGGATGCGGGCCGCACAATCTCATCGCCGCCGCGCGCTGCGGCCCGTAGCGCGCTTCTTCGGCGCAGGTTTTGGTTTTGGCGACTTCGCCGCGGGGCGCGCGGTCCGGCTCTCTCCCGGCGACGGCCCGGCCGCGTTCTCGGCACCGAAATTCTGCGCAAATCGCTCCTGCGACCTCGCGAGATGGGTCCGCATCGCCTCGCGCGCGGCTTGCGGATCATGCGCCGCGATTGCCTCGCGCACGGCACGATGCTCGTCGAGCGCGGTGCGCCAGGTGCCCGGGTTCTCGAAATAATGCGCAAGCTGCGCGAAATAGGGATTGAGGCGCTGGTCGAACAGCTCGCCGACCACGCGCACCAATACGGCATTGCCGAGGCTTCCGGCAATCGCGACGTGGAACGCGCGGTCGTGAACCATCGAGGCTTCGCCGGGATGCTCGACCTTCTCCATCGCGAGAAGCGAGGCGTCGATGCGGGCGATGTCGTCCTTTGTCGCCACGCGCGCGGCCTGTTCGGCGATGGCGCTTTCCAGGAATTCGCGGGCGCGCAGCAGCTCGAACGGCCCCTCGATGACGGACGCGGCTGCCGGCGCGGCGATTGCGGCGGGCTCGATCACATAGATGCCGGAGCCGACGCGAATGCGCAGCCGCCCCTCCACCTCGAGCGCGATCAGGGCTTCGCGCACCGTGGGCCGGGACACCTTGAGCTGCTCGGCGAGGTCGCGCTCGGTCGGCAAGCGGCTGCCGACCGCGTACTCGCCGCTGTCGATCAGGCTTCGCAATTGATCGGCGACCTGGCGATAGAGCCGTCTCGCCTCCACAGCTTCCAGCGGCACGCTGGTCCTCCCGAAAGGGCCGCGCGGGGCTTTTCCCGCCCGCGGCCTGCCAATTTTGGAAAATTGGTCTTACCAATTGACCGAAGCATTGACCTGATACGGGTGCCATGTCAAGCAGCGGCAAAGCAAAGGGGAGACGTCCATGCGCCCAGGTTCAGCGCGTCTTGGCAGGGCCAATCTCGACCGGTTGCCGCCGGCGGTGCGCCGCCCGGCCTACGACCTCCCGCGTGTCACGCCCGGCATCGTGCATCTTGGTCTCGGCGCATTTCATCGCGCGCATCAGGCCGTCGTCATCGACGATTGCCTTGCCACAGGCGCCACATCATGGGGCATTGTCGGCGCGAGCCTGCGCAGCCCGGACACGCGCGACGCCCTCGCCCCGCAGGATCATCTCTACACGGTAGCCGTACGCGCCGCCGAAGGCACCGAGCATCGCGTCATCGGCGCGCTGCTCGACAGTGTCGTCGCACGCGAGAAGCCGGCGGCCCTGGTCGAGCGGATGGCCGATCCCGCCACCCGCATCGTCTCGCTCACCGTCACCGAGAAGGGCTATTGCCACACGCCGCAGACCGGCGATCTCGACGAGCGGCACCCTGACGTCGTGCATGACCTGAACAATTTCGACGCGCCGCGATCGGCGCCCGGTTTCATCGTCGCGGCGCTGGCGCGGCGGCGCGCGCTCGGAGCCAAGCCCTTCACCGTGTTGTGCTGCGACAATCTCGCCGCCAATGGCCACACCGCGCAGCGGATCGTGACGCAGTTCGCGGCGCTGCGCTCCAAGGATCTCGGCAAGTGGATCGCGGACAATGCCGCCTTCCCCTCGACCATGGTCGACCGTATCGTTCCTGAAACCACGGATGCCGACCGGGACGCCGTGTCATCCGCGCTGGGCCTGCGCGACGCCTGGCCCGTGATGACCGAGCCTTTCACGCAATGGGTGGTCGAGGACCGCTTCACGGCGGGCCGGCCCGATCTTGCCGCCGCCGGCGTCGAGCTCGTCAGCGACGTCAAGCCGTTCGAGCTGATGAAGCTGCGGCTGCTCAACGCCAGCCATTCGGCGCTGGCCTATCTCGGCTATCTCGCGGGCTATGAGACCATCGCCGACACCATGCAGGATCCGCATTTCGCGCGCCTCGCCGCGCGGGTGATGGAGGAGGCAGCGGTGACGCTGACGATGCCGTCTGGCACGGATCTCGCCGCCTATCGCGCCTCGCTGCTGAAGCGCTTTTCCAATCCGGCGCTGCATCACCGCACCTGGCAGATCGCGATGGACGGCTCGCAAAAGCTGCCGCAGCGCCTGCTCGGCGCGATGCAGGACCGCCTCGCCAGGAACCTTCCAATTGCAACGCATGCGCTCGCGGTGGCCGGCTGGATGCGCTACGTCAGCGCAACAGACGAACAGGGCCGCGCCATCGACGTGCGCGATCCGCTTGCCGCCGAGTTCGCAAAGCTGACCCGCGAGGCGGGGCCCGTCGCGGAGCGGCTCGCACCTGCGCTGCTCGGGGTGGAGAAGGTGTTCGGACCACTGGGCTCGGAGCCGCGCCTGCGTGAGGCGGTCACCGCGGCCCTCGGCCACCTCTACCAGGATGGCGCGCGGCGGGCAGTGGAGTCGCTCCTCTCGGCCTGACCACAGCGGGCAATGCTGCACTGCGGTCCAAATTGAACCGAAGTCGAACGGAAGTCGCGCTTGATTTTTGCCCCTCCTTGCCCCACCCGGGAGCGATGGCAAAAGACAGCAAGATCATCGCCGCCAACGCGGCCTTCTACGCCGCGTTTTCAGCAGGCGACTTCGCCGGCATGGAACAGATGTGGGCGGATGACGACGGCATTTCCTGCATCCATCCCGGCTGGCCTGCGATCGTCGGCCGCGCCACGGTGATGGGAAGCTGGCGCGACATCCTGCAAAATCCCGAGCGGCCGCAGATCGTCTGCGCCGAGCCGCAGGCGATCATCGACGGCGACAGCGCCCGCGTGCTCTGCATCGAGATCGTGGACGGCACCGCCTTGGCCGCCGCGAACCATTTCCGCCGCGTCGGCGACGACTGGCGCCTGGTGCATCACCAGTCGAGCCCGATCGCACAGATTGTCGAGCAGGCAGAGGACGATAGGACGAGCCACCGCGTCCACTGAAAGCGGCGAAAGCGGGCGTGTTCTACTGTGCATGGGGTTGTTTTTCGGTTTCTTGTTTGGCGATGTCGAGTTCCGACAGATCATCCAGCACGAACCGTGCCGCGCTGAAATCCTCGTCGCGGAAGAACATGCTGCGGGTGATCACGACCGGAATGCCGGCCCGTGAGGCCGCGATCAGGCCGTTGGCGGAATCCTCGATGGCGAGGCAGTCGGCCGCACCCAGCTTCAGCCGTGCCAGGGTTTCGAGATAGACGTCCGGCGCGGGTTTCTTGTGCCTGACGTCGTCGCCGGCCACGATGGCACCGAACTCCGCCGCCCAGCGCGCCCCCAGCGCCTGCGACAAGAGCGCATCGATGTTGCCGTGCGAGGTCGTGGTCGCGATGGCGAGCCGCTGGCCGCGTGCCTTCGCCGCGGCGAGCAGTTCGATCACGCCCGGCCTCAAGGCACAGCAGCCGGTCTCGACCAGCTCGGCATAATACGCGGTCTTGATGCGGTGGAGCGCGGCGATGTCCGCATCCGACAGCGGCGGAGCGATCGCCAGCCGGGCGTGGTAGGCGCGCATCCGCTCCTTGCCGCCAGTCACCTGCAGCAGCTCCTTGTAGACGGCGCGGTCCCAGTGCCAGTCGAGACCGTAACGGGCGAAGGCATGGTTGAAGGCCTGCCGATGCAGTTCCTCGGTCTCGGCCAGGGTGCCGTCGACGTCGAAGATCAGCGCGGCCGCGCGCCGGATCAGGTCGGTGGCATTGGCCGGCCCCAAGGCGAGCGCTTCTGCCTGCATGATCGAGACCTCCCTGTGAGAGGCGAACATCGCCCGAGCCAGGAGGCGAGACAAATCGCAATATCTTTTGCCGGACCCAAAAATCTCTTATGAGCGAAGGACGCGCAACTCGCGCGGGAACTTTGACCTTTCGCGGGAGACGCATGCGGCTCTTCATTCTCGGCCTCGGCTACAGCGCCTTGCATTTCGTCCGCAAACACGGCGGCGGCTTCTCGCATCTCGCCGGCACCGTGCGCGATCCAGCGCAGCGGAACGACCTCGCCGGCATCGAGCTCCACGCCTTCTGCGGCAGCCTTCCGTCGCGCGAGACGGTCGAGCAGGTGCGCGACGCCGACGTGCTTCTGGTGTCGATCCCGCCCGGCAGCACCGGCGATCCCGCCATCGCAGCGTTCGGCGACGTGCTGGCGGCGGGCCGCCGCAAGATCGTCTATCTCTCCACCATCGGCGTCTATGGCGATCATGGCGGCGGCTGGGTCGACGAGAGCACCCCGCCACAGGCCACGCTCGACCGTGCGCGCCTGCGGGTTGCCGCCGAGCAGGCCTGGATGGACGTGGCGCACGGCAATGCCGCGATCCTGCGGCTTGCCGGCATCTATGGTCCCGGCCGCAATGCACTGGCAACGCTGCGCGCGGGAACGGCGCGGCGCATCATCAAGCCCGGCCAGGTCTTCAACCGCATCCATGTGGAAGACATCGCCAGTGCGATCATGGCCACCATTCGCCATGGAAGCGGCGGCACCTGGAACGTCTGCGACGACGAGCCTGCGCCGCCGCAGGACGTGATCGCCTATGCCGCGAAGCTGATGGGCGTTGCGCCTCCGCCGGAAGAGGCGTTCGCGACGGCCGAGTTGTCGCCGATGGCCCGCAGCTTCTATGCCAGCAGCGCCCGTGTCTCCAACGCGACATTGAAGCGCGAGCTCGGCGTCGCGCTTGCCCACCCGACCTATCGGCACGGCCTCGATGCGCTGTGGCGCGCGGGCGAAGGACGATAGCGCTCCGGCATTCCTGGCGCCCCAGTCATGCCCCGCCCGTGCTTGACTTCGCGTCGATGCGGACGTGATCTAGGCCTCCAGCGAGCCACCGCATAACGAGCTCGCCTGGGAGGACGCAATGATCAAGACGATCGCCATGATCGCGACGGCGGCTGCCGTCATCGCATACGGCACGGCCAGCGCCGCACCACTGCCCGAAGCCAATCCCGACGACGGCGGCTTTTCCAAGCAGGGCCTGGCACGCCTCGACAATTTCTTCGCGGGCGAGATCGCCGCCAAGCGCGTGCCCGGCGCCGTCGTCGCCGTGGCGCGGGACGGCAAGCTGGTGCACTACAAGGCCTACGGCCTGCTCGATCCGGACAAGGGCACGCCGATGCCGGTCGATGCGATCTTCGCGCTGGCCTCGATGACCAAGCCGATGGCGGCAGTCGCGGGCCTGACGCTGATGGAGCAGGGGCGGCTGCCGCTCCAGGCCAAGCTGTCCAATTACTATCCCGGCTTCGCCGACATGAAGGTCGGCGTGACCGAGACCAACGGTTCGCTCAAGCTCGAGCCCCAGGCCTCGCCGATCTTCATCCACGATCTCTATCGGCACACGTCCGGATTGATGTATGGCGGCCGGCCGGACTCATCGAGCCCGGTGGCGCGGCAATATCCTGACGGCATTGCTCCGGCGATCGAAGGCGACACCCAGGCCTTCATCGACCGCATCACCAAGCTGCCGCTGGCGCACCAGCCCTCGACCGCGTTCGAATACGGCTTTTCGATCGACGTGCTCGGCGCGGTCGTCGAGAAGGTGAGCGAGCAGAAGCTCGGCGACTATCTCGCGGCCAATGTCTGGCAGCCGCTCGGCATGAAGGACGCGACCTTCCACCCGACCGATGCGCAGCGCCCTCGCCTCGCCCGCCCCTTCGCCAAGGATCCGCTGACCGGCAAGCCGCAAGCCATCAAGCTCCTGGACACGCCGACCAGGTTCGATTGCGGCGGCGCCTGCGCGTTCGCCACGATCGGCGACTACCTCCGCTTCGGCCAGATGCTGCTCAACGGCGGCGAACTCGACGGCCAGCGCATCCTTTCCCCGAAGACCGTGCATCACATGACGGCCAACCATCTCGGTCCCGAGATCAAGAACAACGTGGCCAATGTCGAGCCGCATCGTGCCGGCTTCGGGTTCGGCCTTTCGGTCGCGGTCCGGACCAGCGAGGGGCTGTCATCGGTCCCCGGCAACCCCGGCGAGTTTACCTGGAACGGTGCCTACGGAACGCAGTTCTTCTGCGATCCCAGGGAGCGTCTCGTCGTCGTGGTCGGAACGGCGGCGCCGGGCGAGCTCAGGAAATACTACCGCGAGCAAGTGCAGGACATCGTCTATGGCGCGATGACGAAGTGAGACCTGCGCCATTTTGACGGAGAAGGGCGGCCACCTGGGCCGCCCTCGAAATTCAGCATCAGCTCAACACGCCGCACTTCCTGAACCCTGCCTGCGCCTGCGAGACTAGCGTGCCGGACTTAACCGTCCAGCTGCGTTGCGCCGCAACATCCGTTAACCGAAAAAGACGGTTCTCTCCCGGCTGATCACATGGCCGGGGACCGCCGGCGATGCAGATGCTCGCGCATTCCACGTGCTCAACTGCAACAAATGGGCACTGCGATGGCCGCAAAGACGCATCATGTTGCTCGCACATCACGCATGACCGCCAGATCACGTGCCAGCCGCCGTCATTTGATTGAAATTTTCAAAGGACTTGAGCCGTGCGATTTACTCGAACTTTCTTTGTGACGTCCTAGTTCCACGGCCGGAAGTTCCAATGGCGAGCTTCTACCCCGCGCACGGTGCACATCCGGCAACGGACGGACGGCGAGGCGGGACTTCATCTCGTCCACTCCGATTGCGCTACAAAAGGCTCAATTGAATAAAGCTTTATCCGACCTGGAATTGAAATGAATTTGGCTCGCGAATCGATTGAACTGTTGGAGCAGGTCGCACGCATCTTGTGGTTCGAAGGCACCAAGCACGGCTTGCGCGACCGCGAGTGGATGGCGCTGCGGTTTCTCTCCCGCGCCAACCGCTTCTCCCGGACGCCTTCGGCGCTCGCAAGTTATGTCGGCACCACGCGCGGCACCGCATCCTTCATCATCGGGGAGCTCGAGCGGCTCGGTTATCTCGAGCGGAAACGCTCAGCCACCGACAAGCGCTCGGTGATGCTGAGCGTGACGCAGCAGGGCAAGAAATTCCTGGTGCGCGATCCCGTCAACGTTCTGGTCGAGGCGATTGCCGGGCTCGACGACGAGGTCAAGATCCGCTTCCGCGACACGTTCCGGCACGTGCTGGATCAGTCGGACACGGCCGAGCAGCGGCACCACACCGACGTCTGCAAGCGATGCATCTTCCTCCGGGAAGAGCGCACCACCACGGACAGCAAGGCGACGGCCGAGTTCAGCTGCCGCCTGTTCCGCTCGCCGATCGCGGAGGCGGAGGTCGATCTGCTATGCACCAGCTTCGAGCATCACCGCCAATAGAAGGCGGCGCTCGATCAGGGCGTCGCCTTGCGTGACGAATAGACGACGCCCCCGCTGGTCTCCACCACCAGACGCCCATTCTCGTTCCTGATCTCCTCGATGCGGCCAAGGCCGGGCACCTGCTGTCCCAGCACGGCTTCGATGACGCCGTTCGGACTCTGCAGGATGGCAATTCCTTCGTAGGCCTGGCGGACCGACCAACCCTTGATCACCTTGCGCGGCGCCGACATGCGCTCGGACGGAGACACCGAGCCCGTGAACTCGGGCGCTGCGACCGAGGCCATCATCGGTCCTTGCTGTGACGAGGGCTGCGACTGCACCATTGCCGGTGCCGGCGCCTGGACCTGCGCCTGAGCTTGTCCTTGGGCGAGCTTGTCGAGCTTGACCGTCGAGGACGAGCTTACCCGCTCGATGCGATCCAGGTTCTCGGCGAACCTGCCGAACCGATCATTGGTTGCCTTGCTCGATTGATCGACTGCGGTGCGGAGGCCGTCGAGATTTTCCGACACGCCCGACACCTGCTTGCGCAGCTGTGCGACGGTCTCGCGCAGGATCCGGATCTCCGTACTGGCCGCGACGTTGTTCTGCGCGGGCTGCGTGGCGAGATAGGCGATCACGCCGGTGCAGGCGCAGACCACAAGCATGGCTGCGACTGCCAATGTCGCGAGCGGTGCAACCCATGGCGGCCGGGGCGGCGGGGGCTTGGCCACGATCACGGCCGGCTTGATCACGGTCGGCGCAGGCTTGGGTATCGCCATCTTGTCGAGACGCGCTTTGGCGCGAATACGTTTAAGTCCCTCGAGCGCCTCCTTGGCGAGAGCTTCATCGCTCGCCGCGGCCGACGCACGCTTTGCGCCCGCAGCAGGCCTGGTCGCTCGCGCCGTATTGTCCTTTGCATCGCGCGGATCGGGAGCCGGCTTCGCCGTCGCGAAAACATCAGCGGTCGCGTCGGGACGAGCTTGTCCATCGGACAACATGTGAAAATGCTCCGTTCGGTTCGATCTGTCGAACGGTGACGTTATTTGTCGAAGCTTGCCTGAAACGTGCGTATCGGAAGATCTTCATCGCGCGCGCGGCGACATCACGAGGCAACAACCGCGTCACGCACGTGGCGAGAGTGCGACTCGAAAGACACACCCTCGCCAAGATTTCGCCAAGCTGAGTCGCGCCGCCGTACATGAGTCGAATGGCCGCATGTGGAAAAGCGCGGATGCGAGTCAATCCCGGGTTGAAAAACCCTCGGTTTACCTGAGCCGCAGCACCACCCGAAATAGCTGTAATTGTACGGGGATACGGAACTTTAGAACCGTCACGGTGCAAAACTAGTTCAGCTTCCAAATCAACTGATGCGATTGAATATATCAAGAAACAACCCGACACAAATCAACAGCATCAAGCACACGTAGCAATCGCTTTATTACGCACGCTTGATCGGGAATCGGCAATTGTTACGGTCCTAGTCAAGTGATTCTCGCCAGTTGGCGAGGAGATCGACACAGTCAGTGGCGTTCGGACGCAATGAGCAACCTGGCGCAACTGTTCTAAGTCGTTTCTCAATCCGCTCCGCGAGGCGTCCGTAAGACGCCCGCCGGGCCTCACCCAGTAAGCGTTCAGTATCGAGTCGAAGTAGCAGGCCTGCGAGACGCAGGCACTGAAGGCGTAGGGCTGCCCGCGAATGTCGAAACCATAGCAACGGTTCGCGGGAAGGAATGTCGTCAAACAGCACGTTGCCGAGCCGGGGCATCACAACAACCAGCCGGCCGCAACAAGTGCGAAACAGGGGCGAAAGACTGATGTATATTATCGTTGATGATCGCGAGAGCGTCGCGAACAGCTACGTCGGAGGGCTCGTTCGCGAGGGCGTATCCTCGATCGGCTTCTCCTGCGGGGAATTCTGGGACTGGCTGCAATCCGCGACCGAATCGGATCTGGCGGCGGTCGATGCCTTCCTCCTCGGGGATTGCGACGGCCGCGCAAGCCTGCCGCGGGCCATGCGCAAGCGTTCCTCGGCTCCCATCATCGCCGTGAGCGGCCAGAAGATGCTCAAGAACACGCTGGAGCTGTTCGAATCTGGCGTCGACGATGTCGTGCATGTGCCGGTTCACCTCCGTGAGATCCTGGCCCGAACGGCCGCGATCGCGCGCCGCCGGGTGGGCGAGCTGCCCAGGCCCTGCGAGACCAGGATCCAGGTCTTCTTCAACGGCCGCGACCCCGAGATCGCGGGCCACGCCCTCACCCTGCCCCGCCGCGAACTGCGCATTCTCGAATATATGGTCAGCAACCACGGCAAGTGGATCACCAAGACGCAGATCTTCAACGCGGTCTACGGCATCTTCGAGTCCACCTTCGACGAAAGCGTGATCGAGAGTCACGTCAGCAAGCTGCGCAAGAAGCTCCGCGACCGCCTCGGCTTCGACGCGATCGTGGCCCGCCGCTATGTCGGCTACCGCCTCGACATCCCCGCCGGCGACACGATGGAGGAGCCGGAGCAGGAGCTCGACGAGGTCGGCATCCTCCTGAACAGGACGCATGCCGTCGCGGCAGCCTACCCCGCCGGCAACTGAGGCGGCCTCCGGACCAGCAACGGCCTCCGCGAAACACCTTCGCGGAGGCCGTTGCACGTTTGGCGGCGGCGACAATCGGATGAGCCCTGCTGAGCCGCGATGACGGCGCCTTTCCTTCTCCATAAGGCCGGGATTGCAAAGCGGTGACCTGAGCGCACGCCTCGTCCTTCGAGACGGCGCTGACGCGCCTCCTCAGGATGAGGCTAATCGGCGTCGGTGCCTGTTGAAACGACAGCCGCGCACTCGATCCTCATCCTGAGGGCCCGCCAACGGCGGGCGTCTCGAAGGATGGCAACAGCGGAAGTCGATTCCCTATGCGATTGCTCCCACAAGGGCGTCGGGAACGGAGAGAATATCGCTGTGTCGGCCCGGCGCGAGCCGACTTGGGGTCGTCGCGCGCTACGGCTTCTGCTGGAATTCCTCCTTGGAGACGTAGTTGAAGTCCTCGACGAGGACGTCCTGGACGATGTCAGCCTGCATCCGCTCGTTGACGCGCTGCTTGATGGCCGTGGTCAGGATCGAGAGGTCGTAACGGGCGAGCTTCCTGAAGTCGAGACGGTCGTCGGCATAGATCCTGCGGAAGGCCTCGTCGACGACGAACGGCTCCGGCGGAACGTTGAGCTGGTGCATCGTCCGCGCCTCCACGGTGTAGACGAAGCGCGCGACGATATAGCCCTGCACGTTGCCGTTCTCGACCATGGGCACGCTCAGTGCCCGCGTCTTCTGGTATTGCAGCCCGTCGAGATATTCGTCCTTTGCCGGCAGCAGGCTGCCGTTTTCCTTCCAATAGGCCACCGCATAGCTCGTGCCCGCGGTGAGGATGCATACCCAGAGCCCGGCCAGCACCAGTCTGATCATGTTCCGTCCTGCGCTGCGCGACCGGTATAGGTGCCGTCCGACTCGGCCTCCTTGATCGCCCTGACGATGATGCCGGCGACCTCGCGCACCGCGTCGTAGTGCATTTCGAGGATCGAGCGATTGCGCTCGAGTTTCTCGCGCAGCCGCTGAATCTCTTCGGTGACCTCGATTTCGCCGCCGAGATGCATCCGCGCCCGCATCAGGCGGACGAATTCGAGCATGCTCCGGCTCTTGCGCGCGCTGAAGTCGTCGAAATCGATCTTTTGGCCCGCCGTGAGCGCGGCCGTCTCCTCTTCGACGATGCTCTCGAGCCGGCGGATCGCAGACAGCAGGCCGCGCACCTCGTCCGACCTCGCCGCGTCGGCGCCGTCGACCGCGGCCTCGCTGCTCACCACCGGCAGCAACATGGGCAGCAGCGCATCGTCTGCCGCCGCCTCCGTCGCGATCACCTCGATATCCGCGACCGGCTGTTCGATCACCATGGCCGCCGCGCCGTCTTGTGCCTGCATAGGAAATTCACCCCTCAACGTGTGTCACTTATTCTTCGAATCGTCATCCGGCCTTGCCTGGCGTACTCGGTGCCGGCGGATGCGCGGCGGCGAGCCGTTCGGCGATGCCGATGCCCTTGCCCTTTGCCAGCTGGTTGCCGAGCTGCTCCGCCAGCATCGACTTCCAGACGCCGCCGGCCGTGCCCTTGCCGAAGACCTCCTCCGATTCCTTCGGCAACATCGTCTCGACGAAAGTCTGGAGGATGAAAGCCTCGAACTTCCGATAGACCTCGCCGGACGCCGGCGCCTTGATCACCCGAACCGGCTCGCCGTTCAACGCGTCCGACTGCACCCCGGCCACCCTTGTTGCGGGTTGCCCGGCGCCGGCCGCCGCCTTGCCGGCCTCAGCATCCATCGTGGCGGCGAAGTCGGCATCGGAAGATTTCAGCGCATCGAGCTTCGCGGTCGCCGCGCGCTGCGTCACGGGATCGGCGGCCTCGAGGACGTCGAGAACGAGGTCTGGCGTCGCTGTCACGATCATGTCTTGTTCCGGTTGGCTGGCCGTGGCGTCCACGCGCGCACGGCGGGACTTAGTCCCGTCATTTCCTCGAGCGCACGCTTCTCCGCGTCACGGAGCTTGTCGGCGAGCGCGGCCTTCGCGACCTCCTCGAGCTGCTTCACGCGGCGGCTTTCCGCGCGAACATGGTCGAGCTGCTGTGCGGCCCGCGCCTGCACCGCGCGCGCACCGACGCTCGTCCTGTTCAAGCGCCGCGCGATCGATTCGCTCGACGAGCCCGCCGGCGGCCTGCCGTCGTTCAGGGCTCCGACCAGCCATTCCTGCTCGTCCTGCAGGCTGCGCTCCTGCTGCCGCAGTTGCGCGAGCTGCCATTCGGACAGCCGAAGCTGGAGCTTCACCAGCGAGACCATCCGGCCGAGCTTGTCCGCGCGCGACGTCATCACCGCTCACTCCGCAAGCCACGACGAAACGCCGAGCATGAATTGCGTCAGCAGTTCGTCGCTGGTGAGGTAGAGCAGCAGGAAGCCTCCGAACAGCACGAAGGGCACGGAGATGAAATAGACCGGAATCGCCGGCGTCAGCTTGTTGATCAGGCCGACCGCCAGGTTGACGATCACGGAATAGACGATGAAGGGGCTGGTGATCCGCAGCGTCAGCACGAACGCCTCCGACAGGCGACCGACGAGCTGGTCGAGCGCCATGCTGCCGCCGAGCCTGTCACCGGGATGCCAGACGTCGTAGGAGTTCATCAACCCGCGCAGGACCTGCCAGTGCTGGTCGGTCATGAAGAACAGCGTGGTGACGGCGGCCATGATCAGCGGCACCAGCGCCGGCGCCGGATCGGTGTCGCCGACCGGCGTGCCCGGGATGTTGCTGAGGCCGATCGCGCTCGCCATCACGGTCGCCATGGTCTGGAGCGCGAGGAAGAACACCCGCCCGCCGAGCCCGATGACGCTGCCGACCAGCAGTTCGGAGCAGATCAGGAGCGCCAGCGTCAGCGGCGCCGCGTTGTCCGTGAGGGGTTTCAGCACCGCGATCAGGATCGGCGCCAGCGCAAAGGTCGTGACCAGCGCGACGAACAGGCGGACCTGAGCCGGAACGTTGACGCTGGAATAGCCGGGCACCAGCATCAGGCAGGCGCCGATGCGACAGAACACGATGAACGTCACCAGCACGCTGTCGGCGAGGCCAGAGATCACGAGATGGCTCCGAGTGCCCTGATCTCGGCACTGCGAGCGACCTCGACATGCGACAGCACCGGCAATGTCGGGAACACCCGCTCTAGGATCATCCGGACGTAGGGACGCGCTTCGGGCGTCACCGCCAGCACCACGCTGGTGCCGCTCTCGGTGAACTTGCGGATTGCAGCGCTGGCTTCGGTCGCGAACTGCTCGATCAGGCGCGGATCGGCGTCGAACTCGACGACGTCGCCCTTGGCGTCGCGCTTCAGGCTCTGGTGGAATGCGAGGTCCCAGCGATTGCCGAGACGGACGACGTTGAGCACGCCGTTGTCGGAGAGGTCGCCGCAGATCTGCTGGGCAAGCCGCATCCGCACGTGCTCGGCAACCTGCTCGGAGCGCCGCACGTGGGGCGCGATCTCGGCGATCGCCTCGAGGATGAGGTGGAGGTTGCGAATGGAGACCCGCTCGGCCAGCAGGATCTTCAGGATCGCCAGCAGACCCGAATAGGAGATCTGCGACGGGCACAGGTCCTCGACCAGGCGCTTATACTCGGGATCGAGCCGGTCCAGCAGCGCGCGCATGTCCTTGTAGGACAAGAGCTGGGCGAGGTTCGCCCTAATCACTTCGCTCAAGTGCGTGAGCAGCACCGACAGGTTGTCGACCGGCTTGCAGCCCTGCCGCTTGACCTCGTCGGTGAAGGCTTCGGTCACCCACAGCGCCTTCATGCCGAAAGCGGGCTCGATCACCTCCTCGCCCGGCACGTCGGGCTTGCCGTCCTTGTCGACCAGCACCAGCACCTCGCCGAGCCTGAGCTCGCCATGGGCGACGCGGGTGTCGTGGATCCGGATCTGGTAGCCCTTGGGATCGATCGAGAGATTGTCGGTGAGCTTGATCTCGGGAATGACGAAGCCGTACTGCTTGGCGAACTTCTTGCGGATCTTGGCCACGCGGTGCGCGAGCTCGGTGCGCGAGCCCAAGAGATGGACCGAAAGGTGGCCGCCGAGCGCCAGCTCGATCTCGGCGGTCTTGAGCTGCTCCTTGACGGATTCCTTGGCCTCGGTCTGGGCGCGCTCGTCGGCCTTGAGGGCCGCTTCCTTGCGCTCCCGGGCGGCCTGCCGCCTCGGCAGCGTATAGCCGACGAAGGCCATGACACCGCCGAGCAGCACGAAGGGCGCCATCGGCAGGCCCGGCATCAGGGCGAGCACGAACATCATCAGGGCGGCGGCCGACACCGCGCGCGGATAGCCGCCGAGCTGCCGCAGCACGGCCTGCTCCGCCGAGCCCCGGGTGCCGCCCTTGGAGACCAGCAGGCCCGCCGACAGCGACACGATCAGCGCCGGCATCTGCGACACCAGACCATCGCCGACGGAGAGCTTGGTATAGACGTCGGCGGCGCGCGTCAGGGTCAGCCCGTGATGGGTGACGCCGATGACGATGCCGCCGAAGATGTTGATCGCGGTGATGATGAGGCCGGCGATGGCGTCGCCGCGGACGAATTTCGAGGCACCGTCCATGGCGCCGAAGAACGCGCTCTCCTCTTCGAGCTCGCGGCGGCGGCGCTGGGCTTCCTTGTCGTCGATCAGGCCGGCGGACAAATCCGCGTCGATCGCCATCTGCTTGCCGGGAATGGCGTCCAGGGTAAATCGGGCGCCGACCTCGGCGATACGCGTCGCGCCCTTGGTGATGACGACGAAGTTCACGGTGACCAGGATGGCGAAGATGATCAGGCCGATGACGAAGTCGCCGCCCATGACGAACTTCGAGAAGCCGGCGACGACGTAGCCGGCGGCATGCTCGCCCTCCCCGCCTCGCGACAGGATCAGGCGCGTCGTCGCGATGTTCAGCGCCAGGCGCAGGATCGTCGCGATCAGCAGCACGGTCGGAAAGGCCGAGAAGTCGAGCGGCCGCTGAATCCACAGCGCGACCATCAGGATCAGCGCCGACAGAGCGATCGAGAACGCAAGGCCGAGGTCGATCAGGATCGGGGGAATCGGCAGGAACAGAATCGTGAGCATGGTCACGATGCCGGCCGCGAAGAAGGCGTCGGCCCCGAGGCGGCGCGGGCTGGGCAGGCTAGCAGCTAACGTATCGGCCATGGGTCACCGGCAGAGGGGTCCGGTTCGCAATCTGCCGCGCAAAGCTTACGCGAGGGTGGTGGCCGGGGCTGGCGGGATCAGAAGCCGTGCTCGATCCGCGAATAGACCATCTCGGTGAAGGTGGAGAGATGGGCGCCGATGAAGGAGCCGGAGACGGCAACGACCAGCAGAATGACGATGATCTTCGGAACGAAGGTCAGCGTCATCTCCTGGATCTGGGTGAGGGCCTGGATCAGCGCGATCACGGTGCCGACCAGCATCGCGGCGCCGACCGCGGGCCCGGAGGCGACGATGATGGTCCAGATCGCCGCCTGGACGATGTCGAGAGCGTCGCGCTCGTTCATGACTGGCTGATCGTGAGCCCGGGCCCGACCGCGACCTTGGTGCCGTCCTGGAGGGTCGCGATGGAGCCGTCGCTGTTGATGGCGACCGAAACGACCTTGCCGCTGAAGCTGGCACCGGTGGAGTCGGTGAAGCTGACCGTCTTCCCGATCAGGCCGTTGGCCTGCGACAACGACTGCGACGACAGCAGCGCGTCCAGCTTCGAGTTCGTCTGCATCGCCTGCTCGACCGTCGAGAGCTGGGCGAACTGGCTCATATATTGCGAAGTGTCCATCGGATTGGTCGGATCCTGGTTCTTCATCTCGGCGATCAGGAGCTGAAGAAACGTGTTGTAGTCGACGCTGTTGCTCGACGTCGTCGTGGTCTGGCTGGTCAAATCGGACTTGCCGGTCGTATCGGTCGCGCTGGTGACGTTCATGTCTCTCTCTCCGCTGTCAGGCAGCCTCGACGGGGGAAACGTTGGCGGTGCCGGCCAGGATCGCCTGCTCCACCGGGAACAGGGCCCGGATCCGCTTGAGCGCCTCGAAGTAACGCGTCGCCTGGACCAGCTCGTCGACCGCGCCGAGGCCGTCCAGCATCTCGCGGCTCTCGCACACGGCACACAGGGCGGCGTGATGCTGCGCGTAGAGCGCCGCGGCGTCGCGGATGTCGGTCGGATTCATCAGCATGAGCTGGACGATGAAATAGAGCTGCCGCAGCGCCGTGGTGGCGTCGGATGCCTGCATGACCTGCCCTTCGAGCAGGAACATCACGTCGTTGACGAGCTCGACAGAGACCTTGCGGTCCACGCGAAGCACCGCGCCGTTGATGTAGATGCGTTCGCCCGCCCGCAATGAGACTTTCATCAAAGCGCGTCTCGGATCAGGCGGTTGATTTCGATGAGCTGCACCACGTCGTTCGATCTCTCCTCGCGAAGACGGTCGGCTTCCTTGACGACCCACAGGCCGATCGAGATGATGTCGGCGCGCAGCTTGTCCGGCAGCCCGTTTTCCGGGTGCGAGAGATCCTCGATGAAGATCGTCCAGAGCCGCCGCACGTAGAGCAGGCTCTCGACCAGGTCCTCGAGGCTGAAGCGCCCCTTCTGGAGTCGTTCGAGCCGATCGATGCCGAGGCTGAGCGCCTGCCGCTCGCGGCCCCGCGCTTCAAAGCCACTCTCGTCGACGACCGCTTCATAGGCTTCAAACGTCATCAGAACCACTCTGCGCAGGAGACCGAATAACAGGACAAGGTTGCGAACCGGACTTTAGAGATAGTTGATGAGGCTTATCTGCTGGAGCTGCGAGGTGAGCGCGAGCGCCGTCTTGATCTGGGTCTGCAAGGTGTTGACCCGGACCGAAGCCTCGGTCGGGTCGACCGCCTCCATCTGGACGATCTGGTTGTTGAGGATGTCCTTCTGTATCTTCAGCTTCTCGGATGCGCCGGTGACCCTTTGCTGGATCGAGCCGACGGTCCCACCGAGCACGGCGAGATCGTTGATCGCACCGCTGACCAGACTGATGGCCTTGTCGACGACGACCTGGAACGTGGCCTTGCTCAGGCCAGTGTTGCCGAGATCGGTGAGCATGGTGTAGGCCTCGGCCAACTTGCGGAAGCCGGGCTGGTTGGCGCTGACCGAGCTGTCGACGACCTCGGTCGTGGAGATGCGGCTCGACAGCGTCTGGTCCGTGGCCGCCGACCAATTGGTGTTCCAGGCCGGGCTGGCGAACTCGGGATCGAGCACGTTGTCGAGGAAATTCTGCATCTGCGCCGGCGTGATCGTGCTGACGCCTGCCGCCGACTGCGAGAAGCCGAACGTCGCCAGGAAATCCGCATCGACCTGGTTCTTGCTGGCCGAGCCGGCCGTGTAGCTCGTGACCGGAACGGTCTGCGTGTTGATGCCGCCGAACAGATACGACCCGTTGTAGGAGACGTTGAGCGCGCCGATCAGGTCCTGGAGGTTCGCGGACGCGCTCGGCAGGATGATCTTCGCGCCGCTGTCTGCATCGCGGGCCGCGATCAGGTTCTTGAGGAATTCCGACGCCGTCGTGCCGAGCTGGGTGATCCGGTTCTGGGTCACGTCGAGGCGCCCCGAAACCAGCTCGTTGGTGTCGACCAGCTGATCGGCGAAGTTGAAATCGGCCCGCAGCGCCACGTCGCGGCCCGTTGCCGTGCCGAGCTCAAGGCCGACATCGGCGAACCGGCCGGTGGTCGCCTCCTTCGAAGCCTTGGTCAGCGCGCTCTGATTATTCGTGATCGACGACCTCAGCGACGACGACAGCATCAGGGTCGAGACGTAGTTCGCGCTCATCATGACTTAATTCCCCACGGCGGCCAGCAGGCTCTGCAACATCTCGTCGACGGTCGAAATGATCTTCGACGACGCCGAATAGGTGCGCTCGACCTGGAGCATCAACGACATCTCGTCGTCCATATTGACACCGGCGACGTTGGACAGCGCCGCGGTGCTGCGGTCGAGCAGCGTGTTCTGGTACTTGACGTTGTCGTCCGCGGCCTTGCGATGGCTTTCGATCCAGCTCGCCGAGGACGAGGCGAACTCGATCACGCTGCCGCTCGGCTTGCCTTGAGCGGTGACGTCGAACGGCTGCGGCGCGTTCATGTTGTCGATGAGCTGATGGAGCCGCGTCGAGAAGCCGGCGTTGCCGGTCGTATTGTAATTGTAGGCGGCGCTGCCGCTGATGGCGCCGTCGCGCAGAAGGTTGGGGTTGCCGCCCGCGGCCGGATCGACCGATGCAGCGACCGCGATCGTGCCGGCGAGGCCCACCGAGATGGTGGCACTTGCGGGCATTGCGGGCGCGCCGGGATAGGTGAAGAGGCCGGGCACGTCGGGCAGCGCGCTGGCGGACTGATCGACCTCCTTGAAGGCATCGATCAGGCCGCGCGCGATTTCGTCGAGCTGGCTCTGATACGTCACCGTGTCCTGGTCCCGCAGCTGGGCAAGGCCGGCGAGCTTGCCGGACTTGAGCGGCATGACGGAATTGGCACCGGTCACCGGAACGCCGTCGATGAAGACGGCATTGCCTGTGGTGCCGGCCGTGTAGGCGTTGGTCGGCGCAAAGCTCACGGCGCGCGCCGTCTTGTCGAACAGCACGACGCCGCTGTCGGTATAGAGCGCCGCATCGCCATTGGGACGGAGCGACATGGTGACGCCGACCTCCTGTGACAGCGTCGCGACGATGCTGTCGCGCTGGTCGAGATAGTCGGTGACGTCGTCGCCGGTGATCGTGCCCTTCACGATCGCGGTATTGACGGTCTCGAACTGGGTCAGCAGCCGGTTGATGTTCGCGACCGACGTCGCCATGTCGACGTCCGCTCCCTCGCGAACCGACTGCACGGTCTTGGTGGCCTGGTTGAGCGCGGTCGCCATGTCCTTGGCGGACGTCACGGCGGCCTGCGCCAGGGTCGCATTGTCGGTGGAATTGGCGTATTGCTGCAGCGCCTGCTTCAGCTTGTTGAGCTGGGCGGTCGGCGACTGTTCGAGCTCGGGATCGTCCACCGTCGCGACCGCGATCTTCTGCAGGCCGTCATAGATCACGCTCTGCTTGGCGGACGACGACGTCGCGGTCAGGACGTTGCTGTAGAGGCCGGAAGAGGCCGCGCGCTGGATCGCCGCGACATAGACGCCGGCGCCGGGAAAATTGTCCAGCATGGTGAGCTTGCGCGAATAGCCGGGGGCGCTGGCCCCGGCGATGTTGCGCGAGATCGTCGCCGACTGGATGCCCGACGCCATCAGCGAGGAGCGGGCGGAGTTGAGTGCGGCGGTAATGGACATGACGTGCCCTTGCCCGAAACGAGCGCTGAATTGTTCAGCGCTTCAGGTTGACGACGACGTCGAGCAGGTCGGCGCCGGTCTGGAACGATTTCGAGTTCGCGGTGAAGCCGCGCTGGGCCTCGATCATCGAGGTCAGCTCGTCCGCGAGATCGACGTTGGAATCTTCCAGCGCGCCGGACTTGACGGTGCCGAGACCGCCCTGGCCGGCGAGGCCGACCTGCACGTTTCCGGACTCGAGGTTGGGCGAATAGACGTTGCCGACCTCGGGCGTCAGATGGTCCGGGCTCGGCACGGTGGCGAGGGCGATCTGGAAGCTCGGCAGCGTGGTGCCGTTCTTGAGCACGGCGGTGACGACACCCTTGTCGTCGATATTCACCTTCTCCACGGCGGACGGAGCGTTGCCGTCGACCGTCGCCTTGAAGTCGAAGGAGGCAGCGACCTGGGTCATCGCCGACAGATCGATATTGAAGGCCGCGGAACCGCCGGGGATCGCGACCGTGAGCGACGTCGGGCTCGCCGCGGCCAGCTTGCCCTTGCCGGTCGCAGAGACGTCGAAGGTGAACGTGGTCGCGGGGCCGGCCGTCGTCAGCGCGGTGGCGCCGTTGTAGACCTGGATATCCCAGGTATTGGCGCCCGTCTTGGCGGCGTAGACGTCGAGCGTCACGGCGTTGCCGATGTTGTCGTAGGTCACCATCGACGTCTTCGACGTGTAATTGGCGGGTCCTGCCGGCGCCGCGATCGCGGTGGCGCTCGGATCGAGATTGGCGGCCACGGTCGCCTTGGTCGACGGTGCGGCCTGGAGCGCCATCTGGTTGACGTTGATGACCTGGAGACCGCCGAAGCCGTTGGCGGCGACGTTGGGCACGGCGCCGTTCGCGATGTTATAGCCCATCAGCTGGAAGCCGGCGGTGTTGACGAGGTTGCCGGTGTTGTCGGGCACGAACGCGCCGGCGCGGGTGAGGAAGTTGTTTCCGTTCGCGTCCTGCACCACGAAGAAGCCGTTGCCCTGGACCGCGAGATCCGTCGTCGACGTCGTGAAGTGGTAGTTGCCGGGGTCGGAGATGGCGTAGCGGACCGTGGTCTCGACCGCGCCGGAATCGTAATTGCCCGAGCCGCTCTTCAGGATCAGCGAGGAGAACTCGGTGGAAGCCCGCTTGTAACCAGTCGTGTTGACGTTGGCGATGTTGTCCGAGACCGTCGACAGCTTGTTGGACTGCGCGTTCATCCCGGAAACGCCGGTGCGCATAACACCATACAGGCTCATGAAAGGAGGCTCCTTTGGTAGGTTGCAGCTACAATGCGGGGTCTTGCTTGCGCGGGGCTGATGATTGCGAGCGATACACAACTTGTCGTCGTGCCGTCACTTGTTGCTTCAGGCCGTCATGTCAGGTCGCTTTCGGCTGACAGAACGAGCGGGCCTTGTCTGTCCAGGCACCGAAGCCGCTGGAGACGAGATGCGCGACGATGTGGCAGACATAGCGCTTCTGCGCCGGCTGATTGTTGGGACCGGCATTGTAGCGCGCGACCGCCATGGTCCAGCTGCCCTCGCGCTGCTTCAGCTCTTTCAGGAAACGCGCGGCGTAGTCGACGTTTCTGGCGGGATCGAACATCGTCCGCACCGAAGCGAACTTGTCGCCGTGATAATAATGGTTGATCTGCATGCAGCCGAGATCGATCAGCTTGATCCCCTTGCTCCGCATCGCCTCGAAATTCGCCATCGCGTCGTTCATGTCCTTGGCAAAGACAGTCTGGCCGTCGGCCCCGAGCGCGAAGGGATGCAGCGCGCCGCGCCGCCCGGTCTCGGTGAGGCCGACCGCATAGAGAATGCCGAGCGGAATCCCGTGCTGCTGAGCCGCGCGCGCCATCTCGCGCTCGCAGGGGCGCGCGTTGTCGGTCGCCGCCGCTGCCGCGGCGCCAGCGTTACAGATAAACAGGGCCGCGGCGATTCTGCTGGCCCATTTCCTGGTCATGAGGCGTCTCCTGGTTGGACTGGCGCTCCTGCCGGGCCTGTCTGGCGCCGCCTTCGGACTGCCCCGACGACGTGCCGGCACCGTCGAACGTTCCTTGCGACTGCGACGAGGGCTGTTGCTGGCTGGAGAGCTGCGGCTGCGACTGGCCGGAGCCGCTCTGGAATCCGTCCAGCGAGCCGTGCTGGACCGGCGCGACGTCGGCCACATAGCCCGCCGACTGCATGAGATCGCGGATCTGGTCGCGCTGCTGGTCCAGCATCTGACTGGTGTCCCTGCGCTCGGCCGCGAGATGGACGGACACTTCGGTGCCGACGAGACGAAGGCGCACGGTGACGTTGCCGAGCGCGGGCGGCTCCAGATTGATGGTCAGGATCTTGAGCGGCTGATCCGGCGCATTGGTCTGGGACGCCGCGAGATCGGGCGCTGCGGGCGGCGTCGGAGCAGCGGAGTCCTTCAGCTCGGCGACGACCGCATTGGCGACCTGCTGCGGGGCGTTGAATTGCGCCGGGGGCAGATGGGTCTCCTGCTGGATCACGGTGACCTTGGTCGTCTCGGGCAGTACGTCACGCCCGGCAGTCTTGGCAGCGCGCTCGACATTGGCCGTGACCGCCTCGAAGCCGGATGTCGCGGGCATTGCGCGCGACGGCTCGCTATCCTGTGCAGGCAAGGATTGCGGCGCGGCCGTCGCTTGCGACCCCGCTGCCTGCGAGCGCGTGGCGGTCGGAGCGTCGCCGGACGGGGCGTTATCGGCGGCCACCGCCTTCGCCGTACCTTGAACCTCCCGCTTCGTCGCGGGCGACCGCTCGTCGGGCGCAGGCGCGTTGCTGTCGGGGGATTGCCATTGCATCTGCGGCTTCACGACAGGCGCGGCGGCGATCTCCCGTCCGACCGCCACGGCAATGCCCGACTGGTCCTGAACCTCCGCCTTGGCGGCATGATCGACCGGCTGTCGTTTCTCCGACGGCTCGTCGGCCTTCTTGTCGGAGGAATCCGCTGCGGGCTTTGGTCGCTCTGGCGCCACCATGAGCTCGTGCGCCGTAGCCTTCTTCTCCTTCCCGGTCGGATGAGCCAGGCGCGCGCGCAGGGGCCCTGCCTTCGCGGCCGTGTCGCTGCCGTCGTCATTCAGAGCCTGCTTGGCGAGGTTCGAGACGGTGTGAAGCAGATCGTTGAACGAGGCGCTTGCCTGCGATCTGGCGCCAGCGCTCTTTGCCGCCCGCGATGTCCCGCGCATGTTGAGGCTCTCGGCGAGGCCTGAAAAAAGCTGTCCGGATGTTCCACTGAGCTTGGTCATGGACGGCGGTCCCTGGTGAGGAGTTCGAGTTCGCCCAGCTGCTTCTGCGCGCGCGCGAGCGTCACGGTCGATGACGCCAGATCGAGACGCGCCGGCGTTGCCGGAGGCTTGTCGGCAGCAGTGGCGGCTCCGCCCGGGAACGGCTTGCGAACATCGAGCGCGAGCTGCAGCGTGGCATTCAGAAGCGGGACGTCGCGATCGGGCAGCTTCGACCGGTCGAGGGCCTTCAGCTCGGCGAGACCGCCGTCATATTCGTCGGTGAGCGCGCGCGCGGCGCCGCGGAAGAAATGCGCCCGCTCGCGATCGGCGGAGGCGTCGTCGCTCAGAGTCAGCGCCCGCTCGCCGGCAAGCCGCGTCACGTCCAGCTGCCCGCGCACCATCGCCGCGCGCGCGATCACGAGATAGAGCTTGAGGCGGCTCGCGCGCTCGATCTTCTCCAGCATGGCTGCGATCCGTGCGAAGCGGCGCTCGTCGAGCGCCAGGCTCGATTGCGTCAGGCCGGAGGAGAAGCGCTGCCAGAAATCACCGGCATAGATCGAGTTGCGGTAGTGGCGTAGATAGGCCAGCGTCAGGAACTCGAACTTGTCGAAGTCCTCCGCCTGCCCGACCAGCAGGATCTCGCGCCGCAGCGCCGCCTCCTCCACCAGCGTTCCGGGCAGAAGCAGGCGCGCGTCGTCCAGCCGCTCGATCGCGAATGATGCCTCGGCACGCGCGAACAACGCGCCCTGGACCAGCGCGACCTGTCCGCCCAGGCCCGAGGAGAGCGTCCGCGGCTTGACGTCCTTGAGCAGCTCCCGCGCCTCCTCCTGACGACCCTCGACATAGGCGAGCGCACCATTGAACAGCCGCTCGTCCACGTTCATCTTGTCGCGCGGCAGCTTGCGGACGATTTGCGGCGCGCCGCCGCTGAGCAGGTAGATCACCACGGCCTGGCTGTTCTGCGGATTGGCCCACACGCCAGGATCGGCGGCGAGAAACTTCTCTCCGATCTGGCGGATCAGCGCGACGTGGCTACCATGCGCGGCGGTGTCGCCGTTGGCGATGCCGTCCTGCACCGCCTGCAGTGCGCGGACCAGTTCATAGGGCTCGCCCGGCTGGCGCGCGGGCTGAGCCCGCAGGTTCGCCGCCGTGAACGGCAGGAGCAGCAGAGCGGCGCAAAGGAGCGGCCTGATCAAGGGCGCTTCTCACGGACGAGGATCTCGATCCGGCGATTCTGCGCGGCCGCGGGATCGTTCGGAAGCTTCGGCCGCCGATCGGCGTAACCTTCGACATGCTCGATCCGCTGTGCGTCGACGCCGGAGCGAACCAGCATGTAATAGGCCATCTGGGCGCGGGCGGTCGACAGCCGCCAATTGTCGTAAGTCTCCGAGCGATACGGCCGATTGTCGGTATGGCCGCGGACGATGATCATGCCCTGCCGCTTCGTCAGCAACGGCCCGATCTTGTCGATCACGCGGATGAGCTCGGGCCGCGGCTCGGCCGAGCCGACCGCGAACATGCCGAAGCTCGCATCGTCGGTCAGGCTGATCAGGAGGCCCTCCTCGACCTGACGCACCTCGGCTGCCGGTCCTGCGCCCGCCTTGATGTCCGACAGCGCGTCCGCGATCGCGGACTGAAGCTGCTTGAGGGTCGGCTGCTGGATCTGGGCCGCATCGCGCGGCTCGGTTTCCTTCACCGTCTCGCTCTGACGCGCTTGCGCGGCAGCGTTGGCTTGAACGGTGGTTTGGGCGCTGCCCTCGCGTGGGGATTGCGCCGGCGCGGGCCCCGGGGGCAGCAGGGGCGAGAGGTTTGCGGACGTGGCGTCCGCGCTGGAAGCCGCGCTTCCGCCGGCATCGTTCGCCTTGGCCCGACGTCCGGGCTGCTCGCCCTGATTGGTGGCGGACGCGGAGGCATTCGGCTTGGTCTCGCTCTCGATCATGCGATCCGCGTCTCTGGAGGCTTGCGGCGCCAGCTTCCAATAGCCGGGGTCAAACGGATCGCGGTAGGCGTCGCCGCCCTTGAGGCCATCCTCTTCGGCGGACGTCAGCGCGCCGGCGCGCCGCTGGCCCGAGGCCTGGTTCGCGCTGCTCGCGATCTCGGCGAGCGTCGCGTAGGGATCGCGGAACAGCACCTTCTCTTCATAGAAGGGCGGCTTCTCCGCGGTCGGGGAATCGCCGCGGCGTTCTTCGCTCGGACCGGCCGGCTGACGCTTGCCGTCCTGCCCTTCGAACGACGACGGCTCCTTCTTGGAAAGATCCTTGAGGCCTTTCGGGGCAGGCGCGTTCTCCGCAAGCTTGATCGGGTTGAAATAGCTCGCGACCACCTGCTTCTGGTCCTGGTTGAGCGCGTTGAGCAGCCACATGACCAGGAAGAAAGCCATCATCGCGGTCATGAAGTCCGCATAAGCGATCTTCCATACGCCGCCGTGATGCGCCTCCTCGGCGAAGGCGCTGCGCCGGCGGACGATCACGATCTCATGCTTGACCTCTTCCATGTCGGGTTACCGGCGCGCTGCCTTCAGGCGTTCGTTCCAGACCGAGATCTGCGTCTCGATCACGGTCTGGTCCGCCACGACACGAACCTCGAGCGCCTCGGCCGCCTCATACTCGACGCCGATTCGCCTGGACCCCTCGAGCTGCGTCTTCACGAGGTCGAGCAGCTCGCTTGGGCCGGTGACCTTGAACGCCGGCGCGGACGAGCTGCCCGTGAGCACCGCGATCTGCTCGACCAGCGATCCGATCGCCTTGTCGCGGACCGCGTCAGCGAGGAACGGAAGCAAGATCCGCGCAACCGAGCTTGCGATGTTGGTCTCGATCTCGCGGCAAGCCGCCTCGAAGCCGCTGACGATTGCGACCGCCTGCTGGTCGGACCATTTGGCGCGCTCCTCGCCGAGCCGGATCGCGCTACGGACGCGCTCCTCGGCGAGCCTGGCGTCGCCTTCCGCAACGCCGGCCGCATGGCCGCGCCGATAGGCGTCGTCCAGCAGATTGGCCGGCGGGGCTTCCGCCTTCGGCGCCGGCTGGGACGCAGGCTGCGGCTGAGCCTGAAGCTGCGGCTGAGGTTCGCGCACGGCCTCCTTCGGCCTGGTCAACAGGTCCTGGCTCCTGGGCGGCGGAGGCGGTGGTGATTTGGCCCGGCCGTTCGCGTCGAACTGGGTCAGGAGCTTTCCGATCGCCGCGTTCATGCCGCCTCCTCGCGCCGCATCCAGTCTTTAAGGATCGCGGCCGCCTGCGCCTGATCGAGCCGAACGATCTGCTCCAGCCGCTTCTGCGGCGTACGCTGCATCTTGCCTTCGAGGTCCTCGACGAGGTTGAGCTCGGGATCCTCGGCCAGCGCCAGGGCGGCGGCGGTTTCGAGCTCCGCGGCCTCGGCGGCCTCCACCTGCTCCTGCTCTGCGCGATGGGTCAGAATGCCGTTGACCGCCGGCCGCAATCCGAACCAGACCAGCATCGACGCAACGGCCAGGATCGTCACCGCGTTGATGACGCTGCCGAGCTGCTTGTTGATCATCTCGACGAAGCTGATCGGGGGCACCGGCGCCAGTTCGCGCGAGCCCTCGATGAAGTCGACGGCCGTCACCTGGATCTGGTCGCCGCGCTGTTTGTCCAGCCCGCCGGCCGTCGCCGCGAGCTGGCTGATCTCGGCGAGCTTGCTGTCGACGATGGCCTGGTTGGTCTTGTCGCCGAGATCGGCCACCAGCCGCGCGCGATTGACCAGGACGGCGATGAAGAGCTTCTTCACCGAATAGCCGTCGCTCACCGTCGTCGTGGTCTTGGACGAGACCTCGAAATTGGTGACGTCCTCGCGACGGGTCTTGTCCTCGCTGGAGTTCTTGCCGCCCCCGGCGTTCACCTGCTGATCGGGAAGGTTCTGCTGCACCGTGGTCGGCGTCGAACGATCGGCATTCTGCGACGATTCCTTCTCGCGCACGTTCCGCACCGAACGCTCGGCGCGGCTCTCCGGATCGTAGACGGTCTCGTTGATCTGCTTCTTGTCGGTGGAGAGCTGCGGCGCGACGCTGACTTCGAAATTGTCGAGGCCCAGATACGGCGTCAGCGCCTTGCGGATGTTCTCCTGCACCATGCCGCCGACCGTCTTCTGAAGGCTCGCCATCTTGGTCGGCGCGGCGCTGGCCTCGTCCTCTTCGGCGAGCAGCATCGAGCCGTCGGCATCCAGCACCGTCACCTTGTCGCGGCTCATGCCTGGAATGGCGGCGGCGACGAGATGACGGATCGACTGCGCCGTGCGCGCCTCGATCGCGCCGTCGGTGCGCAGCACGACCGAGGCCGAAGGCGGCTGCTGCGTCGCGCGGAACGAGCCGCGCACCGGCAGCACGATATGCACCCGCGCCGCCTTGACGCCCTTCATCAGCTGCACCGTGCGTGCGATCTCGCCTTCCAGCGCGCGGAGCTTGGTGACCTCCTGCATGAACGAGGTGAGGCCGAGCGAGCCGATCTTGTCGAACAACTCGTAGCCGGAATTGGCGCTGGTCGGCAGCCCCTTCTCGGCCAGCAGCATCCGCGCCTGCATGGTCTGGCTCGGACGCACCGAGAGCGCGTCTCCGGCCGTATTGACGTCGAAGGTGATGTTCTGCTCGCGCAGCGCCGCGCCCATGCGCGTCACGTCCTCGCGGGTAAGGCCGGTATAGAGCGTCTCGAATTCAGGCCGGCTCAGATAGTACGCCCCGCCGACGACGGTGACGAGAACGGCGAAGCCGATCAATCCCAAGGCCATCAGGCGTCGTGGCCCAAGCTCCAGCAGATTGTTGAGCAGTTGCTGTATCTGCGCACGACTGAGCATATGACCTCGTACCAATGCGAACGGAGAGGACACTCCGCTGCCAACCTTGTCTGAAGGTTGCGCGCGGACATGACGGTGTCAGTTCGCAGGCACGGCGTTGCAAATTTGCAAAGCGGGAGGACGGCAATCAGCCGGCGGAACGCGCGAAGCCCCGGGCGCATCATGGTGCGATCGGTTGTGGCGCGCCATATGAGATCTGGGGTCGGGTCGATTGCGGGCACGTCATGTGCCGCCATATTCGCCGGTCAAGGCGGGGACCGTGCTCCCCGAGGGAGCACGGTCGTTTTCGAAAGCGCCGCTTAGCCGCGGAACAGCGACAGGATGCTCTGGCTGTTCTGGTTGGCGATCGAGAGCGCCTGAACGCCGAGCTGCTGCTGGGTCTGCAGCGCCTGGAGCCGGGTCGATTCCGCGTTCATGTCGGCGTCGACGAGCTGGCCGATACCGCGATCCACCGAGTCCATCAGCGACTTCACGAACTCCGAGTTGTTCGAGATGCGGTTCTTGATGGCGCCGAGGTTGGCGGCGGACTGGCTGACCGTGTTGATCGCGGCGGTGACCTGCGCGATGTAGCCGTCGAGCGTGGTCTGGTCGGCCGCCGAGTCAGTCAGCGCACCGATGTTGATGGTGTCGACCGACGCGCTGCCGGTCACCGTGTCCAGGATACCGGCCGTGGTCGAGGTATAGAGCGAGTAGTTGGCAACCGTCACCGTGATGGTGTTGATCGTGGGCGTGCCGCCGACGCGCGAGAACGACGACACCAGGTTGACCGTCGCCGGGGTGGTGGCGTTGGTGCTCAGCCAGTTCACACCGTTGAACGTCGCCGCGTTGGCCACGTTCTTCATGTCCTGCTGGATCTGGGTGATTTCAGCCTGGATCTTGGTGCGGTCGATACCGGCGGTCTTGGCTTCGACCAGCAGCGCCTGGAGCTTGGTCAGGCCGGAATTCTGGTCGCCGATGACCTTGTTGAGCGCGGTGTACTCGGTGTCGACGGTCGCGGCCGACAGACCGAGCGAGTCGGAGACGGCGGAGAGCGCGGCGTTGTCGGCGCGCATCGAGGTCGCGATCGACCAATAGGCCGAGTTGTCCGAAGCGGTCGAAACGCGCTGGCCGGTGGAGATGCGGTTTTCGGTCGTCTGCAGGCTGGCGCTGACATTCCGGAGGGTCTGGAGCGCAGTCATTGCAGCGGAGTTGGTAAGCAGGCTGGAAGCCATCTTTGATGTCCCTTTGAAAGCAGATTGGATTTTGGGACATACCGGGCTTGCACCGGTACGACAGGGCGGCATCATGCCTTTGGGCTGCGGAATTGCGCATGAACCCAACCCGTCGTAGCGGCCAGACTAGCCGGCGAAGCTTGCGCGGGGCTTGTGGCGGCGTGATCTCTCTGCAACAGGGCAGCCGGAATCATGGCGCGGCGTCGCGCCAAACGAAAGGGCCGCGCCTCGTAAGAAGCGCGGCCCCTCCGCAGAGCGTCTGGGACTTAGCGGAACAGCGACAGGATGCTCTGGCTGTTGTTGTTGGCGATCGAGAGCGCCTGAACGCCGAGCTGCTGCTGGACCTGGAGAGCCGCGAGGCGAGTCGACTCCTGGTTCATGTCGGCGTCGACGAGCTGGCCGATACCGCGATCCACCGAGTCCATCAGCGACTTCACGAACTCCGAGTTGTTCGAGATACGGTTCTTGATGGCGCCGAGATTGGCGGCGCCCGAAGCGACCGTACCGATCGCTGCGGTGACCTGCGCGATGTAGCCGTCGAGCGTGGTCTGGTCGGCCGCCGAGTCGGTCAGCGCACCGATGTTGATGGTGTCGACCGACGCGCTGCCGGTCACCGTGTCCAGGATGCCGCTCGTGGTCGAGGTGTAGAGCGAGTAGTTGGCGACGGTCACCGTGATCGAGCTGGTGGTCGGCGTAGCGCCGACGCGCGAGAACGACGACACCAGATTGACGGTCGCCGGGGTGGAAGCGTTCGTGCTCAGCCAGTTGACGCCGTTGAAGGTCGCCGCGCCGGCGACGTTCTTCATGTCCTGCTGGATCTGGGTGATTTCCGACTGGATCTTGCTGCGATCGATACCGGCGGTCTTGGCTTCGACCAGCAGCGCCTGGAGCTTGGTCAGGCCGGAATTGCTGTCGCCGAGCACCTTGTTCAGCGCGGTGTACTCGGTGTCGACGGTGGCGGCCGACAGACCGAGCGAGTCGGAGACGGCGGAGAGCGCGGCGTTGTCGGCGCGCATCGAAGTCGCGATCGACCAGTAGGCGGCGTTGTCCGAGGCGGTCGCCACGCGCTGGCCGGTGGAGATCCGGCTCTGCGTGGTGGAGAGTTGCGAGCTGACAGACCGAAGGGTCTGGAGCGCGGTCATGGCGGACGAGTTCGTGAGCAGGCTTGACATTGCGAATGTCCCTTTATGTACGCGTTACATTTTCATCAGGGGACATACCGGGCTTGCACCGGTACAGAGGGGCGGCATCATGCCTTTGGACTGATGTGGGTGAGGTCCAACCCGCCGTGACGCCTTGCTAGCACGCCGAATCTTGCCGCCGGATTAAGGCCGGCTTGAATTGCGCAGCAATATCATATGGTTAATATTACTTTCCGCTAACCATAACGAGCCGGCCGGCGATCGTCGGCGGTTTATGAGAAGGAGCGCACCAGCCCGGAGGCGAGCAGATTCCAGCCGTCGATCAGCACGAAGAACAGCATCTTGAACGGCAGCGCGAGGATCGTCGGCGGCATCATCATCATGCCCATCGACATGGTCAGCGTCGCCACGATCATGTCGATCACCAGGAACGGCAGGATGATGAGGAATCCGATCTCGAACGAACGCCTCAGCTCGGAGATCATGAAGGCCGGGATGATGACGCGCAGATCGACGCGCTTGTCGTCGAACTTCTTACGGAAGCTCTCCGCGGCGAGCGACTCGAAGGTCTGCAGATCCTTGTCGCGGACATGGGCCAGCATGAACTCGCGGAACGGGTCCGTGATCTTCAGATAGGCCTGCTCTTCCGAGATCTCGTTCTTCATCAGCGGCTGGACGCCGGTCTCCCAGGCCCGGTCGAAGGTCGGCGCCATCACGTAGAAGGTCATGAACAGCGCGAGGCTGATCAGCACCAGATTGGCCGGCGTGGTCTGCAGGCCGAGCCCGGCGCGGAGGAACGACAGTGCCACCGCGAAGCGCGTGAAGCTCGTCACCATGATGAGCAGCCCCGGCGCCACCGACAGCACCGTGATCAGGGCCATCAGCTGGATGATCCGGCCGCTGGTCGAGCCGTTCCCGGGCGGCAGCAGCGAGTTGAGGTCCGGGATCTGGGCGAGCGCCACTTCGGGCAGAACGACCATGATCAGCGCCGGCAGCAGGACTTTCACTCTCACTGGATCACCAACGTCTCAATGATCAATTCGCGGACCTTGCCCGACGAGCGGATGGCGGCGCGCTCGGTCAGGTCGTCGCGCAGATGCTGAAGCCCGCGCGATCCCTCGAATTGCGCCACCGACGCGGACCGCAAGTAGGTGACGATGTCCTCGCTGATATGGGCGGCCAGGATGCCGGCGTCCTCGTCGCTCATGCTCTCGGTCACCATGGAGGCCTCGATGCGGGCCCAATTATTCGCCGGCGCGGCGAGGTTGGTCACGATCGGAGACAATTTCCTGAGCCGTGCGCTGCCGGCGTAGCTCGACGCGACCGGCGGCGGGGTCGCGCTCTTCTTCGCGTCGGCGACGCGCTCGGCGGCCGCAAACAGGTGCAGTCCGGCCAGCGCTCCCGCGCCGATCGCGACCAGGGTCAGCACCACGATGGCCGCAATCAGGCGCATGACGTCCCCTGCCCTGGCGACACGGCCAGACCGGTGCGCACTTCAGAATGGTGCCACGGCGTCATAGATCCGATGTCCCCATCCAGGCTGCTGCACGTCGGACAGATTTCCGCGACCGCCATAGGACACGCGCGCCTCGGCGATCTTGTCGTAGGAGATCGTGTTGGCCCGCGAGATGTCGCGCGGGCGCACGATGCCGCCGACGTTGAGCACGCGCATCTCGGTGTTGACGCGGAACTCCTGCGAGCCGCTGATCATCATATTGCCGTTCGGCAGCACGTCGGTGACGATGGCAGCGATCGAGAGCTTGATGTCCTCGGTGCGGTCGATCTGGCCGTTACCCTTAATCTGGGTGTTGGCGCTGAGGTTGGCGTTGGTCGATCCCTTGTCGCTCCATCCCGCGACGTCCATCAGCCAGTCGAGCCCGAACTTGACCTGCGAATCGCGCGAGCGGCCGGTCTTGTTGTCGAGCTTGGCCTTGTCCTGCATCGAGATGATCACCGTGACCACGTCGCCGGTGCGCCGGGCGCGGGGGTCGCGGTAGAGATCGGTGCCGTCGTCCCAGGTCGAGCGATAGCTGACGGGCGTGCGCATGCGCGGCGTCACCGGGATCGGATCGGCCTGGGTCCTCAGGCCGCTGCCGACCGGCGACATTTGCGGGCCGGTCAGGACCTCGGCTGGATCGTGAAAGCATCCGCCCAGGAGCACCGAGCCCAGGATGAGCGGGAGGATGAGGATCGGCTTCTTCATCTATTTGGTCTTTCCGTCATCAACGCGGCGCATTCCGCCCAGCAGGTCGGCGAGGTGCGCCGCGCGCGCCGTCTCCATCTCGTTGAAGATCGCGCTCGAGCTCCTCGGGCTGAGCTTGGCAAGCACGGCGGCGGCGGTCTCGTCCGCCATGCCGGCGATCTGGGTCGCGGCGGCTTCGGGCTTCATGCGCGAATAGATCTCGACGACGCTCGCTTCGGCCTTCTTCAGGAAGTCGTCGCGCAGCGCCATCCACTTTTCATATTCGGCACGCTTGGCCTCGACCTCGGCGATCCGCTCGCGGAGCAGGCTCTCGGCCTTCTCCAATTCCTTGAGCTGCCAGGCCAGCCTCGCATCGACGGCCGGATCGGCAACGTTGCTGCAGAACAGGGCGACCTCGTTGTCCGCGGACGCCGCGGCCTGCGACGGCGCGGGCTTGGGCGGCGCCGTGACGCTGCCGGGCTTGGCCGGTCGTGCGGGCGCAGCCGGCTCCGAAGCGGGCATCGCGCCGGTGGTTGCGGGCCCCGAATCTTCGGCCGCCCATGCGGTCGCCCGGATTGACGCATTGTCGCCTGGCACCGCCGCGACCGGCTGCGGCTTCTGCGGTCCGGACGCGCGGCCGCGCGCGAAGGAGAGCAGGTTGAGCGGCTTGGAGGGCTTGGCCTCGTCCAGGGCGCGCACGGGCGACGCGCTCGCCAGCATCGATGCCGCGACCAGCAGGAGGAGTGTGGCTTTGTGATCCAGCTTCAGCATCGGGACGCGTGCGATTCTCGCTTTCAGACCCGAGCATTGAGCGACCAAGCTTGCACGACGCTTATGCATCATTGCACGATGACGTCGGCCTGGAGCGCGCCAGCGGTCTTGATCGCCTGGAGGATCGCAATGATGCCGGACGGCTTCAGGCCGATCTGGTTCAGCCCGCGCACCAGGCGCTGCAGGTCGACACCGCTGAGGATCGCCACCTGCGACCCGGCCTCGTTGGCCTCGACCATGGTCTGCGGGACCACCACCGTCTGGCCTCGCGAGAACGGCGCCGGCTGCGACACCACGGGCATCTCGGTGACACGGACCGTGAGATTGCCGTGCGTCACGGCAACGGTCGAGATCCGCACGTCGCGCCCGATCACCACCGTGCCGGTGCGCTCGTTGATCACCACCCGGGCCGGCGTGTCCGGCTCGACCGTCAGTTCGCCGATCTCGGCGAGGAACCGGACCGGGCCGATGTGGCGCGGCTTCGACAGCACGATGGTGCGGTAGTCGCGCTCGAAGGCGATCTGGGCGCGGTAGCGACCGCCGGCGTAGCGGTTGATGGCGTCGAGGATGCGCGTTGCGGTGATGAAGTCGGGGTTCTTCAGCTCCAGCACCAGGAACTCCATCTCGCGGAGACTTCCCTGCACCTCGCGTTCGACCAGCGCACCGTTCGGGATGCGCCCGGCCGTCGGCGTGCCCTGGCTGACATTCTGCGCCTGGCCTCCGACGCTGTAACCGGCGACCGTGATCGCGCCCTGCGCCACCGCGTAGACGGCGCCGTCCGCAGCGCGCAGCGACGTCATGACCAGCGTGCCGCCGAGCAGCGACGTCGCATCGCCGAGCGACGACACGGTGACGTCCATGCGCTCGCCGGGCCCGATCGAGGGCGGCAGGTCCGCAGTCACCATCACGGCCGCGACGTTGCGCGTGCGCAGCGTGGTCGGACGCGGGGGATTGGTGGTGCTCGTGGTCTCGTTCCTGACGTTGATGCCCATGTTCTCGAGCATCGATTGCAGGGACTGCTCCGTGAAGGGCGCGTTGCGAAGCGTGTCGCCGGTGCCGTTGAGGCCGATGACGAGGCCGTAGCCGACGATCTGGTTTTCGCGCAGACCCTTGATGTCCGCGATGTCCTTGATGCGGACGGCGGCATCGGCGCCGGCGGCCGAAAGCAGCAGGACGAGCGCGAGCAGAAGCCTGGTCATGACCCGTCCACGACCTTGACGGTGCCGTCCGGCTGGACGATGCCCCTGATGATCACGCCGGTATCGGTATTGCGCACCGGGATGAGCGCGCCGGCCGCACCCGACTGCATCGCCGAGCCGTAGGTGACAATCGACAGGCCGCTGTCTTCCACCACGACCTTGACCATGGCGCCGCGGGCGACGGTCCAGGGATCTTCCACCGCGTTGCTGGGAATGGGCTGGCCCGGCAACAGCGCGCGCCGCGCCATGCGGCCGACCAGGACCTGGCGCCCCTCGATGAACATGGCGACGCCGAGCAGGCTCGGCGCGAAGGCGCGCTCGGTGATCATGTCGTCCCGGATCAGCTCGCCGGCGCGGATCGCAACCGCCGGCACGGGAAGCCGCTTCTCCTCGGCCACCGCGAGGCGCGCGGGAGCCAGAATCAGCAGCACGACGGCCAACCCGCGCACGATCAGGCCCATCCTGTTCAACATGACTTCGGACCTAGCGCATGCCCTTCGAGACCGTCTGGGCCATTTCATCCGAGGCCTGGATGACCTTGGCATTCATTTCATAGGCGCGCTGCGCCGAGATCAGCTCGGTGATTTCCTTGACCGGATCGACGTTGGAGGCTTCGAGATATTTCTGGTTGATCTTGCCGTAGCCGGCATCACCCGGCAGCCCGACCACCGGCGTGCCCGACGCCGTGGTCTCCTTGTAGAGATTGCTGCCCAGCGGCTCGAGGCCCGCTTCGTTGGCGAAATTGGCAAGGTTGAGCTGGCCGATCTGGCGCGGGTTCACTTCCGCGTCGAGCTTGGCAAACACCTGGCCGGTGGCGTTGACCGTGACCTCGACGGTTCCCTGCGGCACCGTGATCGCCGGATCCAGGAGGTAACCGTCGATCGTAACGAGCTGGCCGTTGGCATTGGTGTTGAACGAACCCGCACGGGTGTATTGCACCTCGTTGTTGGGGCCGAGCACCTGAAACCAGCCGCGGCCGTTGATCGCCATGTCGTACGGATTTCCGGTCTGCGTCAGCGCGCCCTGGATGTGCAGCTTGCGGATCGCCGCCGACTTGACGCCGAGGCCGAGATTGGCGCCTTCCGGAATCGGCGAGGAGCCGTTGACGTTGGCCACGCCCTGCATGCGGTCCATCTGGTAGAACAGATCGGTGAATTCCGCCCGCGCCCGCTTGTACGACGTCGAGTTGATGTTGGCGATGTTGTTCGCGATGACTTCGATGTTGGTCTGTTGGGCGTTCATGCCCGTGGCCGCAATGGCGAGCGATTTCACTTGACCCACTCCTTCAGATCAAATCGACATCCGAACGACTTCCTGATAGGCCTGCACGACCTTGTCGCGAACCGCGACCGCCGTCTGCAGGGCCTGCTCCGCCGACATCAGCGCTTCGACGACGCGGCGCGTCGATTCCTTGCCCTGCATCGCCGAGATCGATGCCGCCTCGCCCGCCTTCAGCGTTCCGATCGCGTCGGTCGTCACCTGCTTCATCACCGATTCGAAGCCGACATCGTCACCGGACTGGATCGCCGTCGTTGCCGCGGGCGCGATCGCCTGCGTCTCGGTCGCGCGGGACGCCGCCTGTCCTGCGGAGACCGCCGTGGATGAAATCGCCTCAAGCATTGTCAGCTCCTCAAGAGGTCAATGGTCATGCCGAGCATCGACCTGACCTGTTTCACGACCTGGAGATTGGCTTCATAGGACCGGTTGACTTCGCGCATGTCGGCCATCTCGATCATCATGTTGACGTTCGGCAGCTTGACGTAGCCGGCCTTGTCGGCCCCGGGATGCCCGGGGTCGTACTCGACGCGGTACGGCGTGGTGTCGACGCCGATCTCCTTGACCTTCGCGAGCTGCGCGCCCGAGGCGCGGTCCATCGCGGCATCGAAGGTGATGGTCTTGCGCTGATAGGGATCGGCCCCGGCCGTCCGCCCCGTCGAGGTCGCGTTGGCGAGATTCTCCGAGACGATGCGCATGCGCGTCGACTGCGCTTCGAGCCCGGAGCTCGCGACCGTCAGCGAGGCGCTCAGTGAGTCCAGCATGTCAGTTCACCTCAGGCCTTTGCGCTCGACAGGACCATGCGGTGGAACGACCGCACGATCGCCGAATTCATCGAATAGTCGCGATTGACGTCGCTGCCCTTGATCATTTCCTGCTCGAGGCTGACGGAATTGCCGGAGTGAACCACTTCCCAGCTGTCCTTCTTCGCGGTCGCGCGCGTGTCGGTCTCGGCTGCGGACAATTGCAGGTGCGACGGCGACGTCGTGGCGAGCCTCACCGGCATGCCGTCGAGCACCTTGTTGAAGGGCTCGACGTCGCGCGCCTTGAAGCCCGGCGTGTTGGCGTTGGCGACGTTGGTTGCGATGGTCGACTGGCGGAGCTCGAGGTGGCGCGCCTGCGACGATGCGAGTTCGAAGAGATAAAGCGGTCCCACGACAGCCCCGTTCTGGTCCATTCGGGAGAAGCCTAGGGCGTTAAGCTTTCGTCAAGCTGTTGGGCCGGACGTCGTCCTCGGAATTCTACTGGACCTTCTCGGTGCGCGGCGGCGTCTGCTTCGACTGAAGGAAGTAGATGATCTCGGCGACGGGTCGGAAGAATTCGGCCGGAATCACCTGATCGACCTGGACCGCTTCGTAGAGCGCGCGCGCCAGCGCCTTGTTCTCGATGACCGGAATCCGGTTCTGCTCGGCGACCGCGCGGATCTTCAGCGCGATCACGTCCATGCCCTTGGCCACCACGAGCGGCGCGGGATTTTCCTCGCGGTTGTAGCGCAGCGCGATCGCGAAGTGGGTCGGGTTTGCGATCACCAGCGTCGCGCGCGCAGCGGAGGCGATCATCCGCTGCCGCGAGCGGTCGCGCGCCAGCGAGCGCAGGCGAGCCTTGATCAGCGGATCGCCCTCGGCCTGCTTGTGCTCGTCCTTGATCTCCTGCTTGGTCATGCGCAGCTCGCGCCGCCAGTGGAAACGCGCCCAGGCGAGATCGATCGCGACCAGGACGATGGTCGCGATGCAGATCGCCGAGACGATCCGCATCGCGATGTTGAGGATCATCTCCGGCAGCGCGACCGGATCGGTATACATGGCCTCGAACGCCTTCGCCTCCGAGGAGCGCAGCACGAAGACGACCACGGAGCTGACCGCGGCCAGCTTGAACAGCGACTTGGCGAACTCGACGAGCCCTCGCGTTCCGAAGATCCGGCTCCAGCCACTGACCGGCGAGATTCGCGACAATTCGGGCTTGATGCGCTCCAGCACGAAGCGCGGCGCATTCTGCAGCAGCTGTGAGGCGAGTCCGAATACCATGAGGATGACGACCAGCGGCACCAGGAAGCGCAGCGCCTGGAGGCCGACCACGGTGAGCAGGTTCTGCGCGTCCGCGCCGGTGGCGAGCGGGAAGCCTTCGGGATCGTCCAGCAGGCTCTTCAGCGTCGGCGTCAATTGCTGCACGCCCTGGCCGATCAGGAACGCCTGGATGACCATCAGCGCGGCCATCGAGGCGAAAATGGAGGCCTCCCGAGAGACCGGGATCTTGCCCTGTTCGAGCGCGTCACGGACTTTCTTCTCGGTCGGTTCTTCTGTCTTGCTGTCCTGATCGGATGTTTCTGCCATGCCCGTTCAGCGGTCAGCGGAAGACCAGCTCATCCTCCTGCTCGGGGTTGAGCTCGATTTCGCCCTTCTCCGCGAGGTCGAGTGCGAGATCGGTGATGACGCGCCGCGCCTCCAGCACGTCGCGCTGGTTCGACGGCTCGCCGATGGCGAGCTCGTGCTCGACGACGCGGCGCACGCGCGACGCGACCGAGGACAGGATCAGTTCGCGGAAATGCTTGTCGGTTCCCTTCAGTGCGACGACGATGCGATCGGTCGGCACCTGGTCGAAGATCATGGTGCGCGCCTTCGGCGTCAGGTTGGTCACGTCGTCGAAGGTGAACAGCAGCTCCTTCAGGACCTCGGCCGACTTCGGCCGTTTTTCCGACAGGCTCTTCAGCATGTCCTCGATGTGGCCGCGCTCCATCTTGTTGATGATGTCGGCGACGCGGGCGTAGGTGTCGGCGCCGAGGTTGCGGGCGAAGTTCAGCGTCAGGTCCTCGTGCAGCGTCTTCTCGAGCACCCTCATGGCGTCGTCGACGATCGGCTTGAGGCTCAGCACGCGCCGCATCAATTCGTTGCGCAGGCTCGAGGGCAGCTGGCTCATGACCTTGGCGGCACAGGCCGGCTTGACCTTGGACAGGATCAGCGCCGCGGTCTGCGGATGCTCCTTGGACAGGTAGCTCGCGAGCGAGTTTTCAGACACCGACGAGACGCGGTCCCACACCGACCGGCTCGAATTGCCGAGCAGGTCGGACATGATCTGCGAGACCTGATCGGCCGGAAGCACGTCACCGAGCACGGCCTCGAGACCGCCGAGCGTGCCGAGGATGTTGGCGCCCATCGAGAACTGCTGGGCGAACTCCTCGACGATCCCCTCGAGCTCCTGCGCCGTGATCGGCCGCAGCTCTGCCGCGGCCTTGGTGACGATGCGGATCTCCTGCGGCTCGAACTGCTGAAGCACGCTCGCGGCCGCCTGCCGGCCCATCGCCAGGAGGAGCGCCGCGACCTTTTCCGTTCCGCCCAGCGTGGCAACGCCTCGCTGCTTGATGGGGGCGATGCCGACCTGTGCCGCCATGGTCAGCTATCACCCTGCCCCAGTGGTCCGACAATCTCCGTGAGCGAGACGCCGAAGCGGGAATTGTCCTCTTCGACGACGACGACCTCGCCGCGGGCGACGATGCGGCCGTTGACGACGACGTCGACCGGCTCGCCGACCCGGTGGTCGAGCGGAACGACCGCGCCGCGGCCGAGCTTCATCAGGTTCGCCACCGGAATGGTCGCCGATCCCAGCACCACCTGCATGGTGACCGGAATGCGCAGGATGGCATCGACATTGGCGAACTTGCCGCTCTCCTCCGCCGTGCGCGCGGCGATCTCCGCCAGCCGCTCCAGCGGGGTCGTGTCGACATGCCCCTCCTCGGAGGCAGGTGCTCGCGTGGCAGAGTCATAGTCGAAGGATTGCGCCATGGTATCGCCTCTTGGTATTTCCGCTCTCGGAGCGCCTCGGCGTTCCGATCGTATGGTTTCGCCGGCTTCGGCTTCAGTGCTTGTTCACTTCGGCGCCGCCTGCGGTCGCGGCCGGCGCAAGCCCGGCGCGGGCGTCGAGCGCCGCGATCGCCTCATGGGCCTGATCGATCTTGGTGGTCAGCACGTTGGCGAGCCGCCCGAGATTGGCGGTGGAATCATGCGCCGCGCTGATGACCGTGTCGAAGGCGCCCGCCGTCTCGTGCACGATGGTGGAGAACTCGCCCTGGTAGCTGCGCAAGCGCGCCAGCTCGCGGTGCATCCGGGTCACCCGCATGCTGGTGAAGGCGAGCGCGATCAGCAACACGGCATCAACGAGATAGGATATCATCGACGAACTCCCGTTTCTGATCCACGGGATCGGCCACCTGCATGGCGTAATAGCCATCAAGCTGGCCGATCTGACACCAGAACAGCACTTGATTGTTGCTTTCGAGACGGGCCAGCGTGCGCGGCGTAGCTTCGAGCTCGAGCACCTGCCCGACATGGAACTTGACGACGTCGCCGAGGGTCAGCATCTTTTCGTCGAGCACCGCGCTCAGCGTCACCTCGGTCCTTTGGACCTCGCTCTCCATCTGCTCGCGCCAGCGCGGATCGGAAGCGCGACCGTCGCTGACGACGACGTGGGCCAGCTTCTGCCGGAGCGGGTTGAGCGCGGAGTGCGGAATGATCAGGAACATCTGGCCGCCGCGGTACAGCGCCTGCAGCATGATGTTCGCGCAGATCGACATGTTGCCGCTTCGCCCGATCGCCAGCGAAGCCATCGCGGTCTCGACCCGCTCGACGCGGAAGGTGACGTTGGAGGTGCCGGCGAAGGCGGATTGCAGCGCCTTGGCGAAGCGCTCGAACAGCGCCTGCACCAGCCGGATTTCGATGTTCGAGAACGCGCGCTCGACGTCGAGCGGCGGCTCGGCACCGTCGGAGCCGAACATCGCCTCGACCATCGTGAACACGAAATCGCGATCGAGCATGATGATGACGCGCGAATCCCACTGCTCGGCATAGAGCACGGCGGCGACCGCGTTGGCCTCGTAGTCCTTGACGATGTCGCCGACGCGGTCGTTGGTGATGCCATTGACCGAGAAATAGCAGGGCGTTCCGGCCATCGGCTGCAGGCTGTCGGTGCACGATGCCGCCATGCGATCGAAGATCACATTGAGCATCGGCATGCGTTCGATCGATATGCCGGCGGCGTCCAGCAGGTAGTTCGGCAGCTGCTTGCGCTGATCGACTTCGACGTCTTCCATCATCATGCGCGGGCAGCCTTGGGTTCGGGCTCGGTGACGGCGGCCTTGGGACCTGCGATCGTCTCGTTCTCGACAACGTCGATCGACGGGCGCTCGCTGCTCGCGATCATCTTGCGGCCGTGCTCGACGGCGATCTGCGGCATCGCGCCGTTCATGAAGGCCAGCAGCGTCTGCTTGACGATGATGTAGGGCCGGCACTTCTTCTCGCGGGTCATCTTGATCTTGATCGCGAAGGGTGAAAGCACGCCGTAGGACAGAAAGATGCCGGCGAAGGTGCCGACCAGCGCCGCGCCGATGAAGCCGCCCAGCAGCTTCGGCGACTGGTCGAGCGCGCCCATCGCCTTGATGACGCCGAGCACCGCAGCGACGATGCCGAGCGCCGGCAGCGCCTCGGATACCGTCACCAGCGCATGGTAAGGCATCAACTTGGTCTTCACGATGGTGTGAATCTCCTCGTCCATCAGGGCCTCGATCTCATGCGTGCGCGCATTGCCCATGATGATGAGGCGGACGTAATCGCAGATGAACTGGAGCAGCGAGGGATCACCGAGCACGCTCGGGAACGCCTTGAAGATCTCGGAAGAGGCGGGATCGTCGATATGCGCTTCCACCTCGTTGCGGCCCTTGCCCCTGAGCTCGCGCATCAGGGCATGAAGCGCCCCGAGCAGGTCGAGATAGTAGCGCTCACTCGGCACCGCGCCGGTGATGGCCTGCAGGCAGGCGACGCCGGTGTCCACGACCGTCTTCCACGGATTGGCGACGATGAAGGTGCCGACCGCGGTGCCGATGATGATCACGAACTCCCAGGGCTGCATGAGCACGGCCAGATGCCCGCCCATGGCGGCAAAGCCGCCGAGCAGCGCCGCTACCGTGATGAAAACCCCCACGAAACTGCCCAACGCGCCGCTCCATCGCCGATCCCATCGGGAATATCTAGTCGGCGAGCCTTGCGCGAAGCTGGCTTCCCGCATCGCCAGCCTCGCGCAAGCAATTGGCGGCACCTTGACGCCGCGTCGCAACGGCGGCCAGAGAGGCGCGTGTCATGCTATCCACCATCGCGGACTACACCCGACTGACCAGGGACATGGGCAAGTCGCTGACGCAGGTCGCGAAGCAGCCGGACGTCAGCCGCGAGACCGATTACTTCCTGAGCCACATCGGCAACGTGAAGACGATCGACGATTTCCTGAAGGACTATCGCCTCTATTCCTATGCGATGAAGGCCTACGGCCTCAGCGACATGACCTATGCCAAGGCGTTCATGCGCAAGGTGCTGACCGAGGGTATCGCGAACAAGAACACCTTCGCCAACAAGCTGACCGACACGCGCTACCGGGAATTCGCCGCCGCCTTCAATTTCGCCGCCCTCGGCAGCAATGCGACCAAGACCACCCAGGCCACGACCGGAACGGCGACTCAATACGTCAGACAGACGATGGAGCAGAAGGCCGGCGACCAGAACGAGGGCCTGCGGCTGGCGCTCTATTTCACCCGCAAGGCCTCCACGATCACCACCGCCTACCAGGTCCTCGCCGACAAGGCGCTGACGCAGGTGGTTCAGACCGCGCTCGGCCTGCCCTCGACGATCAGCGCCGCCGACATCGACGCCCAGGCCAAGATGATCACGAACAAGGTCAAGCTCACCGATTTCCAGGATCCGGCCAAGGTCACCAGGTTCGTGCAGCGCTTTGCGGCGATGTGGGACGCGACCCAGGCCCAGAGCGACAGCTCGACCAATCCCGCGCTGGTCCTGATCGGCGGCGCGTCGACGTCGGCCGGAATGGATATCGACATGCTCTCGAAACTCCAGTCCATCCGGTTCGGAAAGTAGCACATGCAATCGGCCCTCTATGTGGGATTGTCGGCGCAGGTCGCGCTCGAAAAGCGCCTCCAGACGATCGCCAACAACGTCGCCAACGTGAACACGGCGGCGTTCCGCACCGACGTGGTGAAGTTCGAGACCGTGCTGTCCAAGGCGGGCCCGAACCCGGTCGCCTTCTCTTCGCCCGGCGACAACATCATCTCGCGCGAGATGGGCAACATCACCGAGAGCGGCAACCCGCTCGACGTCGCCGTGGTCGGACAGGGCTGGATCGCCTTCGCCGGTCCGAACGGCACGGTCTATACCCGCGACGGCCGCCTCCAGATCGCCCCCAACGGCGATCTTCAGACCGTGAGCGGCTTTCCGATCGTCGATTCCGGCGGCGCGCAGATCACGCTCGACCCGAACGGCGGGCCGATCTCGATCGCCCGCAGCGGTGCGATCACCCAGGACAACAACGAGATCGGCACCATCGGCCTGTTCAACATCCCCGCTGATGCCAATCTCGAACGCTACGGCAATTCCGGCGTGACGCCGGACCGGCCCGCGACCGCCATCGCCGATTTCTCCCGCGACGGCTTCAAGCAGGGCTATGTCGAGGGCTCCGGGGCCAATCCCATGATGGAATTGACCAAGCTGATCGCGGCCTCGCGCGCCTTCGACGGCACCAATTCGATGATCGAGGGCACCGAGAGCTCGCTTCAGAACGCCATTCGGACGCTGGGCGAACCCGGCAAGTAGAAGCGCGCCTCGCGCGCACCAGGATTGAGGTTGGACGGTTTCCTTGAACGCTCTTCGGCAACTCGAGTGGGCGCTGCTGGAGCTTCAGCAGAGCACTCCCCTGGCAAGCGTCAGCGGTGCGATCTCCGAGATCGCGCCGACGCACTTCCGTGTCTCCGGCCTGTCGCGCTTCGTCAGGCTCGGCGAGCTCATCGGCGTCAATTCGGCCGGTAAGCCCCAGATCGGCGAGGTGGTGCGGATCGACAGCGACGGCATCGTTGCCAAGCCGTTCGACCGGCACTTCGCCGGCGGCCTCGGCTCGGCCGCCTACCGGATGCCGCCCTTGTCCTTTGCGCCCGATCCGAGCTGGAAGGGCCGCGTCATCAACGCTCTCGGCGCGCCGCTCGACGGACAGGGTCCCCTCACGCCGGGCTCCCTTACGGTCTCGGCAGAGGCCGAGGCGCCGTCGGCCATGAAACGCGCACGCGTGCACAAGCCGCTGCGCACCGGCGTGCGCGTCATCGACCTGTTCGCGCCGATCTGCGCCGGCCAGCGCGTCGGCATCTTCGCCGGCTCCGGCGTCGGCAAATCGACGCTGCTGGCGATGCTCGCCCGCAGCCAGGGTTTCGACACCGTCGTGCTGGCCCTGGTCGGCGAGCGTGGCCGCGAGGTGCGCGAGTTCATCGAGGACGTGCTGGGCAACGACCGCCAGCGCGCCGTCACCATCGTGTCGACGGGCGACGAAAGCCCGATGATGCGGCGGCTGGCGCCGAAGACGGCGATGGCGGTCGCCGAATATTTCCGCGACCGGGGCGAATCGGTGCTGCTCATGGTCGATTCGATCACCCGTTTCGCCCACGCCGCCCGCGAGGTCGCTCTCGCGGCCGGCGAGCCCGCGGTCGCGCGCGGCTACGCGCCGTCGGTCTTCACCGACCTGCCGCGCCTGTTGGAGCGCGCCGGCCCCGGCGAGGAAGGCTCCGGCACCATCACCGGGATCTTCTCCGTGCTGGTCGATGGCGACGATCACAACGAGCCGATCGCGGACACCATCCGCAGCACCCTCGATGGACATATCGTGCTGTCCAGGCAGATCGCCGACCAGGCGCGCTATCCCGCCGTCGACGTTCTGGCTTCGGTCTCCCGGCTCGCCCATAACATCTGGGACCCCGAGGAGCGCGAATTGGTGAGCAAGCTGCGCGCCATGATCGCGCAATACGAGGACACGCGCGATCTTCGCCTGATGGGCGGATATCAGTCGGGACGTGATTCGGGTCTCGACCAGGCGGTCGACATGGTTCCGAGAATCTACAACGCGATGCGGCAAGGCGCTTCGGCTCCGCCGAGCGCCGATCCGTTCCGCGAGCTGCGGGACATGCTCAAGGGCGACTAGCAGCTCGGAGCGCCTGCCGGCGCACGGTGCCCTCGCATCGCTCCGCGTTATCGACAAGCGATTGCGCATGCGCGCCACGCTTCCAGCGCATGCACGTGCACGGCCGCCACCGACTTCCAGTGCCCGCACATCGGGCGACAGAACAGGACGGTGACGATGGATGGGGCGATTCGGGGCATGCGCCCAAACAACCGTCGCGTGCAATTTCTGTGAGTTCCCTGATCATTCGCCTTGGAGATCGTACGATTGTGAATGACCTCGCGATAGACATCGTCGTCGTGCACAAGCAGCGATCAACTTGCATCAACGACAGACAACAACGCGCCGTGCAATCAAACCGTCGCACAGTTGCGTACATGCTGCTCGTTGCGCAACGTATCGCGTTCGCCGCGTTCACCATCATGTGTTCCGACGAAGGAGATTGTCTTGAACGTTACATTCGAGTGCAACGACATCCAGTCTCCCCGAGTGTCTTGACTTGATTTTGTTGAGAAGCTCATTCATCGTTTTGGTTGAATACAGAAACGTCTGCTCGTGACTGAACTTTAGGGGCCTCGGTTGAACTACTCCGATCCATCGTCTGCTCGCGGCGGCGACTCGGGCTCCCGTGCAACGACGACGCTAGAGCTCGGCACGATTTTCTCATCGGACACCTTCAGCCGTCCGGCGTCTCTCGACGGATTCGTGAGCCAGGGCGCAAAGCGGCGTCGAGACGCCGCAGACGAAGTTCCGGGGACGAGGTAGATTCATGCCATTGGCACGAGAAGCCGTCGAGCTGCTGGTTCAAGCGGCGAGGGCTTGGTATTTCGAAGGCAATCGGCATGGACTGCGCGATCGGGAATGGATGGCGCTGCGCTTTCTCGGCCGAGCCAACAGGTTTTCGCGCACGCCGTCCGCGCTTGCCGGCTTCATCGGCTCCACCAGAGCGACTGCATCGCAAATCGTGAAGACGCTGGAAAGCAAGTCCTATCTGGTGAGGAAGCCGTCGCAGGAGGACAAGCGCTCCGTCGTCCTGCACGTCACCGCCCAGGGCGAGAAATGCCTCAACCAGCACGACCCGATCAATCACGTGGTGAATGCGGTCGCGGCACTCGGGAACGACGGATGCGTCGGGCTGCGCGACTCGCTCCGCGACGTCCTCAATCACCTCGACGCGGCCCATCAGCGGCTCGATGCCAGCATCTGCCGTGACTGCATGTTTCTCGCCGAACGCGGCCCGGCTACTCCCAAGGGACGCGCAGGCGCCGAGTTCATGTGCCGGCTGTATCGCGCCCCGGTCTCGCTCGAGGAAACCGAATTGCTGTGCACCAGCTTCGAGCGCACCCGAGACCGCCCGAAGATCGAGGAGCATCTCGACCGCGCGCGGATCGCGAGCCAGGGCTGAAGCGCGCGCGATCTCCGGGCGAATAGCCCGGGTAGCGCCTTCATCCTCCTTGCGGCGAGCCCTTGCGACGAAGCAATTCAGAATCCCCCGCGGGCAATTCTGGATTGCTCCCGCGCTCGCCCCAGGCATCGCGGCCTTGTATGCATTATCCCAGTTGCCATCCCAGCGCACTTCGCTTTACATGCCGGCAACTCGCCCGCGGATGACGGCCGAGGCTGAAAAATCGCACAGACAGATTGTCAAAGGGACGGAGCATGGCGCGCAACATATTGATTCTCGGGGCTTCTTACGGCTCGCTGCTGGGCACGAAGCTGCTGATGGCCGGCCACAACGTGACCCTGGTCTGCCGCGCCAAGACCGCGCAGCTGATCAATCGCGAAGGTACCGAGGTGCGCATCAAGTTGCGTGACGAGGCGGTGCACCGGGCGATCTTCTCGCGCGACCTTCCGGGCAAGCTCGACGCGGTGACCCCCGCCAATGTCGATCTCTCCCGCTACGATCTGGTCGGCCTTGCGATGCAGGAGCCGCAATACACCAACCACACGGTGCGCGTGCTCATGGTCAAGATCGCCGCGGCGAAGCTGCCGTGCCTGTCGATCATGAACATGCCGCCGCTGCCCTATCTGAAGCGGATTCCGGCGCTCGCCGACATGGATCTGGAAGAGGCCTACACCAACGCTCAGGTGTGGGAGCGGTTCGAGCCGGGGCTGGTGACGCTGTGCTCGCCCGACCCGCAGGCGTTCCGTCCGCCGGAAGAAGCGGCGAACGTGCTGCATGTCGGCCTGCCCACCAACTTCAAGGCGTCGGTCTTTGCCGACGAGAAGCACAACAAGGTGCTGCGCGAACTCGAAGCCGACATCGATGCGGTGACGCTCGACGGCCACGACGTTCCGGTGAAGCTGAAAGTATTCGATTCCCTGTTCGTGCCGCTGGCGAAATGGTCGATGCTGCTGACCGGCAATTACCGCTGCATCACCCCGCACGAGCCGCAGTCGATCCGGGACGCCGTGCACGGCGACCTCAAGCGCTCGCAGACGATCTACGACCATGTCGACGCGATCGCGCGCCGCCTCGGCGCCGATCCGCAGGACCAGGTGCCGTTCGCAAAATACGCCAAGGCCGCCGAGAGCCTGCTCAAGCCGTCCTCGGCCGCACGGGCGGTCGCAAGCGGCGCGCCCTTCATCGAGCGCGTCGACCTCCTGGTGAAGCTGATCTCGCATCAGCTCGGCGTGCCCAACGCCGAGATCGACCGCACGGTCGACACGGTGGACCAGAAGCTGAACGAGAAGATCGTGCAGGGCGGCTCCGGCGCGCAGTAGGCGCGCCGTTACGGGCGGGGCGCGGCGCTTCAGGCCGTCAGGAAGGATTGAAGCCAGATCAGGCCGGTCACGGCAACCAGCGTGACCGCGCCGATGCGCGTGACCAAGTGGGGTTGGCCGAGGCGACGGGCGCCACGGCCGAGAGTTGCGCCGAGCGCGATCCACGCGGCGCCAGCCGTGAGAATCTGAAGCGCGATCGCGCCGAACCAGGGCAGCAATTCGAGCGGCCCAGCCTCGAGCGGCAGGAGCAGGAAAGCGAACACGAGCGCTTTCGGGTTGAGCAGCGTCGCAAGCAGCACTTGGCCGAACGTCACCGGTGCACCATCGCGAAGCTCGCGTGTGTTGACCCGCCAGAGCATGAAGGCGAGGCAGAGGATATAGACGGTCACCGCGACGCGAAGCACGAGCGCCGCGATCGGGATATCGCTGACGATGGGGCCGAGCGCGAGCCGCAGCACGGCAATCGCCAGCAGATAGCCGCACAGCTCGGCAACGAGCAGATGAAGCGAGCGCGCCATGCCGATCCCCGCGCCCGATGTCGCGAGCAAGGTGTTGGTCGGCCCGGGCACGGCGAGCAGGAAATAGGTCGCTGCGAGGAAGGTCAGAAAGCTCATGCGCCTGATTACCAGGCCCGGGGCCAGGCTGGTTTGATCTTCATCATCGAATCCGGTCCCCAAAGCCCGGAATCGGCGCCGAAGCCGCCGAAATGCCCGCGAACGAGGACGACGATCCGCAAGCCCCCCTCTCGTCCCGCACTTCTACGGCAAATCGAATCAGACCGGGAACGCCGCCGTGGGCAACGCGGCATGACAGCCCCGTGCCGCTCGACGCGCCGCGACGGGATTGATAAGCCGCTGTCCGCGAATGACGAGGACTTGAGTCGGGGACATGACGGTTGCGATCGAGATGGGGCGGACCACGGCGGGCGCCGCGGCCGCCATGGACCTCGAGGAACTCTTGGCGACCCGCCTCCTCGTGCAGGGCAATTCCGGTTCCGGCAAATCGCATTTGCTGCGGCGGCTCCTGGAACAGAGTGCGCCCTGGGTGCAGCAGGCCATCATCGACCCCGAAGGCGATTTCGTCACGCTGGCCGAGCGCTTCGGCCATCTGGTGATCGAGGCCGAGGATCACACCGAGCGCGGCCTTCAGGTTGCCGGCGAACGCGCGCGGCTGCATCGCGTCTCCACCGTTCTCAATCTCGAAGGTCTCGACTCGGAGAACCAGATGCGGCGCGCCGCCGCGTTTCTCGGCGGCCTGTTCGACGTCGACCGCGACCATTGGTATCCGATGCTCGTGGTCGTCGACGAGGCGCAGCTGTTCGCGCCGGCGGTGGCGGGCGAAGTCTCGGACGAAGCGCGAAAGCTCTCGCTCGGCGCCATGACCAACCTGATGTGCCGCGGTCGCAAGCGCGGCCTTGCCGGCATCATCGCGACGCAGCGTTTGGCGAAGCTCGCCAAGAACGTCGCTGCGGAAGCCTCCAACTTCCTGATGGGCCGGACCTTCCTCGACATCGACATGGCGCGCGCCGCCGATCTGCTCGGCATGGAGCGGCGGCAGGCCGAGGCCTTTCGCGATCTCGAGCGAGGACAGTTCATGGCGCTGGGACCTGCGCTGTCGCGACGTCCGCTGCGCCTGAACATCGGCCCGACCGACACCTCTCCGCGCAACTCGACGCCGCGCCTGATGCCGCTGCCGGAAGCGACGCTGGAGGATGCGCGCGCCGTGATCCTGGCCGCGCCGCCGCCCGATGCCAGCCGGCCGCAGCGCCGGCCGGCGCCGGATCTGCTGGAGCAGCTTCGTGCCGCCAAGGCCGCCGCCCCGGTGATCCAGCCGGAAGCGGTCGAGGTGCCGGTCAGCGCCGAGGAGCTCGCCGAGCGGCGCGAGCGCGTGGACCGTACGCTGCGGGCCGTGCTCGCCGCGCCCGACGCGGGCTTCCGCGCCATCGGCGTGCTCTACCAGGAGTTCGTGGTCCGCTGCCGCATCGAGGGCCTCGGGTCGGCGGTGCCCGACCTCAACGAGTTTCGCCGCATGCTGACGCATGCGCGTGCCGGGCTCGGCACCGATCTCACTGAAGACGACGCCTGGCAGGACGTGTCGCTGCGCGCGTCGATTCTGCCCGACGACATGCAGGGCGTGTTCATGATGATCGCGCGCGCCGCCAAGGAAGGCTGGCCCTGCCCCGGCGATGCCGCGATCGCCCGCGCCTATGGCTCGCATTCGCTGCGCCGGGCGCAGCGGCTGCTCGGCTACATGGAGGAGCAGGGCCTGATCGTGGTCCAGCTCGACGGCGGCGGTCGCCGCATCGTGACGCTGGTGGAGCTGGCCTGGGCCACCGCGCCGGGCGACCCCAACGGCGATGATTTGCCGGCCGAGCAGGTCGCGAGCGCGGCGTCGGCCTGAAGGTCAGGCCGCCTCGGAGCCGCCGAGATAGGCGTCGCGGATGCGGGGGTCGTCCTTCAACGCCCGCGCCGGGCCCGACAGCACGATCTTGCCGGTCTGCAGCACATAGGCCTCATGCGCGATCTCGAGCGCGAGGCTGGCGTTCTGCTCGACCATGAACACCGAGACGCCCTCCTGGTTGATGGTCCTGATCAGCTCCAGCACGCGATCGACATAGAGCGGCGACAGGCCCATGGTCGGCTCGTCCATCACGATCATGCGGGGGCGGCTCATCAGCGCGCGCGCCATCGCCACCATCTGCTGCTCGCCGCCGGAGAGCGAGCCGGCACGCTGCGACAGCCGCTGGCCGAGCTTCGGAAACAGTGTCAGCATCCTGTCGAGATCCTGCGCGATCGCCTCGCGATCGTTGCGCACGAAGGCGCCCATCAGGATGTTCTCGCGCACGCTCATGTCCGCAAACAGCCGCCGCGCCTCCGGCACCGAGGCGATGCCGCGCCGGACGATCTGCGGCGTCGTCAGCCCGATGAGCGAGGCGCCGTCGAAGGCCACCTCGCCCGAGCGCGGTTTGACGAGCCCAAGGATGATCTTCATCGTCGTCGACTTGCCGCTGGCATTGCCGCCGAGCAGGCAGACGATGTGGCCGCGCGCGACCGTGATCGACAGGTCGAAATGCACCTGGGCCTGGCCGTAGAACGTATTGACGTTCGACAGTGTCAGCAGCGGTTCCGGGGCGCTCGTCGTCATGCCGCGCTCTCCTGCTCCGCCGTCCCCGACAGTCCGTGGCCGAGATAGGCCTCGATCACCTTGGGATCGGTCCGCACCTGCTCGCCCGGCCCCTCCGCGATCTTCTTGCCCTCGTCCATGACGATGACGCGGTCGGACAGGCGCATCACCATCTCGAGCTTGTGCTCGATCAGCAGGATGGTCAGCCCTTCGGCTTTCAATTCGGCGACGAGCCCCTGCATCTCCGCGGTCTCGGTCGGGTTCATGCCGGCGGTGGGCTCATCGAGCAGCAGCAGCCGCGGCTTCAGCGCCAGCGCGCGCGCGATCTCGACGCGGCGGCGGTTGGCGTAGGACAGGCTATAGGCGGGCTGGTCGATCCGCGGCAAGAGCCGCTCGCCGAAGCGCGCGAGAATGGCCCTCACCTCGTCCCGCAGCCGCTCCTCCTCTGCCTTGACACTGGCGGGACGCAACAGCGCAAGGCCAAGCTCCAGCAGCGGGCCGATGACCGGCACGGCCGGCTTCACCGCGCGCAAGCGCGTGTGCGCGCCGATCAGGACGTTGTCCATCACGCTGAGATTGCCGAACACGCGGCCAAGCTGAAAGGTGCGCGCGATGCCTTCGGCCGCGAGCCGCTCCGGGGACAGGCCGGTGATCTCCTGGCCTTCGAAGTGAACCGTACCCGCGTCGGGCCGGTCGAGGCCGGTGACGAGGTTGAACAGCGTGGTCTTGCCGGCGCCGTTCGGGCCGATGATGCTGACCAGCTCGCCTTTGGCGAGATCGAGGTCGATGGCGTCGACGGCGGTGAGGCCGCCGAAGCGGCGCGTCAGGCCGCGCAGGGACAGCATGGAGTGAAGCTGCTTCTCCATCAGATCGTCCCCAGCAGGCCCTGCGGCCTGAACCGCACCAGCAGCAAGAGAACGATGCCGTAGATCAGGATGCGGTACTCCGCCGCGATCCGAAACACCTCAGGCAGGCCGACCAGCGCGACCGACCCGACGATCGCGCCGAGGACGTTGCCGAGGCCGCCGAGGATGACGACGGTCAGCGCCAGGATGGATTGCTGCGTGTTGAAGGTCTCGTGGTTGATGTAGGAGTAGAGATGCGCGGCGATGCCGCCGCTGACGCCGGCGGCGAAGCCGCCGAAGATGAAGGCGAGCGACTTGTAGCGATTCAGGCTGAGGCCATAGGCGCGCGCGGCGATGTCGTCGTCTCTGATAGCGCGAAAGCTGCGGCCGAGATGCGAGGTGAGCAGCCGCCCCTGCAGCAGCGCCAGCACGACCATCACCGCAAGGCTGAACCAGTAGACCGAGGTCGGGCTGATCAGTTCATAGCCGAACAGAGCCAGCGGTGGGATGCCGGAGATGCCGATCGGGCCGCGCGTCACGCTCTCCCAGTTCAGGATCACCAGCGCCACGATCTCGCCGATCGCGAGCGTCGCGATCGACACGTAATGACCGCGCAGGCGGAAGGACGGCGAGATCAAGAGGGTGCCGAGCGCAGCGCTCATCAGGCCACCGCCGATGACGGCAAGTCCGGCCGGAACGGCCAGCGTCAGCGACAGCAATGCGGAGGTGTAGGCGCCGATCGCAAGCAGCGCGGCATGACCGAGCGAGACCTGCCCCATCGTGCCCGCAACCAGCGTCAGACTGAGCGCGAGCATGCCAAGCAGCCAGGCATTGATCAGGGTCTGGAGCACGTAGAAGGATACCGGAAACAGCGGCAGGATCGCAAAGCCGGCAACGGCGACCAACAGCGCCCAGCGCGGAATATTCACCGGGCGGCTCGGCGCGATGAACGTGCCGGTGAGCGGCTCGGGCGGTGCCTGCCGGGGACTGACGAACAGGCCATTCGGCCGCAGCACCAGCACGAGGACCAGCAGCAGGAACGCGAACAGATTCCGGTAGCTGGTGCCGAGCACGGCAACGCCATAGCTCTCGACGAGGCCCAGCAGCAGGCTACCGATCACCGCGCCCGGCACGTTGCCGGCGCCGCCGACGACTTCCGCGACGACGCCCTTGAGGGTCGCCTGAAGGCTCATCGCCGTGTCGATCTGGTTGTAGTACATGCCGACCAGCATGCCGGAGACGCCGCCGAGCGCCGCCGCGATACCGAACACGGCTTGATTGACCCGGTTGACGTCGACGCCCATCTGCATGGCGGCGTCGCGGTCCTGCGCGGTGGCACGCACGGCCCAGCCGAGCTTGGTGTAACGCAGGAACATAAACAGCAGCAGCGCACTGGTGAGGCCGACGCCGGCAATGAGCAGATCAAGTGGCCCGATCGTCCCGCCACCGACCTGGAAGCGGACATCGGGTAACTGGCTCGGCAGCGCGCGCGGATTGGGCGAGAAGATCAGCATCACCAGCTGGTCGAGCACGAAGCTGATGCCGATGGTCGCGAGCAGCGGCGCGATCCGCACCGAATTCTGCAGCGGCCGCAGACCGAACCGCTCGATGATCAGACCGACGATCGCCGCGGCCACGGCGACCACGATGATGGTGAGAGGCAGCGGCGTGTGCAGTTGCACCACCGCGATCCAGCCGATATAGGCCCCGACCAGATAAATCGACCCTTGCGCGAAGTTGATCAGCCGGCTGACGCCGAAGATCAGCGCGAGCCCGACTGCAACGAGCGCGTAGACATTGCCGACGATCAGTCCGTTGATGGTGTGGTCGAGCCAAGAGGACACGCAGCATTCCTAATCAGGGAGAAAGCGGCCGGAGCGCGCGCTCCGGCCATCGGGTCAGGTCGGCTTGCCGTCCCACAGCGTGAATTGGCCCTTGCGCACGACGAGCTCGGCGTTCATCGCGCCCTTGACGCGGCGACTCTCGACGTCGAACGTCGCCTTGCCGAAGATGACGCTGGAGACGTCCTTCACCTTGGCGAAGGCGTCGCGGATGGCGCGGCGGTCGGTGCCGCCGATCTTCACCACGGCAGCGGCCATGTTCATCGCGTCATAGGAATAGGCGTTGAAGGCGTCGGGCTCCTGCCCGTTGTACTTGGCCTTGAAGCCCTCGATGAACTTCCTCACCTCGGGCCGCGGATCCTGCGGGAAATAGCGCGTGCCGAGATGGACGTCCTCGACCGCCTCGCCGCCGAGCTCCAGGAATTTCGGCGAGTACACCGAGCTGGCCGCGCAGATCGTCTGCTTCAGGCCGACCTGGCGGGCCTGGCGCGCGATCAGTGCGCCGTCGGAATAATAGGCGATCAGGATCAGCCCGTCCGGGCTGGCGTCGCGCACGCGCACCAGGGTGGAGCGGAAGTCGCGTTCCTCGGCGATGTAGCCCTCTGTGATCGCGACCTCGGCGCCGTATTCCTTGGCCGCCTTGACGAAATGGTCGCGGCTGGTGCGGCCCCAATCGGTGTTGAGGTGCAGCACGGCAAGCTTCTTCAAGCCGAGCCGCCTGACGGCGTAGGACGCCAGCAGCGGCTGCTCGTCGGCCTGGCTCACCGACGTGCTCCACATGAAGTCGCCGCCCTTGGTGAAATCGGGGTGCGAGTTGGTGAAGCCGAACTGCACGAGGCCGCCGCGCTGGTAGATCGGCGAGGCCGCCATCGAGGCGGGGCTCGAGAAATCGCCGAGCTCCATGACGATGCGGGGATCGGAGACGAATTTCTGGGCGATCGCGACCGACTGGCGCGGATCGCTCTGGCTGTCCTCGAACTGGTAAGCAAGCTTGCGGCCGTTGATGCCGCCGGCGGCGTGAATCTCGTCGAGCGCGAGATCAAAGCCCTGCTTCCACTGCGCGCCATATTGGGCGTTCGGGCCCGTGAGGGGGCCGCTGACCCCAAGCAGGATCGGCTCGGCGGATTGCGCCAGTGCGGCGCGCGAGAAGGCTGTGCCCGCCATCATGGCGGCAAGCGATCCTTTGACCAGGGTACGGCGATCGATGTTGCTCATTCACGGCTCCATCCATTCAATGTTGATACAGCAGCAATTCTCGTGCCGGTGAGATTGCCTATTTCGAGGGCTCGCCGAGCGACAGCATCAGCCGGTTCGCCCAGTTGAAGAACGAGGCGCCGTTGATGACATCGACGATCTCGGCATCGTCGAGACCGGCGCGGCGGAGCTCCGCGATATTGTCGGGACCGAACGCGATCGGCGTCGCGGCCAGCGCCACGGAGGCCTTGACCACCGCATTCCAGCGCTCGCCGAGATCGGCCCCGACGCCCTCGTCGAGCAGGCGCTGTACGTCCTCGCGGCGCCTGGAATAGGTGCTGGCGAAGCGCGCATGCACCGAGGCGCAATAGATGCATCCGTTGTAGCGCGAGGTTGCGGCGGCCGCGAGCTCCCGCTCGGCACGCGGCAGGCCGTCGGCAACGTTGTAGAAGATGTCCTTGTCGGTCTTGGTGCGAGCTTCCAGCACTTCGGGATCGCGCACCAGGAGGCGGAAATAGTCCGACTTGGCGCGGGCGCGATCGACCAGGCCGGCGTAATGCCGCTCGGTCAACTCGGCCTCGGGCAGCGGATCGATCCAGGAGACCCAACCGAGTTCATCCTGGGTGAAGACGACAGGGGGATTGACGGTGCTCATGATTGCGGCCTCCTAAGCGCTTGCCGCAGCGAGCGTGCGCAGGCCGCTGACGACCCGCAGCTGGAATGACAGGAACGCGACGAGCTGGGAGAAGGTGACGATGCCGGTGGTCGACCAGCCGGCGGCGAGCAGCGCCTTCATGTCGGCGGACGCGGCATCGCGCGGCCGGAACACCAGCAGATGCGCATGCTCAAGCGCCGCGGCGAGCCGCGACCCGAGGGCGGCCTTGCGCTCCGCACTCACGCGGTAGATCAGCCCGGCCTTGTTCTCGATCGACAACGGGCCAGCCGGAAAGGCGCCGTACGGGCCCGACGTCCTGCCCCGCGCGATCTCGGCGTCGATCGCCTCCGCCAGGCGTGCGGCTTCCGCGTTCGCTGCAAGCTTCTCGCGATAGAAGGCGGCGACGGGCGATTCGCCATGAAGCCCGGTCACGAAGGCCGCGATCGCGGCACGTTCGGCAAGCGAAAAATCGCTCGCGTCGATCGGCTCGAACAAGGAGCGATAGCTCTTCTGGGCATTCTCACGCGCCTGCAGGCGGCGGGCGCGGATGACGTCGAGCGCCGAGCCCGGCTCGATCCCGGCGAGCGTGTCGATGATATCTTCAGTTGGCATCATTCAGCCCCGTGCAACGCGATCACATTCATTCCGGCTAGACCGCCAGCGCCACTTCGCCCGCCGTCCGGGTCCAGCCCAGCGCCGGCGCGACCTTCTCCGCGACCAGCTCGATCGAGCGCAGGACGTGAGGGTGCGGCGCATCGACCGAATGCACCTGGAAGACGAGATCGGTCACCCGTTCCAGCGTGGCGTCGGCCCGCAGCGAGGCAATGACGTGATCGGCATCGCCGACATGGGTGTCGAACGCAATGATCATCTCCTCCAGCGTCTCGCCGGGCTTGGCGTGACCGCCCTTCATGAATTGCGGCAGCGCACGGCGCAGCCCAATGTCTGCGAGCCGCATTGCCTCGCGATGATCGTCGGCGACGAAGACGCTGCGTGAGGCCATGATGCGCGGCTCGGCCCCCTTGGGCAGCGCGTCCAGATAGGCATCGATCACCGGATTCTGGATCTCGGCCAGTGTCGCCTTCGGCGCCTCCTTGGTCCGCGGCTGGGTGCGCGACAGCAACAGGCCATCGCCCGCTTTGCCGGCGCGCGCCCCGCCGGCCACCGAGAACGTCGCCTGCCAGATCCGCTTGTCCAGTTGCGGCCGTTGCGGATAGATCGTGTCGCCGCCCGCGAGCGGCTTGCCGACCAGCGCGGTGCGGACGACCTCGAGATTGCTGGCAAAAATCTCGTTGCGCTGGGCGCTGTCGAGGCCGAAGGCGGCAAACGCCGACGGATTGCCGCCGGTGCCGACGCCGAGCTCGAAGCGGCCGTTGCAGAGGAGATCGAGCACCGCGGCGTCCTCCGCCACCCGCACCGCGTTCTCTAGCGGCAGCGTGACGATGCCGGTGCCGAGGCGGATGCGCGAGGTTTGCGCTGCGACGTAGCCGAGAAAGGTGAAGGGCGACGGCAGGCCGCCCTCACGCTCGTGAAAATGATGCTGCGCGATCCACGCGGAATCGAGGCCCGCCTTTTCGGCGCGCACGATCTGCTCGGCCGCGAAGCGGTAGCGGTCCGCCGGCGGGGCCTCGTCGAGCAGCCGCGTGAAAAATCCCAGGCGTTTCAGGTTTGCAAAGCGCTTCATACGACCCCTGTCGGACGAGGATGGCCAGTCCGCCGATGATGTCGGTTACTGTTGCTCCAGACAAGCGGACATTGCGCAAGGCTCATACGCAGGGCTCATACGTCAGGCGCATACGTAAGGCGGCCCGCCGGGATCGATCGCCCTGCGCTGGGCTTTGCATGGGCAGACTGCCTACCAGCTCGGCAGCACCGCGCCCTTGAACTTGGTGAGGACGAACTCCTTCACTTCAGGCGTGTGGTAGCTGTCGACGAGGATCTTGACCCAGGGCTTGTCCTTGTCAGCCGCGCGCACCGCGATCAGATTGACATAGGGGCCCTTGGGGTCTTCGCGCAGGATCGGATCCTTGACCGGATCGAGTCCCGCCTGGGTTGCGTAATTGGTGTTGATCGCGGCGGCATCGACGTCGTCGAGCGCGCGCGGCGCCTGCGCCGCGTCGACCTCGATGAATTTCAGCTTCCTGGGATTCTCGGTGACGTCGAGCACCGTCGGCTTGAAGCCGACACCATCCTTCAGCTTGATCACGCCCTTATCGCGCAACAGCAGCAGCACGCGGCCGCCATTGGTCGGATCGTTCGGGATCGAGACCTTGCCGCCCTCGGGAATGTCGGCGAAGGCCTTATGCTTCTTCGAATAGACGCCGATCGGGAAGTTCACGGTCAGGGCGACCGACTCGATCTTGTAGCCGCGATCGGCCTTCTGGTTGTCGAGATAAGGCTGGTTCTGGAACGAATTCGCCTGGATCTCCCCGGCATCGAGCGCAGCATTCGGCACGACGTAGTCGGAGAATTCGAGCAGCTGGATGTCGAGGCCATTCTTCGCCGCGATCGGCTTCACCGCCTCCAGGATCTGCGCATGCGGCCCCGGCGTAACGCCGATCTTGATGGTCTCGGCCGTGACAGGGGCCGACCACAAGGCGAGCGCGGTGGACAGGATCAGGGGGAGGCGAAACGACATCTTGGACTCCATGGCACGGCGAGAATGATTGGAACCGTATTCGCTGCTCTGCAGGCCGAAATCAATGAAATGGAAATTCATATTGAGCTCCTGTCGCGGGCATGCTTTCTCCATTCGGCGGCAAACGCGAAACGAATTGACGGCGGCCGCGACGCCTTCCGCGTCCTTCACCGAGAAGGTCTTGCGCTGGCCGGCGCAGCCGAACAGGGCGCGCCAGCTGCTGGCTCGGGTCTTGCTGCTGTCGATGCCGGAGATCGGCGTGGCCGGCATCAGGCAGTGCCGGCTGTCCCTGGGCTCATGTGTGGCGATGTCGTGGCGGCTGCAATGAATCTCCGGCCGCCGCAACATCACGAAACTTGATGCGCCGGGAGTGACCGCGTTAGCGTTGCGGCGCGGCCTTAGAACTTCCCCAAGTTCAGTCAAGTACGCACTGGATCGTCGCCTGGGTTTCTCAGGCGGCGATCCAGGTCTCGGCCCACAGGGGCTCTCCACGTCGTCATTTCGTCGCAGGGCGGCCTTGCCGGCATTGCCGCCTCGCGCCTGATGCAACATGATGGTTGCCAGCGATGATTTGTCTTCGAGGTGGAGGGTCAATTGATGAACGAGAACGAAATCCGGGGTCTGGTAGGACAGGTGAAGCAAGGCACGCTGTCGCGACGCTCGTTCATGCAGAGGGTGGCCGCGCTCGGGATCGCGGCCCCGATCGCGAGCCAGATCCTGGTCTGGCACGACGTCGCGATGGCGGATGCCACGCTGCCGTACAAGCCGACCAAGGCCGGCGGCGGCGGCCCGCTGAAGCTGCTGTTCTGGCAGGCGCCGACCCTGCTCAATCCGCATTTCGCGATCGGCACCAAGGACCAGATGGCCTCGCGCGTGTTCTTCGAGCCGCTCGCCGGCTGGGACAGGGAGGGCAATTTGATCCCCTGCCTCGCCGCCGAGGTCCCGACCAAGCAGAACGGCGGCCTTGCCGCCGACGGTACGAGCGTGATCTGGAAGCTGAAGCAGGGCGTCAAGTGGCATGACGGCAAGCCCTTCACCGCCGACGACGTCGTCTTCACCTGGGTCTACGCCGCCGATCTCGCGACGGCGGCCTACACCACGGGATCCTACAAGGACATCAAGGTCGAGAAGATCGACGACCATACGGTCAAGGTGATCTTCAAGGCGCCGACGCCGTTCTGGGCCGACCCGTTCGTCGGCTCGGTCGGCCCGATCCTGCCAAAGCATCATTTCGGCGACTATACCGGCGCCAAGTCGCGCGAGGCGCCGGCCAATCTGAAGCCGGTTGGCACCGGCCCCTACAAATTCGTCGAGTTCAAGCCCGGTGACCTGATCCGCGCCGAGCGCAATCCCGACTATCACATCAAGAACCAGCCGCATTTCGACACGCTCGAGATCAAGGGCGGCGGCGATGCGGTCTCCGCGGCGCGCGCCGTGCTGCAGACCGGCGAATATGACTTCGCCTGGAACATGCAGGTGGAGGAGGAAGTCCTCAAGCGCATGGAGGCGAGCGGCAAGGGCAAGCTCGACATCACGCCCTCCGGCAATGTCGAGTTCATCATCCTCAACACGACCGATCCGTGGACCGAGGTCGACGGCGAGCGTTCGAACGCCAAGACCAAGCATCCGACGCTGTCCGACCCGGCCGTGCGCCGGGCGATCAACCTGTTGATCGACCGCGATTCGATCCAGAAATTCATCTACGGTCGCGGCGGCATCGCCACCGCGAGCTTCGTCAACGCGCCCAAGCAGTTCAAGTCGCCCAAGCTGAAATACGAGTTCAGCATCGACAAGGCCAACAAGGTGCTCGACGAGGCCGGCTGGAAGAAGGGCGCGGACGGCTTCCGCGAGAAGGACGGCAAGAGGCTCAAATACGTGTTCCAGACCTCGACCAACGCGCCGCGCCAGAAGACCCAGGCCATCATCAAGCAGGCCTGCGAGAAGGCCGGCATCGAGATCGAGATCAAGGCGGTCACCGCCTCGGTGTTCTTCTCCTCGGACGTCGGCAACCCCGACACCTACTCGAAATTCTATGCCGACATGGAGATGTACAACACCACGCAGCCGCAGCCCGATCCGGAGCGCTTCCTGAACCAGTGCGTCTCCTGGGAGATCGCCACCAAGGAGAACAAATGGCTCGGCCGCAACATCTCGCGCTGGTCCGATCCCGAAGCCGACAAGGCCTACAAGGCCGCGCAGAACGAGCTCGACCCGGCCAAGCGCGCCGCGCTGCTGATCAAGGTCGACGAGATCTTTTGCGAGGCAAACGTCTTCCTGCCGCTGCTGTCCCGCAACGTCGTCAACGCCCACGTCAATAGCCTCGTGATCGACATGTCGGGCTGGGACGTCACGACGTGGAATTTGGCGGCGTGGTATCGGGTGTGATCCATTGTCCCGGACAAGCTGCAACGCGCAAGCGTTGCAGCGCCGAGCCGGGACCCAGAGGCGCTACGGTACAATGCGGCGACATGGGCCCCGGCTCAGCAGCGCACCGTCGAAGAGACGCTGCGCTGCGTCCGGGGCACGAGCGGAATGGTAACGCTTCGCAAGTGCTCTACCCATCCTCCAGTCCCGAGCCCTCACGCATCATCCTCCCAATGTGTGCTTCAGATCACAGCCGAATCGCGCGCCCTCGCCTATAAACACCGTGCATGGCCGCAAACAAGGTAACGGCGGTACGCGTAAGGCTGCGGAGGCAATCAACAGCTACGGACTTTTCGAGGCCGCCAGGGTGAGGAACCCGGCGGCCTTTTCTTCGTCGCAGGGCGACACTATTGCAACGCAGCACTACTGCTATCGCTTCGAGGACGAGTCGGAACCTTTCCGTTCTTCGCGTTCGTCCTCGATCTGCCGTTCCGCTTCGAGCCAGAACTCCAGCTCGCGATCGGCCGGCCGCCCAGCCTGCTCCCAGAGTTCGTAGGCGCGTGCGCGCACCTTGCCGCGCCGCATCATGCGACCGAGCTTTCGCTTCAGCTCCTCGGCAAAGCTTCGGAAGCGCTGCCCGGTAGATTCGTCCCTGACGAGCGCGGCCGCTCGCGTTGCGAGTTCGATCTGGTGCTCTAGCTTCTTCTGCTCGTCCACCGCCGACACTGCCGTGGCAAAGGAATATCTTCAGGGCCCGTGCGTTCAGACACTGAATTCCCGTCCGTGATGGTCTGTTCCCCAAGGTGCAGCTCGCATCGCCGCGCTGTTCGCTCCAGGCCCTGAGCGGATGGTTTTCGCAGGCCCATCCCGGACCCCGGCAGAATGGGCAGGCCTTGTCGGTCACAGCGCATCCGGCGTCCGCAACGTGTTGGACTTGTCCTCGTTGCGCAGTTCCTGCTCGGCGGCCTGCCAGAACTCGTCCTCGCGGCCTTCAGGCTTGCCGGCCTGCTCCCACAGGCGGTGCGCGCGTTCTCTGATCTCTTGCTCGGTCGGGTCGGACACTGGCGCCTCCTCTCGTGGCGCACGGCCCACCCTGGGGGGCATGGGGGCTTTGGAGGCGGGCCGTGCAGGCCAGCAATCGACGGCGACTCTGGCCCGCTGATTCAAGCGCCGGCGATGCGCGGAAGTTCCTAGTCGCGGGTGAGCGCAGCGACGCAGGGCCCGCCAGTATGGCAGCGCGCCAGGCCCTCTCCTTATAAGCATTCTAAGCAACAGGCCGCTCGCTGCCAGACCATCACTGATATGAAGAGCGGACCGGACCTTTGGTCCAACCCGCCTGAAGTCAATCACCCCCTTCGTGAGCCGCATGATACCGGCGAGTCAAACTGTCCAAGGAAGCTCCGAAATCGTCATGACGGGACGTGACCAATATCGCGCGCGCGTCTTTCGTCGGCTTGTCATCCTGGCGCTTCTCAGCCTTGCGCTTTGCATCAGCATCGCGTGCGACATGGCGCTCGGGCCGGCCAACTATGCCCTGCGGCAAGTGCTGTCCGCCATCTTCGATCCCGCCGGCGCGGAGGCTCAATTGCACGTCGTCATCTGGGATATCCGAATGCCGATCGCGTTGATGGCGGTCCTCGTCGGCGCCTCGCTATCGGTCGCCGGCGCCGAGATGCAGACGATCCTCGCCAATCCGCTGGCGAGCCCGTTCACGCTCGGCATCTCGGCGGCGGCAGCCTTCGGCGCGGCCCTTGGCCTCGTCGGCGGGATCGCGCTGTTTCCCGGTGCGGTCGCGTACATGGTCCCGGTCAATGCCTTCATTATGGCGATGGCGGCCGCCCTGTTCATCCACCTGGCCTCGACCATGCGCGGCGTCAGCGTCGAAACGATCGTGTTGCTCGGTATCGCGCTCGTGTTCAGCTTCAACGCGGCGCTGTCGCTGCTCCAATACCTGGCTTCGGAGCAGGCCCTTGCGGCGGTGGTGTTCTGGACCATGGGAAGCTTCGCCAAGGCGACCTGGTCCAAGGTTGCGATGATCCTGGCGCTGCTGGTCCTCGTCGTGCCATGGCTCATGAAGGACGCCTGGGCGCTGACGGCGTTGCGGCTCGGGGACGACAAGGCCGCGAGCATGGGCGTCAACGTGCGCACACTGCGCCTGCGGGTGATGATGCTCGTCAGCCTGCTCACGGCGATCCCGGTGTCCGTCGTCGGCACGATTGGATTTGTCGGCCTCGTCGGTCCCCATATCGCACGCATGATCGTCGGAGAGGACCAGCGCTTCTTCCTGCCGGCCTCGGCGATCAGCGGCGCTCTGCTGCTGTCGGGCACCTCCGTCCTCAGCAAGACTCTCGTCCCCGGCCTGATCCTGCCGATCGGCATCATCACCGCGCTGATCGGGGTCCCGTTCTTCTTTGTCCTGATCTTCGGCAGCAGGAGGCGCGCATGGTAGCCTTGGCGCTCCAGGGCGTCGGGGCCTCCTACGGCAAGACGAGCGTGCTGGCCGACGTGACACTGGCTGAGCTGCGAAGCGGCACCGTCACGGCGGTGATCGGCCCGAACGCGGCCGGCAAGTCGACCTTGTTCAAGCGGATCGCCGGACTGATCAAGGGGCCGGGATTGGTCGAACTGTCCGACACCGCGCGCGGACCGCAGGCGATCTGCTACATGCCGCAGGACACCGGCGCGAACGCGGTTCTGACCGTCTATGAATCGGTGCTGCTCTCGGCCAAGCAGGGCAGCAGCTGGCGCGTCAGCGACGCCGAGCTTGCGCAGATCGACGGCCTGTTGAAGGCATTGCGAATCGACAATCTGGCGTTTCGCGGCCTCGGCGAGCTCTCCGGCGGCCAACGCCAGCTCGTTTCGCTGGCACAGGCGCTGGTCCGGAGCCCGGAGGTCCTGCTCATGGACGAGCCGACCTCGGCGCTGGATCTGCATCGACAAATCGAGGTGCTGGGTCTCGTCGGCGATCTTGCCAAGCGCAACGGAATGATCGTCATGATCGCGATCCACGAGCTCAATCACGCGCTCCGCTACTGCGAGAACACGATCGTCATCGCGCACGGCAAGATGGCGGCGAGCGGGGCGACGGCCTCGGTCATCACGACCGAGATGCTGCGCAACATCTATCGGATCGATGCGCGCGTCGAGACGTGCTCGCGCGGCACGCCGTTCGTCGTCGTCGACGGCCCGGTCTGAGGCGACGCCGAGGCGCGGAGTCCGCGCTCAGACGGAAGGCGCGGCTCCGACGAAGCGGAGCGCCTGGCACAGCATTGCCGTGACGATGGTTGCATGATCGTCGTTCTCGCCGAGCTCGAAGCGCACGCCGGCCAGCGCGCCGAAGACGGCCCCGACCTCGCCTGAGATTTCGCGCGCATTGTCGATCATGCGGCGAACCTGGCGGATCTCGTGATAGCGCGCACTGAAATTTTCCCGGGCCTGCCACGGCGCAAGCTGCTGCTCCCAGCGCCCGACCGCAGTGTAAAGCCGGATTGGACGCACGAGGGCGCTCGCCGCGGCCAGCGTCCTCGACAGGCCGGCCCTGTCCCACCAGATCGACGGGCTGAAGCTGATATAACCGTTGAACATGTCCGGCCGTTGCGACAGCAGGTCCAGCACAAAATAGCCGGCCAGGGAGTGCCCCAGAAGGATGCGGCGGTCCGGATCGACGTCGAGCCAGGCCTGGATATGCGGCAGCAGCTGATTGCGGAGGAAGCGGACATAGGCGGCCTGGCCGCCGCAGGCATCCGTCGCCTTGTCCGGAAACATACCGGCATCCGCAGGCCCGCGGGTGAAATCGAGATGGCGGCGGTCGACATTGTATCCGGTCGTATTGGGATAGCCGATGCCGACCACGATCGAGGGAACGATGCCGGTGGCCATCGGACGCCGGGAGACGCGCCGCACGGTCTCGGCGACAGTGATGAAATCCGAATTGCCGTCGAGAACATAGATGACCGGAAAGCCGCGAGCCGGCCGCTCGACCTCCGGAACATAGACGAAGATCTCGTAGCGCAGACCGGTTTCCGTCGCGCGCAGCGCGAACGTCCGGCAGCCCGGCATCACGAGCGCTTGCAGCGCCCGCATGTCCTCCGCGTCGCTGTCCGTCGGCACGCGCTCTGACGTGTTTCTCAGCGCCTTGTCATGCATGCAGCGTCGCACCTCCATCGACATAGAGTTCGGCCATGGTGATGTGCCCTGCCTTCTCCGACAGCAGGAACAGCACCGCGTTGACGACGTCCTCCGGCGTGGCGAGCTTGCGCAGCGGAATGCCGGTCTTGAAATTGGCAAGCGACCCTTCGATCACCCGCTCGCCGCCGCGCGCGTCGCTCCACATGCCGGTCTGCATCGGCGTCAGCGTCGATCCCGGCGCCACGATGTTGCAGCGAATGCCATATTCGGCCAGTTCGAGGCCGAGGCAGCGGGTGAACATGGTCGCCGCCGCCTTCGAGGCGGCGTAGGCCGCCATATCCTTGCGCGGCACGCCGGCCGCATTGGAGCTGACGGTGACGATGCTGCCCTTGCCGCGAGGCGCCATGTGGCGAGCGAGCGCACGCGAGACGTGGAAAACCCCGCCGGTGTTGACGGCGAAGACGCGCTCCCATTCGGCATCGCTGGTGTCGACCACCGCAGTCGTCGACAGCACGCCGGCGATATTGATGCCGAAATCGATACCGCCGCATCGAGCGGCGGCTTCCTGGATCAGGCGTTCGACTTCGGCGCTATCAGTCACATCGAGCGGACGCGGCAGGAGATTGCCGCAGGCAAGCTCCGCCAGCGCGTCCACCGCGAGATCGGTGGCAATGACGTTCGCTCCCTCCCGCAACAGCGCCTTGACCATGGCAAGCCCGATCCCGCCGGCCGCGCCGGTCAGGAACGCGGTCCGGCCTTCGAAGTCGCTCACGATGCGCCTCCTTTCCCGTCTGCCTCGCGCGCCAGCAGCGCAGCTTTCAAGGCCGGCGCGAGATGGCGCACGGCTTCCGCACCGATCATGTCGGCATGAACGAGGGGCACGTCGTGGATATCGAGCGATCCGACGTAGGGCATCCAGCTTTCCGGCCGCAGGCGCGGGCCGTTCTGGTTCTTGGCGGCCCGGAAGTGCAGCACCGGCCCATCGTAGCGGCGATGACGGTGGCCCCGCACCAGGCGATTGTTCACGGCGACGACGCGCACCATGCCGTCGAGCGCCGCCGCGGGCAGCCGACCGAGCGGACTTCCGCTTTCGGCGAGAAACGCCGTGACTGCCTGACGCGTCAGCGGCAGATCTGGCAACGCATCGGGATCGTAGCCGCCGATCGCGAGCAGCGCCTTCAGCGCGGCCCCCGGCCCCGGGTCCGGCTCATCGCGCCAGCAATCACAGGGATAGGCATCCAGCATGGCGACGACACCGACCTCACGCCCCGTCTCCGCGAGGTGAACCGCGATGGCCTGCGCGAGGATGCCGCCGACCGACCAGCCGATGAGGTGGATCTTGTCGCGGTCTGCAATGAAGGCGATGCGACGCGCATAATCGCGCGCCATGTCGTCGAAGCTTTGCGGCGCCTGCGCCTCCGGATCGAGCGCCAGGGCCTGAACGCCCCAGGCAGGCCTGTCGGCGCCGAGCGCCCGGGCAAGGCCGTTGTAGCACCAGCTGAGCCCGCCGGCCGGATGAAGCATGAAGACCGCCGGCCGGTTCGGATCGGCCGCGTTCAGCCTGAGCAGCGGCTGCAGGCCCGTCCCCTCGCCCGCTGTCCCCCGATCCAGATATTGGGCGAGCCTGCCGATGGTGGAGTGCTCGAACAGCACGCCGATGCCGGGCTCGTGGCCGGTCGTTTCGCGCAGGCACAGCAACAGCTCCACGGCCAGGAGCGAATGGCCGCCGAGATCGAAGAAATCATCGTCGACCTGCAACGGCCCCTGCGTCTGCAAGACCCGCGCGAACAGCATTGCCACCAGCTTCTCATTGTCGGAGGCAGGCGCCCGGCCGCGACCGCCTGCGAAGACCGGCGCCGGCAGCCTTGCGCGATCGAGCTTGCCATTGCCGTTCATCGGCAAGGCGTCGAGCACGACGACAGCCGATGGCACCATGTACTCCGGCACGAGGCGTCCGGCATGGGAGAGAATGTCATCCTCCACGTCGCTCTCCGCCTCGCCGCGCTCGAGCGTGGCGTAGGCAACGATGCGCTTTTCTCCCGCCCGATCCTCATGCAGGGCAACCACCGCCTGCGTTACCGCCGGATGGGACAGGATCGCGGCTTCGATCTCGCCGAGCTCGATGCGCAGTCCGCGCAGCTTGATCTGATGATCGGAGCGTCCGAGATAGAGGATGGCGCCGTCGCCGCGAACGCGCGCCAGATCGCCGGTGCGGTACATGCGCTCTCCCGGACGGAAGGGATCGGCGACAAAGCGTTCCGCCGTCAGATCGCTCTGGCCGAGATAGCCGCGCGCCAGTTGGACGCCGGCGAGATAGAGATGCCCCTCGACGCCGACCGGGACAGCGCGCAGATGGTCGTCGAGCACGTAAAGGCGCGTATTCCAGACCGGATAGCCGATCGGGACCGGGCGGGAGGAATCGCCGGCGGCAGCCGGCCAATAGCTGACATCGACCGCGGCTTCCGTCGGGCCATAGAGATTGTGCAGCTCCGCCGTCATGCGCGCGTGAAACCGATCGCGCAGATCGGCCGTGAGCTCCTCGCCGCTGCAGAAGACCCGCTTCACCGAAAGCCCGTGCGAGCTCGGCTCGGCGAGAAAGGCCGACAGCATGGACGGCACGAAATGCAAGGTCGTGATCTTCTCGTCGCGAATGAGCCGCGCGATCGCCCTCGGATCCTTGTGCATATCCGGCGGCGCGACCACCAGCCGTCCGCCGCAAAGGAAAGCGAGGAAGAACTCCCAGACGGACACGTCGAAGGTCATCGGGGTCTTTTGCAGGATGACGTCGTCCGCCCCGAAATCGTAATGCTGCCGCATCCATTCGAGCCGGTTGACGATCGCCGCGTGTTCGACCATCACGCCCTTCGGCTCGCCAGTCGAGCCCGACGTGTAGATCACATAGGCGGCGCTGTCGCCGGCGGTCGGCGCAAGGCCGCGACCGTGCGGCGCGGTCGGCCAGTCCGTCGGCGGCAACGTCTCGAGCCCAGCCAGCGGCGGGCTGTCCCCGGTGCCAAGGACGAGAGCCGGCTGCGAGGACGCCAGGATCCTGTCCAGCCGCTCGCGCGGATGAGTAAGGTCGAGCGGCATGTAGGCCGCGCCCGCCCGCAGGATTCCGATCAGCGCCACGACGAGGTCGAGCGAGCGCGGCAGGGTCACGGCGACGATCGCATCGCGCCCGGCGCCGCGCGCGGCGAGCGCCTCCGCCAGCGCTGCGGTACGGCGATCAAGCTCGGCGTAGGTGAGAGTCCGGCCATCGAAGCTGAGCGCAGGCCTGTCGGCGAAGGTCGCAAAGCTGTCGTTCAGCAGCTGCGACAGCGTCCTGTCGGTGACCGGATGCGCGGTATCGTTCAGTTGCTCGAGCAGCCAGCGACGCTCCTCATCCGTGACCGTCGCGACATCGCGCAAGGGCCGCCCCGCAAGCGCCGCCTCGACGGCGGCGCGGACGAAAGCCGCAAGCCGCCTGGCGTGGCTCTCCGCCTCGCCCTCTCCGTAAAGAAGCGGATTGGTATCGACCTCGAGGCTAAGGCTGTGCGCGACCGCGTCGCCGCGAAAAGTGAAGGTGAGATCGTCGACCGGCCCGGTTCCGAGAACGGTCAGCCGCGTGTCGAGGCCGGCCAGCCTGGGCGGTGCATCGAAGGGCAGGATGTTGACGAGCGGGCCGTAGAGCCGCCGTTGACCGCCAACCAGGCCGAGATCGCGACGCATCTGTTCGCCGCGATAGCGGCCGTGGCGGCGATCGCGCGCGATGCGTCCGGCCGCCTGCGCCAGCCATCCGGCCAGCCCGGCCTCTTCATCGACGACGAGACGCAGCGGCAAGATGTTCATCAGCATCGTCGGGACGCGGGCCGCGGCCGAGCCGAAACGCCCCATGAACGGCACGCCGATGGTGACCTCGTTGCGCCTGACGTGGCGGGCGACATAGGCGCCCGTCAGCGCCGTCAGGATATCGGCCCAGGACAGTCGCGTTGCCGAAGCAAGCCGGAGCAGGCTGCGGCAGATATCCGGTTCGACCCGGCTTTCGACATGGCCGTAGGATGATGCGGAACGCGCCAGCCCCGGCGCCAGGCCGGTGACCTCGGCCATGTCCTGCAGGGCATCGCGCCAATAGGCCGCATCCCGCACAGCCCGCTCCGATGCGCGATAGGCGCTCTCGTCGTCGAGAGCGACCGCGTGATGGGTGAGTGGCGCACCGGGCGGCTCGTCGGCGACGGAGGCGTTATAGAGATCCGCAATGCGCTGCGTGACGAGGCCCGTCGCAAAACCGTCGGTCACCACGTGATGCATGCGCTGATACCAGATGAAGCGGTCCGCGCCGAGGCGAAACAGCACCTGGCGCGCGAGCGGTCCGCTTGCCATGTCGAGCGGCGTGGTCATGTCCCTCTGCATCGCCGCAAGGGCCACGCTCCTGGAATCGTCGCATCGGGAAAGGTCTTCGATCTGAAGCAGCGGCCGATTGCACTCCTCCACGATCTGCATGTCCTGGCCCGCGATGCGGACGGCGAGGCTGTCCGCCTCCATCGCGACCTGGCAAACCGCGCGCTCGAACGCCGCCACATCGAGCCTTCCGCCGATTTCGACGAAATGCCCCGTGTTGAAGACGGGATTGCCGGGATCGATGCCCTGCGCGAACCAGATGCCGGACTGAGCCTGCGTCAAGGCGAGCCCGCGCACGGGCTGGTCGGGAACGGATCTCGCGGTCCGTGCCGTCATGATCGCGCCTCCATGATTGCGTCCATGCGTTGGCGGGCAAGCTGCCACCAGCCGGCCAGCGTCGGACGCTCGGCCATGCGAGCGAAATCGAGATGCACCCCCCGCTCCTGCCAAAGCAGCACGAGATTCATCGCGCGCATCGAATCCAGCCCGAGATCGGCCAGATTGTCATCCTCGCCGATCTCCTCCGGATCGATATGGATCAGCGCGGCGATGTCCCGGCGCATGAGATCGCGGCTGAGAAGGATCGTCATGCGGCGACCCTCCGCTCCATCGCGGAGACAAGGGCATCGACCGACAAGGGGATACCGCAGGTGGCGGCGACATAGTCCAATGCCATCTCGTGGCGCTCGCGCGAGAAATCGGCGACCGCATCGGCGGCGAAGAACGGCTTGATATCGCGCTGGAATGCCTCGCCCGCCGTCATCAGGCAGCCGATATGCGCGTAGATTCCGCTGATGACCAACTGGTCGCGGCCGCGCACCTGCATGACGTGGGCGAGATTGCTCATCTGAAAGGCGCTATAGCGATGCTTGACGAAAACGATATCGCCTGCCGTCGGACGCAGCGGATCGATGATCGGCTGATGGTCCGGCGTGTTGCTCATCCCGGCCCCCCAGAGATCGGCCTGCAGTCCGCGGTCGCGGCGATCCTGGTTGCCGGTCTGCGCGGTGTAGAGCACCGGCATGCCCGCCGCCGACGCTGCCGCCTTCAGGCGCGCGATGTTGGCGATGACGGGGGTAATCGGAGAGGCGTCCGGCACGAAAGCGCCGACGAAGTAGTTCTGCATGTCATGGATCAGCAGCGCGGCCCGGCCGGGATCGAATGCCCATCTGGCGCGCGCGGCGGGAATTTCCGCGACGGTAGGAAGGTTGTAATTCGCTATTCTCGGCAGCCCCACGTCAGACCTCCTCCGGTACGGTTTTGAGAAATTGCTCGCGAAGCTGCTGACGCAACACCTTGCGGCTGACCTTGCCGACCGCCGTCGTCTGGAATGCATCGACGAAGACGATCTGGTCCGGCACCTTGAATTCAGCCAGGCCCCGGCCGCGTACGAAGGCCTTGAGCGCCACGATTTTCGGCCTTTGCTCCCGCGGTATGACGAAGGCGCAACTCCGTTCGCCGAGATAGGGATCGGGGACCGAGACCACCGCAGCGTCGAACACGCCTGGATGGGCCAGGAGATGATCCTCGATCTCTTCGGCGGAGACTTTCTCGCCGGCCCGATTGATATGGTCGCCCGCCCGTCCCCGCACCACGAGATTGCCTTCCGGCGTGCGCGAGACGATGTCGCCCGTGCGATAATAGCCGTCCGGCGTGAAGGCACGCGCATTCGCAGCATCGTCGTTGTGATAGGCACGGATGGTATAGGGGCCGCGCGTGAGCAGGAGGCCGGGCTCCCCGTCGGCGACGGCATCGCCGTGATCGTCAACGATCAGCACCTCGTCGTCGGGGCTGATCGGCCGGCCCTGCGTGTTGACGATCGTCTCTTCCGGATCGTCAAGCCGCGTGTAGTTCACCAATCCCTCGGCCATGCCGAAGACCTGCTGCAGGGTGCAGCCGAGCGTGGCCCGGACGCGGGACGCCGCTTCGGGCGCAAATTTTGCGCCACCGACGAGCAGGACCTCGAGGCTCGAGACGTCGTACCTGGACGTTGCCGCCGCCTGCATCCACAGCAGCGCCAAGGGCGGGACCAGGCCGGTTATCGTGACGCGCTCCCGTTCGATCAGAGCGAAGGCCGCTTCGGCGTTCGGCGAGGAGCACATGACGATGCGGGCACCGGCGAAGAGCGCACCGAACACACCGGGCGAGCTCATCGGGAAGTTATGCGCGACCGGCAGAGCCACCATGAACACGCTGTCCGTGGTCAAGCCGCAAATGTCGGCGCTGGCGCGGAAGCTGTAGATATAGTCATCGTGGGTACGCGGAATGAGTTTTGACAGGCCGGTGCTGCCGCCCGATATCTGCAGGAAGGCGACCGCGGAGGCCGAAGGGGGCGGCGGCAACGTCACCTCGCCGCAGGATAGGCCATCAAGCGCGTGGAACTCCTGGGCGTCGCCGATCACGATGACATGGCGAAGACCGCCGGCCCGCGCCCTGACCTCGCGGGCAAGCGCACGGAAGTCGAAATCTCCATCCCCGGCCGCGATGACATAGGCGCTCGCTTCCGCCCTCTCGACGATGAGGGAGATCTCGGCGAGGCGATGGGCAGGAAGCGCGAAGACCGGGATGAGGTTGGCGCGGAACAGCCCGAAGACGACGGACAGGAATTCCGGAATGTTCGGCAGTTGCACCACGACACGATCGCCGGGACGAAGCCCGAGCGCGAGAAAGCGAGCGGCGTTCCGTTCGGCCCGTTCAATCAGGCCGGCATAGGTCCAGCGTTGGTCGCCGCCGACAACGGCCAGCCGATCGGGAATCTCGCGGGCCCGCCGCTCGAGAAAGCCGAACATGGTTTCCCCGCGCCAGTAGCCCTTGTCGCGATAGCGCCGAGCATATTCCTCAGGCCAGACTTGCTTCAGTTCGAGCATGGCGGGCCTCACGCGTCGAACCTGCTGCCATCGATGCCGAAGGCGTCCAGCATTGCGCGGAACTTTGCCGAGGTTTCGGCCAGCTCACCCTCCGGCGTGGACCCCGGCACGATGCCGGCGCCGGCATAAAGCCGCGCGTGTCGGCCCTCGATCTCGGCGCAACGGATCGATACATGCCAGCGCCCGTCGCCCGCGGAATCGCACCAGCCGACGGCACCGGCGTAGAACTCCCGGTCATAGGGCTCGAGCTTGACGATCTGGTCGTGCGCGAGCCTGCGCGGCAGGCCGCAGACGGCAGGCGTCGGATGCAGGAGCCCTGCGAAATAGATCGACGACAGCGAAGCGTCCTTGAGTTGGCCGACGATACGCGTGCCGAGGTGCCACATGCTCGACGTTGCCCTCAAACAGGTGCCCTCGGGCGCCGACAGACCGACGCAATAGGGTGCGAGCGTATCGAGAACGGACTCGACCACCAGCTTGTGCTCGCGGCGATCCTTGTCGGAGGCGAGAAGTCCGGCGCCGGCCTTGCGGTCCTCCTCCGTGTCCCGATGGCGACGGGCGGAGCCCGCGAGCGGATGAGAGCAGATCTGCCCGCCCCGCTTCTCGACGAGCAGCTCCGGCGTTGCGCCGATTAGGCTACGGCGCTGATGCCCGCGGGTCGGCAGAGGGGTCGCAAACACCGTAACGCTGTCGTCCGCGGAAAGCCTGCGCATCAGGTCGGCCGCCGAGAAATCACGGTTCGCCGTCACCTTGAGGCTGCGCGACAGGACCACCTTGCGCAAGCTGGCGTCCGCCGCGGTCAACTGGCCGAGCGCGACAGCAACAGCATGAGCGAACTCGGCGGCAACCGGATCCGCATCGACCGACAGGATCCCGGCCGCGCCTGCTCTCGCGGATGCGAGCCCGTCAAGGCCGGGGATCGCGCCGATGTCATGCCTTCCCTGGACGCGCAGAACGCGTTCGGGCTGGACAAGATGCGAGGGGCGCCCCGGATCGAACGGCAGGGCGCCGACCAGGACGTCCGGGCCCTCCGTCCGCTTCTCGAAGAAGCCGGCGGCACGCGCCGCGAGGTCGGCAAGCGAACCTTCGTCCAGCGTCGCGATCTGACCGAGCGCGAGCATCGTCTCCCCTGCCGTCTTCATGACAAAGGGAATCGGACGGGCGAGGGCGGTCTCGGTTGACGCCTGTTCGTCGATCCAGATCAGGGGGGGCGGCATGCTGCTCTCCAGTCTTCTTCGTGGATTGGGAATATCGGTTGCCCCTGCCCCACCGTGTCGATCGTCAGTCGGTCCAGTAGGTCCCTGTGAGCGGCACGGCCATGAGGCTGTTGAGCGTCCCTCGCGTCGTCTCGACATCGAGGTCCTCAAACAGCTCCGGATGGGTCCATCTCGCGATCAGTTCGAGCGCCAGCACGTCGAGCGGCGAATTGAAGATCTGCTGCGACAAGCCGTGGACCGCCCCTTTCGTCGCGGCAGGGATCGTGCGAAAGCCCGGCCGGGCGAGAAGCCGCGCCATGGAGTCGCGCGTCTGCTTCGCATCGTAGTTCGGACCGATGAGAAGACCGCCCCGATGGGCCATGTATTCGCCGCCGCCTGCGATGTAGACGTCCGGCTTCGAGGCGAGCACATATTCCAGGCTGATCTGCCCGGACGGCTTGCCGGCCAGGATATCGCCGATATTTCGTGCGGCCGCGAATTCGATGAACTTGCCGACACTGCCGGAACCGGGCGAATTGCAGCAGGGCTCCTGCATCGAGGCATGCGTCTCCATGAAGACGACGGGGCGGCCGGATCGATCCGACTTGGCGATGCGCGCCGAGATCAACGCCTTGTGGTGCTTGCGAAACGCGATGACCCTGTCGGCCTCGGCCTGCCGACCGACGGCCTTGCCCAGGATGTCGAGGCTGCGGTCGGAATTGGCCAGGGGATCGGCGACGAAATCGACGAAGATAACGGGAATTCCGGCCTGCTTGAGCTGCCCGAGCTGCTGCTCGGCCGGATGCGAATAGAGCGACAGCACCACCAGATCGGGATTGGCGGCGATGATCTGCTCGGCGATCATGTCCTGGGCGCTGCTCGCCGACCTCGGCAAGGTTGCGATCGCCGGAAACCTTTGCCGATAGGACGCATAGAGCTCGCGGCCGAAGCGGTCGACATCGTGCGGCCAGGCCGCGACGAGGCTGACGGGATCGTCGGTCAGAAACGAGAGCGCGAGGATCAAGCGACCATCATCCACCACCACACGGCGCGCCGGTGCTTCCAGGGCAACGGTCCGCCCCTTGAGATCGTTCAGGACGATCTCGGCGTGCGCGAACGCCGGCATCGCCAGCGCGATCAGCAATGCGGAGATCACCGCGATCGGCCTTCGCGGAACGGTACGTGCCCTGACGGGGAAAGTCGCCTTGTCCATCATGATCGTTTCCAGCTTCGAGATCTCAGCGGCAACTTTCGTCAGACAGCCCAACCCCGGCACGCCAGCCTCGAACCATTGCATCACGCAAGCTCACCATTGATATTTGATCGTTCCCATCGTCGCGCGGCCGCTGCCGTAAAAGCACTGCGTCGAGGACGCGCAAGCCGAGACGTATGTCTTGTCGAAGACGTTCGTCATGTTGAACGCCAGTTTCCAGCCCTTCAGCTGCGGCGATAGTCCGTGGAGATCGTAATGCAGCATCAGATCGGCGAGCGTGTATGCCGGAACGATCATCGCCATCGAATTGATGTTGTCACCGTAGGATTCACCCACGTAGCGGATGCCACCGCCAAAGCCGAAGCCCGCCAGCTGTCCGCTCTGGAGCGTGTAGTCTGCCCACAGTGAAGCGGTATTGGCGGGAGCGCCGACGGGCACCTTGCCCTGGATCGCGATGCCGCTGACCACCTGCGTGCTCCTGGTGATCTCGATGTCGTTGTGGGAGAAAGCTGCAATGAGGTCCAGGCCCGGCAGCGGCGAGACCTTTGCACTCAGTTCGATTCCCTTGGAGCGCACCTGACCCTGTTGAATCTGGCAATAGAGGCCGGACTGCGTACATGCGGGATATTTGGAGTAGAGGTGCGTCGAGTCCATCGTCAGGACGTTGTTCTGGGTGATGTCGTAGAGAGACAGCATGAACATGCCGTTGAAGCCTGTCGGCTGGTACTTGACGCCGATCTCGTACTGCTCGCCGGTCGTGGGCGCAAAAGCCGCGCCAGTGTAGTCCGTCCCGATGGTCGGCTCGAACGAGGTCGAATAGCTCGCATAGGGCGCAAGGCCGTTATCGAACAGATACGTCGCTCCGGCGCGCCAGGTCGTAGCCGAATCCGAGGGATGGCTGCGATTGGTATAGGCGCCGGTGGTGATCGTGCGAGTATCCGAGAACGCGTTCGCCCAGTCGTTGCGAACACCGAGCACCAACGCCAGCTTGCCGAGCCGCATCTGGTCCTGAAGATAGACGCCGGTCTGCTCGCGGTTCTGCACCGTCTTGGTCGTCAGGTTCGGCGCGACGATCGTTCCGTAATTGGGGTTGAGATAGTTGACGTTGGTGGACGTCCCGTTGCCGAAGGTCGCATCGGCGGAGGATGTCTGATAGTCGGCTCCCATCAGCACGGTGTGCTGCAGCCAACCGGTTGCAAATCTGGCTTCAACCTGATTGTCGATCGCGGCGGCCTGCAGCGTTTCGAGATAGTGCGTGGTTGTGCGCGCAAGGCAGAGGTTGGCTATGGTGCCGGCGCCGCAGGTCGAGCCGGCGCCAAACCCGGTCACCGACAGGGCCTTGAAGTCACTCGATATGTTCATGTAGCGGAAGTTTTGTCGGACCGCCCATGTATCGTCAAAGCGATGCTCGAGCTCGTAGGCGATCGAATCCTGAGTACGGTCGTAGGTGTTGTAGTTCGGATGACCTGCAAAGAAGCTGCGCGGGATCTGTCCGTTCGGGTTGGCCTGCAGCGTGCCAAGCGCGGGAAGCGTGTTTGGCTGATAGCTCGATGGATCGCGATCGTGGACGGCCCGCAACGTGAACGTGGTGTCGAGCGTCGGCCGCCAGGTCACCATCGGCGCGATCAGCTCGCGTTCGGTCGTCGTATAATTGACTTCGGTATCGGCTTTGCGGGCAAGTCCGATCAGGCGATACAGCAATTGCCCGTCCTTGGTCAGCGGTCCGCCGACATCGAAGCCGCCTTCGATTCTGTTGTGATCGCCAAACCGCGTCATCACTTCGCCCTGCGGCACCGACGTCGGGCTCTTGCTGATCAGATTGACCATGCCGCCGAGATTGTTCTGGCCATAGAGTACCGAGGCCGGCCCGCGAAGGACTTCCACCCGCTCGAGCAGGTAGGGATCGATCGACGGCATGGCGTAGGAGACGCCGCGCGCCAAGCGCAGACCGTCCCAGAAATGCAGGAAGTTTGCGTTGGCGCTGAAGCCGCCAAAGCCGCGGATGAACACGCCGTCGAAGCGATCGCCGACGCGGGTCTCGGAGACGACACCGGGCTCATAGCGCAGCGCCTCGGCGACGGTGCGGACTCCCTGGGTCGCCATCTGCTCCCTCGTCACCACGGTGATGGATTGCGGGACCTCCAGGATGGACGCATCGGTCTTCGAGCCGGTCGCGCTACGGTGCGCCACGACGCCGCGCACCGGTCCGCGCGCCGTCTCGTTCGCCGCGCCGGATTCCGGCGCCGGCTTCGGCTGTGCGGTCGCGGCGCGAGGTGCCGCCGGCGGAATTGCGTGCGAGGTCCTGCGCGCAGGCCGCGGCTTTGAATGCTCGACCACGACCGGCGGGAGGCTTGTGCTGCTGATGGCCTGGGCGCTCGCGACGCTGACGGCTTCGATCAATTGGCCGGTGGTGACCAGCACAGAAACATGGAGAAACCACTTTGCGCGAAACGTCCTCATCATCCTCAAACCCGCACGACCCCGGCGGAAACAACTTCCGCACGAGGGCCGTACTGACACGGCGCCCGCAGGCGAACCAGAGGCGGACTTTCGTTTGCCGGACTCTCGCTTTCGATCAAGTTTAGGAGACCTACAGACTGCCCGGCATGCGCCCGTTGTCAGCGCAGGCGGCTGGGCGAGACGCCGAAACGTTTGCGGAAGATGGTCGCGAAATGGGCAGCGCCGTATCCGACATGGAACGCCGCCTGCGACACACTCATCTCGCCGGTCGATATCAGCTGGTAGGCCTGCTCCAGTCGATATTCCTGAAGGAAGCCGAAGACGCTTGCGCCATAAAGGCTACGAAAACCCGCGCTGAGCTTTCTCACGTTCAATCCGACCTGCTGCGCCAGCGCCTCCAGGCTTGGCGGCTCGCTCATTGTCGCAACCAGGATATCCCGTGCGCGACGAATCCGTTCGATATCCCGAGATGCCAGGTTGGCATCGCAAACGGCGTCGCTGATACAGGATGAGATCGCGACCGCCACGAGCTGCATGGCCTTTCCGCACAGATACAGCTCGCGTTCCGGGCCACGGATCGGGCAGTTCGTGATCTGCGCGACAAGGGCCCGAAGCGCGTGCCCGACCGGACGTGACGCCAGCCTGGCCCCGGTGCCGCCGCGAGTCGCGAGCGCCTCGAGGGATTGGTCAAGCGCCGCGGCCGTCTGCGATCCAAGGACGCTTTCATCCATTTGCACGATCAAATAGCGTATCGGGACGTTTGCGGCGAAGACCTGATCACGGGCAGCATCCGCCGAGCTCCGGATCACCAGGACGGTCGGCCCGCACACCTCGCGCGCGCTGTCGCCCCCGATGCTGATCTGGAGCCGGCCGCTCAAAAGGACCACCGTCTTGATGCCCGCACGCAGGGCTACGTTGACCCGCTTCGGCTCGTCAAAGCGATTGACGCCGGCAGACAGGATCATCGCCCCGGAAAGCATGAAGAACCGCTCTTGCGCACTTTCCATGTTAGCTGCAATCGTAGGCCTTATCACCGCGCCCCGCCAATCAAGCTGATTGCGTCCCCATCTCCCATGGAGATCGGCCAGCACAACAGGTGTGCCATTGAGCTATTTTAGGTCTATCGGCCATACCAGCGCTACGACAGTACACTAAATCGCTTCTAAGATGTGACGACCGATCGTCGAATAGCAGATTTCAAGATACTCCAGAATAGCGACGCGCCGCAGTCTTGTAGGTATTCTAATCTAAGAACGGTTCGAAGAGGTTCCGCCAGCTGATCGCCCGCTGCTGTGCCAAGTGAGCGGCAATGGCTCCTCGGCCCGATTCTTCGACTGACCGACGGCGCAACATCGGCCTTGATCCAGATTAAACTGGCGCCTGCTCTGCCGGATATCCTGCGAAGCCGATATTCCAACTTCAAGCTGATACAGACAGGTCATGCCGGACATCGCCACCGTCACGATCAATCCCGCGGTCGATGTGTCGACTTCGGTCGAACGGATCGTTCCCGTCGCGAAGCTGCGCGGCACGTCGCAGCGGCGCGATCCTGGCGGCGGCGGCATCAATGTCGCGCGCGTGATCAAGCGGCTCGGCGGCCGCGGCGTGCGCGCGATCTATCCGGTGGGCGGCGCGACGGGCGATCTGCTGCGCCGCCTGCTCGACGCGGAGAGCGTTGACAGCCAGACCTTCCAGATCGCGGGTGAGACGCGAGAGGATTTCTTTGTCCACGAGCAGTCGACTGCGTTGCAGTACCGCTTCATCCTTCCGGGGCCGACACTCGTTGACCGCGAATGGTCGAAGTTCCTGCAGCTGATCGCCTCGCTCGATCCCTTTCCCCGCTTTGTGGTCGCAAGCGGCAGCTTGCCAGGTGGAGTGCCTGACGATTTCTATGCGCGCATGGCCGCGATCACCAAGCGACGTGGATCCCAGATCATTCTCGATACGTCGGGAGCGGCGCTCGCTGCGGCCGTTGCGGACGGCGTCGACCTGATCAAGCCGAACTTGCGCGAGATGCGCGAATTGACGGGCACGGAGCCTCGGGACGCCGGTGAATGGGTGGCGGCCGCCCGACGCATCGTCGAGATGCGGCAAGCGTCGATCGTCGCGCTGACCATGGGACATCTGGGCGCGGCGCTGGTCACCCGGGACCGCACATGGCGGGCAAAGTCTCTGCCGATCATCCCGCAAAGCGCGGTCGGGGCCGGTGACAGTTTTCTCGGCGCACTGGTGCTGCGGCTCGCCTCCGGCACCGATCTGGGCGCCGCCTTCCGCTACGCGATGGCAGCGGGTGCCGCAGCCCTGCTCAATCCCGGCACCGAGCTGTGCCGGACCGCGGATGTCGAACGGCTGGCCGAACAGGTGGTGATCGAAGAAACGTAGCTGACGCCTCCATTGATCTTTCGCAACACTGTACAGCCCGCCTCCCCCCACATTGTCGATGCGGATCGCGCCCCCGACCGGTGCCCTGGAATGCGGAGCAAAGAGATGAGCAGAAATCCCTATGTTCGCTGGTTCAAGGACATTGGCCTTCACGATGTCGGCATGGTCGGCGGCAAGACCGCCTCGCTGGGCGAGCTCTATTCGACGATGTCGCGGCGCGGCATCTCGGTGCCGAACGGCTTTGCGCTGACGGCAGCCGCCTATCGCGCCGCCCTCCTGCAGCAGGGCGCCTGGGAGGAGTTGCGCAAGCTGCTTGCAGGCCTCGACAAGCGGCGTATCGCTGACCTCGCCCGGCGGGGTGCGGCGGCGCGGGACATCGTGTACGCCGCAACGGACGTCGTCGAGCTGAGGCAGAAGGTCGTGGAGGCCTATCGGCAGCTCGAGCAGGAATACGGGCCGAACGTTGCGGTCGCAGTCCGCAGCTCGGCCACCGCCGAGGATCTGCCGAACGCGAGCTTCGCCGGACAGCATGACAGCTTTCTCAACGTCCGCGGCGAGCGCGCGCTGTTCGAGGCTTGCCGCCGCTGCTTCGCGTCGATCTTCACGGACCGCGCGATCTCCTATCGCATCGACAACGGCTTCGACCATTTCAAGGTCGCGCTCTCGGTAGCCGTCATGAAGATGGTCCGGTCCGACCTCGCGTCCAGCGGCGTCATCTTCACTCTTGATACGGAATCCGGGTTTCGCGACGTGGTGTTCGTGACCGGCGCCTACGGGTTGGGCGAGAACATCGTGCAGGGCGCCGTCGAGCCGGACGAGTTCTATGTCCACAAGCCGACCTTCAACGCGGGCTTCCGCGCGGTCCTGTCGCGCCGGATCGGCGCCAAGGACAAGAAGATGATCTATGCGCGGGGGCGCACCGCCACGCGCAACGTGCCGACGTCGCGCCGCGAGCGCGAGGGCCTTTGCATCTCGGACGACGACGTCCTCAGCCTCGCCGAGAGCGCAATCATCATCGAGGACCATTACTCGAAGAAGGCAGGACATCCGCTGCCGATGGACGTCGAATGGGCCAAGGACGGCGCCGACGGAAAGCTCTACATCATCCAGGCCCGGCCCGAGACGGTTGCATCCCGCCGCACGCCCGAGGCGCTGGAAAACTATATCCTGAAGCCGAACTCCGCGGCTTTGCTCGGCGAAGGCCGCGCGGTCGGCGAGAAGATCGCGGCCGGCAAGGTCCGGCTGATTGCCAGGAAGCAGGATCTGCGCGCCTTCAAGCCGGGCGAGGTCCTGGTCGCGCCGGCCACCAGCCCCGACTGGGAGCCGGTCATGAAGATCGCCGCCGCGATCGTCACCGAGCATGGCGGCCGGACCTGCCATGCCGCCATCGTCGCCCGCGAGCTCGGCGTTCCCGCCGTGGTCGGGATTGCAGGCATCACCAGGAAGGCGAAGACCGGGAAAACCGTGACCGTATCCTGCGCCGAGGGCGATATCGGCCACGTCTATGCCGGCCGCCTGCCCTTCGACGTCGAGCGAGTCGCGACCGGGGCACTGAAGAAGCCGCGCACCAAGATCATGGTCAATCTCGGCAATCCGGAACTCGCCTTCAAGACCGCCATGATGCCGAACGACGGCGTGGGCCTGGCGCGCATGGAATTCATCATCAACCAGCACATCGGCATTCACCCCATGGCGCTGGCAAAGCCGAAGCAGGTGAAATCCGCCAAGGACCGGCGAATGATCGAGCAGATCACCCGGCGCTACAAGAAGCCCTCGGACTTCTTCGTCGAGCGCCTGTCGGAGGGCGTGGGCACGATCGCGGCCGCGTTCCATCCGCGTCCGGTCATCGTTCGCCTGTCCGATTTCAAGACCAATGAATATGCCAATCTCAAAGCCGGCGCGGATTTCGAGCCGCGGGAGGAGAACCCGATGCTCGGCTTCCGCGGCGCGGCCCGCTACGCCCACCCCGCCTACGCCGCGGGCTTTGCACTGGAATGCGCCGCACTGCGGCGCGTCCGCGACGACATGGGCCTGACCAACCTGAAGGTCATGATTCCGTTCTGCCGGCGGGTCGAGGAAGCCCGCAATGTCATCCAGACCATGGCCGGGCATGGCTTGAAACAGGGCGAGAACGGGCTGGAGATCTACGTGATGTGCGAGATTCCCAACAACGTCATCCTGATCGACCGGTTCGCGGAGCTGTTCGACGGCTTCTCGATCGGCTCGAACGACCTGACCCAGCTCACGCTGGGCGTCGACAGGGATTCGGACATCGTCGCCTTCGACTTCGACGAGCGCGATCCCGGCATGCTGGAAATGCTGAGACTCGCCGTCGAGGGCGCCAAGCGCAACCGCCGCCATATCGGCATCTGCGGCGAGGCACCGGCGAACTATCCGGAGATTGCACGGTTTCTGGCCGGGCTTGGGATCGACTCGATCAGCGTCAATCCGTCCAGCATCCTCCGGACCATCGGCGTCGTGTACGAGGCCGAGCAGAATGCCGACAATGCCGGGGAGACGAGCCGAAGCGGCCAAGGATTTGACGCGCTGAATCACGCGTCCCTCAGACACTGATCGTGGCAGCTGTGAGGGGACTTCAGGGATTGGGTCACGACTTCGCATTCTCGCGACGATTTTCGCCCGAGCTTTGCTGGTTCACTTCACCCTCTCGTTCAAGAGGGCGCAGGGAAGACCGGGTGCTGACCTCGCACCCGCGGTCTGCTGCGCAAAATGCACGCGCAGAAAAACCGCACAGCAGCATACAGGTGGTGCCGATCACTCGGCCTTCCCTGCGCGGTGGTCGGACGACTTATGCCGTGCTCTCCCGGGAGCCGAACTTTCCTTCTGGCCTCCCTCGTCCTCGCGGAATTCACCGACACCGCGCCGGTTGACGCAGATGCCGCCTCCCCAAGAGCTTGACCGTAGCAACGACGGCCAGGACCACACGGTTTTGCCGTACGCACGGCCCGCCATGTCGCCGCAGTTTTCCCGGCCCTGTCGACGGAGCCGGAAACTTACAGACGAGACGAAACCTAGCAGCGCCGTTCGTCCGCGCGCGGCCACGGGCTCACCGGGGACTACCCGCCCTGCCCGCGCCTCTCGCGCCCGACGCTGCCGCGTCCACCGCAAGCCCGGCTCGCGAACAAGACGACGACGTGATCGCCCCTCAAGGTGAGCCGGGATGGGCGGTGGTATACGTCATTTCCGAATTTCGGTAAAGTAGAATATTTTTGCGGCGAGGGGTTGACGGGCGGCGACACAGGCATTTGATTTCTTGCCACGGCGCAATAAGAGCGCGGGGCACAGCTCGTGCTGTGCCCCGCGGCAAGGTCACAAGGACGCGCGTTACAGCAATCCGACCTTGTGCATGATCTGCCGGATCTGAGCTGGATCAGGATCCATCATCATGGGGGCGACTGTCGCGCTCGCGATCTGTGCCGGACCGCGCATGACGTGGCTCGAACCGTTCTGCATGGGACTAATGGACTGCGGTGCCGGCGCGCTCGCCGGAATCATGCTCGGTGCTTCGACCGGCCGCAATCCAAGCAGACGACGCAGCGTTGCCAGCGAGGGATCGGTTCCGGACGCAGCGGCGGCAACCGGGGCGATTCCGGTTTCCAGGCCGAGCGCCCGCATCGCGTTCGGCAGTCCCGCGCCGGCACGATTCGGGTCACCGAATTGCAGCGGCGTCGCGGAATCCTTCAGTATCTGGAATAGCCGCTCGACCCGGCGTGCATCGCGATTCTGGAAGCTGCCTTTGGTGAAGTCCGGATGGTGCGCCAGCACAAGCGCGGCCAGGCCCGTGACATGTGGCGTCGCCATCGAGGTACCGTCCCATGCACCGAAACCATCGGCGGGAAGCGATGAGACGATCGCCACACCCGGCGCGCAGACGTCGATCTCCGGCCCGAAGCAAGAGAACTTCGCCGGGAAATATCCATCGCGGCTCTGGAAACCATCGAGGGCTTGCTGCGAATGATAGCTGTCGTCGGGAAACTCGCCCCACTTGCCCAATGCGGCGACCGCCAGGCAATGCGGCGTCGAAGCCGGAAACTGCACCGGCCCCGAGGAATTCCCGGCGGCAATGATGCAGGCCATGCCCCTTTCCTTGGCGCGGACGATTCGTTCCTCGATGATCCGCGACGGCTCGCCGCCACCAAGGCTCATGTTGGCGACGTCGATGCCATGCTCCATGCAATAATCGAGCGCAGAGACGAGATCGCTGAACCGGCCGCCCGGGAAGATCCGGCAGACATGGATTTCCGCCGCGGGAGCGAAGCCGCGGATACCGCCGCCTGAGCCGATGGGTCCGCCGGCGATGATTCCAGCGCAATGCGAGCCGTGGCCGATCGTGTCAATGGTCCACGCCGTCTTGTCATTGCCGACGATGCTGGTGCCTTCCCTGATGCCGCGCAGGTTGCGATGGGTCGGCGCCAGGCCGGAATCGATGACCGCGATCTTGATACCGGCGCCATCAAAGGACGGCGGCAGACGATCAAGGCCCATCGCGCGCTCACCCCAACCCGTCAGTTGCTGGCCGGGGAAGCTCCGCAAGACCGCGCCAAGCGCCCTCACAACGATCCGGTTGACACTGTTGGGAACGAGCTGCGGACGATCGAGCCAGAAGGTCCAGTAGTCGACTTTCGGTTTGACGAGAATCGAGCGGATAGTCTCCGGAGTTTCGCCCTGGAGTGTCAACGTGGCACGGCCGGTGGCGTCGGTGATGCCCTGTGCCGGCCACATGCTGCCGAACACATAGACCTCGGCTTCGGGCAGCGGACCGTCCTGGCCCAATACTTCGATAGTCGCGGTGAAGCCGTCAGCCAGCGGCGTCAGCACTCCCGGATTGGGAAGCTGCGGCGTGGTCGGGTCGAGCATGTAGGTCAGCCGCTCGTCACGCTCCACCGCGCAACGCTGTCCTGCCTGGGTCTGCAGCAACCTGGCCTTGTCGGGAGTCATCTTGGCGAGGACCAGCGGACTGAGCGGCACTTGTCCGAGATCTGCGCTCTGAAATCCGAACAGGCGCGGCGCAGGCACCGTCTTCACGACTTCGATGTCGGGGCTGCTGGTGAGCTGCTGGGTCAGAAAATCGATGCTGAAGGTCGCAAGCCCGGGTTGCTGCTGCGGCGCGATCATGAATTGCGCCGGGCGCGATCCGATCGTTGCGGGCCCCTGCCCACGTGCCGGTGACGGGCTGCCGCCTTGCTCGGGAAGCGCACCGTTGCCGTTTGTCGTCAGTTCGGACGCGCCGTGCTCGCCCTGCGCGGAAGTTCCTGATTTGCCTTTTGTGGCCATCTGCGGCCTCCTTGATGTTTTGCGTGTCCAATGTTTGCCCACCGAAATCAGTCGGCATCGAATGGCTTCAGCGCTGAATCCGGTTCAACCACGAGCGTGGCAAACCTCGATTTCAGGCGATCGGCCTGTGTCTGCGTCATCGAAAGGATGACGACGTCGGGTGCGACCTGCGCGACTCGCTTCACGCCGGGTTCACGCTGCAAGTGTTCGCTGAGCTGACCGGATTGGACCGGGTCTCCCTGCACGATGAATTGCTGCGACGCGTTTGAATCCGCCATCTGGTTTCCATTCTCGTCTGTGCGTAGAGGGCGGGCGTTCGCCCGCCCCCTGCGCGTTGGGTCTAGTGCATCGTGCCACCGGGCTGGCCGGCGTTGAAGACGCCGAGCTGGCGACCGATATCCAGGCCGGTCTGGGCACCCTGGCCGATCTTCTTGAGCACGCTCCAGAAGCTCTGCAGCTCGATGTCGGAGACCTGCGCCGCAGCAGGTTGAACGCCGGGCTGGCCGGCGTTGAACACGCCGAGCTGGCGACCGATGTCGAGGCCGGTCTGGGCGCCCTGGCCGATCTTCTTCAGCACGCTCCAGAAGCTCTGCAGCTCCATGTCGGAGACCTGTTCCGTCGCGGGTTGAAGTCCGGGCTGGCCGGCGCTGAACACGCCGAGCTGATGACCGATGTTCACGCCGGTCTGCACGCCCTTGCCGATCTTCTTCAGCACGCTCCAGAAGCCCTGCAGCTCCATGTCGGAGACCTGCTCCGTCGCTGGTTGAAGTCCGGGCTGGCCGGCGCTGAACACGCCGAGCTGCTTGCCGACATCGAGGCCGGTCTGCACGCCCCGCCCCAGCTTCTTCAGCACGCTCCAGAAGCTCTGCAGCTCCATGTCGGAGACCTGCTCCGGCGCCGGTTGAAGGCCGGGCTGGCCGGCGTTGAACACGCCGAGCTGGCGACCGATGTCGAGGCCGGTCTGGGCGCCCTTGCCGATCTTCTTCAGCACGCTCCAGAAGCCCTGCAGCTCCATGTCGGAGACCTGCTCCGGCGCCGGTTGAAGGCCGGGCTGGCCGGCGTTGAAGACGCCGAGCTGCTTGCCGACATCGAGGCCGGTCTGCACGCCCCGCCCCAGCTTCTTCAGCACGCTCCAGAAGCTCTGCAGCTCCATGTCGGAGACCTGCTCCGTCGCGGGTTGAAGTCCGGGCTGGCCGGCGTTGAACACGCCGAGCTGCTTGCCGACATCGAGGCCGGTCTGCACGCCCTGGCCGATCTTCTTCAGCACGCTCCAGAAGCTCTGCAGCTCCATGTCGGAGACCTGCACCGAACCTTGCGGCGTTTCCGGACCGGCGGAAAGCGGCAGGAAACCTCCGCCGATGTTACCTATCATGCCGCCGATATTCTTTCCCCTTTTGCCGCCGAGCAGGTTGCCGATAACTCGTCCGGCCGCACCGCCGAGGATGGAGCCGAATATCCCCTGCGGATCCAATTGGCCGTAGTCCTCATATCCTTGCTGTGTTCCAGTCATGATCAAAGTCTCCTGATGAAGTGCCTGACCCGCGAGCGACACGCGTTCCCTAAAGGGAGTCGGGATCACTACGCACGATTGTGCGAGCGGCTAAGGCTACGACCAGGATCGTGATGCAGGCGTCACGCCGAGCGTGAAAGTTGCGTCAATGTTTTTGGCTCGATGCAATTTGAGTGAGGCAGACCGCAGGGGGGCAGCGTGGAACGTGCGGCGGATTTCGCGCTGCAGCTGCTCGGTCTCCCGCTCCGGCACTGCGCGAACCTCCCGCCACAGCACGGAGCGGCAAAGATCGTACTGACGCAACGCGTCGGTCCGGCGGCCTTGCTGCGCGTAGCAGCGCATCAATATACGATGGACTTCCTCCTGAAGCGGGTCGACCGCAAGAATACGCAGCGCGAGTGCGATCGCTATGTCCGCGTGTTCGCGCCCGTCGGCGTCCAGCAGGCCCGCAAGCGCCTGCATCGCCTTTGTCCTCAGTCGTTGGCGCTCGGCGGACAGCCAGGCTTCGAACTGGCATGAGGTCGAGCTGATGCCCTCGAGAAGGTCACCCCGATAAAGCATCGCCGCGCGAGCCAGTCGTTCGGGATCTCCATCCGCCAGGAGCCGCTCGAACTCCGCGACGTCGCTACTTATGGCGTTCGGGCAGATGCGGATGTCGTCGCGATCGGCCGAGATCACATCGGAATATTGCGGCAACTCACGCCGCAATGTGAGCAGAGCTTGTCGAAGGCTGGCGCGCGCGCGATCGCCGAACTGACCGTCCCACAACAGGGTCGCGAGCTTGCCGCGAGAAATGGCCCGAGGGGAACTGAGCGCCACATAGCCCAGAAGAGTTGCAGCCTTGCGACTGGAGATCAAAACCGACTCGCCGGAAACGCGCATGACTTCGACACCGCCGAAGAGATTGATCTGGAGCAGCGACATTGTCCTAATCCTTCGGTCATTGTCCTCTGTCCCTCATTCTATCCACGGCTGAACACTTTTCTTGTGATCATGATCACCAACGATTCGGACAACGCCTACCGTCCGTACGTCATCGACCAAGTCGAAATGCCCTTACGGCCACCATACAACCTGAGTTAGACAAAGCAATGGAAGTCGCTTGGCGCCGATTCAGCAATTTGTGAGACCACTTATTCTCAATGTGTGAGATAGCCCATAGGCAAAATGCGAGTTGTCGGCGCCGCGATCGGTCGCATTGACGCGTTCATCGACGGCGAAGATGGAACCGCTGAAGACGTTGGCACGATATGGCACACCCAACGCCGTGCAATGGGTCATCACCTCGTGCGGGGGTTGCGTGTGAATGGCGCACCATTCGGAAATAACAATGCGAACTCTTATGCAACTGAAAATCAATATGTAATTCAAGACCGACCGCTTAGAGGTGGAGCCGATCTTCAACAGGATCGGCACGCCGGCTGGAAGGACATTGGAACGAGAGAAGGCGAGTGACCTCAGTGCCGTCATGCATCCGGTGCACCCGGTCGGCGGCGCGATCCGTTGGTCGGGGGCGACGACAGGGAATGAGCAGCAGGGACGCCCGCCGTTAATGTCCTTCAGTCAGATTTGCTGCCAAACTTCGCAACTCTGCGGGCGTGCTCCCATAGCTCAACATTGCTGAAATTCGTGAGCTGCTCGGCAAGTCTCTTTGCAGCGTCATCGTCGACACACTCAAGGTCGACAGCTCTGATGTGGTGGCCGTCTCGAGAAATGAGGTAGGCTTTGTAGTTCGACATAACCAATGCTCCGTGCTTGGGCGGGAGCCTGCAGCACTCTCTGTCACCGCTAACGGCCGACGACGAACGGTGATGCGTCAATGTGCTCTGGCTTTGTGTTCAGACCGCGTCCGAACTCGATCATCGGGGTAGACCGGCCTCGAGCGCCTCAGTTGCTGTCCGCGCTGACTTCAATTATTCGCTTTCGATCCAGTTTCGCTTGCCACACTCGCAGGTGAACATGCGGATTGTGCGCGCTGTCCGGGGCACCAGGATGCTGGTGACGAACTTGGGTCGCCTCCCGCAAGCTGAGCAGGTCAGTGCGATCGACGCCTGTGACGGTTGGTTTTCCATGGGTGCCTCCCTTTCATGAGCGGGAGCACTGTCGGGTCTCTCAGCCACCGAAAGCCCAACGGACAGGGCCGGTGATCACGACAGAACGGCCACGAGGCCATATGGTTGCAAATCATCGATGGATGGCTTGTGGGACAGGGGCACTGTCTCGCATTTACTTCCCTGGCCGACAATAAGGCTTGCGTTTGCTGCGCAAGAGGCAGCCATTAATGATCTCGCGCGCCATGCTGCCAAATCCGTTGGAGGGCGCAATGAACGACTACATCAATCACGAAAATATCCGGCGCTACAAGAAGCTCATCGCCATCGGCGAAGGTGACCCGCATCGGGATGAGGCTCGTCACCAGACGTTGATCCGGCTTCTAGCCGAAGAGGAAGCCAAGCATACGAAGCCAAATGACTGGCCCGACGACGTGGAGGCCGGCGTCCCCGGCCGTCGGAGCTGACAATTGGCGAACTGGGTGGAGCCCAGGCTGCGGCATGGATGATCCGGCCACCTCGGTTCCGTCAGGCATCTCGCCTGCGGCCACAGCCAGGCCAATTGCGACATCAAGCAATGTCCGCCCGCCTTGCGCGGTGCCGCCGGCACGCTCAGTGCCGGATCAATCGGGAAGTGCTCGATGCCGAAGTCAGTTCCCTGGGCGAAGCTGCCTACGGTTCTCCCTTTGGAATTCATGGCGAGTGAGCAAAACGATACAGCGGCGGAACTCCGGTTGGTCCATTCTTGATGGATGTCCCAGATCTCCCCGCTCTCAACGAGCCGCTTCCCAACCACGCCCCATGGCCACAAACCTGTCCGTGACGACATGCTTTGCGGCTTTGAGTTCCCTTCCTTTGAAGAACCAGGGCTGGACTCCGAGAAAGCTCGAGCTCTGGAAGACCCGATCCGGTCACTCATCTGGCTTGGCTGGATCGACGGAATTTCAGGCATTGAGAAGTGACGCAGATGCCGCCCACTCTCCTGATGGAGGAATCGGAGATACCGTCGCCGCCCTGCGACAAATGTGGCGTGCCTATGAGGCATCTCGTCGATCTTCGCAGCGCTGGCACCCGCCCGGCTCAACGGATATTCCGTTGCGATAATTGCTGCCAAGTCGTTTCAGAGCCTGGGTGAACGCGTCCGGCAATCGTCGGGGACGGCTTATGTCTCAAGAATGATGCGAACTCAGGCATCACGGGACTCCATCTACGCCTCGATCAAGCCACGCTCATGAACCGGCTTATCGCAGGCTAGAACGACCGCCGGATCCGGCCTTTGGAGCGGAGCGGGACGCGCTCTTGACGTTGCCGGCGGATGAGGAGGCGAAGGAGCCTCAGCCGAAAGGAGGCGTTCTCTTGCGGCGTTGAACCGCATCAAGGGACGGCGTGCTCCAAGTTCGAAAGGATACGATCATGAACCACCAGATAACAAAAGGCTCGGCTGCCGTCGCGCTCTTCGGTGCGGCGATGCTCGGCTCGGTGCTGCCTTCGGGGGCAGCTCCGATCTCGGCAAGCATGGCGCTTCCGACACAGGCGGCTTCTTCATCCGAAGTGACCGAGGTCTACTACCGACGCCACCATCGTGGCCGCTATTACCGCGCTCCGGGGGCCGCAATCGGTCTCGGCATCCTGGGCGCTGCGGCTGGAGCCGCCGCCTACGGAGCCTACGGCAGTGGCTATTACGGGCCGAGTTATTCGCCGGGCTACTACACGCCAGGCTACTACGGCGACCCGTATCCCTATCGCCGCCAATACTACGCCCCGTACTGAGCGCACGATCGACGTTGTTGTGCGACGGTCTTCATCATGGACCGTCGCACTCAACACGGCTGCGAGGCTCATCAGGAGGCCCCGCCTACTAGCGGGTACCGGACACAGCGAGTACAGCGAGCCCAGCGAGCAAGGCACAACGTCGGGTGCCGGACATAGTTAATTTGCACTAGTTTGATCTTCTTTTGCCGTTCCAGTTCATCCCGCAGTTGCAGTGAGAATTTCCCAGGGGACCGACGTCATGATCGACGAAGACTCGTCAGGCGGTTCGGAACCACCTCCGGGCGTGATTTTTCAGGATCCGGATCAATGCCTACCCGCTGCGGAGCTGACGGATTACCGGCTCATCGCGGCTCGACTGCGAAAGGCGCTTGCGAAGAGCGAGGCGCTGCTTCTTCAAAAGGACGAATTGATCCGCAGGCTGGAACTGTTGAAGGCGGAATCCGACCATCGGCTGTTGAACGATCTCCAGATGACCATCAGCCTTCTTTCGCTGCAGAGCCGTAATTCGATCAACTCCGAAGCGGCTTCACAATTGAGCGCGGCAGCCAGTCGTGTCTCCATGATTGCGCGCATCCACCATCGCCTTCATTCCTACGACGGTGTGAGAACCATCGAGTTCAAGAAATTCCTTCAGGATTTCGGCCTCGAATTTTCTGCGATGTCGTCGTCGGACGCCTCCACCGGAAGAGTCAGCGTCGAAGGCAGTCAGATCGATCTGCCGGCCGTCACCGCCATTCCGCTCGGCTTCATCGCCAACGAGTTGATCACGAACGCGGCAAAATACGGCAAGGGCCGGATCGCGATCAGGTTGGAGCCGGATCCGGAACATGGCTATGCGCTGTCCATCTCCAATGATGGCCCGGCTTTGCCCGAGGGCTTCGACCCCGGCGCAAGCAAAGGGCTGGGAATGAAGATCGTTCGATCATTTACCGACCAGATCGGCGGCGAGTTGCGGATCGAACGTGGCGTCGACGGTCAGGGCGCGCGATTTACCGTGCTGTTTCCGGCACCGGTTGTCCAGCCGCTTTCGCCAACCGCCGCGACCAGCTGAGGCGGCGCTGAAATCCTTGCGGTACACTTCTTCTCCTGGCCCGGCGCGACGCACCCGGATCGACCAGCGAACCTACCGGCGATCGTACGACGCATCCGTGGCCGCTTTCCTGCAATCCAGGCGATTGCCACCGCGCTGGAACGCGTGTTTCCTCGTTCCTGACCGAAGCCGGACTTCGTCGAAACGTGCAATTCGCAACCTCTTTGTTTGGCAGGCCCTCTCAACTGTGGATGCAACAAATGAGCAATGAGCAAAGCCACAAGGTGCACCTAAGTCCCGAAGACCAAGAGCGGCTGCGAGAACTTCGGGCGCAAAAGCCAGCCCGCAACGTACCCAAGCTCGCACTGACGCCCGGCGCGATGCTTGCCGACCGGGTTGCCGAAACAGTTGGTTCTTGGCGCTTCATCATCATCCAAAGCGTGCTACTTGGCTTTTGGATCACGCTGAACATGATGGCATTCATCAACCGCTGGGACCCTTATCCCTTCATCTTGCTCAACCTGGTTCTTTCTTTCCAGGCCGCTTACGCAGCGCCCATCATCATGATGAGCCAGAACCGTCAATCCGAGATTGACCGTAGGCACGCAGAACACGACTATCGGATAAATGTGAAGGCTGAACTCGAGATCGAACTGCTGCACAACAAGATTGACGCCTTGCGTGAGCAGGAAATCCTGCAGCTACTGAACATCATTCAGCGTTTGTCCGCACACCTTGCGCCCGAGCTTATCGCAGCGATCGAGGCCGAAGCGGTGCCCGGCAAGACGAAGTGACCCTGCGATCTCAGGCCATCCTATGAAATGCCGGCGGCAATGCCTCTCGCACGAGTTGACTTAGATTGAGAGCCTCGCCGCTCTCCGTAATGTCAGAGAAGAGAATCTCGACAAAGGGATGCTGCCGGTTGAAGGCAGGGCCTCGCTGATATTTCGCGCTCGCAATGCGCTGAAGTGCGGCAAGGTTCAGCCTGCCGAGGGCATTGTATTGATCGCGAAACAGACTTTGTCGTCCTCCGCGATGCTCGACCGACTCCGCCCAGACGTCCATCACCTTCCGGCCCATGAACGCCTCGACCTGCTCATTTCCCTCCTGAGCAAGCAGCCGCAACCCGTCCATGGTATGTGGTCCGTCATCGACCCGAAACTGTGTAAGTGACATGGAAACCTCCTGTTATGGGCGTCCGGTTAGATCGGGCAGCCCGTCGCCAACTGCGCCTCCCTCATCGTCCCACCGTGACAGAGCCAAAGTGCACGATCTCGCTTCGGCGGGCATGTCGTCCGCCAGAGGCCTTCTGCCGCGACCGGCGTCGTCCTTGTGGTTATGAAGAAATCGCGCGATCTGGCCGCGGAGCGCCGCCGTCTCCAGCAACTTGCCGATCGACCCGGCGGTGTCGAAGATCTCCCGTTGCAGCGTCGTCGGCAGGGCGTTCCACTGCATGATGATGGCTGCGCCAAGACACCGCAGAATAAGCTCTTCTTCGGCCGCAAGGGCTAAGCCGTGCGATCTGCCCTGTTCCGCGACCTGCACTGCATTGTCATACTCGTCCGCCAGTCCCTGCTCGTTGTCGGCGAGCGAGGCAAATCGGTCCTGCTGCTCCTGAAGTCTGAGGATCTCATCCGGGTCGGTCGAACCCTTGATCAGCTCGTCGTACTCGGCTGCCTTTTCGCGGTATTGCTGAGATCTGAACATGCTGGGCTCCTTCGCTCGAACTCTCGGCCCATCGCCGGCCACCCCCGACCGTCAGACTGAAATAGATGTGGGGATCGAAGGTTCGAATAACGAGCCCCGGCGGACAAATAAGACAGCACGAGAGTGAGCAATATTGACCAGCGCGCCGGGCTGCCGAGCCCGCATGCTGCCCGTCGCCGCACGATCATCTGCATCGATGCGCACCGCCTCGTTCTCCCGATCTCAGGCAAGGCAATCGCATATGCGAGCGATCTCGCCTGTGGCCATCCTTCGAGACGCCCGCCATTGGCGGGCCCTCAGGATGAGGACCGGGTGCGATGCGCTTGGGGACGCGCAAAGTCGGGTTTCCTGTAGAACTGATGAAGATCGGCAGGTAGTGTTTGACAGCAGGGCAACCCCCGCAAGTTGACCGAGGTCGGACAAGTTTGTGAGTCAAAGGAGGCTCTCGTGGCAAAGCCAACCAAGGACGTCTTCGACCCCAAAAAATTCCTCGCCAAAGTGGGCGCGGGGAAAGCGATTCTCGAGCTTCCCAGGAACCGGCACGTGTTCCAGCAAGGCGATGTCGCAGACTCCGTGTTCTACATTCAAAAAGGGAAGGTCAAGCTGACGGTCGTATCTGAGCAGGGTAAGGAGGCGGTTGTCGCAATTCTGGAGCCCGGCCAGTTCTTTGGCGAAGGATGCATGAACGGTCATCCGTTGCGCATCGCGACGACGACAACGATGGAAGACTGCGTTATCACGTCGATCACCAAGGATGCGATGATGGGGGCTATTCGTGACGAGCCGAAATTTTCACAGCTCTTCATGTCGTATCTCCTGACCCGGAACAGTCGGATTGAGGAGGACCTGATCGACCAGCTCTTCAATTCGAGCGAGCGGCGGCTTGCTCGACTGCTGTTGCTGCTCGCGAATTTCGGCAAGGAAGGCAATCCGCAGCCGATCAGCGCGAACATTAGTCAGGAGACATTGGCGGAGATGATCGGGACCACGCGATCTCGCGTGAGCTATTTCATGAACAAGTTTCGCCGGCTCGGCCTCATCAGCTATAATGGACACATCGAGGTCCACAATTCGCTTCTGAGCGCTGTCTTGCACGAGAAGCCCCTGCTCCGAGAGCGCGACTAGCAGGACGGTTCAGATGGAAGACTCCTGCTCCGCCCGCGGAGGAGAAAGCAACACCACGCGCAGCATCCGGTTCAGATATTGAGGGCGGCTCTCGAGCCGCCCTCTCGCGTTTTGCAGCCGCTTGTCGCGAGGCTGGCGAGCTAGCCTAACCCTCGATGATGTAGACGATCTCATGCGTGCGCGGGCGAAGGACAAGGTACTTGCCGTTCACCAGGATGAAATCGTATCCACGCCATTCCGGATAGATTTCCACGATACGTGACGGCATCGGATAATAGCGGACGCCGGCGGGGACAGCCGTTCCGATCGAGAGACTGAAGTTGACGTTCGTTACTTCCTCGACCTTCTCTTGCTTCATTGCCGAGGTTATCTGCGAGCGCTTCTCGGCGGGAGGAGCTGCCGTCGCCGCGGTTGCCGCATGTCCCGTCGTCCCACTGTCGGAGGTCGACGGCTTGGTCTCGGCAGTCGGGGTTTTCACGTCCTTTGAGGTGGCGGTCGAATCGACTGCCTTTGCCTTGTCGGCTTTCAACTCGCTTGCCGCCTTGCTGTCAGGAGGTGACTTCGATTCAGCTGTCGGATTCTTCATATCCTTCGAAGCGGTGGTCGGAGCCGTCGAGTCCGGGGCCTTCGACTGGCCCTCAGCTTTCTTGTCGCCCGTCGTCTTTGCATCCGGCTTGCCCTGCACATGTTGAGGCTTGCCCTCTTTTGACGTAGTGCCGGGCGGTAAGGTCTCGGCTCCCTTTGCCGCTGGTGCGTTCATCGGCATCGCAGCATCGCCTTTAGGCGAGGTGGCAGCCGGAGATTCCTTCGCGGCTCCCTGATTGACGCCCTGCGCTGTCGCCAGCCCTGTCGTGGCCAATAGCGCCGCGACAGCCGCAGAAACCATTAAGGACTTCTTCATCTGATATTTTCCAATTCAAATTGCATTCAAGCCGACGAAGATCGGCCATAGGAAGGAACGGGTCTAACAAGCCATAGTTCCGCTGCCGTCTTCGGTTGCGAGCTCGGCGCCGTCAATGACGATGCTGCCGGTAGTCGAGCGCGGTCAGTCCATGGATGGCACGCTCGCACAGCTTGTCGGCATCGCGCTCGCCGTCGCCTGCAGCCTGCACAATTCTCCTGGCTATGATCTCTCGATCTACCTCCAGCTGACCGATATGCTGAAGCGTTCGACACGCCAGCTCGTACGCCGCGTTCACGGCGGTTACCTGCTCCGGGTCAACGGACAAGCTTTCGAAAATCGGATTGACACTGGTCATAATGCTCCTCACGGCCCGCTCGCTTGCGACGCTCGTTATGCCTCGCGATGAACCAGAGCCACTTTGCTCCGGCACCGCGGGACAGACATGCAGACATGTTACCGATTTGTCGGCGCCATCTTCGCAACGAGCTCAGCGAACGGCTTGTAGGACTGCTTGGCAAGATCGCCGTAGAGCGCGCCGATCTTCTGCGACTCCGCAACGAACGTGTCGTAAGTTGACTTGGCGAAGTCGGCCTGGACCTCCATCGCCTTGTCGAGCGACTTTACGCCCGAGAGCTTCTCGACAAACAGCCTGGTGTCCTCAACCGACTTCTTCGTGTAGTCCCCGTAGGCCGTGGCAATCGCAAGGAAGCCCCCGGGAAAGGCGCTGGACGGAGCTCCTGTATCGGGTTGATCGTTGCCATTCGGTTGCTGCGGCACATTCTGCTTGGTCCGGATCTGATCTGACATTTGTGTTTCCTGTTGGTGGTGGTTGATCAACGTCGCCCACCCACCGATGGTTGCTTCAGGGCCCTCAGTTCTCACCGGTTTGTAGCGCTGCGTGCGTTCGTGCGACGAACAGCCGCTGTGACTGCGCGGGCCGCGACATTTTCATCGCTGGTGGCTGACGATGTGCCGGCGGTGGCCATGAGAGCGGCCTGACAATCGTAGTCTAAAAATGACTCGAATCGTGAAAGCGGGTGTTTGGGGTAACCAACGCGGGTTCGGGGAGGTGATCAATATTGGTCAGCGCAGCAGCAGGCATGGTTCCAAGATGGCGCATCACCGCTCCAAGTGGCATCCACCGGTGACTGGGAGTTTCGCGCTCCCGCCTGATCAAGGCCAGCTCCATGACCGTCCAGCCATCGATGCGTCGCAAATGCCAGACAAGCCTGATGCTGGCGCGCATGACGCCCGGTCCCGCCGGGTTTTGCATTGATACCTTCGAATCTCCCGCTGGTGATCTCCACCGGCTCCTCGACGAGGCAGTCGACCCGATGAAATGCGCAAATACTCTAGCTTGGCTCCGGGGCGAGCTGCGGGCGCCGACATAGCCCGCGCGCAACCGAAGCGATCAAGCGCTGAAAGCCTCGACGTGGGCATTGCGGCCACGAAGAACCGACTGCGAAGCCTGGCTTCGCAGCGGCCGTGACCGCTCAGCTCCAAGGCAATATCTGGCTCAGCGTATCTTTTCCGCGAACTCAGCGCCGCCCTTCGACATATCGAAGGATGGTCTCCGAAAGACGCACGACGAGCTGTTTCAGCTCCTTGTTCTCTTTTTCGAGAGAGCGAACGGCGACTGTCATTCGCTTCTCATCGTCCGGACCATGTGGCCAAAAGGTGGGCGGATTTCGCTCGGCGATCATTCCTTCCTCCCGACAGCGCCAGCCCCCTAGGATACATGCTCTCAGACGCACCGATTCGCTGGTCAATATTGCTCAGCTTCATGATAGGACAGCCGTGCTGCCCAACCCCGTCCATGCAGCCGCCCGAGCAATGGCACCCGACCCGACGAAATCGCCGGCAGACGTCGTCAGCCGAAGATCCGCATCATGATTGCTTTGCCGAGGGGCGCGGCGCGTATGCCGGTGAATGCAGTGACGTAGTCACCGGAATAGAAGGCTCGAATGAGATCGACGCGCGCGTTGTGGGTTTCATCGAACCGGATCGCAAATCCATCCCCGGTGCGCCGCACGACCAGAGCGGCGACAGTTCTCCCCCGAAGAGTGCAATGAACGGCAGTCCCGACAGGCGGAGGATTGTCGCTCACGAAGCGGGCCCCCGTAATCGAGATATCGGCCAAACGGTAGATGCCGGACCGCTCACCGATACTGAAAAGAACCGGCTCAGTGCGCTCGAACCGCTCGGCTTTTCGCCGCCGCGGCTGCTCGATGGTTACCAAGCAGATGATGGTCAGGATGACCGCATTGTATAAGCTCCAGGCCAGTGCCAGGCCGCCATAGGCGATTGCGTCGCCTTGCGCATGAAGCACGAAGGCATGGGCAATTCCGGCGAGCGTGATCACCAACGCGGAGCCGTAGACCCTGAACAGCGACCATTCGATGAAACCTTGATTGCGATCCCCGCCCTTGGCGGTGACCTCGAATTTGTGCCCCCGCGGCTTCAGCAGTCCCGTCGCGACCGCTTTGAGAACGGCCGGCAGAGCAATGTATTGAGCGACGTCGGACATCACCGCCATTGACCGTCCGCGGGAAATCCAGGCCATGGTGAGCGAGTACCAGACATAAAACGGCAGGAAATATCCGAGGAGCACGAAGAGATCCGCCTGAACGGCTTTGACGCCGAACAGAAGATAAAGGCTCGGAACGACAAGACCGAATACCTTGACGACATAGGTCGAAGTCCAACTCAGGAATGCTTCGACGAGGGACAGCCTGTCGACAAAATCCAGCCGCGACCTTCGGGAAAAGGGGCCGCTGCGCCCACGAATGATCTGCATGAAGCCAAGGCACCATCGGCTGCGCTGAGTGATGTACTCCTTGAGTCCCTCGGGGGCTAACCCCAAGGTCAGACGCTCGTTCAGATACACCGTGCGCGCGCCAATTTCCTTCAGCCGCAGCGTCAGGAGATAATCCTCCGTCACGGAATCGGTCGGAAAGCCGCCAATTTTCACGAGTGACGAGCGTCTGACGACCGACGACGTGCCGCAACAGAAGGCCACGCCCCACGCGTCCTTCGCTGGCATCAGAATATCGAAGAAGAAGCGCTGCTCGTCCGGCCAGACCTTGGTCGCGGCCAGGTTGGTCTGGATCGGATCCGCATTGATGAAATGCTGAGGCGTTTGCACTACACCCACGCCAGGGTCGCGGAGCAGGCACATCGCGCGGGCGAGAAATTCGGGCATGGGGACGAAATCGGCATCGAGGATCGAAATGAAGTCGGGGGGATCGACGAGCCCCGTCACATGCCGCAGAGCATGGTTGATGTTGCCGGCCTTGGCGTCCTTGTTGTCGGGTCGTGCCAGATAGCGGCAGCCGAGGTCGCCTGCAAGCTCTTCGAGCCAGCGGCGCCCCCCGTCGTCCAGCACCCAAACTCGATAGTTCGGATAGTTCATTCCAGTTGCGCCGACGATCGTGCGCTCGAGAATCGAAACTTCCTCGTTGTAGGTGCAAATGAACACGTCGATCAGAGGGGCGTCCTGTTCGGCAAGCCATAGCCGGTTGGCTTCGACTTGCGGCGTTCGATCGGTCGTGCGGCTCAGGAACAGCAGCGAGAGTGCACTCGCCGCGAGTGCCGCAGCCTCGACGACGAGGAACAGCGCTCCCACGACGAAATCGGCGGTCCAGCCGACGGGCGGGACCGTGAACGCAAGGCGCCATCCAAAATAGCGGATCATGAGCAACAACACGATTGCGATCATCAGCAAACGCGCCGCAGTGCTCCCAAGCCGGAGCCAGGGCAGGATGGCAAGGCAGAACCCGAGCGCGATAAGGCCCGGTGTCAGCGCGGCGATCATGGCCCTCTCGCACTATCTGCCGAGAAGATGACGCGTCCGGTTCGCCCGACCGGACAATTGTTGGAGCCATTGTTGAGAGCGGGGACCGAGATCGTGGCACGATACGGTTCCTTGCTCAGCGCATCAGGATTGATGGCGAGGTTGGCCGGGGCTCCAGCAGATCCGGTGAGATTGACGACGGTGCCGGCCAACTCGGGCCCGCCGGCGCTCGGTCGGAAATGCGCAACCGATCCCAGTTGCAGGCTGTTGTACACACTCTCCGTGACGTTCGCCGTCACCACCGCGCCGGAGCAATCGAGGAGACGAACCAGCGGTTGGCCGGCCCGCACGTCCTCTCCTGGTGCTGTCAGGATCTCCCAGACCCGGCCTGCGACGGGAAATTTGAGCTCCGCCTCCGAGCGGCTGACGTAGCGGGATCGCTCGGATTCAATCTCACCCGCAAGCCACGCGATCTGCGCTTCCGCATGCGCCAAGTCCGCTGTGAGCCCTTCCGCCCGCTGCCGCATCTCCTCCTCACGCTGCACGGAACTCGGGCGATCGTTGTAGCTGTCGCCAAGAAACGTGCCGTCGCGCGCGGCGGTGAGCTCGACCTGGGTCGCATCCAGGCGGCGTCGCGCGCCGATCTCGGTCTGCAGTGCTATGGTTTGATCTCGCGTCAAGCGCCCAAGCTCGACGGAGGAAACGCTGCCTGACTTGATGAGCGACAACGCTCTTTCCACGGCAGCCGCCGCCTCTTCCCGACGCGCCGCGGCCGCTTCGATCGAGGCTTGGATCTCGGCGATGCGCGCTTCGAGCTGACGTATCCGCCCCTCCGTGAACAGGGCCGCCTGACGCGCCAGATCCTTCTGCGCGGCGCGGGCCGAGGCAATCTTCGAAACCAGGCTTGGCCGCTCGTTTTCCAGCCGAGACATCTGGCTGCGCAGATCATCGAGCCGCACGTGGTCACCGCGCGTGTTGACGACACGAAGGATGAGCGTGCCCTCGGCGACGATGCCTGGATCGCCCGACAGACCGGCGCCGGATGAAATCTTGCCGTCGATCGGCGACCTCAATGTCACCAGTCTCGAGTTGACGATGGCTTCGACGCTTGACGTCTGGAGAAGCGCCCTCAGGGGGAGCCAGCCGAAGACTGCGACGATGGCAATGCCCGCGGCTGCTTTCACAAATCGCAGCGGTATCCGGCTAGGATTGGATTGCGCCACATTCGCCGTCGGAGCGTCAGTCTCCGAAGCCCCGGTCTTGCCGGGATTGAGACGGGCATCCAACTCGTGCTGCAGATCGGACGCGCCATTTGCTCCGTCGATCGATGCCGTGAGAGGTTCGGTGGTGTGTGGACCGCCGCTTTCGGATGCCGGGTCGTAACGGGGTTGATTTTTCATGGTAGACATCACCATCAACGCACAACCTCGGCGAGAGATGCAGGCAACGCGAAAAAATGCCCATCTTGGTAAGAAGAACGCTAAATGAAACGCCAGAATGTTTACATAACAGGCGGCCGGGAGCCGCATCGCCCACAACGCGCAGGTTCGTGCTACCCTTCAGCCCTGGCGTTGACGACGTGCAGTTCGGTCACGGGCGAAGCCGGCGGCATTGTCCTCGCGAAGCCCGCCAGAATGCTGGCGCCGAGTTCCGAGGCCGGCACTGGCCGGCCGAAGAAAAAACCCTGGACCTGATCACCGTCGGCCGTATCGAGAAACGCCGCCTGACTGGCGGTCTCGACGCCCTCGACCGTTACGCGCATATGCAGCTCGCGTCCGAGGGCGATGATCGCTTTGACGACCGCTCCGACCTGGCAATGGGGGCCGTCGAGGCCCTGCATGAAGGCTCGATCGATCTTGATCTTGTCGAACGGAAAGCGCCACAGGTAGTTGAGGCTCGAATAGCCGGCACCGAAATCGTCCATCACGATGGCCACGCCCATCGCCTTGAGGCTCAGGAGCTGCGACACAATTGCTTCGGTGTTGCCGAGAAGCAAGCCTTCGGTAATCTCCAGCTCGAGCCGGTGCGGCGCGAGTCCCGACTCTCTCAGTGCGACAGCCACGATGTCGCTGATGGTGCCCGCCACGAACTGCTGGGGTGACAGGTTCACGGCAACGGTCAGGTGCGCCGGCCAGGTCGCAGCGGTGCGGCATGCCTGCCGCAACACCCACGCCCCGATCTTGTCGATGAGCCGCAAGTCCTCGGCGACCGGGATGAAGGCCAATGGCGGAATGAGTGTTCCGTCCGCCGCCGGCATTCGGATCAGCGCTTCGAAGCCGGCGAGGCGGCGCTGCGGTATTTCGAAGAGAGGCTGGTAGTGCAATTCGAACCGATCATTCAGTACCGCCTCGCGAATCGCTCTCTCGAGCTCGATGCGCGCCTGTAGCTCGGTATCCATCTCGGGCACGAAGAACCGGATGCAGTTGCGGCCGGCTGCCTTTGGCCGCATAGAGCGCGAGGTCGGCACTCTTGAGCAGCCGCTCCGGGGTGGTGCCCTCCTCCATCGCCAGCGCCACGCCGATGCTGGCGGTGGTGAGGATCTCGCGCTGCTTGAACTTCACCGAAGCATTGAGAGCGGTGGCAAGATGGCGCGCAAACGTCTCGGCCTGCCTCCTGCCGGCGATGTCATTCTGCACGACGACGAACTCGTCGCCGCCGAGCCGGGCCACCATGTCGTCGATCCGGACCGCTGCGCGCAGACGCTCGGCGATGGACTTGAGCAGAAAGTCGCCGCCGTCGTGACCAAGGGTATCGTTGACCTCCTTGAAACGGTCGACGTCGATGAAATGCACGGCGAGGCCGCCGCCGCGCATCGGCAGGTGAGCGAGGGCTCTGTCCAGTTGTTCGATCAGATGGAGACGATTGGCCAACCCGGTCAACGCGTCATGGTGGGCGAGAAAGCGGATGCGTCGGTCCGCCTGCTTCACCTTTGTTTCCCGATACCACGCAACTGCGGGAATGGAGAAAGCGAGACCCGACAGCAGGCAAAGGAATGCGGCCGCGGTCAGGAACGTATTGTGAAAACTCCTGCGTTGCTCCGTTTCATCCACGTAGGCCGCAACGACCGCAATGTGGCGACCGTCGGCCTGGACCGGGACATAGGCGCGCGCGAAGAACGCCGGTCGGTCGACCGAATTGCCCTCCGTGACATCGACGATTGGTTGACCGTTGGCGACTGACCGCGCCGCATCGGGGCTATATTCGGACAGGTCGACGAGCGCGATCTTCTCGCGAGTCGACACGAGCTGCGAATAACCATTGCGGTTGAAGATCTCGTAGTGAAACACTTCGCCGGCATTTCGCGCCGACAGGAAGAACGCTATGCTTGCGGCGGAAGGCTGCTCGCCGCCGGCGATCTGCTCGAGATCGGTGACACTGGCCGCCAGGAACCTCGCCCAGCTACGAGCGGCCGACGTCGCATCTTGACGCAGAAGATGATCGGTCGTGATCTTCAAGGTCGCCCCGGTGCCCAGCAGCAGAATGGCAAGCGCGGCGACGATGATGACGATGTTTCGCTGAGGCCAGATGCTGGCGAATGCTGACATCCGTGGCTACCGGGTCGAACGCATTTTTGTGAGCTCGGCCCGGACCGTTTTCAGCAGCTCGGCATTGTGCTGACTTTTCGAGGCCCAATCATCGGCAATGGCCGCGAACACGGCATTTGCCGCATCCAGGTCTGACGGCGAGGGAATGATCACGTGACGCTTGGGATCGGACTTTAGCTCCGCCACAATGCTGCTTTCCACGGCTTCGTAGGTATCTACGAAGCGCCCGGCAGACCACGCCCCACTGTATTTGAGGATGATCGCCTGCGCTGATTTCGGTAGCCGGTTGAATGTCTTCCGGTTCATCAAGACCATCAGCGGCGCGCCGCTGATGCCAAGAAGGTAGTGATAAGTCGCAACGCGTTTGACGCCGTAATCGACCACTGAAGCAGGGTTCACGAGGGCGCCGTCGATGCTGCCGTTGCCGATAGCTTCGGAGATCTTGTTGACCGGCAGGAGCACAGGCCGCGCCCCCAGTTTTTCGAGCGCGGCGGCTTCGCCAGGATTGTTGACGCGAAGGCGCTTGCCCTTCAGATCATTCAGCGACGTGATCGGGATATTGCTGTGGATCGTCTCGGGTTCGCTGACATAAGCGCCGATCACGATGTAGTCATCGTAACCTTGCAGCGCGTTGGCTGCCATCAGCCGGGTGAGCACCGCAACGGACTCCCGCATGCTCGCAAACAGGCCGGGCAATTCGAGGATTGCATTATCCGCAAATCGATTGCGCGTCAGGCCTGTGACGACGTAGGCGATGTCCGCCCTACCATCGAGCACGAGCTGGGGCTGCTCAGCCGGGTCCTTGCCAAGCGCGCCGCTGAAATAGGTTTCAACTTCGATCTGGCCTCTGGCCTCGGCGTTGACCGCGTCGACGAATGGCTTGACCGCGGCGAGATAGCTCGTCGAGCGGTCGGAGCTGAAGAACGCCAGTTTGAGCTTGATCGGTTCGGCGGCGGACGCCGACGTCAATACCATGGAGATCAACGCGCATCGTGCCAGCAACTTGAGCATCGGCTTTCCGATCGTGGCGACGGCGCGTCACACAATCGTGCGAGGTTGTGCGAGACGCCGATTTCCTCTGGTCTCTAGCGAACCCTCATAGATAGACATGCTGCAGACAACTCTCATAGATAGAAATTGGCGATCCCAGCAGCGAGCAAATCGCGCATCGTGGTTGGACGCGTGTTAACGCCAGCGAGGCAATTGTCTGGAAGAGCGCCAATGCGGCCTGGGCCCACGCATCCTCGCGGGCAGACTCGCGACCGCCCGTGAACTTGGCTTCGGCCCCTTCATCAAAGACGACCGGGAGCCGGCATCCTAGACCGCAGCCGGATGTTTTGCTGAGCAATATTGCTCAGTTCACAAAGCCAGCGCTCGACAGGAATCGTGGACTGAACACGGCTACGGGCCTGCGCTCAGGATGCACCAGATCCTCCGGGGGAAACTACCACCGAATGAGCACTGCAGCAGCGATCAGCAGCACGAAAAAGATCGGCAGCAATACGGGAGGTACCATCCACTCGCGAACACTGAAGTTGGAGATATTCGACATTTGACCGCCTCTTGGTCGCGGCGGGAGCACATTGCTCTCAGTCACCGATAACAGCCGATGGGCGCGCGGTGATGACCCAGATATAGTGCCTATTCGCGGAATAACGAGGTCAAGCGCAACTTTTCTGCCGTCGTCGGCATCGCGCGGCATTGTATTACGCTTCCAGAATGACCATTTGAGGGGTGGCGCAACTGGATCGCTCCAGCATCCCTCGCTTGGCGCCAGCTTCGGCCACGTCCGATGTTGTCTGCCTACTGCCTGCACGCGACCTCGACGTGGGCGTCGCGGAACACCGGCAACTGATCGGCTCCAACCATGATTGAGTTTCCAAATCACAGTCGTTCTTATGATCGCACACGCCGTGCCGTGCGATTTTGGGGATACGACAGCGCTATTGAGGCGTCGTTCTTCATAAACGAAGGCGCGCTGAAGCGACTTCAACCAGGTGCCAGCTACGATGAAGCGGGGTTCCTCTGCGCGTTTGATTCCAATCGTGACGTGATCTGTGCCGCCGCTGCCAAGGTCTACAGCCGCGGCAGCAGGGGCTCCTACGATCTGGTCGCCGCAAATTTTTGAAACGCTCCTGCTCTTGCAGGCGGTCTTGCAGGCCGGTCTTGCAAGCTGGGCCTGACCAGCGGAATTGCGGCCTCTCCGCCGCGCGGAGTTGCCTGATTATCCGCGCAACGCAACAGCTTTCTTGCTATCAAGCGATTCGGCGCAAGCTTTTGCGACGGCCGAGTTTGGCTCGGTGCTTCCCGGCATCGTGGCCCAGCCGCCCTTTTCGACGAATTTGCTCTGGTCCCAGGCGTAGGTCGCCTTCTTCATCTCGACCAGGTTCGCGGGTGCATCCGCGGCTTGTCGAAATTTCTCAACGCAGATCGGTGTGAGAGCTGCGACGACAGCTATCGCAGCACTGTTCCTCGCGAGCGTCTCGGCGGTCCCGCCTGTCACCCAGCCGCCCCAGCTGAAGCCCATGATTGCCAGAGCGATTGCTCCGGCCGCGGCTCCCCACAGCGCCGACCGCACGGCAGCTTTTGTCTCCCCGGAGATCTCCATCGCTTTCACCCTGACCTAGAGGTAAGTCGAGCTTCACCCGTCAAAGCGCGATGCGATTAGGATGAATCGTCATCGCGCTTTAGGTTGTCGTTTGAGCATGATCTTTTCGGAAAACCGCTGCGCACTTCTCCGGATCATGCTTTAGGGAGGCTAGACACGTCGAGCGATCGGCGTCTGTACCAAATTGCTCACGCAATCGCGCGCGGACACTCGCGCGATGCCCGATGCGCCGGTTCGGCGTCGTGAGCCGGCTCGCTTAGAAATCCATACCTCCCATGCCCCCCATGCCGCCGCCGCCCGCAGGAGCGCCGCTGCCCGCGTTCCGCTTCGGCCCCTCGGCGACCATGGCTTCGGTGGTGATCAAGAGTGCCGCGACCGAGGCCGCGTTTTGGATCGCCACCCGAACCACCTTGGTCGGGTCGATGATGCCTTTGGTGACCAGGTTGACGTATTCGCCGGACTGGGAGTCAAAGCCGTAGCCGTATTGATCCTTCTCCAGGATCTTGCCGACGATCACCGAGCCGTCTTCACCGGCGTTGATCGCGATCTGGCGCGCCGGATAGGACAGCGCCTTGCGCACGATCTCGACACCGGTCTTCTGGTCGTCGTTCTTTGTGCGCAGCCCCTTGAGATGCTCGGACGCGCGCAGCAGGGCGACGCCGCCGCCCGGCAGGATGCCTTCCTCGACGGCCGCGCGGGTCGCATGCATCGCGTCATCAACGCGGTCCTTGCGCTCCTTGACCTCGACCTCGGTCGCGCCGCCGACGCGGATCACCGCGACGCCGCCGGCGAGCTTGGCCAGACGCTCCTGGAGCTTCTCGCGGTCGTAGTCCGAGGTAGTTTCCTCGATCTGCGCCTTGATCTGGGCCACGCGCGCCTCGATATCGGCCTTCTTGCCGGCGCCGCTGACGATGGTGGTGTTCTCCTTGTCGATCATCACCTTCTTGGCGCGACCGAGCATGTTGAGCGTGACGTTCTCGAGCTTGATGCCGAGATCTTCCGAGATCGCCTGGCCGCCGGTCAGGATCGCGATGTCCTGCAGCATGGCCTTGCGGCGATCGCCGAAGCCCGGCGCCTTGACGGCCGCGACCTTCAGACCGCCACGCAGACGGTTGACGACGAGAGTTGCGAGCGCTTCGCCTTCGACATCTTCCGCGATAATCACCAGCGGCTTGCCGCTCTGCACCACGGCTTCGAGCAGCGGAAGCAATTCATTCAAGTGAGACAGCTTCTTCTCGTTGATGAGGACGTAGGCGTCGTCCATCTCAACGCGCATCTTGTCGGCGTTGGTGACGAAGTAGGGCGAGATATAGCCGCGGTCGAACTGCATGCCTTCGACGACCTCGAGCTCGGTCTCGAGCGACTTGGCTTCTTCAACGGTGATGACGCCCTCGTTGCCCACCTTCTTCATGGCGTCGGAGAGGAACTTGCCAATTTCCGCGTCGCCGTTGGCCGAGATGGTGCCGACCTGGGCGATTTCCTCATTCGAGGTGACCTTCTTGGAGTTCTTGACGAGGTCCGCGACGACGGCTTCCACGGCGAGGTCGATGCCGCGCTTCAGGTCCATCGGGTTCATGCCGGCGGCAACCGCCTTGGCGCCTTCACGGACGATCGCGGCGGCGAGCACGGTCGCGGTAGTGGTGCCGTCGCCGGCCGCGTCGGCGGACTTGGAGGCGACTTCGCGCACCATCTGGGCGCCCATGTTCTCGAACTTGTCCTCGAGCTCGATCTCCTTGGCGACGGTGACGCCGTCCTTGGTGATGCGGGGGGCCCCGAACGACTTGTCGAGAACGACGTTGCGGCCCTTGGGGCCGAGCGTGACCTTGACCGCATTGTTGAGAATTTCGACACCGCGCAACATCTTGTCGCGGGCATCTACGCCGAATTTGACTTCTTTGGCCGACATCATGATCTCCGTTTTCGACTGGTCAGATCCCAAGGATCTCCCAAGGATCGCGCGCCTGGGCGGGCTCTCGAGGAGCGGGACTTGAGTGACGGGCCTCATCCTGCGAGACGCCGGCTGCGCCGACGGCTCAGGACAAGGAAGACTTACTGGAGCTTAGGCGACCTTCTTCTTGGCGACGGGCCGATCGACGAGAACGCCCATAATGTCGCCCTCCTTCATGATCAGCAGGTCCTGACCATCGAGCTTGACCTCAGTACCGGACCACTTGCCGAACAGCACGCGGTCTCCGATCTGGAGGTCGATCGGAATCAGCTTGCCGGCTTCGTCACGGCCGCCTGGACCAACCGCCGTGATCTCGCCCTGCGAGGGCTTTTCCTTGGCGCTGTCCGGAATGATGATGCCGCCGGTGGACTTGTCTTCGGCTTCGATGCGCTTGACCACGACGCGGTCGTGAAGCGGACGGAATTTCATGCTGTCCTCCTGTTTTCTGGTTGTTGTTGCTTTGGATGAAATAGCAGTCGTGGCCAGCAAGTGCTAATCAGCACATAAGCCGCCGCAGGGGGCGTACAAGACCGAGCCGAACCGATATTCTGAGAGCAGCCCGAACGGCATGACACCGGCCCGGCCCAATGGCGTCAAACTGGCAAAGCATGCCCACGAAGCTCACAAGCCGAGCCCCGCGCTTTCGTTCCAGCGGCTTGGCCGGAATGTGGCAGCGGATTTGACGGTGTTACGTCTCGCCCCCGGATGTATCACCTGCGAAAGGCTCATACGTGGCTCGTCCCTCCTACCTCGCCCGGCGCGGTGACGGTCGCGCCTTCCTGCAGATTCGGTTTGGGGAGTCAGAATTCCGCAGAGAGGTACGGCCAGGCGTTAGGCGTCCATTATTCTCTTCATCGTGGCCCTTTGCATTGATCGCGGCGTCAAACGATTTGAAAAGGCGGCCATCTTGTTCAATGGACCTGCGACCGCTATGGCCCTTCCTTGCAAGAGCGCCCGAATCCCGCTCGCCGCGACCGGACGCGGCTTCATGGTAAGGAGGCGCAGCAAGCCTGAAGCGGTTGCGCCAGCTGCCGCATCGAATCCCGTCGCGGTGTGCCCCGGGCAGAGACTGGTCACGACCACACCGTGCGGGCGGAGTTCGTCATGCAGGGCCTCGCCAAAGGCGAGTACATAAGCCTTGGTCGCGGCATAAGCTGCGTAGCTGGGAACGGCCTGGAAGGCCAGAAGGCTGGCGATGAGGAGGATATGTCCGGATCGCCGCTTGGCCATGTCGCGGCCGAACAGATAGGTCAGCTCAGTGATCGTGGTGATGTTGAGCTGGATCATGTTCGTGGTCTGCTCGATCGGCGTGTCCAAAAAATCGCCGTGCAAGCCAAATCCGGCATTGTTCACCAAGATGTCGATCGTCACCGACCTCGCATCGAGACTGCTTTTCAGGCGGCTGGCCGCGTCCGGCGCGGCAAGATTGATCGCCTCGACCAGGACATCCACCCCGTATTTGCTGCGGAGATCCGAGGCAAGCTTGTCCATCGACTCTCGCCGTCGAGCCGCCAAGACGAGATTGACTTTCTGCGCCGCCAGCAGATCTGCGAATTCAAGGCCGAGGCCACTCGACGCGCCCGTGACCAGCGCCCATTTTCCGGCGAAGTTGTCCGTTGCTTCTTTTGACATCGTTCTCTTTCTAATTTGATCAGCGAATGGGCCGTGCGAATTCTCACTCCGAACACCGGCCCCTCCCCATTCAAGCGGCAGCGGCGTCTCGGACCTGTTCGGCCGCGGCATCCAAAAGCGCTTGAGCCAGATCGGGGTCGTTGACGACGCGCGAGAGCGTCACCGCGCCGACCATCGTCGCGAGAATGCCCATGGCCTTGCCGCGCGAGGCCTCGCCGTCGTTTCCGGCGATGAAGCGGCCGAGCACGTCGAGATGGGCTTTGATTCCCTCTTCGAATTCCGCCTTCACGTCGGGGCCCTGCCGGGCGGCGTCCGAGCCGAGCGCCACGATCGGGCAGCCGTCCATCTTCTCTCCGCGATGGTCGCCGCTGAGGTAGAACCCGATCACGGCGCCGAGTGGATCGTCAGGATGCGCCGCGGCCGCGTCTGACCATCGGCCGGATGCGCTTTCCAATGCGCGCCTGGACGCCTCCACCGCCAGATCCTCTTTTGAAGCGAACTGCTTGTAGAAGGCGCCCTGAGTCAGCCCGGCCCCCTTCATCAGATCCTTGAGGCCGATGCCATCAAAGCCGCGCTCCCTGAAGAGGCGACTGGCCACATTGATCACGGTTTGGCGGTTCTCGGCCGCCTGGGTGCGACTCACTCGCATCGCGGATCTCCATTTGGATTTCGTTCAACTTCTATATCCGATATAGAGTTCGATTACAATCTATCAATCGACGCGGCGCGATTTCGCGGGCTGCGCGGCGAAAATCCCGGGGTTTTGGATCACGCTCCCGTTACCGCCCCGAAAATTAGATTGCGAACGAAATCTAATCTGATTATAGATGTCGCATGAAATCTAATTTTGAAGGAGATGGTCATGAAAAGGGGTGTTGCGGTGCTCGCCGGTATTCTGGTTCCGGCAGGGGTAGCGACCTTCGTTGCGCTTGCCATTCCCTCCCATGAAGCCTCCGCGGTGATCGACCCCAGGCAGGAGCCCCCGATGGTCCGTCTGGTGACGGCCACTCGGGTCAGCGGATTTGAACGCGGTTTCACCGGGACAGTCGGCGCGCGAGTGGAAAGCAATCTCGGTTTTCGCGTTGCCGGGAAGATCGTCGAGCGGCTCGTCAATGTCGGTGAGCAGGTCAAATCCGGCCAGCCCTTGATGCGGATCGACGAAACCGACCTCCGCCTCGCGGTCACAGCAAAGCGCAATGCCGTCGCCGCGGCGCGTGCAGTTGTCGTTCAGACCGACGCCGACGAGCGGCGCTACGCCAACCTGGTGAGCGACGGATGGACCTCAAAGCAACGCTACGAGCAGGCGAAGGCCGCATCGGACACTGCCAAAGCGCAGCTTGCCGCCGCGGAAGCCGAAGCAGGGGTCGCCGAGAACCAGGCGACTTATTCCGTCCTGGTGGCGGATGCGGACGGAACGGTCACCCAAACGCTCGGTGAGCCGGGACAAGTGGTCTCCGCCGGCCAAGCGGTCGTTCGGCTGGCACAGTCCGGTCCTCGCGAAGCCGTGGTCGCGCTTCCCGAAACGATCCGGCCGGCGATCGGCTCGCTCGCCGAGGCGAGCTTGTATGGGAGCGATGGGCGCCGCTTTACCGCGCATCTGCGCCAGCTGTCGGATTCCGCCGATCCCCAGACCCGCACCTATGAGGCCCGCTACGTGCTCGATGGTGACGCCGCGGCGACACCGCTAGGCGCGACGGTCACGATTCGGCTCGCCAGCCAGGATCATCAGCCGGAAGTCCAGGTGCCGCTGGGCGCCGTGCTCGATGACGGCAGAACGACGGGCGTTTGGGTCTTCGACAGCGCGACCTCGACCGTGCGCCTGCAGCCCGTCAAGCTGCTGCGCGTGACCAGCGAGACAGCCGTTATCTCCGGATCGAAGTCCGGTGACCAGATTGTTTCTCTCGGCGCTCATCTCCTGCATGAGGGCGCTCGCGTCAGGACTGGCTCGGAAAGCGGGAGCAAATCGTGAGCTTCAATCTCTCCGCCCTCGCCGTTCGCGAACGTGCCGTCACCCTGTTCTTCATCCTGCTGCTGGCAGCCGCGGGCGCCTACGCCTTCCTCATGCTCGGGCGAGCCGAGGATCCGTCCTTCACCATCAAGACCCTGACGGTCACCACCGTTTGGCCGGGCGCGACGGCGCGCGAGATGCAGGACCAGGTCGCCGAACCCCTGGAGAAGCGGATTCAGGAGCTGACCTGGTATGACCGGGTGGAGACGACGACGCGGCCGGGTTATGCCTACATGACGGTGACGCTGAAGGACAGCACGCCGCCGTCCAGCGTGCAGGAGGAGTTCTACCAGGCCCGCAAGAAGCTCGGAGACGAAGCGCGCAAGCTGCCGTCCGGAGTGCTTGGCCCCTTCGTCAACGACGAATATTCGGACGTGAGCTTCGGACTCTACGCGCTCAAGGCCAAGGGCATGCCGATGCGAGAGCTCGCCAGGCAAGCCGAGACCATTCGCCAGGATCTCCTGCACGTGCCCGGCGTCAAGAAGATCAACATCCTCGGCGAGCGTCCCGAACAGATCTTCGTCGAGTTTTCCTATGCCAAGCTGGCAACCCTCGGCGTGTCGGCAACGGATATCGTTGCCGCCCTTCAGCGGCAGAACACCGTCACACCGGCGGGCTCGATCGACACCAAGGGGCCGCAGGTCTTCATCCGGGTCGATGGCGCCTATGACAGCGTCCAGGCGATCGCCGACACGCCGATCGTCGCTGCCGGGCGGACGCTGAAGCTGTCCGACATTGCCGAGGTCCGCCGCGGCTACGAGGATCCACCCACCTACATCATCAGGCACCAGGGCGAGCCCACCATCATGCTCGCGGCGGTGATGCAGGAGGGCTGGAATGGTCTGGCGCTCGGCAAGGCGCTGGAGGAGAGGTCCGCGGCTATTGCTCGGACACTGCCACTCGGGATGACGCTGGCCAAGGTCAGCGACCAGGCCGTCAACATCACCTCGGCGGTCGACGAGTTCATGATGAAGTTTGCGATGGCGCTCGGCGTGGTGCTGCTGGTGAGCCTGCTCAGCCTCGGCTGGCGTGTCGGCATCATCGTTGCGGCGGCCGTCCCTCTGACGCTCGCCGTCGTGTTCCTCATCATGCTGGAGACCGGCCGGTTCTTCGACCGCATCACGCTCGGCGCTTTGATCCTGGCGCTCGGTCTTCTCGTCGACGACGCCATCATCGCGATCGAGGTGATGGTGGTGAAGATGGAAGAAGGCATGGACCGCATCTCGGCGGCGGCCTATGCGTGGAGCCATACCGCGGCGCCGATGCTGTCCGGAACGCTCGTGACAATCGCGGGCTTCCTGCCGGTGGGTTTCGCGCGCTCGACCGCCGGCGAATACGCCGGCAACATCTTCTGGGTCGTGGGATTCGCCCTCATCGTCTCCTGGATCGTCGCGGTGATCTTCACGCCGTACCTTGGCGTCAAGATGCTGCCCGCGATCAAGCCGGTCGAAGGCGGTCACCATGCGATTTACGGGACGCCCAACTATCAGCGCCTGCGCAGCCTCATCACCCTCGCCGTCCGCCACAAGTTCCTGACCTGCAGCATCGTCGCCGTCGCCTTCGCGCTTTCCGTCGTCGGCATGGGTGGCGTCAAGCAGCAGTTCTTCCCGACCTCCGACCGCCCGGAAGTGCTGGTGGAGGTTAGGCTGCCGGAAGGCACCAGCATCGAGACCACGACGGCCACCGTCGAGAAGCTCGAGGGCTGGCTGCACGATCAACCCGAGGCCAAGATCATCACGAGCTATGTCGGTCAGGGCGCGCCGCGCTTCTTCTTCGCGATGGCGCCGGAGCTGCCGGATCCGGCCTTCGCGAAGATCGTCGTTCTGACGCCGGACGCGGAGGCGCGCGAGGCTTTGAAGCACCGGCTCCGAAAGACCGTGTCGCAGGGCCTTGCACCTGAGGCCAATGTGCGCGTCACGCAACTCGTGTTCGGACCCTATACGCCATTCCCGGTTGAGTTTCGTGTGATGGGGCCTGATCCCGCGCAATTGTACGCCATCTCTCAGAAGGCTCTCGAAATCATGCGTGGCGTTCCCGATGTGCGGCAGGCAAATCGGGATTGGGGCAACCGCACGCCCGTGCTCCGCTTCATCCCGGATCAGGATCGGCTGAACCTGATCGGCCTGTCGCCGGCCGAGGTGGGCCGCCAGCTCCAGTTCCTGCTCACCGGCATCGCCGTGACGCAGGTTCGCGAGGACATCCGCAATGTCCCGATCGTGGCGCGCAGCGCCGGTGGCGAGCGGCTCGATCCGGCGCGTCTGGCGGATTTCTCGCTGATGAGCCGCGACGGCCGCTCGATTCCGCTCGACCAGGTCGGTCATTCGGAAATCCGACTTGAAGAGCCGATCCTGAAGCGCCGCGATCGCACCCCGGTCGTCACGATACGCTCGGATATCAATGAGGCGACCCAGCCTCCGGAGGTCTCCAAGGAGATCAAGACGGCCCTCCAGCCGCTGATCGCCTCTCTTCCGGCCGGCTATCGCATCGAATTGGGCGGATCGATCGAGGAGGCAACCAAGGCCAACGACGCGCTGGCGACGATCTTCCCGGCCATGATCGCCGCCATGCTGATCGTCGTCATGCTGCAGGTGCGATCGTTCTCGACCATGGCGATGGTCGTCCTGACCGGACCGCTTGGTCTCGTCGGTGTCGTGCCGGCACTGCTCATCTTCAACCAGCCGTTCGGATTCAACGCGATTCTGGGCCTGATTGGACTGGCGGGCATCCTGATGCGCAACACTCTGATCTTGACCGAACAGATCAAGGAGAACCTTGCCGCCGGACTTGACGACTATCACGCCGTCATCGAGGCCACGGTGCAACGCACGAGGCCCGTGATCCTCACGGCGCTTGCTGCCGTGCTGGCCTTCATCCCGCTCACGCATTCCGTGTTTTGGGGATCGATGGCCTACACGTTGATCGGCGGCACCGCCGTCGGCACGGTTCTGATCCTGCTGTTTCTGCCCGCGCTCTATGCCGCCTGGTTCCGGATCAAGCCGACCGCAGAGGGGACGCATGCGGATGCAATGGAAGAAGCCCAAGCACGGCCAGCAATGGCCGCCGAATAGATGACGCTTGAGTGCAGGAGACCATATTGAGCAAGCTATTCACCCTCCTCTCGATTGTCTTCGCCGGCCTGGCTGGCGCAGACTACTTGAGCGTTGCACCGGCGGCTTCAACAAATGCCTACGGATACTGTCTTCAAGACCATTCCTCCGACACGCGGACATGCAGCTTCGATACGCTCGAGCAGTGCATCGTCCTCATTTCCGGTCGCGGTGGGAGTTGCGCTCGCCACCCGTGGCCGTCCGAGGGATCCGCTATGGCGGCGAACTGAACCAAGGCTGTCCGCCATATTTTGGTCGAGCCGGGCTTCGCCGAAGCGGAGCTCGGCTCGCAACCACATGGCTGGCCTCGCGATCCGGCACCAGAAAAGATGGCCGTTGCGCCCAGTCACTATTAATACTAAAGTGACTTATATTCAAAAACAGTCGTGGGGAAACAAATGCGCAAGGTTGGGATACATAACTTTCCGGACATCGACCGTGTGGTTTACGGCAAGCCTGCAGCCGAGGCTTTGAATGATGAAGCGGTGCGGCTGAATGCCAATCGCGTTTTCCTCCTGGTCAGCCGTACCCTGAATACGAAGACCGACGAGATCGAAACGATTCGCCGTGCGCTCGGCAACAAGCATGTAGCGACCTTCGACGGGATCGCGCAGCACACGACCCGCAAGCAGGCCGCCGAGGTCGCGCGTCAAGCGAAGGAGGCGCAAGCTGATCTGGTGGTAGCCGTCGGCGGAGGCTCGGCGGTCGACCTCGCGAAGATCGTCATCATGGCCATGGAACACGACATTTTCGATGAGGCAGGCTTCGACCCGTTCGTCATGGGGCCTGGCGTGCCCTTCTCTCCATTCCGTGCGCCCACAGTGCGGCAGATCGCAGTGCCGTCGACGCTGAATGGCGGCGAATACAATGCCGGTGCGCTCGTCACGGACGAGCGCACCAAGCTGAAGCAGATATTCTTCCACCCGCAGATGTCACCCGTGGCAGTCATTCTTGATCCCGACCTCAGCCTTCATACGCCCATGAACCTATGGATGGGATCCGGGACACGCGCGATGGATCACGGCATCGAAGCCCTGTGCTCGCCAGCGGGCACGCCTTTGGCGGATGAAGTGGTCCTGGCGGGCATCCGTCTTTTGCGCGAGGGGATGCTCCGCACCTTGCAGCAACCGAATGACATGGAAGCGCGACGCCAATCGCAACAAGGCTCATGGCTCGCCGCTTTCGGCCTGCAGGCTCGTGTTCCGATGGGCGCAAGCCACGGCATCGGACACGTTCTTGGCGGCACTTTCGATGTTCCTCACTATTACTGCACGCCCGTCATCATGCCGAGCCTTCTTCGGTACAATAAGGCCTTTACAGAGGACGCGCAGAAGCGCCTGGCGGCGGCCCTCGGCAGCCCTGAGATGGAAGCTGGAGATGCCTTTGCCGGCTTCGTCAAGGCGCTCGGACTACCTACGCGTCTGGCAGACGTCGGCGTCGGCGAAGACAAGTTCGAGAAGATCAGCAAGATCGCGATCAATCATCGCTTCGTTCAGGCCAATCCGCGGCCGTTCAAGAGCGAATCCGATATCATCGATCTCTTGCGAATGGCCGCTTGACCGCACCTGGGCGCTTAGTCCGCGCCGAGACTTTACGCGGCGCTTTTGCGATTCCAGGGACCTGGGGCTCGCTGCCCAGGACATATTCGCGAGCTACGCTCATTATCTCCGATGAGAATTCCGGTTGATCCACCGCGCGCGCCAACAGCAGGGCACCGACGATCTCGGAGACGACGGCAATCGCTTCTCGCTTCGATGGGCCGTTCACGTCCTCCGACAGAAAGTCGATCATCTCTCTCAGGCGGTTTGAAAACGCCCTTCTGATGCCCACGCCGGCCCGCGTGACCTCGGCACAGCCCGAGGCGGTTTTGGGCCACATTCTGCCTTTTCTCAAGAGCTGACGGCGTCAAGGCGCCGCGCGCGCCTGCCTTTCCGTTCAAAGAATGCCCAGTCACATCCTTCCAAAAGGAAGCGTCGATGGCCAAACCGTGTCCCATCCTGATGACCGGCGCCGGCGGAGACGTAGGCTCCATCAGCAAAACGATGATCGGGCCACTCGCATGGTGGCTCGCGGCTCAATTCCTTGCGCCTCTCGCTGTCTTTGCCGCCGGCTTGCCAGCGGATTTCACCCGTTGCACCGGACGGCGGATCAAGGCCTCGGAGGCTTTCTGCAGGTGACGCAAGCACTCATCGTGCTGCAGGCCGGGGCTCAATTTCCCGCCGAGGTGCCGTAGACCCCATCGACCGAGCGCCAATACGATGACGCCGAGCTCGCGGCCCGGATCCGTCAGGCTATAGGCGGCCCTGGGAGGGTGATCGCTGTAGAACTCGCGGCGCACCAGGCCGTGTTCCTCGAGTATCTTCAAGCGATCGGAGAGCACATTGGGAGCCATGTGGGGCAGACGCTCCTGAAGATCCTGAAAGCGCATGGTGCCGGGAAGCAAGTCCCTGATGATGAGCAGCGTCCACCGCGCGCCGACGATGTCGAGCGTTCGGGCTACCGGACAAGTTACGTCGAGGCTCTTTCTTGCCATCCAAATGAGGTCCCGGAATCCTTAGCTTGTCCGAATATAGTCAATATTACCGGAATTGAAACTGCACCGAGGTGCCGTGAGCCCCCGCTTCGCACGATTAGGTCCGCAGTGCCTAAGTTCCTTTTACGTATTTACTTTCTATTGAAACTGAAGTGACATCTTCTGCTCGGTATGGAAGGCCAAGCTGGGGCTCGCGAAGGAAGGTAACGACCGGGGCTGACAAACGTCAGGAGAACACGGATGACGATCGCAGAGTTCATAAGCAACGAAGTCAATGCAAACGAAGTCGTGCTATTCATGAAGGGATCGCCGAGTTCGCCGGCCTGCGGATTCTCGGCGCAGGTTGTTCGTATCCTCGATCATCTGGGCGTGACGTTCAAATCGCATGACATCTACCAGTCCGAGGAATTGCGGCGAGGGATCAAGGCGTATTCGGACTGGCCGACGATTCCGCAGCTCTACGTGCGCGGCGAGTTCGTTGGCGGCTGCGACATCGTCACGGAGATGTTCCGGTCCGGCGAACTCCAACAATTGCTGTCGGCAGAGCACCAAATTGTTCACTCGTCCTGAGCGGCCCCGTCATGGATCCGAATGGCGGCTATGGCGTTTCGCTCTACCAGATTGACGACGGCGAGAGCATCGAAGCGATTACTTCGCAGGATCCCATCGTGAATGACGGCGCCGGCCATTATGAGCACTATCCGATGCGTCATCTGGCGGCCCGGGGCTAAACCCCGCGTCCATCACCTCCAGGCCAAATACAGAGCGAATCCTCTCGGATGCGCTCGAATACAATGCCACAACTGGCCGAGACGCCACTCTTTTCAATGAGAGGCGTGGCTGACGAACATACAAGGTGTAAGGGACAGGACGCTCAAGATATCGAGCGTCCTGTCCGTTGACCCATTGCGTCAGGCGATTGCGCGTGCCGGGGCAGAAGCCGTGCTCACACCGTCGAGGAAGCCGGTCAGCCGCTGCCGGATGATGCGTTCGGCACCATCCATGATGCGATCGATCAACTCCTTGACGGTCGGAATGTCGTTGATCAGACCGACCACCATGCCGCAGCTCCAGGCCCCGGCATCCATGTCGCCCTCCAACATCACCTTCGGGTAGACGCCGGCAACCTGGTCGAGAATATCCTCGATCTTCAGGCCGGCGCCCTTCTCGCGCTCGATCTCGATCAGCTCCTTGACGCCCTCGTTCTTCAGCACACGCTCGGTGTTGCGCAGCGCGCGCATGACGAGAACGGTGTCGAGCTCGGTCGCCTTGACCAGTGCCTGCTTCACGTTGTCGTGGACCGGCGCCTCCTTGGTGGCGACGAAGCGGGTGCCCATGTTCATGCCCGCCGCGCCCATGGAAAGAGCCGCAACGAGGCTGCGCGCATCCGCCATGCCGCCCGAGGCGACGAACGGAATCTTAAGCTCATCGGCCGCACGAGGCAGCAGAATCATGTTGGGAATGTCGTCCTCGCCAGGATGACCGCCGCACTCGAAGCCATCGACACTGACCGCGTCGCAGCCGATCTTCTCGGCCTTCAGCGAATGCCGTACCGAGGTGCATTTATGGATCACCTTGATGCCGGCGGCCTTCAGCGCCGGCATGTACTCTTCCGGGCTACGGCCGGCAGTCTCGACCGCCTTGACGCCGCCTTCCTTGATCGCGGCGATATACTCGGGATAGGGCGGCGCGGTGAAGCTCGGCAGGAAGGTGAGATTGACGCCGAACGGCTTGTCCGTCATGTCGCGACAGCGCGCGATTTCCTTGGCCAGCAGCTCGGGCGTCTTCTGGGTGAGGCCGGTAATGAGGCCGAGGCCGCCGGCGTTCGACACCGCTGCTGCAAGTTCTGCGAACCCGACATAGTGCATCCCGCCCTGAATAATCGGATGTTCGATGCCGAACAGTTCCGTAATCGCTGTCTTCACGACGATCTCCCGCAGTTCCGTTCAATGGATGATTTCGAAAAGGCCCGCCGCACCCATGCCGCCACCGATGCACATGGTCACGACACCGTACTTTGCCTTCCGTCGCCGCCCCTCGATCAGAAGGTGGCCGGTGAGGCGGGCGCCGGTCATGCCATAGGGATGACCGATCGCAATCGAGCCCCCATTGACGTTGAGCTTGTTCGGGTCGATGCCGAGCTTGTCGCGGCAATAGATCACCTGAACCGCATAAGCCTCGTTGAGCTCCCAGAGATCGATGTCGTCGATCTTCAGGTTGTGACGCTTCAGCAGGCGGGGGATCGCGACGACCGGGCCGACACCCATCTCATCCGGCTCGACGCCTGCGGCAACGAAGCCACGGAAGATCCCGAGCGGTTTGAGCCCCTTCGTGGCCGCGATCTTGTCGCTCATGATCACGCATGCTGATGCACCGTCCGAAAGCTGGCTCGCATTACCTGCGCTGATGGTTTTGCCGTCGAACACCGGCTTGATCTTGGCGAGGCCTTCTGCGGTCGTATCAGGACGCGGGCCTTCGTCCTTGGTGAGGGTCACCTGTTCATAGGAAACCTGCTTGGTGTCTTTGTTGACGAGCGCCATTTTCGTCGTGATCGGAACGATCTCCTCGTCGAACCGGCCGCTCTGCAGGGCGGCCCCGACGCGGCGCTGGCTCTCCAGGCTGTATTCGTCCTGCTTGTCGCGGCCGATCTTGTAGCGCTCGGCAACGACCTCGGCCGTATCGAGCATCGACATGTACATTTCGGGCTTCATCGCCATCAGTTCATCGTCGACCATATGAAACTTGTTCATGTGCTCGTTCTGCACCAGGCTGATCGACTCGATGCCGCCGCCGATCGCGATGTCCACGCCGTCAAGCATCACGGAACGTGCCGCCACGGCGATCGCCTGCAGGCCTGAGGCGCATTGCCGGTCGATGGTGGTGCCGGCGACGGTCACCGGCATGCCCGCGCGGATCGCCCCCTTGCGGGCTACGTTCATCACCATGGTGCCTTGCTGCATGGCGCAGCCCATCACCACGTCTTCGACTTCACCCGGGGCAATGCCGGCGCGCTTCACCGCCTCGGCCATGACGTGACCGGCCATGGTAGGCCCGTCCGTATTGTTGAGGGATCCGCGGTAGGCTTTGCCGACCGCCGTACGAGCGGTGGAAACGATTACTGCTTCTGTCGTCATACTCGCCTCTTTCCTTATGCGGCCGCGCCCAGTCGTGCATAGCGCAGGACGTGGAACGCGGGGTCGCCGAACTGGATGTTGATGGAAGAGATGCGCTTGAAATAGTGGCCGACATTGAGCTCGTCGGTCATGCCCATGCCGCCATGCAGCTGCACGGCCTGGTCGGCGACGAATTTGGCCGCATAACCGATCTTCGTCTTGGCGCCGGAGGCGAGCCGCGAGAGGCCGGCTTCACCTCCGCTGATGCTGAGATTGAGGTGCTGCATCAGGGAGAGCGCCTCCTGATGCGCGATGAACATGTCGACCATCCGATGCTGCAGCACCTGGAATGAACCGATGGTGGTGCCGAACTGCTTGCGCGTCTTCGAGTATTCCAGCGTGGCGGAATTCAGCTCGCCAATGGCACCGACCGCTTCCGCGCAGAGCGCGCCGATGGCGCGATCGCGGCAGGCCTCCAGCGCTGCCACGCCCTCGCCTTCCTTGCCGAGCAGCTGTCCGCGGACATTGCGCAGACTGATCTCGGCGGCGCGACGGCCGTCGATGGTCTTGAAGCTCTGCAGATCGACGCCAGCCGCGCGGCGGTCGACCACGAACAGACTGACCCCGCCGCGATCCCGTCGATTGCCCGAGGTACGCGCGGAAACGACAAGGTAATCCGCCCAGGGCGCTGCGATCACTGCCGTCTTGCCACCGCTCAGGACGTAGTCATCGCCCTCACGTCGCGCGGTGGTCGTCACGTCTGCGAGATCGAACCGGCCCCCCTTCTCCGTCCAGGCCAGCGTCCAGATCTTCTTGCCGTCGACGATGTCGGGGATGAAGCCCTGTTTCTGCGCGGCATCGCCTAGCCGTTCGATCAGGCCGCCGGCCAGCACCACCGTCTCGACGAACGGCTCGACGACGAGATGGCGCCCGAACTCATGCGCGATGATCATGGTCGACAGCGGGCCGCCGCCGAGACCACCCGCATCCTCGGCGAACGGTGCAGCCAGCAGGCCGAGTTCGGCAAACGCCGCCCATTGCCTGCGACTAAAACCTTGTTCGTCGGCGACGATCTTGCGGCGCGCCTCGAAATCATACTGATCGCGCAACAGGCGCTGGATGCTGGATCGCAGCAGTTCCTGCTCTTCCGTAAACTGAATGTCCATCCGACCCTCTCGATACTCTGGCTAGAGACCAAGCACAGCTTTTGCGATGATGTTGCGCTGAATCTCGTTCGACCCGCCATAGATGCTGAGCTTGCGAGAATTCAGATACTTCTCCGACGCGGTGTGCCCGTATTCAGGGCCGGGCATGAAGCGATTGGCGCTGGCCGGTTGCTCTCGCAGCGCGAGCCCGTGACTGCCGATCGCGCGGTGGGTCAGTTCGGTGATCCTTTGGAAGATCTCCGTGCCGCGGATCTTGAACAGCGATGCGGCCGGTCCGGGATCGATGCCGCGCGCCATCTGAGCCACGACACGCAGCTCGGTCGCCTCGAGCGCCAGGACGTCAAGCTCGACGAGGGCGATCTCGCGCTGGACGTCGAGATGCATCGGATCGTCGGACGGGATCTCGGCTTCAACGATTTGCTTCAGCTTGTTGATGTAGCGTGTTGACCGGCCGATGCCGGCCATGCTGGTGCGTTCGTTGCCGAGCAGAAACTTGGCGTAGGTCCAGCCCTTGTTTTCCTCGCCGATCAGGTTCTCGACGGGGACACGAACGTTCTCCAGAAAAACGTCGTTGACCTCATGGCTTCCGTCGATGGTGATGATCGGTCGCACGGTGACGCCCGGCGACTTCATGTCGATCAGCAGGAAGGAAATGCCGGCCTGTGGTTTGGCATTCGGATCGGTCCGCACCAGGCAGAAGATCCAATCCGCGTGCTGAGCGAGCGTCGTCCAGGTTTTGTGGCCATTAACGATATAGTGATCGCCCTCGCGCACGGCCTTGGTGCGGACGGTTGCCAGGTCAGAGCCGGAGCCCGGCTCGGAATAGCCTTGGCACCACCAGTCCTCGCCCGACAGAATACGCGGAAGAAATTTCTTCTTCTGGGCCTCGTTACCGAACGTGTAGATGACGGGCCCCACCATGGTGACGCTGAATGCCAAAGGCGGCAGCGTGCCGGCCCGGCTGGTCTCCTGTTCGAAGATAAAGCGGCGCGTAATCGACCAGCCGGGCCCGCCGTACTCCTTGGGCCAGAGAGGCGCGATCCAGCCCTTCTTGTGCAGGATGCGATGCCAGAGCAGCGATTGCTCCTTGGTCAGGTCGGTCTCCGGATTCGGGACGCGCATTTCCGCGGGGTAGTTTTCCGCGATGAAGGAGCGCACCTCGTCCCGAAATGCGGCATCCTCTGTGGAAAGCGCCAGCTCCATCCTATCTGCTCCTCACCACTTCTCGCCGAAGGGACGAATCTCCATCTCGAACGTCCATGCGCTTTTCGGCTGCTGGTAGAGCTGCCAATAGGATGCAGCGACGGAGGACGGAGGCATCAAGGCATCCGGATCATCCAGCGCGTTGGGCCCGAGAGCCTCCAGTCGGCGCTGCCGAACCCATTCGGTATCCACGCCGGAATCGATGATCAGATGCGCGACGTGGATATTCTTCGGGCCAAGCTCGCGGGCCATTGCTTGCGCGACCGCACGAAGTCCAAACTTGGCGCTCGCGAAAGCTGCATAACCGCTGCCGCCTCGGAGCGAGGCGGTCGCCCCGGTAAAGAAGATGTTGCCACCTCCGTGCGGCAGCATCAGGCGGGCCGCCTCGCGACCTGCCAGAAAGCCGGAATAGCAGGCCATTTCCCAGACCTTGCGGAAAACGCGTTCTGTGGTTTCCAGAATCGGGAAATTGACGTTCGCTCCGATGTTGAAGATGCAGACTTCCAGCGGCGCGTGCTTGTCCGCATCGTTGAGGAAGGAGATGATCTCGTCTTCCTTGCGAGCGTCGAGCGAACGGGCGTGAATCTCTCCGCCGGCCGCCTCGATGTCTTTGACGAGCGGAGCCAGCTTTTCGCCGTTACGACGGCCGGCGAAGACCGTGAAGCCTTCTGCGGCAAACTTCTTGGCGATCTCGCCGCCGATGAAATCGCCGGCGCCGATGACAGCCGCGGTTGCATTTCTTTTCTGCACGGGCGTGCTCCCTGTGAGGTTATACGTCGCTTGCGAACGATCTAGCCGTGAACCCGCCGGACCGCGTCCGTCGACGCACTCGCGGCATTATGGAAAGTACATAGCGTTCTTTTTTAGAACTCGTCAATTGATATTTGACGTTGGTGCTTCGAACTCGCAAGGAGCACCACGTTCCGACTTCAAGCTGAACCGGATTTCGAGGCTGGCAGCCGAGCACGGCAGAAGATGCGCCCTCCCGATCCGAGGACAGTTCGTTCAAAGTGAACTCGCTCACGGCACAAAGTCGAAGGACATCAGCGCTGTCCTTTATCGGGGCCGCGATTGCGATCTAAAGGTATTGCCAGCGAGCGCACCACTTCACCGCAGATGGCGCAGCTATTTCAGCGGTCACGCCCGAGGGCGAGCGCCGTCGAAAAGCCTGGCCTGCTAGATCCGAAACGATCACCGCGGGCGAGTTGTGGCCGGCGGCTACTCCCATTTCATGATCGCCGAACTTCGATGCGGATATCACTTCGCCTTGGAGGTCGCCCCACTGGATTGTTCGACGATGGATTCCTCCACGTCCCGCAACTGATCTTTGCCGAAGAACATTTCCTTGCCGACGAAGAAAGTCGGCGAGCCGAACGCGCCCCGGCTCACAGCATCGTTGGTCAGCTCGATGAGCCTCTTCTTCACGTCGTCGTCCTGCGCACGCTTTGCGATGCGATCGATATCGATGCCTGAAGAGATGAACGCGCTGCGGAAAACCTCGGGATCGTCCATCTTCTTCGGTTCTTCCCACATATGGTGATAGGCGGCCCTGAAATAGGGCTCGAACACTGCCTCGGACTGCGCCGCAACCGCGCAGCGCATCAGCATGAGGGTGTTGACGGGGAAGAAGGGGTTGGTGCGGAATCTCGTCACGTTATGGCGACGAATAAACCGCTGCGTCTCGAGCGCCTGGTATTCCGGCTTGTTCTTGATTCCACGCAGGGAATCGAAGGGCGACATGTTTCCGGTGGCCTTGTAGATGCCGCCAAGGAGGATCGGGACGTACTCGAATTTGGCTCCAGTGCGCTGTTCGATGCCCGGGATCGCGACCTCGGCCAAATAGGCGTTCGGGCTACCGAAATCGAATAGGAACTCTACTTTCGGTGTCATATCGGCGTTCTCCGGACAATTCGATGACGATGACGTTCGCAAGATCATCTTGTCTTTTTTACAGTTCTATTTTCGAACTGTCAAACCGATCCCGAGCAATTTGGGCGATTTTTCCGGGAGCTATTGTTTGGGGATCAGTACCTAACTAGAATGATATGACTTTATTTCCCGCTCTGGAGATTCGTGGAAGAATGGTTGGTATTGGAGACCGCGGATGAAATGGAAAGAACTCGAGGAAGAGCCATGTTCGATGGCCAGGACTATCGCGGTCATCGGCGACCGATGGACGCTGCTTATACTGCGCGAATGCTTTCTGCGGACTCGCCGCTTCGAGGGATTCCAAACCGCGCTGGGTATCACTCGCCATCTGCTTGCCGAGCGATTGAAGAAGCTTGTTCGGCAAGGCATTCTTCGCCGAGTCCCCTATCAGGAATCGCCCAAGCGCCACGAATATATCCTGACGCAGAAGGGCCTCGACCTCTACCCGATCATGATGGCAATCGTCCATTGGGGCGACACTCACATGGTCGACGAACGCGGTCGGCCACTCCTGCATCAGCATCGCAACTGCGGTAAGAACTTCGACCCCGTCATGGTCTGCTCCGAGTGTGGCGAGCCAATTTTGGCCAAAGAAGTCCATACGCATCCGGGCCCTGGCGCCAGGGGCCCCCTCGCGCAAAAGGAAATGGAAGCGCCGGCCCGAAAACCCAAAGCGCGGCGTAAGGTTGCCTGATCACTCCTGCCCTGCGAAACCGGCCAAGTCACTACGCGTGCAGTGACTGAATAGCCGACCGCTTCGCCGCGATCAGCTTCCATGTCGGGCACCACCTGGGCGTTCGACGTGCAAGAGTTCAAACTCGGATCACGCCTGGGGTCGGGGCGGAGCAGTAGAGAGATTCGACCTGGTCCGACCGGCACTTCAGGACGGCGCGTTGATTGACGTATGCCTTGTCGGTGATTTCTCCAGCGGCAATTGACGGCGGCTCCTTGAGCAGCACGAACGAATGAGCATTTTCGCTGCTGCCAACGGTCCGGTTGTATTCTTGCAGCCGGTCCTTGAGGAACTGCACGACGACGGGGTCGCTGGTCAGGTCGGACGACGGCTGCGGAGAGATCCGCGCAGCCTCCGTCGGGTTCAGCCAGCAAAGCAGACCGCAGTGCTCTCGGTTTTCACCTGCAATCACCACATCCGACAGCACGCCGCGGGTAGCCGCCAGGATTGCAGCACGCATGTTCCCGATCGACACCCAGGTCCCGTTGGCGAGCTTGAAGTTCTCGGAAATCCTGCCTGTAAAGCGAAGTCCGGATTCGGGTTTCTCGGGGTCCATGAACGAGACTGTGTCGCCGATGCGATAGAAGCCTTCTTCATCGAAGGCTTGCTCCGTCAAGTCCGGCCGGCCGAGATAACCAGGCGTGACGTTGGGACCTTTGACCCGCACCTCGTATGTGTCGGAAACGGGAAGCAGCTTGAGCTGCAAGCCCGGCGCAGGAAGGCCGATCTCTCCCTGTCGATCGGTGGCCCAATGCGTCGTACTGATCGTTGGCGCGGTTTCCGTCGTACCGTAGCCGGACATGACAGGAATACGCCGGCCGGTGATCGATGACGTCAACCGGTAAAGACGCTCGAGCGTGTTCTGCGAGATGGCTGCGCCGGCGTAACTTATGCGATCCAGCCGCTTCAGGATACGCGCGCCAATCTCGGAATCCTTCTCGATGGCGTCGCAAAGAGAATTGTAACCGGCTGGCACGTTGAACATGGCGGTCGGCGAAACCTCTTGGAGATTGAGGAGCGTCTTGTGGAAGAGCTGCGGCATTGGCCGGCCGTCGTCGATGTAGAGCGTCCCTCCATTCTTGAGTATGCCGTGCAGAATGACGTTGCTTCCCATGGTGTGGTGCCATGGCATCCACTCGACCTGAACAGGCGCTTCGGAGGGAGCGACCAGCAAGCTGCCCATTTGCAGAGAGCTCGCCATCATGCGGTGAGTATTCAGGACGCCCTTGGGAAGGCCCGTCGAGCCCGACGTGAAGAGGACTTTCGCGACGGAATCGCAGGATACAGCGCGGGACGCGCCTTCGAAGCCTTGGTAGCTGCTCCTCTTCTCAGTCAGGTCAGAATAGCGCACCGTTTCGGGAGCGCCGTCTACGCTGATCCAGGTTGCCGCTTTCAGCTCTGGAATGGAGCGGGCGGCTGAGAATTCGCGTCCGCTTTGCACGAACACGAACTTCGGGCGCAGCACCTCTGCGATATCTTTCAGCCGTGCCAGACCGCCGGGCATCAACGTGTAGTTCGGCGAGACTGGCGCGAGAACGACGCCGATCGACATCGCGGCGAAAGACATCACCGCGTTCTCTATGGAATTCCCGGAGAGGATGGCGAGGTTATCCGAAGGCTTCGCATCCATCTCGATCAGGCTTTGGCCAACAGCCTGAACCAAGGACCAGGCCTGGCTGTATGTGACTTCGTCCCACCCGCCGCTTGAATTGCGTTGAGCCAGGAAAATGCGGTCGGGAGCGGCTTTGGCCCATTTCGGCAGGAAGTCCGTGATGCGCCAATCGCACTCCCCCAGTTCGATCGGCGAGCTCAAGATGAGCGTACCGTCGCTCCGACGCTGCAGGGAGACCTCTTTGGGCGCGAATACAGGTGCGTTCGTTGACATTGAAGATGATCCCATGACTTCGGACTCGCGCGGACGGCTTACCTCAGGAGGTCAACGGCGCATGCGATGACGCGCCGTTTTCTATTTTCTACGCGATCAACTACTCGGATTTCGCGTCAAGCACGTCGCCGAACAACTGAAAGGTCGTTCCGGTCCAGCGCTGCAGCCGCATTTGGGTCGACATCATGTTCGAGCTTTCGCTGGTGTTGACCTCGATGCCCGGTAGCGCGACGGGGACCACGACGTTCTTGAGATTCTTTGCTTGCGCCAGGATATTCTTGCGGGAGAGATCGTTGCCGCATTGCTTCAAAATCTGCTCGAGCAGAACTCCCTGTTGATATCCGAGCGTATAACTTCCGTTCGTGATGTCGGCGCCGGACAGATACTTCTCGAAGAAGCTCTTATAGGCTTGCATGCCAGGATCGTTCTTCCATGTCTCGTCTGCGACGTCCTTGCTGATCGTGCCTGCGATCACGCCGATCGATTTGTCGAGCCCGGCCGGCGCGAGCGTGCCACCAACGGATGCGGAGGGATAATTGATAATGACGGTCGCCTTCCATCCAATCACCGAGGCCTGCCTGATCGCCTGCGCTGCAAACTTCGGTGTTCCGGCGATCACGAGAGCCTCGGCGCCCGAGCTCTTGAGATTCGTGATCTGTGAATCGATCGTCGGCTCGGTAACCTCGTAAGAGGCGGTCACGACCTTTCGGTCGAAGTCGCGCCCCAGATACGCCTTGAAGGCATTGACGTAGTCCTTACCGAGGTCGTCGTTCTGGTAGAGAATTGCGTATTTCGCATTGGGAAGCGTCTTGGTCAGATACTTGGCGTAGATCTTCCCTTCGGTATCGTAGCTGACGAGACCGGTCGTCATCAGGGGATAATTCGCGACATCCGTGAACTTGGATGAGCCGCTGACGATTGCGAGGCTAGGCACCCCTTTCGCCCTGAGATACTTGGCCGTAGCCGAGAGGCCGGGCGTACCCAGTTGGCCGAACATGAAGGACACTTCGTCGCTCTCGACCAGCTTGCGCACGTGCTCCACCGCCTTGGGCGGACTGTAGGAGTCATCGTAGGCGATGTAGTTGATCTTGCGGCCGTTTACGCCGCCTCGGTCGTTCAGCGATTGGATATAGGCGATAAGTCCCTTGCCCACGAGCCCGATCGATGATGCCGGTCCGCTGAAGGGGAAGACCCCTCCAACCTTGATCTCAGTTTCGGAGATGCCGGGCTCTTCCGCCGCGGACGCGGGGCCGCTCAAGAGCACAGCTAGAGCTATCGCGATTTTCCATTTCGCTGTCATCGATCGTCCTCCCCACGCGCGCCTGTCGGGGCACGCCAGTATGTTGGTTGACCTTCTGCTTTTCGCGCTCGCCCGCCGGTCTCCGACCGGAGTGAGGGCTTGAGGTCTGGGTCGAACCTTATCGTTCTTTTTTAGAACTCGTCAAGCGTCTCCGTGATCTGATGCCTGCGGCACATTCAGCCGATATCATTCTGAGCGGTGACTTTGCTTGCGAGAGCTCCACACATCAATCCGACCAATTACTTCCGAAATAGAACTTATATGCCAGAAGACGGACTGGCCCCCGCCACTGGGACGCACGTCGTCAAGTACTGCCAACGCCCTGTACCCGCCGTCACGACCGGCTTGCGGCATCGTCCCTTGAGCGCAGATGCATCAATGTTGCTCGGAGAAATATCGATCTTCTCGGCGTTAGGGCGGGTGTGAACGAGTTCTTCTTCGCCGGATTGTCGATCATGATCTTGAGGATTCGACCGTGGACCGCCAGCGGCTGGCGCCCTGACAACGTGCAAGCCCCGGACGTTTGAGGCTGACCTGTGTGGCGGCGAGTGGGCTCCCGAACCGGCGAGGAGACCTTTCCGAGGAGAGGCGCAGACCGACATCGCGCAGCTTGGGAGAAGTCCGAACGAGATCGGCGAACGCTCTCCCGGGAGAGCTTCCTTTCCCGGCACTGAAACGAACCCTATTGACCATTATTGATCAATAGTTACTTGATATTTCGTAGCGGCTCTGGCAATTTGTACAGGCGTAGCTATTTGCAGGGGTAGAGCACGGCTCCCTATCACGGGTGACGACGTCCCCCTCATCGCTGGAGAAGAAGTTCAGAAGGACCGATACTGCAGACGCATGATCGGGATTTCTCTCCCTAGCTCTGGCAATAGACCATCGTATCTCCACAAAACCGGATCCTTACATGCGCCGAATAGTCGTCACAGGAATGGGGCTGGTCTCTCCGCTCGGCTGCGGCGCGGAGGTGGCGTGGTCCCGGCTGCTTGCCGGCAAGTCCGGGCTGACCATGCTGCCTGAGTGGGCTTCCTCGCTACCGGGGAGAGTTGCCGGGCTCGTGCCGGCTAAAGCCGATGACGTCGATGGTGGCTTCGATCCGGATCTGACCATCCCGCCCAAAGAGCAGCGGAAAATGGATCGGTTCATTCAGTTCGCGTTGGTGGCAGCTGCGGAGGCCGTCAAGCAGGCTGGCTGGACCCCTACCGACGAAGGCTCCCAGGAGCGGACAGCGACGATCATCGCTTCTGGAATCGGCGGATTTCCGGCCATCGTCGAAGCGGTACGGACGACCGACCAACGTGGCGTCCGCCGCCTGTCACCCTTTACCGTGCCGTCCTTCCTGGCAAATCTCGCCGCCGGACACGTTTCCATACAGTACGGCTTCAAAGGGCCGATCGGCGCTCCCGTCACGGCGTGTGCCGCCAGCGTACAGGCGATCGGCGACGCGGCTCGATTGATCCGCGCGGGTGAGGCTGACGTGGCGGTCTGCGGAGGTGCAGAAGCTTGCATCGACCTGGTCAGTCTTGGAGGGTTCGCTGCGGCTCGCGCAATCTCCACGCACTTCAACGACAGGCCCTCGCAGGCGTCTCGCCCGTTCGATCGGGACCGCGATGGATTCGTCATGGGCGAAGGCGCCGGAATTCTGGTGATCGAGGAGCTCGAGCACGCTCGCGCGCGCGGGGCTCTGCCGATCGCCGAACTCGTCGGCTATGGCACTTCCGCCGACGCGTATCATATCACGTCGGGCCCTGAAGACGGCTCAGGCGCACGGCGAGCCATGGAAGCGGCCTTGCGGCAGGCTAACCTCGATCCGCGCAACGTACAGCATCTCAATGCACACTCGACCTCGACGCCGGTCGGCGACAACTCCGAGCTGGCCGCCATCAAATCCGTTTTCGGAACCCACGGCGGCATCGCCGTGAGTGCGACAAAGTCGGCGACCGGTCATTTGCTGGGCGCGGCAGGGGGCGCCGAGGCCATCTTCGCGATCCTCGCCGTCCGAGACCAGATAGCCCCTCCCACGCTCAATCTGGAAAATCCGGACGAGGCAGCGGAAGGCGTCGATCTCGTCGGACCAAAGGCCCGAAATATGGCGATGGACCATGTGATCTCGAATGGTTTTGGATTTGGCGGCGTGAACGCCAGCGTCATCTTCAAGCGCTGGTAGGGTGACGTTCCCCGACGCCGACACGATGGGTCGCATCGTCGACGTGCACTTCCCCGGCATCAAGAAGCGCCTGGTGGAGGAAGCCCTGCGCATCTTCTTCGAGGTGCGCGAGGTGCCCGGCCTGAAGAAGAAGCCGTCGACCTCGGAGCTGCTGGACTGGCTCAAACGAGGACACGAGCGTCGAGCAGCTGCGCGAGCGCGACCCGCGAAAACTGATCCCGCCGCTGCACGGCGCGCCGCAAACGCAATCGACCTGGAGTGAAAACTTTGAAACCTCTCGACAACCCGATCGGCACGAGGTGGTCACCCATGTCTCAGGTAGGTTTCGTTACCTATGTGTCCGGGCTGGACACGCGGGAATGTGGTAGCGGGGGAGGGACTCGAACCCCCGACCCCAGGATTATGATTCCCGTGCTCTAACCAGCTGAGCTACCCCGCCACAGGGATCGCGGCGGCGAACAAGGCCGATCTCGCGAACGCGCGGCATATAAAGAAGGGGGCGGCGGGAAGTCAAGCAAAGCGGCCGGCTTTTTCGGCCCTCGGCAAGGCTTGTCGACAAGCCGCCTTTCGCAGATTCGGCCTCTTTTCCAATGAGTTCTTCCCCGCCCTGAGAACGCGGATGCCCGGGCCTTCGCCTCGCCGAAGCGGCTTCGGCCGCGCAGGCGGGACGAGCCCGGGCATGACGGCATTTGGGGATGCGGAGCGAGCCCTATTTCGGCCGCACGTTCGGGTCGCCGCCCGGGCTGCCCGGAGGCGGGATGACCGGGGTGTTGCCGCCGGTGTCGGGAGCCGGGGCGTGCATCTCGGGGTCGACGCCGGCGGGCGGGCAGAGCACGCCGTCGGACTTGGCCAATCTGTCGCCCAGCGGTTCCCGGGACTGGCCGGTGGTGGTGCCGTCCGAGGAGCGGCCGAGCCGGTCCTGCGGGGTGCAGTTGGCGGCATGTTGCGGAGAAGGCGGCGCGGTCGCTTGCGGCGGCGTCGCCGGGGCGGGCGGGGCCTGCGCGATCGCACTGCCGGCGGCGGCGATCAGGAGGCTGGCCAGAATGATGTTTGATGTCGTGCGCATGGGAGGGAAACGCCCGCGCGATGCACCCTGTTCCCTGCCCGCCTGATCACGATTTGACGTAGCGGATCAGCGAAAAGTGCCCCATCGGCGGCATCGGGCGCCGCTCGGCCAGCGTGATGCCGCCGTGCCTGGCCGCCCAGCCCTCGAGGCGGGCCCACGGGAATTCCGGGCGCCAGCCGAGGCGGCGTGCGATCGGCGCGAAGGCGAGCTCGAACAGCTTGCGCGGACCGCTCTCGGCGCCGATGTGATTGACCAGGATCAGCTCGCCGCCAGGCTTGAGCACGCGCACGAACTCGTCGAGCGTGCCTTCGGGATCGGGCACGGCGGTGATGACGTATTGCGCCACCACCGCGTCGAAGAAGTTTTCGGGGAAGGCGAGGTTCTTCGCATCCATCACCGAGAGCACTTCGACGTTGGAGAGCCGAAGCGCGCGCACGCGCGCCTGCGCCTTGCGCAGCATCGGCTCGGAAATGTCGACGCCGCAGATCTTCGTGGTGCGTGAATAATCGGACAGCGAGAGCCCGGTGCCGACACCGACGTCGAGGATGCGGCCGCCGATGCGGTCGGCCTCGGCGATGGTCGACTGCCGGCCGGCGTCGAACACCTTGCCGAACACGAGATCATAGACCGGCGCCCAGCGGCCATAGGCCTTCTCGACCCCGGCCCGCGAGATGTCTGCTGCCATGCCCCCTGCCCTGCCTGTTGCTCTTACTTACACCGGACGATCATTAGTGAGATCGAAGTCAGCCCCGAACTCGGTCTAGCGCCTCTCCCGCTCTTGTCCGCCGAAGCCTTGGCGAAGGCGGATGCGGGAGAGGTCGGCGCGTAGCGCCGGGTGAGGGCTTTAGCCGCTCGCGAGATATCGGTAGTGGAGAGAGCCCTCTCCCCAACTCTCTCCCACAGGCGGGAGAGGGGGCGCACCTCCGGTGTCGCGAGAGTGCAATTCGATCTCATGATGATTAGCCGCGAACCGCCTCTGCGAGCGGCCTTGCCGTGTCGCTTGCGACCTTCGCAGCGGCGCTCTGGATGAAGCCGCCGCCGAGCACGCGCGCCTGCCCGCTGGCTGCGTCGTAGAATACGCAAGCCTGGCCGGGCGAGACGCCCTCCTCGCCGGCGACGAGCTCGACCTCGTAATGGCCGTTGTCGCCGCGCAGCCAGGCCGGCTGGGGGCTGCGGGTCGAGCGCACGCGCACGAACAGTTCGAGGCCGCCGCCGATGGCGCGGTCGATGTCGCCGTCGCCGATCCAGTTGACGTCGCGCAAGGCGATGCGGTGCATCTTGAGCGCATCGCGCGGGCCGACGACGACGCGGCGGGTCGCAGCCTCCAGCCGCACCACATACAGCGGCGCGGATGCCGCGATGCCGAGGCCGCGGCGCTGGCCGACGGTGAAATTGGCGATGCCGTTGTGGCGGCCGAGCACGCGTCCGTCGAGATCGACGATCTCGCCGGGGTCCATCGCGTTCGGCCGCAGGCGCGTGATGATGTCGGTGTAGCGCCCGGTCGGCACGAAGCAGATGTCCTGGCTGTCGTGCTTGTCGGCGACGGAAAGGCCAAAGCGGCGCGCGAGTTCGCGCGTCTCCGGCTTGGTCATGTCGCCGAGCGGGAAGCGCAGGAAGTCGAGCTGCTCCTGCGTGGTCGCGAACAGGAAGTAACTCTGGTCGCGGTCGGCGTCGGCCGCGCAGACCAGCGCGCGCGAGCCGTCCTCGCGGCGGCGCGAGGCGACGTAATGGCCGGTGGCGAGCGCCTGTGCCCCGAGCTCGCGCGCGGTCTTCAGGAGGTCGCGGAACTTGACGCTGCGGTTGCACTCGATGCACGGCACCGGGGTCTCGCCGAGCGCGTAGCTATCGGCGAAATTGTCGATGACGGATTCGCGGAAGCGGTCCTCGTAATCGAGCACGTAATGGGGAATGCCGAGCTTGGCGGCGACGTCGCGGGCGTCGTGGATGTCCTGGCCGGCGCAGCAGGCGCCCTTGCGATGGGTCGCCGCGCCATGGTCGTAGAGCTGCAGCGTGATGCCGACGACGTCGTAGCCTTCCGCCTTCAGGAGCGCAGCCGTCGTCGAGGAATCGACGCCGCCCGACATGGCGACGACGACCCTGGTGTCCTCAGGACGGCCTTCGAGATCCAGACTGTTGAGCATGGGCCTTTAAGGGTTGTGACGACGGCGCGCGGCGATCCCGCGATTTCTTGCTTCTCGCGGGACATCGGCGATCCCCGGGAACTCGAGTTCCCGAAAGGCACGACTGCCCGGTCGAAAGCGGCTGAGAGTAACATCTTTAATATAGGCGGCATTCCGGTGAAGCAATCACGCGGGCGGCCGGCTTAGGGCAATTCTTGCCGGGGAGGCAGAAATGGCGGGGTTGCGGCGGGCCTGGCAGCCGCGCCTTCAAATTCTTAAGCCATTGATTTTATTTTATAAAAAAGCACGTGGCAACGCTGGCCCGCTCCTTGCTCCCTTTGATGCCGAAGTTTGTTGCCAAGGGGTCGCCTGTGGTCGGTCGTACGTCAGATGTCGCGGCAAGCGTGCAAGTTTCGAGCGCGCAGCAAAAGCCTGCCCGGTCGCAGAGCGCCAAAGAGGCGTCCGCGAGCGACTCCTTCGGGTCGCTGGTCGACAGCAACACCCAGGCGATCAACACCAATGCGGCCGCGCAGGCCCAGGACAGCGCGCCGCGCCGGAGCGAGTCGTCCTCCGCGGACAAGGGCGCACGCGACGCCTCATCGACGGATCAAGCCTCGCAAAGCAAGGCGAGCGACGAGACCGACGCGTCGGCGCCCATCAAGGCCGACGAGGCGAGCGATGCCGCCACCGATGCCGCCAAGGACACCGGCGAGGTCAAGGACAAGTCCGAGACATCCGACGCCAAATCGGCCGATACATCCGAGCAGACCAAGGGCGACAAGACCGAGGCCGCCGATGGGCTCGCGGCCGCCGTCGATGCCGCGCCGGCCGACGCGGCGCAGGCGGCCATGCCGGATCCCAACGCGGTCGTGGTTGCCTCTCCGGTGGTCCCAACCGATCCGAACTCCGCGGCGAACCAGGCCGCCACCTCCTCGCCGCTGACGATCGCCGCCGCCGGCCTTGCCGCCAGCGCTTCAACCGCGGCGCAGATCGCGGGCACCAAGACCGACACCGCCACGCCGGGCGACAAGAGCGCCAAGATCGCCGGCGCCAAGGTCGATGCCGACACCTCGGCGACGCTGGCCGATGCTGCGACCGGCGCAAGCGACGACGCCACGACCGAGGCCAAGCTGAACGGCGGACTGATCCCCGTCCATCAGGGCACGCCGAAGACCTCGTTCCAGGCCGCCGCCACCGCGCAAGGACAGTCCGACGTCTCCAATATCGGCCAGGACACCGCCAAGGCGAATGCCGCCCCGACGCAAGCATCAGGCCCGACGGCCGCCAACGCCGCCGCGCATGCGCAAGGCTCCAAGCCGCACGCAGATGGCGCAGCGACCGAGGCGAAGCCCGGCGCCGCGGACCGGACGCCCGACGCGATCCCGGCCGCACCGGCCGCCCAGGCCCATGCCAATGCGCAGGCAGCTTTCAACACCGCCGATGCGAGCGCGCAAGCCGCCTCCGCCGTGCAGGCGCCGCTGACCAACGCGACCTCGACCGCGTCCGCAACGACCGCGACGCTGACCGCGACCGCGGCCAGCGCGACGGCGGTGCCGATCAACGGCGTGCCGGTCGAGATAGCGGCCGCGATCCGCTCCGGCAGGTCCCGGTTCGACATCAGCCTCGATCCGGCCGAGCTCGGCCGCATCGACGTGCGCATCAATGTCGACCGCGCCGGCAACGTGACCTCGCATCTCACCGTGGAGAAGCCGGAAACGCTGCAGATGCTGCGCCAGGACGCGCCGCAATTGCAGCGCGCGCTCGACGATGCCGGCCTCAAGACCGGCAGCAACGGGCTGTCCTTCAGCCTGCGCGACCAGAATTCGTCGGGCCAGAACTCCGGCCAGAACAACGACAATGGCGGCAATGCCCGCCGGCTGATCATCAGCGAGGACGAGACCGTCGCCGCCGCACCCGTCGGCCGCAGCTATGGCCGCATGTATGGGCCGAGCAGCGGCGTCGACATCAGAGTGTAAGGAGTATTCGACATGACCACCACGAATGGCGCCACGGCCCCTAGCGTCGTCTCCGGGACGACCGAGCTGCCGAAATCCTCTTCGTCGAACACGCTGAGCTCGACCACGGGATCGACGCTCGCCGGCAACTTCCAGACCTTCCTGACGCTGCTGACCACGCAGCTGCAGAACCAGAACCCGCTGGATCCGCTCGACACCAACCAGTTCACCCAGCAGCTGGTGCAGTTCGCCGGCGTCGAGCAGCAGCTCAAGACCAACGATGCGCTGGCCCAGCTCGTCACCCTGCAGCAGACCACGCAGGCGACCCAGGCGCTGGGCTTCGTCGGCAAGACCGCCCTGGTCGACGGCACGACCGCGACCATGAAGAACTCGTCGGCCACCTGGCATCTCAACGTGCCGACCGATTCCACCGTCGACATCACCGTCGCCAATGCCAGCGGCCAGACCGTGTTCACCGGCAAATATACCGCCGCCGCCGGCACCGACATCCCCTTCACCTGGAACGGCCAGGGCAATGACGGCACGCAATGGCCCGACGGCAAGTACACGATCTCGGCCACGGGCAAGGACGTGGCGAACAACAATGTCGGCATTTCCGCGCAGGTGCAGGGCACCGTGTCGTCCGTCGACCTGACCCAGTCGCCGCCGCTGCTCACCATCGACGGCGCCAGCTACACGCTCAGCCAGGTCAAGAGCATCATCGCGACAAGCAATTGAGGAACGGCTGCCCGCCAAACATTCGGTGTCATCCCCGCGAACGCGGGGATCCATAACCCCGGACGTCGTTTTCGCGTGAGGTCGTAACCCCGAGTCGCCGTCAAACGATTCCCTGGGTTATGGATCCCGGGCTCGCGCTCCGCGCGCCCCGGGACGACAGTTGAGAGCTTTGCAGCGTCGCGTGCAGGCCTCATTCGTTAGTAAAGTATTTACGAAGACCCCCTCGACCGGCCCGGATGCCACCGTCCCGCCGGCCGACACGGCCTCGTCTCAGCATTTTCAACGAGAATTGTATTGAAGCCTTAGGCTTAGCGGATTTTTAAGCCGCCGGGCGTAGGGTTACGGATGTGAGTTCAGTGGTTGAGAGTTTGTGAGTACGCCATGACAGAACCCCATCGCCCGAGGGTAAAATACGTCATCGGGCCGGACGGCAGTCCGTTGACGATCGCGGATCTGCCTGCACCCGGCACCAAACGCTGGGTCATCCGCCGAAAGGCCGAAGTCGTCGCCGCTGTCCGTGGTGGACTTCTCTCGCTCGAGGAGGCCTGCAGCCGTTATACCCTGACGGTCGACGAATTCCTCTCCTGGCAGTTTTCCATCGACCAGCATGGTCTGGCGGGTCTTCGCACCACCCGCATCCAGCAATATCGCCAGTAGGCGATCCCGGAAATCTGCGGCTTTTGACGAAAATCGGCCTCGCCCTGCGGGGCCGATTTTTTTCATATCGCACTTTGGCGCGACTTTTGTCCGACCTCTTAACCTTCGTTAACCATATCGAAACCATCCCCTAGGCAATAATTGCCCAGTCGGCCTTTCCAGTGAAAGCGGCCGAATCTGTTGGGGCGGTTGCTTGCAAGGTCTTGCGGACTTTCTGAAGAGTATCGGCGCCGCCCGGTTCGGGGCGATGATCGCGGTCACCGCCGCGCTCATCGGCTTTTTCGCGTTCGTCATCATGCGCGTCACCACGCCGCAGATGACGACGCTGTTCACCGACCTCAGCGTCGAGGATTCCTCCGGCATCATCAAGGACCTGGAACGCCAGGGCATCCAGTTCGAGATCCGCAATGAGGGTTCCATCATCATGGTGCCCAAGGACAAGGTCACGCGCCTGCGGATGAAGCTCGCCGAGGGCGGCCTGCCCAAGGGCGGCGGCGTCGGCTACGAGGTGTTCGACAAGTCCGACGCGCTCGGCACCACCTCTTTCGTCCAGAACATCAATCACCTTCGCGCGCTGGAAGGCGAGCTCGCCCGCACCATCCGCGCCATCGACCGCATCCAGGCCGCCCGCGTCCACCTGGTGCTGCCGGAGCGCCCGCTGTTTGCGCGCGAGGCGCCGGAGCCGTCGGCCTCGATCGTGGTGCGCGTCCGCGGCTCGCTGGAAGCCCAGCAGATCCGCGCCATCCGCCACCTCGTCGCCTCCGCCGTCAACGGCCTGAAGCCGCAGCGGGTCTCGATCGTCGACGAGGCCGGCCAGCTGCTCGCCGACGGCGCGGCGGCCGATCCGGAGCAGGCGGTCGGCGACGAGCGCCGCATCTCCTTCGAGAAGCGGATGCGCAAGCAGGTCGAGGACATCGTCTCCTCCGTGGTCGGCTCGGGCCGCGCCCGCGTGCAGCTCTCCGCCGATTTCGACTTCAACAAGGTCACGCAGACCTCGGACAAGTACGATCCCGAAGGCCGGGTGCTGCGCTCCAGCCAGACCCGCGAAGAACAGAGCATGACCGCCGACAACAACGGCCAGGTCACCGTCAACAACGAGCTGCCCGGCAACCAGCAGAACAACGGCGCCACGGCCAAGGACCAGAGCAAGAAGACCGAAGAGACCAACAATTACGAGATCTCCCGCACCACCAAGACCGAGGTGACGGAGGCCGGCCGGGTCAACCGCATCTCGGTCGCGGTGCTGGTCGACGGCATCTATTCCAAGAACGACAAGGGCGAGCTGGCCTATCAGGACCGCACCAAGGAGCAGCTCGACCGCATCGCCGCGCTGGTGCGCTCGGCCATCGGCTTCGACCAGAAGCGCGGCGACCAGGTCGAGGTCGTCAATCTGCGCTTTGCCGATGCGCCCTCCACCGCTCCGATTGGCGAGCCTGGCGGCCTTCTCGGCATGTTGCAGTTCACCAAGGACGACGTCATGTACTTCGTCGAGCTCGGCGTGATGATGCTGCTCGGCCTGGTCGTGCTGTTCCTGGTGATCCGCCCGCTGGTCAAGCGGATCCTCGCCTCCGACGACGTTGCCGCCGCCATCTCCGGCGTCCTCAGCGGTCCGGCGGCTTCCGAGGAATCCGCGCCGTCCGCCCAGCCGCTCCTGCCGAGCGGCGCCGCCAGCGCGATCGACGTCGCCACCATCCAGGGCCAGGTCCACGCCCAGTCCGTTCATCGCGTCGGCGAGCTCGCCGAGCGCAACCCCAACGAAACCGTCGCCATCGTCCGCCAATGGCTGAGCGAATCCGCAAAATAGTACGAGAAGTGATCTGACATGGCCGCCGCATTGCAAAACGCCAACAGCAACGACATCACCAGCGTGATCTCCACGCTCGGTCAGCGCGCCAACACCCGGGCAAAGGACGGCAAGCCGGCCGAACAATTGTCCGGGCCGAAGCGCGCCGCGATCCTGATGCTTGCGCTCGGCGAGCAATATGGCGGCAAGATCTGGAGCCTGCTCGACGACGACGAGGTGCGCCAGCTCTCGCTTGAGATGTCGACGCTCGGCACCGTCGAGGTCGACACCGTCGAGGACATGCTGCTCGAATTCGTCTCGCGCATGTCGGCCTCGGGCGCGCTGATGGGCAATTTCGACGCCACCGAGCGCCTGCTGCAGCAATATCTGCCGCCGGAGCGCGTCAACGGCATCATGGACGAGATCCGCGGCCCCGCCGGGCGCAACATGTGGGAGAAGCTCTCCAACGTGCAGGAAGAAGTCCTCGCCAACTACCTCAAGAACGAATATCCGCAGACCATCGCGGTGGTGCTGTCGAAGCTGAAGCCGGAGCATGCCGCGCGTGTGCTCGGCATCTTTCCCGAGGACCTCGCGCTCGACGTCGTCAACCGCATGCTGAAGATGGAGGCGGTTCAGAAGGAGGTGATCGAGAGCGTGGAGAAGACGCTGCGCACCGAATTCATGTCTAACCTGTCCCAGACCCGCCGCCGCGACGCCCACGAGGTGATGGCCGAAATCTTCAACAATTTCGACCGCCAGACCGAAACCCGCTTCATCACCTCGCTGGAGGAGGACAACCGGGAATCGGCCGAGCGCATCAAGGCGCTGATGTTCACCTTCGACGACCTCGTCAAGCTCGATTCCGGATCGGCCCAGACCTTGATGCGCAACGTCGACAAGGACAAACTCGGCGTCGCGCTCAAGAGCGCCAACGAGGACGTCCGCAACTTCTTCTTCGGCAACATGTCCTCGCGCGCGGCCAAGATGCTCCAGGACGACATGGCGGCGATGGGCCCGGTCCGCCTGCGCGACGTCGACGAGGCCCAGGCGCTTCTGGTCAACCTCGCCAAGGACCTCGCCGCCAAGGGCGAGATCATGTTGACCAAGAACCGCGCCGACGACGAGCTGGTGTATTGATGGCCGCTCCGGCGAAATTCCTGTTCGATACCGACTTCGCGGCGCCCGAGCGGGCGACGCGCGAGAAGGCCGCGACCGCGGCCGAGATCGCCCAGAAGGTCGCGGAAGCCGAAGCGCGCGCCTATCAGGAAGGCTTTGCCGCCGGTCAGCGCGAAGCCAAGGCCGAGAGCGACCGCCGCGTCGCGCTCGCCATGGAGGAGATCAACATCGGCATCCGCGGCATCGCGGCCGGCATCGGCAACATCGAATCGAAGATGGAGACCGAGGCGGTCGACGTCGCGGTGGCAGTAGCGCGCAAGCTCTGCGCCGACCTCGTCGCCGCGGAGCCGCTCGGCGAGATCGTGGCGCTGGTCAAGGACTGCTTCTCGCATCTGGTCGCGACGCCGCATCTCGTCGTCCGCATCAACGATGCGCTCTACGACGCCGCCCGCGAAAAGATCGAGCGGCTCGCCAAGCAGAGCGGCTTCGAGGGCCGGCTGGTGATCTTGGCCGAGCCGGAGATTGCCACCGGCGACTGCCGGATCGAATGGGCCGATGGCGGCGTCGTGCTGGAGCGCGGCGCCATCGCGGCCAAGATCGACGAAATGGTCGGACGCTATGTCGCGTCCCGCAGGGGGAGTTAACCCATGAGCGACACCGACGGACAGGTCCCGCTGCCCGATCTCAACGGCCCGATGCCGCCCACCGGCACGGACGTCGGCTACAACGAGGACGAATATGCGGCGCGCGCCGCCGCCGACCTCGAGGCCGTGTTCGACGTGCCGGTACAGGTCTCGGCCGTGCTCGGCCGCTCCAAGATGGACGTCAGCGAGCTCCTGAAGCTCGGGCCCGGCACCGTGCTCGAGCTCGACCGCCGCGTCGGCGAAGCCATCGACATCTACGTCAACAACAAGCTGGTCGCCCGCGGGGAAGTCGTCCTGGTCGAGGACAAGCTCGGCGTGACCATGACCGAAATCATCAAGACCGAACGCAGCTAATTCGCAGGGAATGACGCGCGGCAGCGCGACCAGACGGACAGGAGACTGACATGCGGCTTCTCATCGTAGGCACATTGAAGGGCCAGCTCACCACCGCCATCAAGATCGCGATGGAGAACGGCGCCACTGTGACCCACGCCGAGGATCACGAGCAGGCGATGCGGGTGCTGCGCGGCGGCAAGGGCGCCGACCTCCTGCTGGTCGACGTCGCCCTCGACATCCGCGACCTCGTGCTGCGGCTCGAGGCCGAGCACATCCACGCCCCGATCGTCGCCTGCGGCATCACCAACGACGCCCGCGCCGCGGTCGCCGCGATCCATGCCGGCGCCAAGGAATACATCCCGCTGCCGCCCGACCCCGAGCTGATCGCCGCGGTGCTGGCCGCCGTCGCCAACGATTCCCGCGAGCTGGTCTATCGCGACGAGGCGATGGCGAAGGTGATCAAGCTGGCGCAGCAGATCGCGGGCTCCGACGCCTCGGTGATGATCACCGGCGAGTCCGGCACCGGCAAGGAGGTGCTGGCCCGCTACGTCCACACCCGCTCGACGCGCGCCAAGCGTCCCTTCATCTCGATCAACTGCGCCGCTATCCCCGAGCATCTCCTGGAATCCGAGCTGTTCGGCCACGAGAAGGGCGCCTTCACCGGCGCGATTGCCCGCCGCATCGGCAAGTTCGAGGAGGCAACCGGCGGAACGCTGCTGCTCGACGAAATCTCGGAGATGGACGTCCGCCTGCAATCCAAGCTGCTGCGCGCCATCCAGGAACGCGTGATCGACCGCGTCGGCGGCACCAAGCCTGTCCCCGTCGACATCCGCATCATCGCGACCTCGAACCGCAACCTCGCGGAAGCGGTGCGCGAGGGCACGTTCCGCGAAGACCTGTTGTTCCGCCTCAACGTCGTGAACCTGAAGATCCCGCCGCTGCGCGAGCGCCCCGCCGACATCCTGGAGCTCGCCCAGCATTTCGTGAAGAAATACGCCGAGGCCAACGGCGTGCCTCTGCGCCCGATCTCGGCGGAAGCGCGCCGCGTGCTCTCGGCCAACCGCTGGCAGGGCAACGTCCGCGAGCTCGAAAACACCATGCACCGCGCGGTGCTGATGGCGCAGGGCGACGAGATCGGTGCAGACGCCATCATCACGCCGGACGGCGACCGCCTCGACCTCGCCAAGACGCCCCCCGCCGTCGCCCACGCCACGATGGCCGCCGAACAGGTGACGCGCGCGCTGGTGGGGCGCACCGTGGCGGATGTCGAGCGCGACCTGATCCTGGAGACGCTGAAGCACTGCCTCGGCAACCGGACCCATGCCGCCAATATCCTCGGCATCTCGATCCGCACGCTACGCAACAAGCTCAACGAATATTCCGACGGCGGCATCCCGATCCCGCCGGCGGGCACCCCCGGCGAATATCCGCGGATGCCGGTGATGGGGGCGTAAGCGGCTATCTGCGAATATCGAGGATGCGGATGCCCGGGCCTGGTCCCGGGCATTTTGTTTGGAAGAGTGCACATTCGCCTCCGTCATTGCGAGGAGCGTAGCGACGAAGCAATCCAGCCTGCCTCCGCGATCAAAGCTTGGATTGCTTCGCTTCGCTCGCAATGACGGGGTCGAAAGCACTCGCCGCATACCGGGATCGCGCCGCACGACTAGGACGTCCGCGCGCAAAGTCCTATAACCGCTCGCGACAACCACGCGAGGGTAAACATGTCTGAAGCTCAAATCACGGACTGGCTGGCATCGCAGAAGCAGGCGATGATCGATCTGCTCCGCGATGTCGTGAACATCGATTCCGGCTCCTATGACAAGGAGGGCGTCGATGCGGTCGGTGCGCGGTTCGAGCGGCATTTTGCCGAGCACGGCATTCCGAGCCGCCGCGAGGCCAACGCCACCTTCGGCGACGCGATCCACGCCGAGGTGGCCAAGCCCGGCAGCAACGAAAAGCCGGTGCTGTTGATGGGGCATCGCGACACCGTGTTCGGCAAGGGCGAGGCCGGGCGCCGTCCCTTCACCATCACGGATGGCCGCGCCTACGGGCCTGGTGTCGCCGACATGAAGTCCGGTCTCGTCATGAACGTGTTCGTCGCAACCGCCTTCCACAAATTCGGCGGCAACCCGCATCCGATCAAGCTGCTGATCACCTCGGACGAGGAGATCGGCTCGCCCTCGTCCCGGCCCGCGATCGAGCGCGAAGGCCGCTCCGCCCGCGCCGTGTTCAATTCCGAGCCGGGCCGCCCCACCGGCAACGTCGTCACGGGGCGCAAGGGCGGCATCTTCATGCATCTGGGCATCACCGGCAAGGCCGCGCATTCCGGCGCCAACTTCGCCGCGGGCATCAGCGCGATCGGCGAGCTCGCGCACAAGATCGTGCAGATCCACGCGCTGACCGATCTCGACAAGGGCATCACGCTGAATGTCGGCCTGGTCTCGGGCGGGCAATCCGTCAACACCACGGCGCCCTACGCCGAGGGGCAGATCGACCTGCGCTATGTCGATCCGGCCGATCGTGCACGGATCATGGCCGCGATCGAGAAGATCGTCGCGACCTCCTACGTGCCGGGCACGAGCGCAACGCTGACGATCAAGGGCGAGTTCGTGCCGGTGGTGCAGAGCGCGGAGTCCAAGACGCTGTTCGAGAACTATCAGGCGGCCGCACGGCAGGTCGGCCTCACCACGCTGCAGGGTGAATTCTCCGGCGGCTGCGCCGATTCCGGCTTCACCGCCGCGGTCGGCACGCCGACCATCTGCGGCCTCGGCCCGGTCGGCGGGCTCGCGCATACGCCGGAGGAATATCTCGAGGTCGACAGCATCGTGCCACGCGCGCAGGCGCTGGCGCTGGCGATTTTGCGGGGATGAATGACGGTGCCGTAGGGTGGGCAAAGGCGCACTTGCGCCGTGCCCACCATTGCCCTCGTTGGACAGAAGTCGTGGGCACGCTTCGCTTTGCCCACCCTACGAAATATCACGAATAACTCGGTGCATCCGGCTTGCGGAAGATGTGAATGGGATCGCCGGGGATGATCACGGGCTGGCCCGAGAACATCGCGTAGGCGTAGAGCGCGAGATAGGCGATCGCGAGCGCACCGACGGCGTAGAAGGCGAAGGTTGCGATGCGCTTCATCGATCCGCTCCATGGCCGGCCCGAAACGGGACGCTCTGAGCGCTTCTAGAGCGATGAGGCGGAAAAGGCCAGCCCGCGCGCCCGCCCGCGGCGATCAAACGCCGCGCCGGCCGTGCGCGGGAAGGCTGACATCGGCGAGCCTTGCGGCGTCTTCGTCCTGGTCGACCGCCACGTAGCGGCCGTGCCAATAGGCCAGCGCCGCGGTACGCATCGAGCTCTTGATGTCCCTGACACGGCCGATGACGATGCCGTGCGAGTGGCGCTCCACGATCTCCTCGACCTCGCAATCGAAGGCCGACAGCGCGCCGGCCAGGAGCGGCACGCCCGAGACCGCCGTCACCCATGTGGCGCCCTTGAAACGATCGGCGCCCTTCAGCCCGCCCTTGCCGGAAAAACGCTCGGCCACGTCGAGCTGGTCGGCGTTGAGGATGTTCACGCCGAAGGCGCCGTGGCGCCGGATCAAGGGGAAGGACGAGGCGTCGCGGTTGATGCTGACCAGCAGCGTCGGCGGCTCGACCGATAACGAGGTCACCGAGGTCACCGTCATGCCGGTGATGTCCTTGCCCCTGCCGGCGGTGATGACGCTGACGCCGCCGGTGAGATGGCGCATGGCGCCGCGGAAATCGGCGGACGAGACGGGGATTTCAGTCATGAGATCGCGAGGCACTACATTCATGGCATTGCTCCCCGAAGCGGGGTTCCCTTTATTTAGGTACGATCATCCGCCGACAACAGGTGGTGCAGGATCGAGCCTTCGAGGTCTGCGAGTTCGACCGAGCCGCGCCGGCGCGGCCTGGCTGCGTTAACCACGACGTCATGGGCGATGCGGCCCTCCTCGATCACGAGCACGCGATCCGCCAGCGCGACCGCTTCGGAGACGTCATGGGTGACCAGGATCGCGGTAAAGCCCTGATCGCGCCAGACGCGCTCCAAGAGGCGCTGCATCGAGATGCGGGTCAGCGCATCCAGTGCGCCGAGCGGCTCGTCGAAGGCAAGCACGCGCGGACGGGAGACCAGCGCGCGAGCCAGCGCGACGCGCTGCTTCTGGCCGCCCGACAGTACCGAAGGCCAATGCTCGCGCTTGTCGGCGAGGCCAACCTCCGTCAACGCTTTCTCTGCGCGGACATGTGCGTCCTGCGAGGCGCGATCGCGGCCAAGGCCGACCTCGACATTGGCGAGCACGCGGGCCCAAGGCAAGAGCCGTGGCTCCTGGAACATCACACGGATGTCCTCGGGCTGGATGTCCTGACCGAAGCCGATGCTGCCGGCATCGATCTTGTCGAGGCCGGCGATCAGGCGCAGCAGCGTGCTCTTGCCGCAACCGCTCTTGCCGACGATGGCGACGAACTGGCCGGCCGGGATGTGCAGGTCGATGCCGCGCAGCACCTCGTTGCTGCCGAACGACTTGCGCAATCCGCGGATGCTGAGCGGCAGACCGCCGGTCTTTACCGGCCGCTCCTCGCGCACCACGCGGGCATGAGGCGCGAAGTTGGCGGAGCTGGCGAGCTCGGTTTCGGGAAGGGAGGTACGAAGCGCTGTCTGCATGTGATTCCCAGTATTTCTGCTCAACGTTTCTGGAAGGCGGGGTGCCAGGAGAGCGTCGACCGCTCCAGCACGCGGGAGGCGCTGTCGGCGAGCTTGCCGAGCAGGGCGTAGATCAGGATCGAGAGCACGACGACGTCGATCAGCATGAACTCGCGCGCCTGCATCGCCATGTAGCCTAGCCCTGAGGACGCGGCGATGGTCTCGGCGACGATCAGCGTCAGCCACATGATGCCGAGCGCGAAGCGGATACCGACGAAGATCGAGGGCAACGCGCCCGGGAAAATCACGCGGCGGAACAGCTCGCCGTCGGTCATGCCGTAGATCCGGCCCATCTCGATCAGCTGCGGATCGACGGTGCGGATGCCGTGCAGCGTGTTGAGGTAGATCGGGAAGAACACGCCGAGCGCCACCAGGAACAGTTTTGCGCTTTCATCGATGCCGAACCACAGGATGACCAGCGGGATCAGCGCCAAATGCGGCACGTTGCGCACCATCTGCAGCGTCGTGTCGGTCAGCTTGGCCGAGAGCTGCGACAGGCCGTTGGCGAGGCCAAACGCGAATCCGATGCTGCCGCCGATCAGGAATCCGGTCGAGGCGCGCCAGAACGACACCCAGATGTTGCGGACGAGTTCGCCGGAGAGCAGCAGATTCCAGCCGGCGTGCACGACGTCGCTCGGCGCCGGCAGCACCCGCGTCGGCACGAAGCCGGTGATGCTCGCGAGCTGCCAGATCGCGATGATGGCAAGCGGCACGATCCACTGGACCAGGCCGTCGACGCGCGGCAGGCGAACGCCGCGCGGGAGCGAGATGCTGTCGATCAGGCTCATGACTGGGACACTCGGTGCTGCGGACGGAAATCGCTGCCGACCGTCTCGCCGAACGGACCGCCGTTGAAATGCAGCCGGGTCACGTTGTTCGGCTTCTCCAGCGAGAGCAGCGGGAACACCAGCTCGGCGAAGCGATAGGCCTCCTCCAGATGCGGGTAGCCCGACATGATGAAGGTATCGATGCCGAGATCCTGATACTCCCTGATGCGGGCCGCCACCGTCTGGGCGTCGCCGACCAGTGCGGTGCCGGCACCGCCGCGCACTAAGCCGACGCCGGCCCACAGGTTCGGGGCGATCTCGAGCTTGTCGCGCTTGCCGCCATGGAGCTGCGCCATGCGCTGCTGGCCGACGGAATCCATGCGGGCAAAGTTCTTCTGCGCCAGCGCAATGGTGTCGTCGCTGACATGCCTGATCAGTTCGTTGGCGGCGCGCCAGGCCTCCTCATTGGTCTCGCGGACAATGACATGAAGGCGGATGCCGAAGGAGAGCTTCCGGCCGCGCGCCGCGGCCACCTCCCTCACCTTCGCGATCTTCTCGGCGACGAGCGCTGGCGGCTCGCCCCAGGTGAGATATTTGTCGACGGTGTCGACGGCGACGTCGATGCCGGCGTCCGAGGAGCCGCCGAAATACAGCGGCGGCCGCGGCGACTGCACCGGCGGAAACAAGAGCTTGCCGCCTTCGACACGGATGTGCCTGCCCTCGACGTTGACGGTCTTGCCGGCGAGCAGGTCACTGTAGACGTTGAGGAACTCGCGGGTGACCTCGTAGCGCTCGTCATGACCGAGGAAGACGCCGTCCCCCTTGTTCTCGACGGGATCGCCGCCGGTGACGACGTTGACGAGCAGCCGGCCATTGCTGATGCGATCGAGCGTCGCCGTCATGCGCGCGGCCACGCTCGGCGATTGCAGGCCGGGCCTCACGGCCACGAGGTAGCGCAGCCGCTCGGTGAACGGCGCGACTGACGAGGCGACGATCCAGGAATCTTCGCACGACCGCCCGGTCGGCAGCAGCACGCCGAAATAGCCGAGCTGATCGGCGGCCTGCGCGATCTGGCGCAGATAGTTGAAGTTGACCTCGCGGCCGCCGATGCCAGTGCCGAGATAGCGGCCGTCGCCGTGGGTCGGCAGGAACCAGAGGATGTTGGCGTTGGATTGCTTGCTCATGATTGTGCTCACGTACCGGGCTTCCGAGCGACGTCGGAAATCTTGATGGATTTGGGGATCAGGCCCAGCGCGAAGAACGCATCGGCCACCTGCTGCTGGTCGGCAATGACGGCATCGGTGATCGGCCTGATGCCGTAGGACTGCCGCTTCAACGCCACCTCGACCACCGGGACGGACAGGCCGATCGACGGCGCCAGCTGCTCGGCGACCGCGTGGATATCGCCCCGGGCCCAGTCGTCGATCGCGCTCAGTTCAGCGAGCACGGCTTCGACGACGCCGGGATTGGCATTGAGGAATTTCCTCGAGGAGAAGTAGAACTGGTAGTTGGCAACGATGCCAGTGCCATCAGTGAGCGTGCGCGCGCCGGTGGCCGCTTCCGCGGCGGCCTGGAACGGATCCCAGATCACCCAGGCGTCGACGGCGCCGCGCTCGAAGGCGGCGCGGGCATCGGCCGGCGCCAGGAACACCGGCTCGATCTCCGAATACTTCACGCCGGCCTGTTCCAGCGCCTTGACCAGGAGATAATGGACGTTGGAGCCCTTGTTGAGCGCGATCTTCTTGCCCTTGAGGTCGGCGACGGATTTCAGCGGGCTGTGCTTCGGCACCAGGATCGCCTCGCCCTTCGGGGCCGGCGGCTCATAGGCGACATATTGGATCGGCGCGCCGGCGGCCTGCGCGAAGATCGGTGGGGCTTCGCCGGTGTTGCCGAAATCGATCGCGCCGACATTGAGCGCTTCGAGCAGCGGCGGACCGGAGGGGAATTCCGTCCACACCACCTTGAAGCCGGCGGCAGCCAGCTTCGGCTCGAGCGTGCCCTTGCTCTTGAGCAACACCAGCTTGCCGTATTTCTGGTAACCGATGCGGACGACCTTGTCCTCGCCATAGGAGGTGCCGACCGCGGCGGCGACGATGCCGATCGACAGCATGACGGCTGCGATCAGGCGCTGGATGATACGCCTCATGTTCAAACCCTTATGCGTGGAAAGAGTGGTCGGCATGATCAGGCTGCCGGGTTGCGCCAGACGATGTCGCGGATGACGATCGGCTTCGGAATCAAACCGAGCTTGTAGAAGCGGTCGGCGACACCCTGCTGGGTCGCGACGATGTCGTCGGTGACGGGACCGACCACGAAGTTGGCGCGATTGGCCGCCACGGTCTGGATGTCCAGCGGCACGCCGGTGATCGCGGCGAGCGATCTGGCGACCTCGTCGCGATGCTGCTCGGCCCATGTGCCCGCCGCGGTCGTCACCTCGACGATCTGCTGCAGGATCGTTCCGTGATTCTTCGCGAAGTCGCGGTTGGCGATGTAGAAGGAATTGGTCTTGGTGACCTCGCGCGCATTGATCAGGATGCGTCCGTTCTGCTTGGTCTCGCCGATCGCGAAGTACGGATCCCAGATCGCCCAGGCCTCGATGCTGCCATTGGCAAAGGCCGGGCCGGCATCCGGTGGCGTCAGATAGACCGGCGTGATGTCGGCATAGGTGAGGCCGGCCTTCTCCAGCGTCTGCACCACGACGTTGTGGGCGCTGGATCCCTTGGTGAAGCCGACGCGCTTACCCTTGAGGTCGGCGATGTCGCGGATCGGCGAATGCTTCGGCACCAGGATGCCCTGCCCGTTGGTGACGGGCTGGGCCGCGGCATAAACGATCGCCGCTCCCGCTGCCTGCGCGAACACCGGCGGGGAATCTCCGACCGCACCGAAATCCACGCTGCCGACATTCATCGCTTCCATCATCGGCGGACCCGACGAGAACTCGATCCATTTCACGTCGATGCCTTGCGGGGCGAAATGTTTTTCCAGGGCGGCCCTTTGGCGCGCGATCACCAGCACGCCAGTCTTCTGGTAGCCGATACGAATTTCCTTCAGCGCGCCTTGGGCCGTTGCAGACGAGGCAATCGCTGCAGCGGCTGCAGTTCCGATCGATAGTTTGAGAAAGTCACGACGCTGCATTCCACACTCCAGACCGCGTGCGGCCGTTGTTCGTTCACGTGTGGAGGATGATGGTGCGGGTTGTCGGAGGTGTCGAGACGTCCAGGAAAATAGCGATGCGCGCACTGCGCGTGCGGCAGTACGCATGATTAATCTTTCAAGCGGCCGCGACGATGCAGAGCGATTATTTTCGCACGCGAATGTGAGCGCCGCACGGATCCGGCCCTCCGCTGCAAAGTGCCGAACTCAAAATTTCGAAAACAACCCCATGCACAGTAGCCGGCGCTAACGGGATCAATGACTTACGCGGCAGCCAACTTGCGCGGCAGGCAAAAGGTTTGCTCCGTCGGGCAAAACAGGCGCATGATGGCATGATCGCGGAGTGAACGGCGTCGTGGTGCGCGCAAGCGCCTGCCGGCCTAATGCAGCCATCTCACCGGCAAGTTCTGCAAGCCCCGGAACGCCCAGCCGCCGATGCGCACCGGCTCGTCGTCGGCGAGCTCGAGCTTCTTTGCCCGCGCGAACAATGTCGGCAGCGCGACATCGGCGATCATGGCGCGGGACGCGAAGGCGCCGGCGCAGAAATGCGGGCCGGCGCCGAACGCGACGCTCTTGGTCACGTCGCGGCGCACGTCGAACTCATCGGCGCGGTCGAAATGCTTCTCGTCGCGGTTGGCGGAGCCGAACATCAGGAACACGCGCTCGTCGGTTTCGAAGGCGACGTCGCGGATGCTCCAGGGTTTTGCGATACGGCGCGGCGACATGCCGATCGGCGAGATCCAGCGGGCGTATTCCTCGAAAGCCTGCAGCCAGGTCACTTCACCGCGCAGAACCAGAGCGAGCTGCTCGGGATGGGTCAAGAGCGCCCATACCGTGCCGGCAATCGCCTTGCGCGGTTCGTTCTGCCCGCCCGAGATCGCGAGCTTGACGTTGGCGCGCACGCTCTCCATCGACATGCCCGAGGAAAGGAGAACCCCGAGAATGCTCTGGTCGGGATGCTTGCGCATCACCGGCAGGATGTCGTCGATGGCAGCGTCGATACCGGACGTCGCGGCATGGCAGCGCGCCTCGACCGCGGGATCGCCGGCGTAATTGGCGATGCCCTCGATCATGCCTTGCGACCAGGCGTCCATATCCTCATAGCCGATATTGGTGAGGCCGGTGATCGACTTCAGGCATTCGCCGGAGAACGGCAAGGCGAAATCGCGCATCAAGTCGACCCGCCCGGGCTCGATCGAAGCGAGGATGCGGTCGGCATGGGCCTGGAACTGCGCAGTCCAGTGCGCCTTCACCGTCTTCGGCGACACCGTCGGGAACATCGCGCGGCGCTCGACCTGATGCGCCTCGCCGTCCTTGCGCATCATGTTGTGGCATCAGCCGGTTCATCAGGCCGGCGGGCTGGTGCGAGGAGAACACGTCGATCTGCTTCTCGGAGATCGAGATGTCGTCGCGGCTGGTCAGCAGCGTCGAGCCGAGCTGCGGCACGAAGGCGATCGGCGCCTCCTTGCGCATCTTTGCCAGCATTGGATAGGGATCGGCCCAGAATGCGGCAGGATCGATGTCGATGCGTGGCGCCGTGCTCAAGCGTCGCTCCCTTGCTGTATCCCCGACGCTTTTCGCTCACGCGACCGTTCGGGTCCGGATCAGCTTTTAGCGCGTTCAGGCGCCGCCGTCTGTCCCCAGCGATTGGGACAGGGCGGCGTCACTGGGGCATCTGCTAGGCAGCCTGTCCAAATGCGACCTTGGCGATCGCATCGCTCAGCACATCGAAGCCGGCCCCCGGCCGCGTGCCCTGCTCGGCGAGATGGCGACGGAAGGCCCGTGCGCCCGGCACGGCATGAAATGCGCCGACGAAATGCCGCGTGATCGCATGCAGCCGCGTGCCACGCGCGAGCTGCTGCTCGATATAGGGCATCATGGCCTCGAGCGCGGCCTGCATGGTCCCATGCGGGGCCGCTTCGCCAAAGATCTCCCGATCGACGGAGAGCAGCCGCCATGGTTCCTGATAGGCGGCGCGGCCGAGCATCGCGCCATCGACGTGTTGGAGATGCGCTTTCGCTTCGTCTACGCCGGGGATGCCGCCGTTGATGATGACGGGCACGTCGGGCATCGCACGCTTGAGCCGATAGACGCGGTCATAATCGAGCGGCGGGATGTCGCGATTCTCCTTCGGCGACAGACCGTTGAGCCAGGCCTTGCGGGCATGCACGATGAGCGCATCGCAGCCTGAGGCGACCACCGCGCGCGCAAGCGCATCGAGCGCCATTTCAGGATCCTGGTCGTCGATGCCGATGCGGCATTTCACCGTGATGGGAATCGCAACCGCACGCTTCATCGCCTCGACGCATCTCGCCACCAGCTCCGGCTCCGCCATCAGGCAGGCGCCGAAGCGGCCGTCCTTCACGCGGTCCGACGGGCAGCCGACGTTAAGATTGATCTCGTCATAGCCGAACGCCTCGCCGATCCGCGCAGCCTGCGCCAGTTCGCGCGGATCCGACCCGCCAAGCTGAAGCGCGACCGGATGCTCGACTGCGTCGAACCCAAGCAGCCGCTCGCGGTCGCCATGAATGATGGCCCCGGTCGTCAGCATCTCGGTATAGAGCAGCGCCCGCCGCGTCAGATGGCGATGGAACACCCGGCAGTGCCGGTCAGTCCAATCCATCATGGGCGCTGTGGCCAATTTTCGATCTAAGCCGTTCATTTTATGGAGATATTTCGCATCCGATCGGCCCTATATGCGATTGGACCGATTGAGAAATCCGGTTTGACCAAGCATCCGCTGCCTGGCTCTTCTAGGGCCATATATGCATGAATTGGAAGCGGAAATTGGGTCTTCGGGTTCTCAGTGCACACGGTGCAATGCGAATCTTCACCGAGATCGCGAAATCAGGCGGACAGGAGCGAAGCAGCTGAACCGATATGTGGAATGGCGTCGACCAGCTCGCGCGTGTAGTCATTCTGCGGATTGCTGAGCAGCGCGTGGCTCTCGCCCTGCTCCACGATGCCGCCGGCGCGCAGTACGATGGTGCGGCTGCACATCATGCGCACCACGTTGAGGTCGTGGCTGACGAACAGGAAGGCGAGATTGTCCTCGCGCCGCAGTCGGTCGAGCAGCTGTAGCACCACGGCCTGCACCGAGACATCGAGCGCCGCGGTGGGCTCGTCGAGCACCAGCAAACGCGGCCGGCACGCAATGGCGCGGGCGATACCGACGCGTGCCTTCTGGCCACCCGACAATTGATGGGGAAAGCGTGACAGCAATTCTCGCGGCAGGCCGACGCGATCGGCGCACTCCTCGACCCGGGAACGCAACGCGCCGCCGGGGCGCAGGCCGGCGAGCCGCAGCAGCGGATGGGCAATGCAGTCGAACGCGGTAAAGCGCGGATTGAGGCTCTCATGCGGATCCTGAAAGACGATCTGGATATCCTTGCGCAGCGGCGAGCGGTGAAAGTCGCGGGATGGGACCTTCGAGATCGAATAGCCATCGAACAGGATGTCGCCTTCGCTTGGATCGATCAGCCGGCAGATCATGCGCGCGGTAGTGCTCTTGCCGGAGCCGGACTCACCGACCAGGCCGACGCTTTCGCCGGCTGCCATGGTCATCGAGAAATCCGCCACTGCGGCGGCGCCATCGTCAAAACGCTTGACGATGTGCTGGACGTCGAGCAGCGGCGGTGTGCCCGGCGCGGGCGTCGGCCGCTCCCTCACCTCGACAACCGACAGAGCTTCGTCAGCCGGCACGAGGTCGCCGACACGCGATGTCGCGGTCGGCGATGACGCTACCAGTCGCTTGGTATAGGCGTGCTGCGGCGCCCGAAACAATGTCTGTGGCACGCCCTCTTCCACGAGCCGCCCCTGCTCCATCACCACCACGCGTCGGCAATAGTGTGCCGCGAGACCAAGGTCGTGGGTAATGAGGATTGTCGTCATGCCGCGCTCGGCGACGATGCGCGCCAAAAGGTCCATAACCACCTTCTGTGTCGTAACATCGAGGCCGGTGGTCGGCTCGTCGGCAATCAGTAGCGATGGATTGCAGGAGATCGCGATCGCGATCATCACGCGCTGGCACATGCCGCCGGAGAGCTCGTGCGGATAGGCGTCCAGCCGTCGCTCCGGATCGCGGATCTGCACCGCGTGCAACAGCTTCAGCGCCTCGGCCCGCGCCTCCTGTTTCGAGAGCCGCCGATGCGAAAGGATGGCATCGGCGATCTGGGCACCGACAGCGCGGATCGGATTGAGCGCGGCGATGGAGACGCAGGCGGGCTTCGCCTTGTTCGAGCGCGTCAACAACCGGTTGTTTCCGACCGCCGAGGCGATGGCGCTCTACAAGGAAAGCGAGACGATTTTTGCGCTGCACGCCAAGCTGGAGAACCGCGTCCGCGACCTCAGGGAATGTCGCACGGGACACCTGTCGATCGTCGCAACGCCGCCGCTGGCCTACAGCATCATCCCGCCCGCATTGTCGGACTTCCTGCGCCGGCGGCCGCAGACGCGGATGTTCTTCGACGTCCGCCGCTATGAGGGCATCATCGACGGAGTCCTGAGCCGGGTCGCCGAGCTCGGCTTCGTGCTCGGCTTCTCTCACCATCCGGGTATCGCCCATGAAGTGGTGCACACCGGCGAGATGGTCTGCGTCATGCCGCCGCAACATCCGCTGGCGGACCGCGCGGTGATCACCGCACCCGATCTCGCCGATCTCCCCTTCATCGGGCTCGAGCGCGGAACGCAATTGGGTGAAGCCGTGCGTGCGAGTTTTGCTTCCGCCGGCGCTCCATTCCAGCCGACCGTCGAGGTGCGATACTGCAACACCGCCTGCGTACTCGCCGCGGCAGGCGTTGGCGCGGCGGTGGTGGACTCGTTCTCGCCGCACCAGGCTGGCAGCCAAGAGCTGGTCATCCGCCCTTTCCTTCCCAAGACACCTGCGCTGGCATACATGCTGTGGTCCGAAGCGGAGCCGCTCTCGCGTCTTGCAAGGGCGTTCCTCGACGAAGTCCGCCGAGCAAGCCGACAACTGCAATGATCTAGGCGCCGTACTGCTGCGGCGTCGCAGCTTGCAAGCTCTCAACCTCTTGGCGGCGTTTCGTGCGTGGCGAGAGGCGCACCGATCACCGAACATTCGCGTGGCGGTACATGCGGTCGAGCGCTTCGCTTGAGCCGTGCAGCAATCCAGGAACCACCATCGTCCTGCCAGAGAGCTGAGGTGACGCGAGACGTCGCATCGGCGGCCGGCTCGGTTGAGACCGTTTTCCGTTCTCGTATCGGTCACCATCACTATTGATTGTACACTTAGGTTCCACATCGTTTCGATCGAGCAGGGCTTCGAAGGCAGCGAAGGCCTCGTCAGCCGTTCCCAGCAAGGCCCCGATCGTAAGAGAGCCGTACAATCGGAAGAGTCGCGGCATTCAACAGCATTATCGTCCTATCAGGACACTTCTCCGAGGCTGAGCAGCCCCCCGTTGCGAACAGCAACAGACCGGCCGCATACGATGGTGGATACGGCCTGGACCAAGACGGCCCCCGCGCAATCTCGAAGCCTCGCCTTTCCCCAAGCAGAATGTTGGTGGTGGGCACGCGAACATTTGTGAATACAACTTCGGATGAGCGATCGAGAACGCCGCAAGAACCGAACGCCGGGATCGGCCGCAGCACCTCGACGCCCGGCGTATCCATGGGCACCAGGATTATCGATTGCTGCCGGTGCCGGTCGGGAGCTGAACATCGCAGCTTCATTCGCATCATTCGGCGCTTAGCGCCGACTGCCGCCCATCCCTCCTCCCGGACCGCCAAAGCCGCCGCCACTCATTCCACCGCCAGGTCCCATGGGCCCGCCAGGCGAGCCCAGACCGCCGGGTCCTGACGGGGCGCTTGGTCCGACCGGTGCAGAGCGGGGTGATGAAGCTGAGCCTGCTCCCGGCGCTGGCGAATGCGATCCGCCCGGCTGAGGGCCGCCCGAATTCGGCGTGTTGCGCTCCGGATGCAAGACCGAACCACCCGGCGACCGGCTTGGATTGCCGTTGCCGGGCGAAGCTGCTCCCGGCCTTTGGCCGATAGCACGAGCGGAATCCACCTGGAGGCCGCGCGAACGATCCAATACCCCATTGATCACCATCCGCGCTTCCCCGGCGGCCGGGCCAAAGCGCGAGCCGTCTTGGGCAACGAGCCCGGAGCCGAGCTGGAGGTTCGAACCCGCCCGCTGCACGTAGGCCTCGATCGACAGACGGCTGGCGCCGACGAGATCCGAAAAATCGTCGATCCGCGTTCGCGCCGCCTGCATCGCCCCCTGGCTCGCGTTGCCCTCGATCTGGACCCGCTGGCCGACCAGCAGGGGATCGACGCCGTTCAGCTTCAATCCGCCGATTCGCAAGCCGTCCGGCCCGCGCTCGACCAGACCCGTCACGCGCGCGGCCGCATTGCGCCTCGACTCGACCAAGCTTGCGACGATGACCCCGTCAGTCCGGCGCAATCCATAGACGGCGACTTGCGTACCCGTCCGGAGCTTGCTCGCCTTGTCACCGGCGAAGATCTTCTGGCCGAGCACGGTCAGCTCGTTGCCCTTCACCTGCTCAATCGGACCGGAGACCTCGCTCGCGATCGTGATGTTGCGCGTGACGAGCGTGCCGTCGGCCTGACGGATCGCAACCACGCGCGCGAGCTGACCGATACGCAACGCCTTGGGGCTGGCCGCCTCCCCGTCGATCCAGACCGGCACGTCATTCGCGTAAGTGATGTGCTCGCCATTGACGTAGATGCTGCCGAAACGCTGGATCACGCCGACGATGCCGGTGCCGCCGATGCCGTGATCATCACCGCGCGTGATCCCGGTGCCACCGATACCCTGATCGGCGCCACGCTGGACCTGTGCACGGGCGATGGCCGTGCCGGCGAGCCAGAATCCGGCCAACAGCAGGCGACGGGAGATGACCGGCGACCGGCTCATGAAGAATCACCTTGTTTGCCGCCCTCCTTCGCTTCACCCTCCTCGTCGGCATCTTCGCTGTAGATGTAGATACCGAAATTCCAGCGGGCATTGCCCCCCTTGTCCTTTGCGAGCGCGCGGTTGGCCTCGCGGTTGGCGGTCTTCAGCACGTCCATGGCGAGCTCGCGCGAGCGCGCTTCCAGCCGCCACGCCAGCCTCGGCGAGATGTTGTTGTAGTGCACCGCGCGCTCGAGGAAGCGTGGCGCGGCACCGGACACGTTTTCCGCGGCGGCCGCGATATGGTCGTGCAGATTGCGACCGAGATAATGCCATTTGCCATCGTCCTCGCCGCTCGGCACGAAAGCGGCCTCGACTAGCTCGATCTCGTCGGCCTCGTTGATGGTGACGAGCTTGCGGTCGACCCACTCGTCGAGCACCGCACGTGGGCGCACGTCCTTGGTGACGGAGGCGACGAGCTGCTCGAACGAGGGCGCATCGCCCTCGGCCGTGCGCGGCAAAGTGAGCGGTTCGCCCCTGTCGTCGGTGAACTCGGGCGCGGCGAGCCAGCGCGCGATCACCGCACTGGTCAGCGAGACTGCCGCCGGTGTCTCGTGCACGGGCGCGCCGGCGCTGCGCAGCCGCGCCACTTCCTTGCGATGGATGCCGGTGAGCAGGCTGACCCGGCTGTCGGTCTGCTCCTTTCCGTCCAGCGCGAAATCGTGCTCGGCGACGTTGACGAACAGCTCGCGAAGCAGCTGCGCCAATGCGGGAAAGGTCATGCCGCTGCGGATGCAGAGCCGCACGAGCGGGCGCAGCAACCGCGCCAGCGGCGCTTGCAGCTTCGCGGCGGCATTCGGCTGCGGTACCGCTGCTTTGGACCCCGATTTCGCATTCATGTCTGAATTGTACCAATGCGTCACGTGGGACACAATCCCACACTTTTCCGTGGGCGGATTGACGTGGTAAATTTTCCCACATATACGAACGCCACTTGGGGGCGCGACATACAGGGACTTCACCCATGGCTGACCGCTTGGTCCGCATTTCCAGTTCACCACGTGCTGTGCCGGCTCCCGACCGGGCACATGGCGCGATCGCGCCAATGCTGCCGGCTCTGCTGCGTGGCGTCATCTTCATCTCGGTGCTGGCCGCACCGTTCCTCGCAGCGCTTCTTGCAGGCTGACCGCCATCATGCATCCCACCAGCGACAGCCCGCCCCGCCCGTCGGTGCTGCACATCTTCAAGGTGTACTATCCCGACCTGTTCGGCGGCACGCTCACGGTGATCCGCGACATCTGCGCGAGCCTGAAGGATGCTTTCGCCTCCGCCGTGCTGGTCTGCTCGCAATCCGTCGAACGGCGGGAGATCGTCGTTAACGACGTCCCGGTCGAGCGCGTGCGCTCGTTCGGCAATATCATGTCGCTGCCAGCCGCGCCGACCTATCCCTGGCGTCTGTGGCGCAGGATTGCCGAGCACGATTTGCTCGCGCTCCATGCCCCCTTCCCTCTTGCCGACCTCGTGTTCGCCTTCGGAATCGGTGCCAGGCGTCCACTGGTGGTGCACTGGCACGCCGACATCGTCACTCATGCCGGCCTGCGTTGGCTCGTTGAACCTCTGATGCGGCGGACGCTGCGCTGCGCCAAGGCGATCATCGTCTCTGACCAAGCGCTGGTCGATAACACGCCGCTGCTGCGCGAATTCGAGGACAAATGCCATATCGTGCCGTTCGGCATCGACACCACAGGCTACGACTGGCCGAAGATCGAGCCGTACCATGTCAACGATCGCGGCCGGCTCGTGCTGGCCTGCGGCCGGCTCGTACCCTACAAGGGATTCGACGTGCTGGTCCGCGCTGCAGCCGTGCACGATTTCGAGGTCTGGATCATCGGCGAGGGAATCGAGCGGCCGCGGCTCGAGCAGTTGATCCAGGAGCTCGGCCTTCATGACCGCGTCCGCCTGCTCGGCTCGGTCAACGATTGCGAACGCATCAAGCTGATGCGCCTCGCCGACGTCTTCGTGATGCCGTCGGTGACCAATGCCGAGACCTTCGGCCTCGTCCAGCTCGAGGCCATGGCCGCCGGACGACCGGTCGTGAATACGGCGCTCGACACTGCGGTGCCGCGTGTCGCCCGCCACGGCATGGAGGCGATCACCGTGCCGCCCGGCGACGTCGCAAGGCTGGGTGAGGCTATCGACACCCTGATCCGCGATCCCGAGCGACGCCGTCGGATGGGGCTTGCGGCGCGTACGCGCGCCGTCACCCATTACTCGACCACGGCCTTCAAGCAAGGCATGGAGGCCGTCTACCGTGATGCCGTTGCCGCACCCAACAAGGAGCGACCAGCAACCGCGGAGCCGCTTCAAGCGACCGCTTGGCTGGACTGCGTTCGGATCGCGGCGGCACTGGCCTGGTCGGACATGCGCCACCGCTACGTGCGCTCGTTGCTCGGCCCGTTCTGGATGTCGCTCCAGATGGCGATCGTGGTGGCGGTGCTAGGCTCGGTCATCGGGCAGATGTCGAACGCCGACGTGCTGTCGCGCCTGCCCATGCTGGCGCTGTCGATGACGGCTTGGATCTTCCTCAACAGCGTGGTGCTCGACGCCACCACGGCGCTCCAGAACTCCGCGAGTCTGATCCGCGACCGGGCGCTGCCGCCGATCATCTTCTTGCTGCAATGCACGTTCCGCCAGGCGCTGTTCGCGCTCCATAACGCCTGCGTACCACTCCTCCTTTGGCTCCTCCTGTCCCGCCACGAGTTCTCCCACGCGCCGGCGGCGCTGCCGGGCCTCCTAGTGTTCGTGGTCTGCACTTTCGGCTTGAGCCTCGTTCTCGGTGCGATGGCAACACGCTATCGCGACCTCAAGCCAATCATCGAATCCACGTTGACGCTCGCCTTCCTCGCCTCGCCCATCATCTGGTCGTCGGAGATGGTCAACCATCGCTCGACGGTGATACGGATCAATCCGCTGACGCATCTGTTCGCGGTGTGGCGCGAGCCACTGGCCGGCGGCCATGTTGACCCCTTCAGCATCGTCTATGTCCTGATCGTACTGGCGCTTTTGATCGTTGCGAGCGTGATGACGCTGCTCCACCTGCGCAAAGCCGCGTTTTGGATCTGATGCATGGTCTCGATCAGCCTACGCAACGTCTGCCTCGACTATCCGCTCTACGGCGCCTACGACCATTCGCTGAAACGGCGGCTGCTCGGCTATCTCATCCGCGAGCCCGGCGAGACGCGGATCATACGCGCCATCGACGACGTCACCATCCAGGCCGATGCCGGTGCCCGCATCGGACTTGCCGGAGCCAACGGCTCCGGCAAATCGACGCTGCTGCGGCTGATCGCCGGCGTCTATCCACCAAGCAGCGGCAGCGTCGTGATCCAGGGGAACATCGTGCCCCTGCTCGGCCTCAATGCCGGCGTCAACCTGGATTTCGTGGCCGAGGACAACATCGCACTGCTGCTGCGGATCAGCGGCCGCAAGCCGACCCGCGGCGCAATCGACCAGATTTGGGCCTTCACCGAGCTAGAGGCGCGCATGCAGCGGCTGCCGCTGCGGATGTTCTCCTCGGGCATGCTGATGCGGGTGCTGTTTGCGACCGCGACGGCCTTTCCGGCCGACATCCTCCTGCTCGACGAATGGCTCAGCGTGGTCGACGAGCACTTTGCCGAGAAGGCGCAGGAGCGGCTCCTCAAGCTCATGTCCCAAGCGGCGATCGTGATCATCGCCTCGCATGACCAGCCTCTGCTGCGCCGCACCTGCACCAGCATCATCAACCTCGATCACGGCCGCATCGCCTCGACCATCACGGTCGCCCCGCCGGGCCCCAACGCCTTCGAGCTCCGCGAGAAAAGCGCATGAAGCACAACATCCTCGTCGTCTCCGAGTCGCTCGGACAACCCAATCACAAGCGCGGCATCTTCCACTTCACCCGGGAACTGGTACGTTCGCTCGCCTCGGAAGGCCACGAGCTCACGCTGGTGGTGGAGACCACGAAACGCTACCGCAAGCTCTGCCAGCGCGAGCGGCGTACGAGGCTGTTCGCGGCGCAATCGCGCAACATCGAGCTGCTTGCGCTCTATCGCTATCTCGACGAAATCAACGTGAGCGGGCCGTTGACGCTCAGCGGCACGCGCCGCAAACTCGACTGGCTCCGCCGCAGGGCCGGCCTGTTGCTGTCGCAGGACAACACCGTCTGCCTCCTGCGCGCGATCGGCCTGCTCGGCCTGCCCAAGCGCCTGATCGAGAACCGGCCCGCCGCGCTCGAATACATTCCGCCGGATCTCAGGCACCTCGAGCTGTTCGGCGACTTTCAGCTCGAGCCCGGCTTCTTCAACTATCAGGACGCATCGGCCTTCTTCCTGCTGCCTCCCCCGCGGATCGACGCGCGCGATTACGACTTGATCGTCGTGGACACCCCGACACGAGTGGTGATCAGGCGCAAACCCGGCGCCAAGGTGATCTGCATCGTCCACGACCTGTTGCCGCTCACCGACCTCAAGCTCAGCGACATCGCCACGCGGCAGTTCCTGGCGCGAATCCGCACCAGCCTGCGTCAGGCCGACGAACTCGCCTTCGTTTCAAACTACAGCATGATGCGGTTCAGGGAACTGCTGCCGCAATTTGCGCACCTGCCGGCGCGCGTCGTCTATCCCCGCACCAGGTTCGACGCCCCTGATGTCCTGCACCTTTCAGCCCCGTCGGGGAGTCGGGGGCGGCCGAGCTTCGTCGTCATCGTCTCGAACGAGCCACGCAAGAACATCGCCGCCGTGGTCCATGCCTTCCGCAACATTCCCCAGGCCGATCTCGTCGTGATCGGCTATACCGGAGAGATCAGCCGGACGCGCAACCTCCCGCCCAACGTCCGCTTCGCCGGCTATGTCGACGAGCACGAGAAGGCGGCGCTGATCGCGGAAGCGCACGGCCTGATCATGCCGAGCCTTGCCGAAGGTTTCGGCGTGCCGATCATCGAGGCGCTCGCTGCGAACACGCCGGTGCTGTGCTCCGACATCGCCGTCTTCCGCGAGGTCGCGGGCGAGCTCGCCGACTATTTCGACCCGTTCTCCACGGAGGCGATCGCCGCCTCCGTCACCCGCGTGCTGATGGGGCAGGAAGAGTGCCGCGGCAGGATCCGGGCGCGACGCCACGAGCTCGCCGAACGCTTCGGCTACGAGACCCAGGCCCGGGATTTCCTCGGCCATGAGACGCCCAGAGAAAGCCTGGTCGCAGCACAGTAAGCGTCAGCCACATGATCGCTGAGCAAGCCGCATCACCCAGTCCGGCCAGCCAACCAACCTTGCACGACCGATGGCATGCCCTGGGCCGTTCCGCCGGGCTGTTTCGTGCTGCCGACCTGCTCGTCATCCTGATTGCGGCATCGCTGCCCTGGTCGACCACCGCGACCTCGATCTTGGTCGGGTTCTGGCTGCTTGCGGTGACGCCGACCATCGCCTGGCGCGAGTATGCGCGCCAGCTTGCGCGACCAGCGTTTGCCTTGCCCCTCGCGCTCCTACTGCTCGCGCTTCTTGGCACGCTGTGGTCAGAGGGAGCGTGGGCGGACCGGCTGCATGCCGTCAAGCCGGTCGCAAAGCTCATGCTGATTCCGCCTTTGCTCTACCATTTCAGCCGGTCTGAGCGCGGCTTCCATGTCTGCATCGCCTTTCTCGCTTCCTGCGCGCTGCTTGCCGCGTTGTCCTGGATCGTGCTGCTCGATCCCGATTGGAAGATCACCGCAACGGCGTCGCCAGGCGTTCCCGTCAAGAACTACATCGACCAGAGCCAAGAGTTCACCCTGTGCGCCTTTGCGCTCGCGCTGCCCCTCTGGCGCGGCAGACTCGCGGTCGCAACCGTCGTCTGCTTGGCCTTAATCCTGCTGTTCGTCACCAACATGGTGTTCGTCGCCTCGGCCCGCACGGCCCTACTCTGCATCGCGGTGCTGCTGGCCCTGTTCGCCATGAGGCATTTGAGCCGGCCGGCGGCGCTGGTCCTGCTCGCAGGTGCGATCGCCGCGAGCCTATTGGCCTGGACCACCTCGCCCTATTTGCGCCAACGCATCGGCGACATCGCCGTCGAATACCGCCACGGCCACGAGAACATCAGCCGCGCCTCGACCGCGCAGCGGCTGATCTATTGGCGCAAGTCGCTCCATGCCTTTACCGAGGCGCCCCTGATCGGCCATGGCACCGGTTCAATAAAGCGTCAGTTCGAGCGCGCCGCCACGATTGAAAGCAAGCTCGATGCCGAGGTCGTGAGCAATCCGCACAACCAGACCCTCAACGTCGCGGTGCAGTGGGGCCTTCTGGGTGTCGGCCTGCTTTACGCCATGTGGATCGCGCATCTTCGCTTATTCGCAGGTGAAGGCTTCGCCGCCTGGATCGGCCTCGTGGCCGTCGTGCAGAACATCGCGAGCTCGCTGCTCAACTCGCACCTGTTCGATTTTCATGAGGGCTGGATGTACGTGCTTGGCGTTGGCGTCGCCGGCGGCATGGTGCTGAAGGCTAAGGCGAAAACGGCGTCCGGCAGCCAGGCTTGACGACTGGGCCGCGTACTCACAAACCGCTGGCGATGTCCGCTTTGCGCCGATACCGAACGCCTTTTTGCAGCCGCAGCTCGTCGTCCTGCATCTAAACGTGCGGCTCCGCTAGGACGCGCGGTAAAGGCTCTTGCGGGCGATTAACCTGATTCACCGAGCGGCTCGACCTGCAGCACGCATCGACGCTCTGCTCTACCAAGTTGACGACCCGATCCGTGACGCCCAGCTCGATGTCGAACGGCGCCTGACTATATTGCGTATTGCTGTGGAAGCGGACGCGTCGTGCAAAGGCACGCTGCCATTGCAAGCCATCGGCTCGTACCTGGCGCGGTGGGAAATTTTAGCCTTCATTGCCCTCGTATGTCGCTGTCCTGCGTTTTGTTTCAATTGTATTAGAGACGCCTGAACGCCGGAATTCCAACGTTCAATCCGCGTTGGTCGCCACATGCTCCTGCGAGGAACCCGTGACGTCCTCCGAGGGTGAGATGTCAAGGGATAATCGTTATGCAGGGCGGCATCAGACCATCGTTGCGCGCTTCCAGGCACAGGCTTCCAGCGTTACTCGTTCTGGCGGTTTTTTCCTGTGGGCAGTCGTCGGGAGCAGACGCTGCGGACCGCAGATCCGCGATGCGAGGAGATGCGATTAGCCAGTCCGATACGAGGTTTGTGTCTCTCGGCGTAGGCAAATCGATCGTAATCGATCTTCCACGCGACGTGAAGGACGTGCTGGTCGCGGATCCCAAGGTAGCCAACGTGGTGCTGCGATCGACACAACGCGCCTACATCATCGGCGCCGCTGTCGGGCAAACCAACGTCGTGTTCTTTGATACTGCCGGCCAGGCGATCGTCGCCTACGACATCGCCGTCAAGCGCGACCTGAACGGCGTTCGTGCAGCATTGAAGCAGGCTCTTCCCGCCGCCAATATCCATATCGACGGCGTCGGCGACGGCGTGATCCTGACCGGCACTGTCGCGACACCCCTCGAAGCCCAGCAGGCCAACGATATTGCTACGCGCCTCACGGGTGCGGCCGACAAGGTCGTCAACTCGATCGCGGTTCGGGGCCGCGACCAGGTGATGTTGAAGGTGACGGTCGCCGAGATTTCGCGCGAGGTCGTAAAGCAGCTTGGTGTCGATCTCAGCACGAGCCTCAGCTCAGGCACATCGGTCGTAAGCCTAACGAACTCGAATCCCTTCACGGCTTACGGCAAGAATCTTGTCGATAGCAACAGCGTGACTCTATCAGCCGGTGGAACGACGGCCACGTTGAGGGCGATGGAGAAGGCGGGTGTCGTACGCACGTTAGCAGAACCTACTCTGACGGCGATATCGGGAGAGGCCGCCACCTTTGTTTCCGGCGGTGAGTTTCCCGTTCCCGCGGGGTATTCTTGCGACCCAACAACCCATGTGTGCACGACGCAAATCAGCTTCAAGAAATTTGGAATGTCGTTGAGCTTCACGCCGGTCGTGCTGGCGGAGGGGCGCATCAGCTTGCACTTGATGACCGAGGTGTCGGACCTATCGAACGAGAATTCGATTACCTTGTCCCAGGCGGTGAGCGACAACACGACCAACTCTCTGACGGTTCCCTCCATCAAGACGCGACGGGCCGAGAGCACGCTTGAGATCCCGTCGGGCGGATCCATGGCAATCGCCGGCCTGATTCAGGACCAGACAAAGCGAGCCGTGAACGGCTTGCCCGGGCTGATGCAGGTGCCGCTGCTGGGTGCGCTCTTCAGGAGTCAGGACTTCGTCAACAACCAGACCGAGCTCGTCGTCCTCGTGACCCCTTACCTCGTTCGCGCCGTGAGTCCGAGAGAACTGTCGCGGCCGGACGACGGCTTTGTCGGGCCGAGCGACCCACAAGCCAATCTCATCGGCAACATCAATCGCCTTTATGGCCGAACAGGATCAACGGGAGCCCGTCGCGGCAATATCGGCTTCATCACCGATTGACGCGTTGTCCGTCCGTCGCGCCCGCACCGCGGCAGCGTTCAGGCAATCTTTGCAATATACATAAACATCGTCGTCATTATCCCACGGTTGTTCGGGCATACGACGCGCCGAACCTTTACAGATCAGGATTGGCGAAATGTCTTTGAATTCTTGGCGGTGCAAACGGGCGGTGGTACGGCCTGCCTCATCGTCGTCGGAATCAGCCCGTTGCGCGCAGAGCCGGTGTTCGACGGTCTGGCCCGGGCATGGTCCGGCACCGCGACGGTGAAACTATCGGACGGGCTCCGCGGGAGCGTGCGCGGCAAAATGGCTTACGACGTCGCCCAACCCAGACGGTCATTGACGCTGCACCTGCGCTGCGCGAGCGATGCTTACAAGATGGTCTTGTCCGCGAACATCGAGCAGAGCGGAGCCCTCCAGCAACTGGTTCGGGAGCGAATACTGGCGGGGCGGCAAGGTCTACGACACGAACAGGAACGGCCTGGTCGAGGCGCGAATTGAGGGGAAACACCGCATGACCCAGGCACTCCGAGTCGCCCTGTGTGCGCTCGTCACCATCGTATCCTCATTCGTTTGGATCTCTCGCCCTCAAGCACAAATGCCGCCGGGAAGCGCGCCGTCGCCCCGAACCGATCCCTTTCCTGACGGACTGCCGGTCTGGGACTACGATCGCGACGGAACGTACAGCTGCGACGAATGGAAGAGGCATATGGACCAATTGTTCCGATTTGCCGACCAAAACCGCGACGGGCTTCTGACCGCATCTGAATTCCCCGCTATTCGTCGCGTCGACCGGATGTTCGCGCAGGCGGAGCTGGGATATTTCGACGACAACCGTGATGGAAAGGTGAGCCGCTCCGAATTCGTGGACAAGCCAAGCCGGTTCATCGGCCAGTACGACAAGAATTCCGATTGTAAGGTCACGCCTGCGGAGTTGAAGAACAGCACATCCGCGCCACCCGGCGGCAGCCAGCCGAGTCCGACTGGTTCGGGAGGCTTCGGCCCGAAGTACTAGGTGTTCAGTGCACATAGGGGGATTGATCCTGAAGCGATCTGGCGCGTTCGCCATGACTTGCACATCGCTTCATACGGCATGAGGCCGCGCAGGGTCTCGAGACATCTGGCAAAGTCGCAGGCGAAGTCGTGCCGTGACTTGCCTGATCCAGAACTTGCCTTCGATGTTGTAGGGCGGCTCGCTCAACCAGATCCGCAATAGTAGAAGGGACGCAATAGGCTGCAGGCTGACAAGACTGTTGAAGCTTCGAGAGGTTACCCGCTCAAACAAAAACCTGGCTCGCGTCCCGCGATGGTTCGCAAGGAGCGTTTGTTGCTAGCTTGCGTCATGGAATGGACGCCGGTCACAACCTCTGCTCGTTGGTGGTTCGCCCGCAGTGCTTGCCCAAGCGAGACCTTCCGGCAAATGCCTTGATGGCGTCAGCCTAGTGCAAAGGCAGGATCAAGGAGAAGGCAACGCCCAGAGCAACCGCGAAAATGGCCAGACCAATCGAAAACCTTTCGTTTCCGCTCGCGGACGGCGGAACGTTCCGGTTAATTAATCCAAATGATTGATGACTCGGGCCGTCCTGACCGCACGTTCTCCGCGGCTTGAGCGGGGCGATCATGATCACGACGAAAAGGACGTTTATGATCAACCACATGCCGATGATGATCAGGAATCGTAGCATTCGAAATGCTAATGTGTTCGATGCAGGTGTAGCAAGCGGGGAGGTATTTCAACTTCCACTGATTTGTAAATACGATTGGGGATGGCATAGCCACTTGGCAGGACGATCCCCTGGATTTGAGCGGAGCCGTTCGATGGCGAGACATTCCGCCCTCGATCGCCGCCACCACGCGCTTTTGCGAAGATCAAAAGAATAGACGCCTCCGCTCGGCTAGCATGGCGAACCAGAAACAGCTGATTTGGGAGCCCCAAATCAATTCAGCTCAACATCATCACGCTTTACTTTAGCAGCCTCAGGTTCGCATTTAAAACAGCGCCAGATCGGTGGCCCCTTCCCCTTTCGCGGTGACGTTAGGGTCATCGGCCTCCTGCACCGCGGGCATATGGGAATTGCTCCAGAACATATAGGAAATTCGGTCACCATAGCAGGAACCTATCTAGTAGACGGAGGACCGTCGTCTGCCATTTGCCGTCGATCGCAGTACGACTCTGGATGATACTGACGGCCCCCACGACGAGCTGTTCTCATGAACGCAATCTGTTTCTCCGCGCATCCATGATCATCTGCGCCATGAAAGGCGCAGAGCATCCGAAGGTGCTGCAATGTTCGACTCGAGGGTGAACGATTATCGTTCATTTTCAGCGCCTCCCCTCTTAGCCAATCTAAGCGATCCGATTCTTCGGATGTAGACGTGGCTTGGTTCGTGCAGAGATTGTACGACCAATTCGTCGGAAAACCGAGCCCCAAGAGGTGGTCAGCCGCACACATTGGCAACGCATTTTGTGTCGCAATGTTTCTATACCAGCTGCGGCAGAACTAGGCGTCGTACCTATAATGCGAATTCATTGTCGGTCCCCGCTCGCGACTCTTGTGTCCGGAAGGGTTAGGACCTGCTCGTACACCACGCGTTACAATCGCATCGTTCGTTGGTAGCGACTGCTGGACCCGACTATCCCGGCAACAACTTTGCCAGCTTCGTCGGCGGCAGTGGCACGGTCACAGGTATTCTCTGGTTCAGCTACGCAGCTGACTTCGGCTAGGACGTACTGCGTCCTTCTCAGCGCAAGACCCGACGTCCTACATGCAGGCCGGCAACCTCAACATAAGAGCTAGAACGACCTCGCCTCCGACTGCTGTTTGCTGCCAGGCCCTGCCGCGAGAGGGCGTGGCTGGCTTCGATCTCGTGCGGAAGTCCTATTCGATCGAGGAATTGTCGCGTGTACTGCATCGGACAGCGTCCCTCGCAGTGGAAGAGTCCGTCGGCGCAAGCAAGCGGTCCTCAATCCGTGCAGCCATTAGCCGAGCTCGGCGCCGTCACCCGCTTGATTTCTGACCATTCGCTGCCGGCTATAAAGTCTGACCATGCGGCGATCTTTACCACCTCACAGGCCATTCAACCGATATGAAAACTCGTCCTATTGCCGAATCCTGTTTCCCACATAGCGACGATGTGACAACCGTGATTTGAGGGATTGTCAGCGCTTCTGCAATATCAGTTACCGACCCGGTCCAGATCGACGGAGACCTCCGAGGCCCAAGCCCCAGGTGCTTCCAACAGAAATGATTGATGATTCGCTTTGGTGCGAATGGTCACAAAAGCCGCGACGGTATTGCCCTCAATCCTTGCCTCGACAATCCCTTCGGAGCTCGTCCCGTATATTTTTCCGCCCTGCCGATACTCACTTTCGAACCAATTGCCCGAAATTACGGAACCATCTTGCTCAATCTGGGCGGACAGTACCATCTTATAGGCGTCGCTCGCGCATCTCAGTTCAAACCCGACGGATTTTTCGGGCCGCTTCACTACGTAGATTGCCCTGCAGCGAATACGTTCGCGAGGCCCCTCAGAGAGCTTCATTGACCCCGTCCCGTTCCATACCCCGGCCAGGCCATCGAGCGTTGCCAACGCATTCGATGACACGAGGAGCAAACATGCAAGGACAGACACCCCTAGTTGCCGCTTGTAATGGGCAATTCGTACGAACGCTTTGTGCTTTCCTATGGCCATGTTCTACCTGCCCTCTGATTGAGGGCTGTAGGTACTCCAGAAGGAGTGTCCTAAAGATGGTCTAAACTTTGCTATTCTTGACGCTTCTGGGTCCAGGCAATACTTGGCAATACTAATTGCGCTAAGGTTGTTTTTGATTCAGCTCGGCCATGGCAATTCATTCAGCTCCTGGGCCAAGTGGAGTACAAGTTATGACTGCTTTGGGATGCCGTCGAGTCGTCCATAAAACGTAGATTTACACCTTGCCCCACTTTCCCAATCCGACTCGAAAAATAAAGTATCCGGTGAGGACCGGGGAGCGCTCACACGGGCTGCCCGATTGACGTTCATATTTGGTCTCGCCATGAGCATCGCGTGCGATGCGCTCGACCACCAACGATCACGAAAATCCACCAACCCATGGCTTTATCCGACGTTCACCGAGACAATAGCACAGGGGTGTTGCTACCGCCCTTCATCAGAAAGTGGCCGCCTCCGTTGACCGGTGATGTTACGTTTGGCCCTTCGCGACTGTCTGAGCGTGCCCGGCCGTTTCCGACATTGATGGTAGACCGGACCTGACCGCCCATGGCCGCAACGGGCACTGTTGCCCCTGGCGGTGTGAAACGCTGCGCTTGATGTGATTCGCGCGATATGATTCCCGTACGATTTGCGGAGGCCGAAATGAATCGCTTTGTGCGGTGATTCAGAGGCGCGCTTTACGGAGTTCCGGGTTTAATTGGGCGGCAAGGGAGTTGGTCAAGCGACCAGATCGTTATGATCGGCACACCATCGATCAGCATCGTTGATCCTGCTCCGGCTTCCTCTACGTTCGACCGAGTTTGTTGCGTTTCGAGGGTCGTTTCGAACGCCATCCCCACTTCGCGCGACCCTTGGCGTGATGCGTCGACGGTCGGTCATGATCGCCGAATTATGGTGGCTACGGCCAGGCTGCCGTTGTCCTTGCGATGATCTGGAAGCTCGCAATCCCGGCATCCAGGCGGGCCTCTGCGATGCGTCACCATAATCCGCTTCAAGCAATGTCATTACCAAAGAGGATTCGTGCAGCACGAGACCGTGGAGACCCTTGTGGACCGGTGGAGCACTTCACACCAGAAATCGCGCCGATCAATGTCTATCTCAACGGGCTGTCATTTCATCGTTGGGAGCTCTTGCATTGGCCACCCGCATGATAGCTCGAGTGATGCTTTCGGACTTCGATTAAAGCGAACCCCTCTGGTCACTATTATCCCCGATTGGCTCCATGTCGATCCATAGTTCGGATCGTTTCTCTCGGAGAAACGTCCCGCAGGACGCTATATTCCGCCCCCGCCAGTTCCGAAACTCGTTCAGAATGCAAATTGAGATAACTGCGATGTCCCGTACGTCGCGCTTGGTGAGGTCATCAACCTTTGGATCAGTTTGCTTGGAAGGTGGCCCGGTCCCTCGCCTAGACCACCCAAACCGGTGCGCGGCCAAGCCTCACGCTGGTTGCCGGTAAACAAGTTCGAGGTAACTAGCGTGAATGGTGATCGGATGTCGCGCGCCATCGAACAGGATACGAACTTGCGATTTTGTTGCGCCATACCCGACGACCTTGCAGGATCCAGAGCCTTTGCGGGGGCTGCGGCGTCTTCCTAGGCTGTTGAGCTGACATCGGGCCCCCACTTCAAACTTACCGTCTTCCACGACTTCCCCACGCTTTAGAATAAGTATCGAACTAAAGCGCCATTTCGCCGGTTTGGTGACCGGTACATCAGCTGTTATTGCAAACTGTAAATATGGCCCGAGTGGCTTCCGCACTCTAGCAGTCTTCCCGCGTAAGGCTGGGTGGCCGCTTTGCCAATTTCCCGATTCTAGGCACGCTGGGCGAATCTATGAACGTGGCCCGCGGCAGTGGGGAGCGCTACCGCTCTCCGTTGGCAAACGTCGAGAGACCCCGAAACCTTCGGAGCTCAGGTTCAAATCGGGGAACGCACAAAAGCCGGGACCAGGATCAGCACCTCCCGCGCTTCACGCTATTGAACTGTGCCCGGTATCGGCCCAAACGGACTGCGGCATCTGCAAGGCGCGCCGGGAGGTGCAGGGGGAGCACGGCAAATTATCGGAGGAGGTCCCGGCGGCCCAGGAGAAAATGCCACGCACCTTAAACGAGGGGGTGGAGGCGGAGGTGGTCCGAATCCTGGTGGCCCGACGGGCGGCGGAAAAGGCTGAGCCGGAGCGCCATGCACCGCGCACAACATGATCGCAATTGCGAGAGCCAATTTGCGCATGATGAACCTCCGCTGCACATTAGCAACATGCCAGAAGATTCCGTCGTCGCAAGCACTGACACGTTTATCGAAAGACTTCGCAACATTTCTATACTTATAGAAACAATGTAGCCTCCGATGAGGGCCGCCCGGGAGGGACGAATATTGTTCAATGATGCAGGTCCGCAGATAGGAGCCAAAGTCGTTGTAAACTTCTATTCGTAAGAGCTACGTTTGAAGAATGGGTACTCAGTTAGTTGCGAGAGCCCTCATTCCATTCAATCAGGGGAGGCTGTCATGCAAAGGCGCACGATATCCCGTCGGCTGTTTACAGGGTGCTGGGGTTTGATTGGAGGGCACGTCGAGGATGGTCGTGTCGCCGTTCCTGGCGAACTCATTGCGCCACTCGCGCAAGCACACCTCCAGCTCGAGGAGCACGGGGCGGCGACGCTAATGGTGCACACGTAAGTGCTTCTCTGCAGAAGACCGTCGATCTCCTGCTCGATGGCGAACGGAACATCGATGCGCTTAGCCGCCACTGCTGAGCCGCGCGAGGTCCAGGAATTTGCGCCTGCCGTGCGCCCAGCAAGCGGCCTTTATGATCGGGACCGCCCTTGAGATTGGCCTCCTAGTGCCTGCCAAACACGCGGCGTAGAGTTAGCCTGCATGGATCCGACGCAGCCCGCCAGATGCTTGCTCCGGCTGCCCACCGTCACAATCGGGCGCGCAGAAGAACGCGGCCGCCAGCTGATCTGGACCGAGCAAACTCACGGTCATCGCGCACGTAGGTCCAGAGCAACGGAATCTCGGCGAGGTCGAGCGCCCTCGCCTCCTCTACGGCAGCTTCCAGTTAGAAGTGTAGTAGGCCCCCGTGGCCTTCGTGGCTCAGCCATCCGGCATATAAACTGCCGGATGGCTGTTGCCGTTTGCTAACTCCAGACAGGTTGGCTTAGAAGTTGCGCTGAGCGCGGAGCAGCATGGTGATCATGTTCTGGCCCTTGGCTTCGTATACGGCTGCGGGCTTGGCAGCCGCCGCCGACGCCGTACACGCGCCCGAGAACGTGCCGGAGTACTTCTGATCGAGATGCGTCCAGCTCAGATCCGCTGTGAAGGCAAGGTTCTTCACCGGAGTCCAAACCGTATTCACGCCGACCGCAGCCAGATTAAAGTTCGGGTTGCAGGTGCCGGCGAAGCCGAGCAACGAAACCGCGTTGGCGCAGATCGTAGCCGAGCCACTGGAACCGTACGTCAACTGACCGTACGCACCGTAAATAGCGCTCGCCCAGTTAGGGCTCCAGTTGTGGGTGTAACCACCACGGAAGCCCCATGTCTTGACGGTTTCGATCGACGAGCCGGTAGTGAAGACACCGTCAGCAATACCCATGCGATAGACGGCTGAACCAGCTTTCTCGCCGCAAGTGCTCGAGACGCCGGTCTCAATCATTTGCGCAGAATTTGGCTACGGGCTGCGAGCGGGTTGAGGCATCCCGCAAATTCGCTGCGGGATGCTTGTTGCTGTTTCGCTGCCTGGTCAGCTAGGCCGACTCAGAAGTTGCGCTGAGCGCGGAGCAGCATGCTGATCGAGTTCTGGTCCTTCAACTCATAGACGGCTGCTGGCTTGGCGGCCGTACTAACGCCCGGGCTCACGATGGTGCCAGAATATTTCTGGTCCAGATGCGACCAGCTCAGGTCAGCCGTGAACGACAGGCCTTTGACCGGGGTCCACACGGTGTTGACACCGACCACTGCGAAATTGAAGTCGGGATTGCAGGAACCGACGAAGCCGAGCAACGAAACGGCATTGGCGCAGATAGCGGTTTTGCCGGCTGAACCGTAGCGCAGCGAAGCGTAGCCGCCATAGACGCCGCTCGCCCAGTTCGGGCTCCAATTGTGGCTGTAGCCAGCACGGAGCCCCCAGGTCTTCACAGTCTCGATCGACGAGCCGGTGGTGAAGACACCGTCAGCAACGCCGGCGAACCCTACGCTCTGGTAGGCACCAGACACGCCAGTGCTGCCGTACTTGAAGAAGGACTGCGGGAATAGGTTCTGGAAGTTGTAGCGAGACGCGCCGTCCGTATAGACAGCTTGCAGGTTGATGCTGTCGCCAGGTCCCGTCGGGATGTTCTTGATCGACAACGCTCCTTGGATGGCCCAGCCCCACTTGTCGGAGGGATGACCGGTGGCTTCATTCGCGCCGTAATAGGACGCATGGAGCTCATGCGCGGCAACCGACAGCTGAGCCAGACCCCAGGCCTGGTCGACACGAACCTGACCGACGATATCGGGCGAACGCGTGCCGCCCCAGGAGTTGGTGCCATAGACGCCTTGAACCATGTTGGCTGCGGTCGCACCCGACAGGTTCCAAAGGTTCGACTGGCCACCTGAAGTCGACGTCATGTCCTGCAAAGCGACCGAAGCGGTGATGCCCTGGCCGAAGTCAGCCGTGTAGGCGACCTGGTTGATGCCGGTCACGTTGTTGCTGCCACCCGGAATGGTATCGGGGCCGCCAGCCGGATAGCTCTGCCACGGCGCATCGAAGATCGAGACCGTGCGGCCGAAGGTGAAACCCGCGAACTGGATGAACGCATGGTAGAGACCGAGCGTGGCCGCGTTGGTCGAGAACGCCGAGGGATTGCTGCCAGTGACGTTCGCGGCGTCATAGGTGAAGACCATGTCAGCGTAGGTGCGAACAACGCCGTACTCGGTTGCCGTGCGCGTATCGATGTTCAAGTCCAGACGAGCGCGGCTGTAGTAGTAGTTGGTCAGACGGTTGTTCGACCCGCCGTTCACGCTGCTCGTGCTGTTCTGGAAGCCATAGTCGCCGGCGCCGCCGAGAACCATGTCGGCGCGGACGTAACCACCCAGCTTGATGCAGGTGTCGGTGCCCGGGATGTAATAGTAGCCCGCACCGTACAGGGAGCAGATCTTCACGTATTCGACCGCTTTGGCCTTCACGGGGAGATCCGCTGCCTGCGCTCCACCCACGGCGATAAGACCCGCCGCAGTGCCGAGCAAAAGGCTCTTCGTCAATTTCATGCTTAACCCTCCAAGTTGAACCGGGCGGATTGGACGCTATCGGCAACGGCCCACCGCCCCTCATTTCGCCGCTCGCTCACATCCGATCACGGATCCCGAACGGAACGACTTCAAGGTGCCCCCATCCGCCGCTCGAACTTCGATACTTCACTATAACAATCATTTCCATTACTTGTTTTTATTAATCGATGGAATACAGCGCCCCTGTTGTAGACACGCAACACTTCTTCACCTCGAACAGAAATTGTTCATTGCTAACAGAAAAGCCCTCGGGGGGGCATCCCGAGGGCTGGCTTCCTTGGAGGTTTAGCGCAGTGTTTCAGAACCCCTCACGGGGAAGATTTTGAACCGCCCTAAACGCATCTGATAATTATCTTAATTACTTGATTTATGCAAGTCTAGACGAGAGATAATGCTTAAGTTTCAGTCAGACACGAGCGCAAAGCTCTGCATCGCAAATAAATATCTGGTAAGATGACCCGTCTCACGATACCGCCGTCTCATTCTTCCCAATCGCCCTGAACCGGACATGACCGATAAGAAGCTCGACCGAGCAATCAGCGATTTTGTTTGGAACGTGGTCGAGATCCACTCCCAGTTGGAGGAGATCCACAAAAGCTGGGCCGAGCTGCTCGGAATCACAGAACCGCAATGGTTGATTTTGATGGCGGTCGACGAGCTCGATAAGGGCCAAGGCGTGGCGGGGATCGAGGTCGCGAACAAATTGCGGATTCATCAGGCGTTCGTTACGAACCAGACGAAGAGCCTTGAGAAGAGCGGGTTTCTGTCGCGAAAGCATCGTGCAGACGATGCGCGTTACGTCTTGATGTCACTTACTTCCAAGGCCCGGACTGAAATTGCAAAACTCTCCAAACGAAAACTCGCTTTGAATTCGACAATGTTCAACGAGTTCGACGAGAAGACCTTGGAGGAACTGAACGTCGTGCTGACGACGATTGCGAAGAATGCGCGGTTGGCCGCCCGCTTGCTCTCCATTGACATCTCGTAATCAAGCGGCGGACGTATTGACCAGACCCTTGAAGATACGGGGCAGACAAAGAGCGACTGACACTCGCTGAGCCCGGCTGTATAAACTTGGGCCAAGAGTCCTTCTCTTGGACACTCTTGAATCAGTGTCCCCCAAGGCACCAACCCCGAAGTGCCGTGAAGGGATTCGTGAATGAGACCTCCGTAGCCTTGGCAAAGGTTTGCCGCGTCGAGCCTTTGCCCCTGGTTTTGACCGTTTCGTGCCGACTGCCCGCAACAAATACCGTATGAGGAGCCGAGGCGAAGCCGATGCTCTGGTAGGCCGTGCTGGAGCTACCGAACATTGAGTACGAGCTGCCCACCAGGTTCTGGAAGTCGTAGCGGGTCGCGCCGTCGGCGTAGACGCCGGACACATTGATCATGTCATCCGCACCGATAGGGATGTTCTTGATCGACAGAGCGAGCTGAATCGCCCAGCCCCATTTGTCGTCAGGATGGCCAGTGGTCTCGGTCGCGCCGTAGTAGGCGACATGGTTGTCCTTCGCTGCGACCGGCGCCAAGGAGCGGTTTTCTATTGCGGCAACAGGGAGCGGACGACGCGCGCTTCATTCTGATGTCGCTCACGACAAAGAGCGATCACAGAGATCGAATAGTCATGTTATCCAAACGAAAGCTCGCTGTGGACTCGACGATGTTCAATGAACTCGACGAGACGGCCTTGACTGATCTAAACGCTGCTCTCGCGGAAATTACCAAGAACGCCCGGCTGGCCGCACAACTATTGGCTATAGATGTCTCCTAGCATCTTGCACCTGACTAGGTCTCTTGCTTAGCACTTCGCCGGACTGACGCGAGATGCATCTACGACCGGACTAGAGGTAAGTTACTGGATCAAATCGGCCGGCAGATCCGAATTTGAAGCCAATCCAATCCAAGACGAAATCGTCCACGGCAATAAAGTTTTCGATCTCGTCTCGAGGGTATATGATGCGATTCGGCACGACGATCGAGCAATCAGCTCCGGCCTGCCGACAATCGGCCTGCAGCTCTACAGCGTCTTGCTCCCGGACCATTGAGCGATGCCCGACGACAACGAGAATCGGACAAGGCACGCGGCGTGACAATCGCAACGAACCAATCCAAGACTTGTCACCCACGCGCATTTCAACGCCGGTCATCCAGGGAACTAGCGCTCGGCGTCTGACCGAAGTCCAAAGGTTGCCATCGCATACGGCAGCGGCTATCCTGCGATCCAAAAGGGCTAAGTTGGACGCATAATGGGCGCCCATCCCCTCGCCATAAATTGCGATCCTTTTTATATCGACGTCCGGGCGAGACTCCAAATAGTCCAACCAGCACGCAAGGATGTGCTCGGGTCTGAATGGGCGGCGAATAGTTGCATTGGAACCATCGATGAGAAGGAGTGATATCTCGCGACCGACCGAGGCCGGCAGCAGCCTGCGCGCCATCGAGTGCAGAGTCACCTCATCGTCGGCAACGCAGATGATCGCTGGCGCGGGAGATCCGTGACAGGACGCCCGAAAAAAAACGCCGGACAGCAGCCCCTGATCAAGATAGTCAACTTCCACTCGCTCGATCGATTTACCCAGGTAACCGTCGAAACTGCTAAGCGTTGAGCCGACTTCCAGGTCAACTCTCGCAGGGTTTTCTTGACAACATAGACTTTTCGCGACCTCAAGTGCCGTCAGAGAACACAGGCACTCCTCGCGTGCAATCTGCGTCAAACCACTTTGGCGCGCGGACTCGGCCAACGTTCGATACTCGTTTCCGATCCTCGCCCAATCCAAAATCCATCGATTTCTGTACCGTTCTTGAACAAGCTCAACGATTGATAGGCTTTCGAAGAAAGCGGACGCGCGTTTTCGAAGACGTACTACGCTGTAGCCGCTTCCGTCATTAGTATCCGGGCGGCCCATGATCATGCTCCATTTCCCAGCCCGGACTGCGCTGCCAGCAACCGAAACCTGCGCGACATCAGCGATTTTGATAAGGGACCACCGCCACATGCACCCGAATTTTGGCGCTGCGGCGATGGTCCACGATGGACGCAAAACTTGGGGAAGTTTCTGGCGACGCGAACGCGGATTAGCGCGGCGACGTGACGTCATCAAGCCAAGAAGATTGTCATCGTGTAGCGTCGTGTAACCAAGTATTTTCGCAAGAGCGCTTCATCCGTCCACGAAGCGTTTAGCCGCACAAAGCGACCTAACTTCTGAAGCGTACCGGTCTCAGGCGCTCGAGCCCAAAACGCAGTGTCGGAAAGCCTGCCTCGTAAGGCACGGAACGAGCGGTGGCTTCACGAGCCCGCGGCGCTGATATAGCCACCACACAACTAGCTGGTTTGCGTCAAAACCTTCTCAGTTAGGAGTTCGTTTTACTTTCAGGCGCGCGCCGTCGGTAGGTCGGGGTGTCATTCGGCATGCAAAATTTGCAAGCCGATTGACGGAATACGACGCAGTCCAGCCGCTGCCGTTCGTCGCATCCATGGATGCGACTAGTCCCGAGTCTAGGTCGGCGCGCACCGCAATGCGGATGGCGTCCGCACCGCGGATGTTGATCCCGGCCCATCGATAGGCGTTATGGCCCATATGCCGCAAGTTCGCGCCCCTCGGATCAGACTTCTTCACGGACGACCGCCAAATCCTTCCTCCGATAAGCCGCAGCGCGCGTAGGCCCGTCCTAAAACTTCGGCGGGGTTCACTTCGGGCATATTTGCCTGAATGGCGAGACAGGTTCTTCGCTTTCGATACGGAAGGTCACTCGTACAACGAGGCCAGTCGGCTGCCTTTGGATCAGTTCCAAGGTTCCGCCATGCGCCTCAACGATTTCCTTCACGATGGAGAGGCCGAGACCGACGCTCTCCGGCCTGCCAGACCGAGCAGGGTCGAGGCAAACGAAGGGCTCAAGAACGTCCTTGAGCTTGTCTTCCGGAATACCGGGACCGTCGTCGGCGACATCGATCTTGATGCGGTCGCCGTTGGTTGAAGCCGTGACAACTACAGATGAGCCGAAGCTGATGCCATTCTCCACGAGATTGGTCAGCGCGCGAGTGATTGCGCTAGGCCGGCAGAAGAGCCGAATCTGCTCAGGTCCCTCATAGCTAATGGCCGCGCCACGCTGCTCGAACTCGTCGCAGACGGTCGACAGCAGCGCCCCGAGATCGAGCCATTCGCGTTGCTCCTGATCCGATCCTCCGCTCAGGAATGCGAGCGCGGAGGATACCATCGCCTGCATGAGCCGAACATCCCTGAGCAACTTTCCGCGTGCGATATCCGTCGAGCTGGTGTCGAGCTGCAGGCGCATACGGGTGAGCGGCGTGCGCAGGTCGTGGCTGATGGCGGCCAACATGCGGGTACGGTCCTGGAGCGAGCGCGTGACGCGTTCCTGCATCAGGTTGAAGGCGCGCGCCACACGCCGAATCTCCAGCGGGCCTTCCTCTTCGATCGGCGAGATCGCAATGCTGCGGCCAAAGGCGTCAGCCTGTTCCGACAGGCGTCGCAAAGGCCAGATCACGCGCCAGACGGCCCAGGCAGACATGGCAGCAAGTGCGACACAGAGGAACAGCAGCGCGCCGACAAACTGAAACGTGAGAACCGGCGGATCAGGCGTGGTCTTGCCGGTGCGAATGTCGAGCGTCTGATCGCGCAGTCCGATGACGGCCTGGATCCGCCGCTGCGGCTCGCCCGAAGCGCATGAGCGGACCGTGACGTCCGCCGCATCCTTGCCGAGCAGAGCCCGCAGCACGGCCTCGAGATCGCGGGTGTCGGTCGTCACCTTTCCGCAGAGCGCCGGCGCCTGCGTCAGTCGAACCGACAGGTCAGGACGCTGCGCCCCGGCAATGACAAGGGAGCGCCCGCTGTCAGGCAATGTCCGCAAGGCATCGACGAGGTTCACGATGCGGTAAGCCGGCGGCCAAGGCCAGGGTGGCTGCCGCGACACGATCGGGTTCAGCTCCCACAGCAACGCCAGGAACAGCACGAAGGTGATTACCGAGGAGGTGGCGATGATCGCGAGAATCTGTCCGAGCGTCGTGGAAAAGAAGCGACGCATCACTCGCCCGCGACTTCGGGATGAAAGGCATATCCATCCGCCCGGACGGTGCGTATCGGGTCGGCAAGCGGATCGTCGCTGGCGAGCTTGCGACGCAGACGACTGACGAGGAGATCGATCGATCGCGTGGAGATGGCGAACCCCTCGCCGCGCGTCAGCTTGATCAGCTCCTCCCGCGAGAGGACCTTGCGCGCATTCTGGCAGAACACGAGCAGCAGGTCGGTCTCGGCGCCCGTCAGCGGTATACGCACGCCCGCCGGCGAGCGCAGAAAGCGCCGGTGCGGATGGAACGCGAAGCCCGAGAAGCGCAGCACCGGTTCCGCACCGGGCCGCTGCAGCTCCTCGTCGGCGATCGGCCCGCGTCGCAGCACGGCGCGAATGCGGGCCAGCAGTTCGCCGAGATCGAAGGGTTTCGAGACATAGTCGTCGGCGCCGAGCTCGAGACCGGCGACCTTGTCGGTCGGCTCGGACAGAGCGGTGACCATGATGATGCGCGGCCCGCCCGCCGCTCGCAACCGCCGGCAGAGGGTAAGACCGTTCTCCCCGGGGAGCATGACGTCGAGCAGGACGAGATCGACATCATCATGCGCGAGAACCTCGTCGGCTGCTTCCGCCCTCTGGGCGACGGAGATCGCGAACCCATTGCCGCGCAGAAAGCCCGCAAGCGGCTCGGAAATATCCGGATCGTCCTCGACGATGAGGATATGGGCTTGGGTCAAGGCTTCCTCCGCTTGGCGGCCAATCTAACCCATTCTAACTCATTGCTCGGCTAACGCTCATGCGAATCTGCTCAGGCGGCAGCGCCTGTTCATGTTCGATTTTGAACTAGAGAGGTGCCTTCGGACAGGCAATACAATCGAATTTGTCAATTCTGACACAATATATGGATGCACATACACTTCGATTAGTTAGTTGATCCCGCACCGCCATTCGGTTTGATGGCTCCGGACGCAGTCTCTCAGACAGCATCCTGCCAGCGTCAGTGGGGCGGTTATTTTCTATGGACACACGTGTCGAACCTCCGTTGAAGCCGGATGCTCCTCTTGGCGCCGAACGAACACAGGGTCGGCGTGTCTGGCCTTGGCTTCTGCTGCTCGTTGTCGCTGTCGCCGGGATCATCGTCTGGCGCCAGCCCTGGAAGTCGGCGATGAGCGGTCCGCCAGGCGGGTCCTCGTCGCAATCCGCGCAGTCCGTGGCAGTTGCCGCGGCGGTGAAAGGCGACATCCCAGTCAGGCTCACTTCCCTTGGCACAGTGACGTCGCTGGCCACGGTGACGGTCAAATCGCAGATCAGCGGGTATCTGACAGGAATTCACTTTCGCGAAGGGCAGATGGTGAAAAAGGGTGACGTTCTCGTCCAGGTCGACCCGCGCCCCTATGAGGCGCTGCTGGCGCAATATCAAGGTACGCTCGATAAAGACCAAGCCCTGCTCGACAACGCGCGCCTCGACCTCGAGCGCTACCAGCGGCTGATCAAGCAGGATTCGACATCCAAGATGACGGTTGACACCCAGGCCGCGACGGTTCGTCAGTACGAGGGCACGGTCCGGGCCGACAAGGCACAGGTCGACACCCAGAAGCTCAACCTTGAATATTGCCGCATCGTCTCGCCGGTCGACGGCCGGGCTGGGCTGAGGCAGGTCGACGTGGGCAACTATGTCACCGCCTCCGATACCGACGGCATCGTCGCGGTCACGCAGATCGAGCCGATTTCGGTGGTGTTCACGCTGCCCGAAACCAGCCTTCGGCAACTGACGAAGCGGCTGCGGACCGGAGCGAAGATCAGCGTCGCCGCCTATGACCAGGCCAACATCGAGAAGCTCGCCGACGGTACACTCGACGCGGTCGACAACCAGATCAGCACCACCACCGGCACTGTCAAATTGCGGGCGGCGTTCGACAATGCGGACGGGACACTGTTCCCGAACCAGTTCGTCAACGTCACGCTGCTGATCGATACGCTGCACGACGCCATCACCGTGCCGGCGGCGGCGGTGCAGAGCGGCACGCCGGGCACCTTCGTCTATCTTGCGAATGCCGACAACACGGCGTCGCTGCGCAAGGTCACGACCGGGCCCTCGGCCGATGGCCGCATCGCCGTGCTGTCCGGCCTTGCCGAAGGCGACAAGGTGGTGGTGGACGGTGCCGATCGCCTGAGCGACGGAGCGAAGATCGGCATTCCTGCCGCCGCGACGCCGGCGGCGAAATGAACCCCTCAAGCCTCTTCATCCGGCGACCGGTGGCGACGACGCTGCTGATGGTCGCGCTGTTCACGGTCGGCGTCATCGCCTGGCGTTACCTGCCACTGTCGGCCCTGCCGAGCGTGGAATATGCCACCATCCAGGTGCAGACGTTCTATCCGGGCGCGAGCCCCGACGTGATGACCTCCGCCGTCACCGCACCACTCGAAAAGCAGCTCGGGCAGATGGCGGGGCTCAAGCAGATGTCCTCGCGCTCGTCGGGTGGCGCCTCGGTGATCACGCTTCAGTTCGAGCTCTCCGTCACGCTGGACGTGGCCGAGCAGGAGGTTCAAGCCGCCATCAACGCGGCCAACTCGCTCTTGCCCGACGATCTCCCGGCACCGCCGGTTTACGCCAAGGTCAACCCGGCCGACACGGCCATCCTCACCCTGGCAATGACGTCGTCGACGCTGCCGCTCACCGACGTCCGTACGCTCGCCGACGCACGCCTCGCGCAGAAGATCTCGCAGCTCTCTGGCGTCGGGCTGGTGACGTTGAGCGGCGGCCACAAGCCGGCGATCCGGGTGCGCGCCAACATCCGCAAGATGGCGGCCTACGGCCTGAACATCGACGATCTACGCACGACGCTCGACAACATCAACGTTAATACGCCGAAGGGTACGCTCGACGGCCCGCACCGGTCGTACACGATCGACGCCAACGACCAGATCGAGAGTCCGGCCGACTATCTCGACACGGTGATCGCCTACAAGAACGGCCGGCCGGTCCGGCTATCCGACGTGGCAAATGTGGTCCGCGACGCGGAGGACACCCAGCTCAGCGCCTGGATGAACACGACGCCGGCGATCATCCTGAGCGTGCAACGTCAGCCCGGCGCAAATGTCATTAAGGTCGCTGACGGCATCAAGAAGATGCTGCCGGAGTGGACGGCGGACCTGCCGTCCTCGGTCACCGTCAGCGTGCTGACCGATCGGACGACCACGATCCGCGCCTCGGTCGAGGACGTCCAGTTCGAGCTTGCGCTGGCCGTCGGCTTGGTGGTGATGGTGATCTTCCTGTTCCTCCGCAATCTGCGCGCCACGATCATCCCGAGCCTATCGGTGCCACTGTCGCTGGTCGGCACCTTCGCGGTGATGTATCTGTGGGATTTCAGCCTCGACAATCTATCGTTGATGGCGTTGACCATCGCTTCGGGCTTCGTCGTAGACGACGCAATCGTCGTCATCGAAAACATCAATCGGCATATCGAGGCAGGCCTGAGCCCGCTCGAAGCCGCACTGAAAGGCTCGCGCGAGATCGCTTTCACGATCATCTCGCTGACCGTCTCGCTGCTCGCGGTTCTCATTCCGCTGCTCTTCATGGGCGACGTGATCGGGCGGCTGTTCTACGAGTTTGCCGTGACACTCGCCGCAGCCATCGTGTTGTCGGCGATCGTCTCGCTGACGCTAGTGCCGATGATGTGCGCGCGACTGCTACGCAGCGAGCACAGGGAGACTTCGGCTCCCGCCCGGCGCGGATGGTTCGATCACCTGCTCGGCGGATATGACAGGGTGCTCACCGTCGCACTGGATCATCAATGGATCACGCTCGCGGTGGCCGCTGCCACAATCGGCGTCACCGCCTGGCTCTATCTCGTGGTACCCAAGGGCTTCTTCCCAGTTCAGGACACCGGCGTCATCCAGGGCATCACGCAGGCAACCCAGTCCATCTCCTTTTCGGACATGAGCGCGCGACAGGTGGCGCTCGCCGAGGCCGTGCTCAGGGACGCGGACGTCGTCAGCCTGTCCTCCTTTATCGGCGTCGACGGCACCAATACCACCCTCAACGTTGGCCGGATGCAGATAAACCTGCGCTCGAAGGACGAGCGAACCGCCACGGCCAGCCAGATCATCCGCCGTCTGCAGCGGGAGGTCGCCGACGTCACGGGCATCACACTCTACATGCAGCCCGTCCAGGACCTGACCGTCGATACGGAGGTCAGTGCGACCCAGTACCAGTTCATTCTGGACAATCCCTCGCTCGATGCATTGAGCGCCTGGACGCCGAAGCTGGTTGCGGAACTGCGCAAGGCGCCGGAACTGGCGGACGTGACGAGCGACCTTCAGGACAACGGCCTGTCCGCGACGGTGACAGTCGACCGGGCGACGGCCGCGCGATTCGGGATCACGCTCGCGACGATCGACAATGCACTCTACGACAGCTTCGGGCAGCGCATCGTCAGCACGATCTTCACCCAGTCGAACCAGATGCGGGTCATCCTGGAAGCCGATCCGAAACTGACCCAGGGACTAGCATCGCTCGATTCGATCTATCTGCCATCCTCGACCGGAACCGGCCAGGTCCCCCTCTCCGCCATTGCGCGCGTCGTGACCGGCCGCAAACCGGTGCAGATCGGGCATCTCGCCCAGTTTCCGGCGACCACGATCTCCTTCAACCTCGCGCAAGGTGCCTCGCTTGGCAGCGCCGTCGACATCGTGAAGAAGGCGCAGAAAGCAATCGACCTGCCCGCCAGTTTCGGCACCAGCTTCCAGGGCACGACGGCGGCGTTCCAGTCGTCGCTCTCGAACGAGCTCTACCTCGTGCTCGCGGCCGTGCTCGTTATGTATGTCGTTCTCGGCGTGCTCTATGAGAGCTTCATCCATCCACTCACGATCCTGTCGACGCTTCCGTCCGCGGGCATCGGCGCGCTGCTGGCGATGGAGGTGACGGGCGCGGACCTCGACATCATCGGCGTGATCGCAATCATCCTCCTGATCGGCATCGTCAAGAAGAACGCGATCATGATGATCGACTTCGCCATCGTCGCCGAGCGCGACGACGGTCTGACGCCGCGCGACGCCATCCACAAGGCGTGCCTGATGCGCTTCCGGCCGATCCTGATGACGACGTTCGCGGCGCTGATCTCTGCGCTGCCGCTCGCTCTCGGCTCTGGCAGCGGCTCGGAGCTGCGCCAGCCGCTCGGCATCGCCATGATCGGCGGGCTCGCGGTCAGTCAGTTGCTGACCCTGTTCACCACGCCCACAATCTATCTCGCGCTGGACCTCGCCGCCGGCTGGCTGCGCGAACGCGGCATCGGCATCGCTGAGCCGGAGGGGAGCGCACCGTGAATATCAGCGCCCCATTCATCCGCCGGCCGGTTGCCACGATCCTGCTAACGCTCGCCATCGCCCTCTCCGGCGTGGTGGCTTTCGGCCGGCTTCCGGTCGCGCCGCTGCCGGCCGTGGACTTCCCCACTATCCGCGTCCAGGCGCAAATGGCGGGCGCAAGTCCCGAGACCATGGCGAGCACGGTCGCCGCGCCACTCGAACGCCGTCTCGGTCAGATTGCCGACGTCACCGAAATGACGTCGGAGAACAGCATCGGCTCGACGAGCGTCATCCTGCAACTTGGTCTCGACCGGAATATCGAAGGTGCAGCCCGCGATGTTCAGGCAGCCATCAATGCCGCGCGCGCCGACCTTCCGTCCGCGCTCAAGAGCAATCCGACCTATCGCAAGTTCAATCCCGCCGATGCGCCGGTGCTCATCCTGGCCCTGACCTCGAAGACGCTCACGCAGGGGCAGCTCTACGACAGCGCCGCCGCCGTGCTCCAGCAGCGGCTGCTCCAGGTTCAGGGGATCGGCAATGTCAATGTCGCTGGCAGCTCCCTCCCCGCCGTGAGGGTCGAGCTCAACCCCGGCCCCCTGGCCCAATTTGGCATTGGCCTCGAAGACGTGCGCGCAGCGCTCTCCGCCGCCAACGCCAACAGCGCCAAGGGTGCGATTGAGGACGGCAGCCAGCGTTACCAGCTCTACGCCAACGACCAGGCCCTGAAGGCTGCCGACTACCGCGATCTCGTCATCGCCTGGCGCGACAGCCGCCCGGTATTCCTGCGCGACGTGGCCGAGGTGGTCGATTCCGTCGAGAGCCTGCGCAACGAGGGCTCGGTCAACGGGCAGCCCGCCGTGATCCTCATGCTGTTCAAACAGCCGGGCGGCAATATCGTCGACATCGTCGATCGGGTGAAGAAGGTGCTGCCACAATTGCAGGCCGCGCTGCCTGCCGACGTCCAATTGACGCTTTCTGGCGACCGGAGCAACACGATTCGCGCTTCCCTCGAGCATACCGAGCAGACGCTGGTGATCTCCGTGATCCTGGTCGTCCTCGTGGTTCTTTTCTTCCTGCGCAGCCTGCGCGCGACCCTGATTCCGGCCGTGACGGTGCCGGTCTCCATCCTCGGCACCTTCGGCGTCATGGCGCTGTGCGGCTACAGCCTCGACAATTTGTCGCTGATGGCACTGACCATCGCCACAGGCTTCGTCGTCGACGACACAATCGTGGTCCTGGAAAATATCGCGCGCCATCGCGAGGCGGGGCTGTCGCGCCTTGAGGCGGCGCTGCGCGGCGCCCGCGAAGTCGGCTTCACCGTCGTCTCGATGAGCGTCTCGCTGGTCGCGGTCTTCCTTCCCATCCTGCTGCTCGGCGGCATCGTCGGACGGCTGTTTCGCGAGTTCGCAATCGTGCTGTCGGTGGCGATCGGCATCTCTCTGGTGCTGGCCCTCACCACGACGCCGATGATGTGCGCACTCCTGCTGCGGGATACAGAGACCCGTCCACCGTCACGTCCGGCCCGCATGGTCACCGGCGCGATCGACGGCCTGCATCATCTCTATGACCTCTCGCTGCGGCGGGCGCTGGCGCATCCGTTCCTGGTCCTGTTGGTCGTCTTTGCCACGATGGCGCTCAACGTCGTACTATTCTCGGTCGTCCCCAAGAGCCTGTTTCCAAACCAGGACGGCGGCCTGATGATGGGCGGCATCACGGCCGACCAGAGCATCTCCTTCCAGGCCATGAAGGCGAAGTTGGCCCAAGCCCAGGCCATCGTCGAGGCCGATCCCGCCGTCCAAACCGTGGTCGGATTCACCGGCGGCCGCAGCACGAACCAGGCGCAGGTCTTCGTCACCTTGAAGCCGCTCGAGGATCGCAGCGCCTCCGCTTTCGAGGTCATGGCCCGGCTCCGCGCGAAACTCGCCGCGATCCCCGGCGCCCAATTGATGATGTTCCCGATGCAGGACCTCGTTATCGGCGGCCGCATGAGCTTTGCCCAGTACCAATACACGTTGCAGGCGGACAGCATCGCCGATCTGCGGATCTGGTCCGAAAAGCTGACTGCGGCGCTGAAGCAGAGTGCGGTCCTGGCCGACGTGTCATCCGACCTGCAGATCGGCGGGCTTGCGAGCAGGGTCGTGATCGATCGCGCAACGGCGGCGCGGTACGGCCTCTCGCCCCGCATCATCGACGCAACCCTCTACGACGCCTTCGGCGAGCGGCAGGTTTCCACCATCTACAAGGCGCAGAACCAGTACCATGTCGTGATGGAGCTGGCGCCGCGTTATCTGGAAGATCCTGAATCGCTCAAGTTGATCCATCTCAGCGCCTCCGGTGAATCGGCCAGCGGCACTTCCTCCACCAATGCCGTGTCCGGGACGGTGACGAGTGCGTCGTCCAGCAGCGCATCCTCAACGACATCCACGAGCTCGTCAGCCACGAATCGCGCCACCAATTCCATCGCGACGTCAAGCGGCGGCTCCGCCTCGAGCGGCGCGGCGGTCTCAACCAGCGTTAGCAGCATGATCCCGCTCACCGCCTTCGCCCGGCTGACTGACGCCACCATGCCCGTCCAGATCAACCATCAAGGCCGGGCGGCCGCGACCACGATCTCCTTCAATCTCGCTCCCGGCGCCAAGCTCGGCGACGCAACGGCGGTCATCGCGCAGGCGGTGCGTGACATTCATATGCCGACCTCAATCCACGGTGGCCTCGCTGGCTCTGCCGGCACGGCGCAATCGGTCATCGCGACGATGCCGTTGTTGATCGGGGCGGCATTGCTCGCCGTCTATGCCGTGCTCGGCATTCTCTATGAGAGCTATGTTCACCCCGTGACCATCCTGTCGACGCTACCATCGGCGGGCGTCGGCGCCGTGCTGGCGCTGCTCCTCGCCAACACCGAATTCAGCGTGATCGCCCTGATCGGGGTCTTCCTGCTGATCGGAATCGTCAAGAAGAACGCCATCATGATGGTCGATTTCGCGCTCGAGGCCGAGCGGGTCGATGGGCTGGCGCCAGCAGAAGCTATCCGGGAGGCCTGCCTAAAGCGGTTTCGCCCGATCCTGATGACGACCTGCGCGGCGCTGTTCGGCGCGGTGCCGCTGGTGCTCGATCACGGCATGGGCGCGGAGCTGCGCCGCCCGCTCGGCATTTCCATCATCGGCGGCCTTATCGTCAGCCAGTTACTGACGCTCTACACCACCCCCGTCGTCTATCTCTATCTCGATCGCTTCCGACATCGCGCGCTCAAAGTCTGGCGCCGCGTATTCCAGGGATCGGCTATAACCGAAGTCGCACGATGAGTGGGTTGCGATCCGTCGGTGCGCTCTGTGCCATCTCCCTGCTGCTGCAAGCCTGCGTCGCCGTAGGGCCGGACTATCTCAGGCCCGATGTCACAACCCCACCCAACTTCAAGGAAGCCCCGAAGGGATGGAAGATCGCCAAACCCTCGAATGGGCTCGATCGCGGGGAGTGGTGGCGCGTCTACAAGGACCCCCTGCTCAATCAGCTGGTGCCGCAGGTCGCGATCAGCAATCAGAATCTCAAGGCCTATGAGGCTGCCTACCGCGAAGCCCTGGCCGTGGTGCGCGAGACACGCTCCTCGCTGTTTCCGACCGTGACGGCCAATCCGTCCATCACGCGCGCACGATCCTCCGGCGCGACCGCGACCACCCAGACGGCCGAAGTCAGTGCGAGCTGGGACGTCGACCTCTGGGGCAAGGTGCGCCGTCAGATCGAAAGTGACCAGTCTTCCGCCGAAGCAAGCGCCGCGGAACTCGCCGATCTCACGCTGTCGGCGCAGGCCGAGTTGGTGATCGATTACTTCGACCTGCGCTATCAGGATTCGCTCGAGCGCCTCCTGAACGACACGGTGGCAGCCTATGAGCGCACCCTCACGATCACGCAAAATCAATATGCCGTCGGCACCGCGGCGCGCTCCGACGTCATCACCGCGCAGACGCAGCTTGCCTCGACGCGCGCCTCCGCCATCGCCGCGGGACAATCGCGCGCCCAATATGAGCACGCCATCGCGCTCCTGATCGGCCGCGCGCCCGCGGACCTGACGATTCCAAAGGCGGCCCTGCCGCAAGCGATTCCCAACATCCCCGTCACGGTGCCATCTACGCTGCTCGAACGCCGCCCCGACATTGCCGAGACCGAACGCAAGATGCAGCAGCAGAATGCGCTGATCGGCGTTGCCGTCGCAGCCTTCTATCCGACGGTCAATCTCTCGGCCATCGCCGGATACTCCGGCGCGTCGCCACTCGTCTCCGCAACCAACCTGGTCTGGTCCCTCGCGGCAAGCGGCAGCCAGACGCTGATCGACGGCGGTAAGCGCTCCGCCGCCGTCGACGCGGCCGGAGCAGCCTACGACCAGAGCGTTGCCAATTATCGCCACACCGTGCTCTCGGCCTTCAAGGGCGTCGAGGACGAGCTGTCCAACCTGCGGATCTACAGGCGCCAGGCAGCTGCCCAAGCTGAAGCGGTCCGACTCGCGCGGCAGGCTGTCACGATTGCCATCAATGAATACCAGGCCGGGACGACGACCTACACGACCGTCGTGACCGCGCAGGCGACCGCGCTGACCAACGAAGAGACGGCTCTCGGAATCCAGCAGAACCGGCTTGTCGCCAGCGCCAACCTGATCAAGGCGCTCGGCGGCGGCTGGAGCGCGTCGCAACTGCAAACTGCCGACTCCAAATAGCCGGCTTTCCTTCTTCGTCGGGATGACGGCGAAATCGGACGACAGCGACCATTGATCGCGGCAGTCGTCGCAATACCGTCATCGGCCCGTAAACGAAAATCGAAAGTCTTGTTCGGATCTCCCAAGCCGCTGTGATGCCTGGCGCAAGTACTGAAATCCGCCGTTCACAATTCGCTAGAACAAGTTACACAACGGCCACTGGCGCACCGAATTGCCGAGCTAATCGGAGAAGCGAGAAGCTCCCGCAAGGAGCGGACGTCATCGTGACCGACGCGCATGTGCAGCGACGGCCCAACAGGGAAGCGGGTACAAGATGAACCAAAGCAGGATTGCCTATTACGCAGACCTCTTCTTCTATCCAACTGTCGTAGTCGGTTTTTTAGTGCTTGACGTTGAAACGAGCCGCTTCACCCTGCATATAAGGTGGTGGTGCACGTTCTTCCTTGGCGCTGTGCTCTGGACGCTGGTTGAATATCTGCTGAATCGATTCGTCTATCATGAGATGCCGATCGTGAAAGAACTCCACGCAATGCACCACGCGCGACCGATCGACTTTGTCGGTCCACCGTTGTGGATGAGCCTCCTCGGGTTCTCTGCAGTTCTTCTGATCCTCTCGCACTTCTTGACGTTCGAGATGGCGAGTGGCGCGACGTGCGGCCTCATTGTTGGATACATTTGGTATCTTGTGATTCATGACGCCGTGCACCGTTGGCGTGTGGACGGGAGTTCCTGGATCCGCCCTCTGAGGCTTCGCCATCTTCGTCATCACCGCAGTCCCACGCCCGGAAACTTCGGAGTAACCACAGGTCTCTGGGACTGCGTATTTGCCACAACGATTGCGCCGCCGATACGTGACCACCGACCCGGTGGGCGCAATTTGCCTGTTGGCCAGAACGAGACCTCCGTCGGAAGCGGCGGGCTCCATATTACCAAAGCATGATCCGCCCGTTCGAAGCCGGACTCCTGGGCGGCGCCTCGACTTTGTCGCTAGAGTGTTGTTCACATTTTGACAAACAAGCGAGCAACTGCCGGTCGTATTATTAGGCAGAACGCGAGCTGATGAAGCCGACGTTTGTCACAGAGTTCCGATCCATTGGTCAGAGCTTTCGTATCTGGCCTTGTTGCTATGCTCGCTAGCCAGACAGACTGAGCACCGTCGCGATCATCACCGAGTTTGCGAGGTGTCGCTCACGCATCCTTCGCGTCCGCCACCAGCTTTTGCGCGAAGTCGTTCAGCCTCGCGCCGGCCCGCAGCCAAAGCGCGAAGAAGGTCGCCTCGCTCACTTCCAGGGAGCATTGATGGACACTATTGTGGCCGTGAGACCATCCCGAGGCATAATCTGCGTCGTCGGGAAACAGTGGTATCCGGTGTTCTTCTCCGTGGCAGTAACCGAGTTGCCATCGAACGCTTTCGGGCGAAAGCCCGTACCCACTCGTGACGAACATCCTAAGAGCTCCAAGGGACTGATCTCTCTTCTCCGTACAAACTCAGGAGAAGCATAGGATTGGCGCTGCTTTGCGGCAGTAGAATTCATTTCGGTTACCAACACCGATCGCGAGAGGAATTTGTATCGGTACGTGCACCGTTTAGAGTGGCCTCCATACACGGCAATCGAGACGAGCCCTCGGAGCATGCGTTATCCCAAGCGCTCGCAATCGAAGGCAGAGGCAACGTCAGACGGGCATATTGCACCGATATGCGCGACGAGCGGCAATGGTTTAGCGGCATGATGGCGCCACCGCCCACGGATTCCACCGCCCCACAGGCTTACAAAACGAAATCAAAATAGATCACGAGCAACATCCCCGACGCATTGACGGCACAGATGATCGCCATGCTTTCCGAAGCAAGTAACGACTGCACGCGGCACGGGATGTGACCCGACGCCGGCATCGCTACTCGCTAGCCTCGCAGCGCTCTGAAAGGTTTGCGGGGGCAGTTGGCCAATCGATTGTGACTTTACCGATGACGCAATTGGGATTCCTCGTTCGGTCGCTAACGGTCTTAGGCGTCATTTTGGAAGCAGGATTTGCTTCCTTATCCGCCGAGACTTTGGAGGATGCGCTGGCCCGGGCCTATCAGAATAGCCCCCAGCTCAACGCGCAGCGTGCTCAAGTCAGATCGATCGATGAGAATGTGCCTCAGGCCTTGTCGGGCTATCGCCCAAAGGTGACACTCACCGGCAGCGCCGGTTATCGATATTTGGATATCCTGTCCAAGGGGAGCGCTAGCGCAACAACCTGGGCCCAGACCGACTACCGTGACGCGCCACGAAGCGCGGCACTTACCGTCTCGCAAACCATTTTTAATGGCAATCAGACCGCAAATAGAGCGCGCGCCGCCGAGACGCAAGTTCTTGCTGCGCGCGAAGTGCTCAGATCGCTCGACCAGAGCGTCCTTCTATCCGCCGTGACAGCGTATATGGATTACCTTCGAGACCTTGCGTCTCTTGACGTTCAGAAATCTAACGTGCGGGTTCTCGAACAAACCGCAACGCAGGCACATGATCGGTTTCTTCTCGGAGAAGTCACGTACACCGACGTCGCCCAATCCGAAGCGCAACTCGCTGCCGGTAAGTCGCAGCAACGTTCCGCGGAATCGCAGTTGGCAACGTCAAAAGCCAACTTCCGGCGCGATATCGGCGACAATCCAGTAAATCCCTCGCCTGGTTCGCCCGTGGACCGATTTCTGCCCGGAAGCTTGAGCGCAGCGACGGAGATTGCGCTCGTTGAGAACCCTGACATCGTCGGTGCAATCCATGACGTTGATGGTAATCATCTTCAGGTCAGGATCAACGAGGGTGCACTTCTCCCGACGGTCGCTCTGCAGGCGTCTGTCCAAAATTCGTACGAGTTGTACGAACAATCAACGAGAACATACCGGTCATTCGGAGCAGCCGCAGCTGTACAAGCCTCCGTCCCCATCTATCAAGGGGGGGCTGAGCACGCGCTCATTCGGCAATCCAAGGAATTCCTCGCCGAACAGCAGCTTGCGCTTGAGAGGGTGCGCGACGGAGTTCGAGCGACTGTTGCTCAGCGTTGGGCGCAACTTGGTACGACAAAGGCCCAGGTGCAGTCGGCCCAAGCCCAGGTGTCGGCCTCAGAGATCGCGTTGAACGGTGTCCGCAGCGAAGCCAAGGCTGGGCAACGCACAACCGTTGACTTTCTCAACGCGCAGCTCGCCTTGGTCAACGCGCGCATCTCGCTGGTCAAGGCACAGCATGACCGGGTGATCGCCTCCTACAACGTTCTCAGCGCAATCGGACGCCTATCGCCGCGAATCCTCGGTCTAAGAACGGCCATCTATGACCCGAGCACCCATTACCTCCAGGTGCGCAACAACTGGTTCGGGACTAAAGCATCCGGCGCGCCGAACCCATGATGATGGGCTCGTGTAGAACGTCACGCTGCGTTGAACACATAGTCAAAGCATCCGGGCCGGGCTGCGTCATTTCTTCGTTAGTATCCTTTGCATAGCCGCCGCAGCCGTGATGGCTCTACTGGCGCTTTCGGACTTAGATCAAGGTGAGGCGGCCTCCGTTCGTGGTCGCGACCATAGTGTTCTCGAACACCGTCATTCCGCCGAATGGGATTGGAATTTGGTGCGTCCGGATCACTCCCAAACGACAACGATCTGCCGCCGGCATACTCACGCCACACCCGGTGTGCGCCATAGATACGGTCGCTGGCTGCGAAGCTGGACTTGCCGCGGCCCAGGCATCAAAGACCTCGTTGCCGTGCGTACGCACCGCGATCTTCGGCGCGCCTGTCGTTCCACCCGTGCAGAAGTAAGATGAGACGGAATGTTCCGCGATCTTCCGCGGCGCGACCAAGCGATCGGCCGGCTGGCCCTGCATCGCCGCGCGGAAATCCACGACCTCGAAATTGGCGTCAGGCACGCTGGCCGCGGCTGCCGCGACCGCCGTCTCCCGGCGCCGCCAAGGTAAGTCATGAGGTCGCGCAGCGCGACCACACGAAGCTCAAGCGCGAACTGCTGGACGGGCTGTACCCTCCCGGCTCCAAGCTGCTCATCGATCAGATCGCCGAACGCTAAGCCTCGGCGCGGTCCGCGAAGCGCTATCGCGCCTCACCTCCGACCGTCTCGTGGTCGCCGAGCCGCCGCAGCGCGGCTTCAGTGTGGCGCCGATCTCGGCGGCTGACCTCATCGACCTGACCGGGGTGCGCATTGACATCGAAACGCGATGTCTGCGGTCGTCGATCATGCGTGGCACTCTAGAATGGGAAGGTCGTTTGCTCGATACCTGGCACCAGCTCTCGCGGACGGCAGCACATGTCGAGCCGGACAGGATCAATCCGGAATGGACGCGCCTGCACGGGCGCTTCCATGATGATCTGATCGCGGCCTGCGACAGCGTGTGGTGGCTGAGGCTGCGCGACCAGCTGTTCCTGCAGGCTGAACGTTATCGCAGGATGCTGCTGCCCTACACCCGGGTCGCGCGGCGCGTCGACCAGGAGCATCGCGAGATCCTCGAATTAACGCTGGCACGCGACGCCGACCGCGCTTCCGAAGCTCTCGCCGCGCACCTGCAGCGCACGGCCGACATCTTGCTCGCCTCCGACGCACCTTTCGCCGACGTGCCGCCTGCTCCGACCTCGGCCCGACATCCTTCAATCAAGGCCGACTGACATCCTGTAAAATGAGAGGACTACATGGCCCGCAAGAGCGTGATCATCACCTGCGCGATCACGGGATCGCTCCACACTCCCTCGATGTCTCCCTATCTGCCGATCACACCCGATGAAATCGTCGCCGAACCGGTTGCAGCCGCAGAAGCCGGTGCATCGATCATCCATCTACACGCCCGTGACCCGAAGGACGGCAGGCCGGTCGCCGATCCGAACGTGTTCATGCAGTTCCTGCCCCGCATCAAGCAACAGACTGACGCGATCCTATCCGATTGCCACGCGCGGGCTCATCGTGCCCTTTGCGCTGGCTGTGGAACATGAGCGCGATCAGGCCGCCCCCGGCCACCAGCGCCAGCATCGCGAAGAAGCCAACGATTCCTGCGCACGGGTCCCTCCATCGGATTCGCGAGGACTTGCACAGCCTTCATGACGAACTGCTGCTGCACCGATGAACGGCCTGGGTTGCGACGTGCGCCGCCTAGCGCCATCCGCAGTGGCGGCGGCCGCGATGCCACCAGCAAACCCAGCGGCGCCTCCGCGGCGGCGGTCGACCCCAACCGGGCGCAGGACCCCAGCCGGGTCCCCAACCGCGAGCGGCCGGCGGTCGACCCCACTGCGCCTGCGCCACGAGGTTTGACTGCCACCCGCAACGGCGACGACCACGATCCCACCAGCAAACCCAGCGGCGCCTGATCGGCGCCGGTTGACCCCAACCCCAGCCTGGGCCGGGGCCCCAACCCCAACCGGGAGTGGGCGGTCGTCCCCACCACTGCGCCTGCATCACGAGGTCCGACGGCCTCGCGGCTTGCCCAAGATCAGAGGCAACCGGCATCGCATCTGCAACCTCGATGAGACGCGCACCTATCGCGCCGATGGCTGCAGCGGCAGCAGCATTTCGCGCGAGACCAAGAAAGGCGCGGCGGGTGGGAGCGTTCATTGTTTCCTCCTCTTTGCTCTTCCGCACGGGCTGAAGTGCGAAGACGGGCGGGCAAGGCCGTGTGAAATCAGGTCGACACCAAGCAGGAAACCAGGTGCCCGCAGGCTGATGGTCGGAAGCGGCACGACGTCAATGCGATTGGCACCGTGGGATGATAGCTTCGAACCCGCACCACCGACATCCGACGAAACCCTGAGCAACAGGGCGGGAATGTTCCCACTGCATGAACGACGAGGATGACGGCAGCCTACCCCATCGTCGTCCTCGCGACCGAGCGTCAGATTGGTGACCCCGCCGCGAGGTTGACTCCGATCGCCCGCTCGACCGACAGCGGCTGCAGCACAACGCTTCGCCGAGAGCCACCGTACGTTGGCACCGAAGCCGGGACCGAATGCAACATTGGCGTGCGCTCCAACATAGCTTCCTCGCAAGACGCCGGAGCCGATCCGCGAGTTCTTGGCGAAGACTGCCCATGACAGGGTGCCGGCTCCGGTCACGCCGATGTCGAGACCAACGCACCGCATCCCTCCCTCCTAGATGTACTGCCGATGCGGTCTTCTCGCGTAAAACACACAACGCAATGACTGCGTTGATCCAAGGACCAATCCGACGCGTGGCGTGCTGAAACACAAGAGCCTGCCGACTCTGAACGTTTCGGCATGCGCGGGGACCGCTGCGACGCACAGCAAGACGGATGCGCCGATGGGTTACATGAAGCCGCATCATTCGCATTCAGGCCTCCAGATCAGTCTTGGCGTCGGTGGATATCCTCACAACGACCGAAGAGCACGACACCTTGATGCGAGCGCCTTGGGACGAGGCGAAGGCGCTGCAGCGACCGCTCGCGGACGGCGTGCTGAAGATCGTGGCTACCGGCGAGAAGGAAGACCCAGCCGCAATCTCCTAGTGTTGTGCACAAGAGGGCTGAACACGTGGACAATCGCCAGTGCCGACGATTTCAAATCCCAGCCTTGTGTTAACCGACCGGAACTAGGGCGAGAGACGAAGATTCGTCTCGGTGGAGCGATCGTTGACCCGCCCGTCTCTCAGGGATTACAGGTGCAGGCCACGGCCTTGCGGAGCCACTTCGTGCAAGTGCTCCTCCGGTGCCGAGGCGATCGCCCGACGAGGGAGGGCAACGACGGCTGCCTTTCCTAACGGACGGATTCCGGAAGGCAAAGTGACAGATGACGCTATCTAGGCTTTCACCGACATCGCGAAGGCGATGTCCATGAGCGGCCATCCACTTCTCGATCCGGCGCACGCCTATCTGTCCCAGTCCCGGCTGTGCAAGGAGTTCGGCCCTGGTATGGAGCGACGCAATCTCGAGGAGATATTTCATGCGCGTCAACGGCTCTCTGCCGACCAACGCAGCGAGGGGGCTGTGAACCAATATGACTGCAATCCGCTCCGGCAACTGACCGTAGCTTTGCTCGAAGGCTCTCCTCAAGGTCAGTTCCACCCGAACCTGCAAACATTCCAAGGATCGTTCTAAGATCACCTCTAGCAGAGCCGTAGGGCGTTGTCCTTGCTGTACACGCCTCGGTTGATCTCGATTAGACAAGTTCTAGATCGAAGGCGCTCCAAATCGAAATCGGAACACGCCAAATTCCGTCGAACGGATCGCGAATGAAATGGGATGGGACCCGTTAAGCGATGAGTTCCCGGCGCGAGATTGTCGAGAGCAGAGACTGCGCAATCTCCTGCGACCGCACGGCAATCACCGAAAGCAGCGTGTCGCTCAGGCCGTGGGAGGATTCCGAATAGCCCTGGAGGTGGATCTGCGGCCGGAACGCCGGATTGGTCACGAGCCGGTAGTTGCGATCCAGCGCCGCATCGCGAATATAGCGGCGGATCGGTTCGAGAAACCCGTGCGGCGTATCCCTGTCGTATCCCGTCGCCAGAACGACCACGTCATAGGTCGAACGACGGTTTTCGCCGCGAAACTTGTCGATCACGCCGATCTCGATGCCGTCCGGTCCCGCATCCACATTGGTAATCTCGCTGCGGGGACGCAACACGACCCTTGCGTCGCCGCCGACGCGCTGCTGGTAGAGCAGCCGATACAGCTGGTCCAGCAGGTCGGAATCGACGACGGCATAGTTGGTGTTCCGGAAGTTGCGGACGATCGCATCCCGCCGGTCGGCAGGCTGCGCGTAGACGAAGTCCGTATAGTCGGGGTTGAAGATCTCGTTGACGAAGGGACTGCTGTCGGACGGCTTGAGAGCATGGCCGCGGAAGATCAGATCGATATGCGCTTCGGGACATCGGCCCTGAAGATCGACCGTTACCTCGGTCGCGCTCTGTCCGCCACCGACGACGGCCACGCGCACGGTCCGACCGCGCGGGACAACGCGCTCGATCAGGTCGAGATAGCGGCTGGAATGCAGCAGCCTGCGATCGTCGGCAGCCTTGGCAAACACCTGCGGAACATAGGGCTGGCCTCCCACCGCGACCACGAGATTTCGCGCCAGCCGCACGGTCTCCCCGCCGGCGAGCGAGCGCGAATGCACCCGCAACGACGTCACCGTCTGCCCGGCCGTCACCGGCTCGACGGCGACGATGGTCTCGCCGTAAGCGGCCTGCGACTTGAAATGGCCCGCCACCCACTGCAGGTAATCATTGAACTCGACCCTGCTCGGATAGAACGTCCGGCAGTTGATGAAATCCAGCAGGCGGCCGCGCTTGTGCAGGTAGTTCACGAAGGTGAAGGGACTGGTCGGATCGCGCAAGGAGACCAGATCTTTGAGAAACGATATCTGCATGTCGCTGCCCGGAAGCAGCATGCCGCCATGCCAGGTGAAGTGCGGTTGCTTCTCCACGAACAGCGGCGTGCATTTCAGCCGTGATCGCTTCGCGCATTCGTCCAATGCGATGGCGAGTGCGAGGTTGGAAGGCCCAAATCCGACGCCAATGACGTCGTGCTCGATCGCAAGTTGATGAGACATGAAGCCGCGCTCCGCTTGCGCTTTAAGAGGAGACCGTTGGGCCGGCCACTGCCGGAAGCCAAAGCCGATCGCCGAAGAAGCGCTCGCGCAACAGCATGACCAGGGTCGCGCGCTTGTGGGGAAAGTCGAAATTCTTGATCTTCGCAAACCCCGAGCGCTCGAGATTGCGAAGCTGCTGGGAGTGCGCCGCCGCCGGCTCCCCGACGATCCGCTGCGTACGGCAATCGTCGAGAAACATGTAGTGCATCAGAGACGGCAGCCACGCGCTGATGTAACGACCGCCGCGAAAAGCGTCCTCGCCCACGACCACGTGCCATCCCCGGTCATAGTCATCGGCATCATAGAACGGCGCGATGCGATTTTCCTTGGCCCAATAGAGCTCGAAATAGCCGAACGGCTCATCACCGAAGCAGCCTATCAACGGCAGCATATGGGGATCAGCCAGGATGCCGGCCAGATACCGCCGATGCTTGTCGAGATCACCCGCCTCGTTCCAGAACGCATCGACGCGGGGGTCATTCATCCAGCGATGCAACAAATGGAGATCATTCTCGAGATCGGCCACGCGAAACGAGATGACCTCCGACAGCCAGGGAATGAAACGGCCGTACACCTTTCCCGCCGGCTTTGCGGCGCGGCGCGGATGGCGCTTGCCGTCCGTCATGACGTGGAGTTGCGGCAATGGCGGTCGCCCGGGGTTGACCAGCCAATTGTCCCGCCGCTGCATGACCAGTTCGGGCAGCAGCACCAGCTGCCCCTCGGACACGATGGCGAGACCACTCTCTGTCAGCTCTCGTGCAAGCGGCGCTCTTCCAGCGAAGTCCAGAACGAGCCGATCGGCGCCCGGTCGCCAGGCAAACAGCGCCTCGGCGGACGCCGACACCGCCCGTGCCGCAACCTCGCGGTCGTCCGAAGCATTCAGGATCTCGATGTGATCGACGCGCTCGCGCAGACGCAGTTCCAACGCGGTCACATCCGCGGCGACGACGCGAAGACGATCGCCCTCCTGGAAAACGGTCTGGGCGGAATATGGGCCGACCGGGAACGCACGAGGTCCGGTCCCGGAATCCGAAGCCTTGTTCATCCGGCCCTCGCATCTCGATCATCGCTGAGGCGTGGTGTAGATCACTCACCTACAGGCTGACAAGAAATGCGCGCACACGCAGATTAGATTCTCTACAAATCTGACGGCCTGTCGCAAAACGGGATCGCATGACGTGGTTTGCGTGCGACAGATGGCATCAGAGGCTCGCTAAAATGTGTCTAAAGCCGGCGCATGGGTTGGAACAGCTGAAGCCCCAACGACGTTGCTGCCCTTCGCCTCGCTTGCGACGATCTTGCCGTCGCGCAGCCGCACCAGATGATCCGCAATCCCGAAATAGCGATCATCGTGTGAAATCACGATGATGGTCTTTCCGAGACGCTTTAGATCGGGCAGCAGCTCCGTATAGAAGATGTGCCGGAACGCCGGATCCTGATCTGCGGCCCATTCGTCGAATACGAGCACGGGTCTTTCCTCGAGCCATGCATTCATCAGCGCCAATCGCTTGCGCTGTCCGGTCGACAGGTCCGTCGTCGTGAACACGCCGTTCTCGACCGAAACCTTGTGCGCGACCTCCAGCCGCTGGAGATAGCGTTCCGCGACATCAGGAACCACGCCCTCTCCACGAATGAGATCCTCAAACAGATAATAGTCGGAGAAGATGGTCGTGAAGAGCTGGCGGTAATCGTCGCGTGTCTCCGTCAGGACCGGCGAACCGTCCCGCAGCACGGCGCCGCCATGCGGAGCATAAAGGCCCAGCAACAACTTGATCAGGGTCGTCTTTCCGCTGCCGTTCTGCCCCACGATGAAGACGATGTCGCCTTGCCGAACGAGCAGATCAACCGGCCCGAGGACAAAGGGATCGCTGCCCGGCACGGCGCGAAAAGCATAGGTTACGCCGCGGAGCTCGATGGATTCGATGGTGGTCTTGGCGGGCGCAGCGGGAGCACTGGCCAGCAGATCGTGCTCGGGGGTCGAGAACTGCTCCGAGAGCTCCGCAATGCGGCGCATCGCGACCTGGGCGCGGCCGAGCGCCGGCAGGATGCCGATGACCTGGTCGATGGGCCCGCGCATAAAGAGCAGCACCAGCACGAACCCGCTGGACACCGCAACGGGACTGTCGGGCCACAGGAACGGTCGCAAGGTCAGCGCCACGCCGATCACGACGAAGAACAGCATCGTCCCGAACGCCCGCGCCGTCACGAACAGATTGATCGACCTGATCTGCACCGAGCTGATCCGGTCGACGGTCTGCTGGAGCTGCTCGACATAGACGCGCCGACGGCGCACGCGATTAAGGCGCAGCTCCTTGGCACCTTCGGCGATCGCGCGATACTGCTTGTGCAGCTGATCTTCGGCCTCTCGCGCGGCGCTGAAGCCGCGAACGCCGCGCGTCCGCGCATATCCATGCGCCAGCGATCCCAGCACGATGACGACTCCCGTGATCAGGAAAAGCTGCCAAGACAGCACCGCCAGGTAAACCATGCAGCCGAGCGCGATCACGAGCGACACGAAAAAGGACGAAAAGAAGAACGCGAAATCGCTGATCGTGTCGACATCCTGCGTGAGAACCGGGATCAGGCGATGCGTCCGGTAGATTTCGAGCTGATCGATCGGCGCAGCCAGAATTTTGGCGGCGAGCGACTTACGAAGCTCGGCGATGATCCGCTGTCCGACATAATTGGCGCTGATGTCGGCGCCAATGGAACCGATCAGGATCAGAAGGCACAGGCCAGCGAAGGCGAAAAACAGCGTTACCACGTCGGCCTGCGTGGCATAAAGCCCATGATTCACGACCGCGAGCAACGCCGCGACGGAGGCACCGCCGACCACTCCCAGAACGCTGCCGCCGAGCACGAGTGGCCAGTAAGGCCGCAGGAGCTGCAGGATCTGCGTCGTCAGGCCGCTTCGTGAGTTCATGATGAGAGCCGCGCTGGAGGAGACCTGAAGCGAACCTATATGGCCGGACAAGCCGTGCCGAAGTGATGCGAATACATGATGGCGGCCCCGCAACTCCAGCGCTTATTTTCGCTGCTCTTTCGATGGATTCTAATTTGGGATCGGCAATGCCTTTAATATGATGCGGGTAGTATCGCTTTTGCATCGCAGCCGGCGAGCGAGCAGGATTTATGATCCAGAGCCGTGCCAGGCCGCGACATCCGGACATCGAAGCACTTGCAGGCTGGCATCGGACAGGGCCGGTGGAGAATGACTTTGGACTTGCTGATCTCCGAAACCCGCATCGCGCTTCCCGACGCCGCCGGCCTCGCCGCGCGGATGATCGATCATCTGGCCGAGCATGACATCGCCTTCGAGGACCGGGACGGTCTCATGGTGGCGAAACTGCCGTTCGGCACCAGTTCCCTCGCCGTCGAGGCCGAAGCGCTCAAGATTCGCGTCGAGGCCAACGACAAGGGTAATCTGGAAATGCTGCGCTCGGTCGTCGCCTCGCATGTGATCGAGTTCGCGGGCGACATTGCCCCGACCATCATTTGGTCCGGTCACGAATCCAGCGGCGGCACGCTGGCCAATTTCCGTGAAATGCGGCTGAAGTCCGCGATCACCCTGACGCCGCACATGCGGCGGCTGACCTTCACGGGCGACGATATCGCCCGTTTCGTGAATGACGACGACCTGCACGTGCGGCTGTACTTCCCGCCCGAGGGCCTCGCCAAGCCCGAATGGCCGTGGCCCGCGCCCGACGGACGTATCCTGTGGCCGGAGCCCGACCGCAGGCCCGTCACCCGCTATTACACGATCCGCCGCATCGACTTGCAGAGCCGCGAGATCGACATCGACTTCGTGGTCCATGATCATGCCGGGCCGGGCTCGGCGTTCGCCGTCAACGCGACGGCCGGCGCCATCTGCGGCATGGCCGGCCCGCTCGGCCGGGGCATTCGTCCGGCGCGCTGGATGCTGCTGGCGGGCGACGAAACCGCCCTGCCCGCCATCGCGCGAATTCTGGAGACGCTGCCCGCGACAGCGGCGGGTGAGGCCTTTATCGAGGTCGCGGATCGGCGCGAGGAACTTCCGCTGGCCGCCCCGGCCGGGGTAGCAATCCGCTGGTTGCATCGCGAGGGCCGTCCAGCCGGGACGACGCAGCTCCTGGTCGACGCCGTCAAGGCGGTGCGATGGCCGCACCATCAGGACGTCTTCGCCTGGATCGCGTGTGAGGCGCAGGCGCTGAAGGCCCTGCGCAACCATCTGCGCGATGAGCGAAAGCTTTCCCGCCACCAACTTCTGGCCGTCGCCTATTGGAGCCTGCGCCAACCATGACGATCCAACACGCGCAGACGAGCGAAAGGACGCTCGCCTTGCCAACCGACGTCACGCAGGCCTCGCTGGAAGCGCCCGCCCCCTTGTTCCAGCTCGACCAGGTCGGCTTCGCGGTGGCCGGGCGCGCGCTGCTCGAACCGCTGACGCTATCCCTTCCCGCGCGCAGCGTCGTCGGACTGATCGGCCATAATGGCTCCGGCAAATCGACCTTGCTGAAATTATTGTCGCGCCAGCAGCCAAGCTCGTCGGGAACGATCCGTTTCGAAGGCCGCGCACTGCGCGCCTGGAGCGATCGGGACTATGCCCGCAAGGTCGCCTACCTGCCGCAGCAGACGCCGCCCGCCGCCGGCATGCTGGTCAAGGAGCTGGTCGCACTCGGCCGCTATCCCTGGCACGGCGCGCTCGGACGGTTCGGTGACATCGACCGCGAGAAGGTCGCAAACGCCATGGCGTTGACCCATATCGAACCCTTTGCGGATCGCCTGGTCGATACGTTGTCCGGCGGCGAGCGCCAGCGGGTGTGGATCGCCATGCTGGTTGCGCAGGACGCCGAGTGCCTGCTGCTTGACGAGCCGACCTCGGCGCTCGACATCGCTCATCAGATCGAAGTGCTGTCGCTGGTCAGGCAGCTCGCCCGCGAGCGCAATCTCGGCGTGGTCGTGGTGCTCCACGACGTCAACATGGCCGCCCGCTTCTGCGACGAGATCATCGCGCTGCATTCCGGGAAGCTGATCGCGCGCGGCACACCGGACAAGATCATGACGCCGGCCGAGCTCGAAAACATCTACGGCATCCCCATGGGCGTGATGCCGTCGCCGGACCATGGCCATCTCATCAGCTTCGCGCGGTGAGCGCCGTCAACCGCGCTGCGGGCGCAGCAGCCAGATGAGATAGGGTCCGGCAAGCATCATGGCGAAGATGCCGGCGGGCATCTGGAACGGGAAGATCACCATGCGTCCGGCCCAATCCGCCGTGACCATCAGGATCGCCCCGATCAACGCGGCCAGCGCCGCCTGATGCAGCGCGCGCTGCGCCCCCATCATCCGTGCCATATGCGGCGCGATGAATCCGACCAGGCTCAGAAGACCAACCATCAGCGTGGCCGTCGCCGTCAGCAACGCCGTCAGCAGCATGATGATGACGCGGCTCCGCGTCAGCGAGATGCCGATCGAACGCGAGGTCGCAGGTCCCAGCGGCAGGATATCGAGCCAACGGGACAGCATTGGCACCATGATCAGCAGAACGAGCGCCGCGGCGGCGAGGATTGCGGCCTCGGCCGGGCCGATCTGGTAGAGCGAGCCTGTCAGCAGCGACAGCAGCGTGCCGATGCGGGGATCACCGGTGGCCAGCGCCATGGCAATGATCGCGCCGAATGCCGCGCTCATGGCGACGCCTGCCAGCAGCACGCGCTCCGGACTGAACTCGGACCGCCGGCTGAACAGCAGCACCAGCGCCAGCACGATGAAGGCGCCGATCCCGGCCGCTGCAATCTGCTCCAGCCGGGTGTGGGCGGGAAAGAGATAGAGCAGAACGATTACGCCCATCGCGGCGCCATAGCTGATGCCCATGACTTCCGGCGCGGCCATCGGATTTCCGGTCATCCGCTGCAGCAGCGTGCCGGCGACCGCCAGTGTCGCGCCTGCTGCCAGCGCCGACACCACGCGCGGCCAGCGCCACGGCCAGAATTCCTGCAAGCCCGACAGGCCGCTCCAGCGCCAGCCGTCGGAGCCGACGCCGAGGGCGAGTGCGATCCAGACGGCAAGCAGCAGCAAGACGAGCGCGAACAGGATCACGCGCCAGGGATGATCGAGCCGCGCCGGAACGGATGGCGTGAGGTTTCCCATCGGCATGGTGGCCCGCAGCCGCGGCAGCAGCACGAGCAACATTGGCGCGCCGATCAGGGCCGTCACCGCACCGGCCGGCATTTCGCGATAGCCGGGCGGGATCAGAAGCACGAGCTGATCCGTCAGCCACAGCAGCAGGGCGCCGCAAAGTGGCGCCCAGATCAGCCGGTCGCGAAACCGGCGCGCGCCTGACAGCATGACGATGGCCGGCGCGGACAAACCGATAAATCCCATGACGCCGACCACGCTGACGACCGACGCGCTGAGCGCGATCGCGATGACGAGTGCGAAAACCCGGGCCCTCGTCAATCCGAGGCCCAGATTGCGCGCGGTCTCGTCGTCGAAGCCGAGCAGGGTCAGCGGACGAACCATCGCCGCGATCAGCACGATCGAAATCAACAGCCGCGGCGCCAGGAACGTGACATTGCTCCAATCCTGCTGATTGAGGAAGCCGGCGCCCCAGATGAACAGACCGATCAGATATTCGTGGTTGAGCAGTACCAGCGCCTGGGTGGTCACCGCGCAGTAGTAGCTGACGATCAATCCAGCGAGCACCAGGACGACGGGCGACAGCGCACGCTTCCAGGTCAGCCCGAACACGCACAGGAACGCAGCGAACCCGCCGCACAGCGCAATCCACTCGCGGCCGAAGACCAGCAGCGACGGCGCCCACAGGGTCATTATGGCCAGCGCAAGATAGGCGCCGTTCAGGACGCCGATGGTGCTCGGCTCCGCAAGCGGATTGCGCAACACCTGCTGAGAGACCGTGCCGGCAAGACCGAGGGCTGCGCCGGCCAGCAGCGCCACTGCGATGCGCGGAAAAACGGTGTAGCGCACGAGCATCTGTTGGGGATCGGTGACCTCCGGCCGCCACAACACCGGCAGCCAAGCGCCGGCGGGCAGATATCCGGACAGGTTGCGCCAGGTCAGCGCGGCCGCCGCTGCCAGCAGCAAGCCGATCAGCACCGCCGGATGCATCTCCAAGCCGGACCGGGCCGGCAGTGCCTCAACCTTGCTCATGGCTTTCCCGCGGCAGACGTTCGGCGAGAAGGCGGGCGAAACGTTCGGCCGCCGGCACGCCGCCATAGAAGAACTGATTACCCAGGACCGTCAGCCGATGCGACCGAAGAGACGGCAGGGTTTGAAGCACAGGGCTTGCCTTCAGTAGCGCTTCGACATCGGCGACCCGCGAGGTCATCAACACCAGCCGCGCGTCCGGAACCGCGGCGAGCACTTCGAGCCCAACACTGGTATGGCCCCATGGGCCGCTCTGTCCGGTCCAGGCATTCCTCAATCCGCACTGATCGAGCACCTCCTGATAGAGGCTGTTCGGACCGAACACGAGCGCGCGGTTGCGCGCGATCTCGCTGACGAGATAGAGGGGCTTGCCGCCGCGACCGCGGAGCTGCTCACGATAGCCGGCCATGGCGACGTCGAAACGGGCGAAATAGGCTTCGCACGCCGGCTGCACTCCGAGACGTTTGGCAAGCTCCAGCGTCGAACGGCGCGCCGTGTCGAGAGGATGCCCGCCGGGTCTGAAGATCGTGAACGTTTCGACCGGCGCGATCAGCTTGAGCCGGGGGACGGCGGCCGCAATGCTGGGATCGATGACGATGATGTCGGGGGCGAAGCTCTGCAGCAGTTCGAGATTTGGCTCCGAACGCAGACCGACCTCCTGAACGCTGGGCGGAACAGGCGGCTCGACGACGAGCCGGCCATAGCGCTCGATCTCCGGAATCACCAGCGGCACGACGCCGAGCGCCAGTATCGTCTGGGCACAGGCCCAGCCGAGCGCGGCAATTCGGAGCCCAGCTTGCGGTCCACTGGTTTGGGCAAATGCCATTGGCCATGGGCCCGCAATGGCCGTGCCTCCGATCGCTGCGCCCGCGCCGAGGAGCGCACGGCGGGACAGCCTATGGTCTGGAATAGACGTGCTCATGGGATCCGTTCAGGCGCCTCTCGCACAGAAGCGCGAGAGATGATGATCATGACATACTCTCGTTCACACTGCATTGCCATATCAGGCCGCCTTTTCGCCAGCGGCGAGAAAGGCCTTGGCCAGCGCCCGCCCGATCGTCGCCCTCGCCTGCAAGGCATCGGCCACGACATTCCCCATACGCAGGAATTCATGGATCATGCCGGGATAAACGTGCAGATCGACGGGAACGCCGGCCGACGCCAAGCGGGCTGCATAATCGCGTCCCTCGTCAACCAGGGGATCGAACTCGGCGAGGACGATGCATGCGGGAACGAGGCCCGACAAATCATCCGCTGTGAGCGGCGCGAACCGCCAATCGTCGCGGTCCGACTCGTCGCGGAGATATTGCCGGAAGAACCAGTCGACAGTGCTGCGCTCCAGCAGATGGCCGGTACCGTAGCGCTCGTAGGATGCGGAGGTTTGTCGGGAGCTGAGGCCGGGATAAGCGAGAACCTGAAGCACCGGCTGCGGAAGGCCCGTGTTTGTCCTCGCTTCGATCGCAAGCGCGGCAGCAAGCGTTCCGCCGGCGCTGTCGCCGCCGACGGCGATCCGGCGCGGGTCGAGCCCGATCGCGCGGCCCTCGAGGCCGATCCAGGCCAGCGCATCGACCGCATCCTCGAAGGCCGTCGGAAACTTGTGCTCCGGCGCAAGCCTGTAGCCGATCGAGAGCACGGCCGCGCCGCTGTCCTCGGCCAGGCCGCGGCACAATGGCTGATGCGAGTCGAGGCTGCCGACGACGAAGCCGCCGCCGTGCATGTAAAGAAGAATCGGAATGGGAGTGCGTTCGCTCGGCTGCGCGCTCGCATAAAGCCGCGCCTCGATCAGCGCGCCATCCCGTGTCGGCAGCGACAAACGCCGCTCATAGGCCAGGGCCGGCGGATCGACATCGAGCAGCGGCGAGGACGCATCGAAATCGGCTCGCGCCTGCGCCGCGGTCAATTGCGGAAACGGAATGCGCGCGCCGCTTTCGGTGCCGGCCTGCACCATCTCGAGCAATGCTGCGATATCTGGATCAAGACTCAAAGGCTTACTCCGCCGGCTCCGGGACCGTATCCTGCGCGGTCGTCGACGCCGCCGCCGGCGCGAGCAGACCGCAGATCTCATCGAGCAGGCCGGCATCCCTCAGGATCGTGAAATGGTTGTCGCCAACGAGGCCGCGATCGACCGCTTTCGGCAACTGCAATTCCAGCCGATCACGCTGTGCCAGACGGGTCGAGGTCCACCAGCAGAGCGGCGTGGCTTCGAGGCCCCGCGGCAGCGCGGCGTTCTGCGCCAGCCTGTTGAGGTGCCGTCCGACTGCGAATGCAGCGGACAAATCATCCGCGCCGAGCGAGGCATCGTCCGCTCGCACGCTCCTGCTCTGCTCCACAACAGAAGCGACGAGGTCGCGAATGTGCTCCGGCGTCTCCGGCAAATCAGCACGTTTTGCCGCCTCGACCTGCGCCTTGATGCGAGAGGCCGCAGCGCTCGGGAGGACCGCCGACAGCAATCCGGCGAGATCGTCGGCCCAGTGGGCAATCGCCTCCTGCGGGATCGATCCGTCCGGCTGCCGCGGCACGAAGCTGTCGATCAGCGCGAGACGATCGACGCGCTCACCGCCGCGTTCGAGCTCGGCCGCGACGAGACCGACCAGCAGTCCTCCCAAGGACCAGCCGACCAGGCTGTAGGGACCGCGCGGCTGCATTCGCCGGATCTCGGCCGCGTAGTCCACGGCCATGGCTTCGAGGGAGGCGTCGGTCCACGAGGAATCGACCAGCATTCTCGATTGCAGCCCGATCAGCTGCCGGTGCCCTTCGAGGCGGCGCGCCAGCGGCCCATAGTCGAACACCGTGCCAAAGCCACCGTGCACGCAGAATACCGGATTCACGCCGCGAACCGCGGCATTCAGCGGCAGCAGCGCCGATGGTGCGACGGCGGACGCCGCGGTCGCGCTGCCGGCGAGCAAGGCGCGAATCGTCGGCTTCTGAAGCAGATCGCGCAACTTGATCTCAATCCCGAACGTCTGGTCCTGACGGACCCGCGCCACGACCTTGAGACACAGGATCGAATTGCCGCCAAGCTCGAAGAAATTGTCGGTGACGCCGACCTGCGGCAACTCCAGGATCTCGGACCATAGGCGCGCCATTGCAATCTCTGCCGGGGTTCGCGGGGGGACGAAGCTCCGCATCGACGCATCGGGAGCCGGCAATGCACGCCGGTCGATCTTGCCGCTCGACAATGTCGGCAACCGCTCCAGCACCATGATCCGCGCCGGCACCATATAGGCCGGCAGGATCAGCTTCAGGAAACCGGTCAAGCGCGCGACCAGCGTATCGGCCGCATCAGGCGCGGCGTCTTCTGCAGCCTTCGGTGCGACATAGGCAATGAGCTGATTTCCGGCTGCACTCGGCACTGCCACCACCGTCGCCTGCGCAATCGCCTCGTGACGGAGGAGCGAGGTCTGGATCTCCCCGAGCTCGATGCGGAAGCCGTTGACCTTGACCTGGTCATCGCTGCGGCCGAGATATTCGACGGTGCCGTCCTCGCGCCACCGCGCCAGATCGCCAGTGCGATATAGCCGCGCTCCCGGGGTCGACGAGAATGGGTCGGGGACGAAGCGCTCTGCGGTCATGCCGGCCTTGCCGTGATAGCCCCGTGCCAGCCCGAAGCCGCCGAGATAGAGCTCGCCGGCGACTCCGGCGGGAATGATGTCGAGCGCGGCATCGAGGATGTAGGCGCGGCGGTCTCCGACAGGCACGCCGATCGGCGCGTAGGGCGTGTCGCATTCGGACGCGCCATCGACCTTCCAGACCAGCGGTGTGACGACGGTTTCGGTCGGACCATAACCATTGATCAGAATGCGTGGCTTGAGAACGCGCTTGACCTTGTCGAAGCCCGCCTTCGGCATCGCCTCGCCGCCGAACGAGTAGAGCCTGACCGGCGGTGGATTGCCGCCCTGCTCGACGCAATCGGCGACCTGCTGGAGGTAGGCCGGCGGCAATCCGATATGGCTGACGCGATGGGCGTGCAGGTTCTCGACCGTCTGTTCCGGCGTCCACAATTCGGCGTCACGCATCAACAGCCGTGCGCCATGCGACAGAACTGTGAGCCAGCGCTCATGGGCGCCGTCGAAGGCGAGCGATAGGAAATGCAGCTCGCAGGAGCTTTCGTCGATCTCGTAGAGGCTGCCCGTGACGTGACAGTGCATCGCCAGCGGTCCGTGGGCGACAGCGACGCCCTTCGGCGTCCCCGTCGAGCCCGAGGTGTAGATCACATAGGCAAGGTTCTCGGGGTGCAGTTCGGGCTGCGGCGGATGGTCGGGCCCTGCATCGAAATCGAAGGTGGACAGCGGGATTGTTTCGACACCATCCGCGCCGTCCTCGATTTCCAGCCGTTCCATCAGCAGGAACGCGATCGCGGCATCGCGCATGACGAATGCGCGCCGTTCTGACGGCAACTCGGGATCGAGCGGAACGTAGGCTCCGCCCGCCTTGAGCACGGCTAGCAGCGCCATCATCGTGACTGCGGTTCGCTCGACCACAACGCCAACGCGTTGTTCGGGCCTGAGCCCGCGGGCGATCAGATGATGCGCCAGACGGTTGGCCCTGCGCTCGAGGTCTCCGAACGAGAGCACCGAGCTGCCGACGGTCAGCGCCGTCCGCTCCGGATGACGCCGCGCATGGCCGCTGATCGTCTCATGCACCGGCGGCAGCGGGGCGCTTGACGTCGCGTGCCGATTGCAACGATCCGCAAGGGCGGTGTCGAGTCCGGTGACCGGATCGAGGCTGCCAAGCGGCGCCGTGGCGTCCCGCGTCAGCGCCACCAGCAAATGCTCGAACTGCGCCTTGATCTGCGCCGCATGCACCGCCGTGAAATGGCTGGGCATATAGGTGTATTCGACCTGGAGCGTGTCTTCGACCAGCACCGACAGGTCCATCGGATAGTTCGTCACGTCGACATTCTTCAGGCCGCTGAACTGCAACCCGCCTGCACCGCGGTGCATGCTGCGTTCGATCGGATAGTTCTCGAAGACGATGATGCTGTCGAACATGGTCTGACCGGCGCGGCCGGCCCAGCCCTGGATGTCATAGAGTGGCGTGTGCTCGTAGGCCCGGATCGCCGAATTGCGGTCCTGCAACGCGCGGAGCCATTCTCCGATCGGGCTTTCGGGCGGAAGCGTTTCGATCACGGGCAGCGTGTTGATGAAGAGCCCGAGCATCTGCTGCGATCCGTCGAGACCGGCTGGACGACCGGCCACGGTTACGCCGAACGTCACGGTGTTCTGGCCCGTATAGCGTTGCAGCAGCAGCGCCCACACGCCCTGGACGATCGTGTTCAGCGTGATCCGTTCGCGCCGCGCGAACGCCTTCAGCTCCGCGGTCGTCGTCTCTCCGAGACGTGTGTAACAGCGTTCGTGGCCGGACGCCTGATGGCGGCGCGCGCCGAAGGCATCGGCGAGCTGCGTCGGCTCATCGAAGCTCCTGAGTTGCTCGCGCCAGAACGCTTCGGCAGCCTTGGCGTCCTGCGCGTGCAGCCAGGCGATATAGTCGCGGTAGCGCGTCGCATTCGCGGCGACAGCGCTGCCGTAATAGCACTCCAGGACTTCTCCGACGAACCTGGCCGAGCTCCAACCGTCCATCAGGATGTGATGGTAGGTCCAGATCAGCCGGTACAGGTGGTCCTGGAGCCGCAGAAGCCGCACCCGCTGGAGCGGCGGCCTCTGGAGATCGAACTCGGCGGCGCGCTCATCGGCAAGGGCCGCCGCAATTCTTTCATCACTGATCGCCTGCCCTCGCCAGTCCTCCTGTGCGAACGGCACGGTGGCGTCGCGATAGACGGCTTGCAGCGGAGAGCCGGAGAGCTCACGCCAGAGGAAGCCGGTCCGCAGCATCTGATGACGCGCGCTCACCTCGCGCCACGCTGTGCCGAGGCGTTCCGGGTCGAGGCCCTGGATCTCGACACTGACCTGGTTGACATAAACGCCGCTGCCGGCATCGCGCAGGCTGTGAAACAGCATGCCCTGCTGCATCGGCGACAACGGATAGACGTCCTCGACGCGGCTCCAGTCCAGACCGAGTCGTTCGAGCTGCTCACTGGAGAGTCCCGCTAGCGAGCCGCGCTCCGATGCAGGGTCTTCCTTGTCGGGCTCGACATCTCGGGACGACGCAATCAGCGCCTCGATGGTTTGATGCCGGAACACGTCGCGCGGCTCGATGAGCACGCCTTCGCGCCGCACGCGGCTCACCATCTGCAGCGAGATGATGGAATCGCCGCCGAGCTCGAAGAAATTGTCGGTGACGCCGATATTGGGCTGGCGCAGCAGATCGGCCCAGATCGCAGCCAATGCGGCTTCCGCCGGCGTGCGCGGCGCCACATGCTGGGCGGACGCCACAAGCTGATCCGGCGCCGGCAATGCCTTGCGGTCGATCTTGCCGTTCGGCGTCAGCGGCAGGCGCTCCAGCACCACGATCCGTGCCGGGACCATGTAGTCGGGCAGCACCGAGGACAGCGCTGTTTTGAGCGCCGCGCCATCCAGCGCCTCGCCGCTGACATAGCCGACCAGCTGACGGCCGGCGCCGGCCTCGCGCGCCACCACCACGGCCGCGCGAACGCCCGGCTGTGCCTGCAGCCGCGCCTCGATCTCGCCGAGCTCGATACGGAAGCCGCGGATCTTCACCTGGTAATCGGCCCGGCCGACATAATCGAGCACACCGTCGGACCGCCACCGCGCCACATCGCCGGTGCGGTACAGTCGCGCCCCCGGCGGACCGAAGGGATCGGGGATGAAGCGCTCCGCCGTCAGGCCGCCGCGCCGCCAATAGCCGCGCGCGAGCCCGCTCCCACCGATATAGAGCTCGCCGGCGACGCCGATCGGCGCGAGGTTGAGGTCACCGTCGAGAACATACAGCGTGGTGTTGCCGATCGGGCGGCCCAGCAGCGGACGATCGTCCATCGCATCGAGCCGATGGCGCGCCGACCACACCGTGGTCTCGGTCGGGCCGTACAGGTTCCAGACCTCGCCGGCTTGGGCCACCAGCCGCCGGGCCAGATCCGGCGGCAGCGCCTCGCCGCCGCACAGCACCCGGCAGCTCGCCGGCAGCGCAGGACCGTCGTGATCGAGCAGCATGCGCCAGGTCGATGGCGTGGCCTGGATCACGGACACGCCATGCTGCTTCACGATCGCCTTGAGCTTGGCAGGATCATGCGCGGCCGCGCGATCCGCCAGCACGACGCAGGCGCCGATCGTCAGCGGCAGCCACAGCTCCAGCACTGCGATGTCAAAGGACAGCGAGGTCAGCCCCAGCACGCGGTCGCCGGCCGTCACGCCGGGCTGCTCCGCCATGGCCGCGAGGAAATTGGTCACGGCGTCATGGCGGACCATCACGCCCTTGGGCAGACCGGTCGAGCCCGAAGTGTAGATCACATAGGCAAGGCTCTCGCCGTGAACGGCGACATCGAGATTGCCTGCATCGCCGCCCTCGCCGTCCTGTCCATCGACTAGCCAGGCCTCCGCGCCGGTCTCCGCCAGTATGCCTGCGAACTGATCGTGCAATCTCTCTTGCGTCAGCACCAGCGCCGCGCCGCTGTCGCGCAGCATGTGCGCCAGCCGCTCCGGCGGGTAGTCCGGATCGAGCGGCAGATAGGCCCCGCCCGCCTTCAGCACCGCCAACAGCGCGACCAGCATCTCGACGCCGCGGTCGAGCGCCAGCCCGACCACGACGTCGGTCCCGACGCCGTGATCCCGCAATCGCCGCGCCAGCCGGTTGGCGCGTGCATTCAGCGCGGCATAGCTCAGCTCCGCCTCGCCGAACACCAACGCAATCGCTTGCGGCGACTTCCGGACCTGTGCCTCGAACTGCGCAATGATCCCCTCGCGCGGTTCATCCCGGCGCGTACCGTTCGCCCGTGCAAGCAGGACGTCATCCGCGGGATCGCGGGCCGCGATCATGCCGACCGATCGATCGGCATCCACGCTCAGCGCCTCGATCAGCCGCACAAAGGTTCGCTGCAGCCGTGCGATTTGGGCCTCGTCGAAATATTTGCGCTGATAGTTGAAGACGAGGCGCAGGCGCTCATCGACGCCGATGCTGGCGAACAAGGGATAATTGCTGGTCTCGACGATCCGGGTTTCGCCGACCTGGATCTGCCGGTTCTGTCCGATCAGCGCGCGATCGACCGGGTAATTCTCGAACACCAGGATGCTGTCGAACAGCGGCCGTCCGGGGCGCCCTGCCAGCCGCTGGATCTCATAGAGCGGCGTCGCGCCGAATTCGCGCAAGGCCAGATTGCGATCCTGCAACTCGCGGAGCCATGCGCCGACGGCCTGCTGCGGGCTGACGCCGTCGATGACCGGCAACGTGTTGATGAACAGGCCGACCATCTCTTCGGCGCCGGCGAGTTCCGGCGGTCTGCCGGACACGGTGACGCCGAAGCAGACCGTGCCCTGGCCGGTATACTGTCGCAGCAACTGCGCCCATGCCGCCTGCACCAGCGTGTTCATCGTGATGCGCTCGCGCGCCGCGAATTCCTGCAAGCGTCCGGTCAATATAGAATCCAGCTCCAGCGCGAGCGTGCCGTGGCCGGACAATTGGGCGCCCGTCGGTTCGACGACGCTGCCTGCCAGGAAACTCGGCTCGTCCAGTTCTGCCGTCGCATTGCGCCAGAAGGCCGCCGACGCCTCGCTGTCGCGAGCCTTCAGCCACGCGATGTAGTCGCGATAGCGGTGATGCAGCGCCGGCAGACGTCCCTCGCCATTATGCTGCATCACCTCGGCGATCAGCCGCGCCGAGCTCCATCCGTCGAGCAGGATGTGGTGATGCGTCCAGATCAGCCAATGCCTGTCGTCGCCAAGCCGGATCAGCCGGACCCGCTGCAAGGGTGGTCGCGACAGATCGAACCCGGCGGTCCGCTCCTGCCGCGAGACATCGGCCAGCGCCGCGTCCAGTTGCGCCTGGTCCCACGTCGCACTCCGTGCCCGCCAGTCATCCTCGACAAAGGGCACTTCGGCCCGTCGATAGACGACCTGTTGCAGTGCGCCGGACAGGTCGCGCCAAATGAATCCCGTCCGCAGCACCGCGTGACGATCGCTGGCTGCCTGCCAGGCGCGGCCCAACTTTCCGGCTTCCAGCCCACGGATTTCCGCCGCGACCTGATTGACGTAGAGCCCGCTCTCGCCGTCATGCATCGCGTGGAACAACATGCCCTGCTGCATCGGCGACAATGGGTAGATGTCCTCGATCTCGCGCCAATCGAGCGCAAGCCTGTCGAGTTCGGTCTGACCCAGCCCCGACAACGCCACATCCGATGGAGTCAGGCCGCAAGCGCCGCCGGTGCAGTGATCCACCAGCTCACGCAACGCAGCCTCGTACAACGCGGCCAGCCGCTCGACCGTCTCGCGCCGATAGCGCTTGCGGCCGAAGCCGAATGATAGAAGCAACCGACCATCGCGCACAGTGCCGTTCACGCTCAGCCAGCGCCGCAGCGGGCTCGATGCATCCCGCGATGGGCCGGCGCTTTCCGCTGCCATCTTGAACAGCGCCGCCTCATCGCCCCCATCGATCTGGCCGAGATAGTTGAACGCAATCTTCGGCTCGCCGGCATGCGATAGCGCCAAGCGCTGCTCTTCGGAGCCAAGATAACGCAATACGCCGTAGCCCAGCCCGCGGCCGGGAATGCCGCGAAGCTCCTCCTTCACGGTCTTGATCAATGACGAAGGATCTTCCGAGCCACCGGCCAATCGCACCGGAAATGCCGTCGTGAACCAGCCGACCGTGCGCGAGAGGTCGAGATCGCCGGACAGGTGCTCGCGGCCATGCCCCTCCAGCTCGACGAGAACGTCGTCCTGCCCACTCCACTGCCAGACGGCGCGTGCAAGGCCGGCAAGAAGGAGATCATTGATCTGCGTACGATAAGCCGATGGCGCCTCCGTCAGCAGGCGCTGCGTCCATTGCTCTTCCAACGACAGCAGGATTTCATCGGCATCCGCCATGCGATCGAGGTCGGCATGATCGTCGTCGCAGGGAATGTCCGCATGCGCGCCGCGGCTGGCCCAGTAAGGCAATTCCGCCGCCAGTTCAGGGGACGTTGCGTAGGTCCGTAAGCGCTGTCCCCACAGTGCGTACGCGTGGCTCTTGGGCGGAAGCACAACTGTGGCGTCGCCGTTTCCAAACCGCGCGTAAGCTGCGGCGATGTCCTCCAGCAGAATGCGCCATGACACCCCGTCGACCACGAGATGGTGGATCACGATCAGAAAACGCTGGCTGCCATCAGCGACATCGATGCCGACGGCCCGTAACAGCTCCCCGCCCGAGATCGACAGGCTTGCTTGCACCGACGATGCCAGCGCCGTCACGGCGGCCCGGTCGATCGCCTGCCGCACCCAGAGCAGCGCATCCGCTGCCGGAGCAGAGCCGTGCTCGGCATGCCAGCTCCCCTGCCTCTGCGCGAAGCGGAGGCGCAGTGCGTCATGATGATCGACCACGGCGGCGAGTGCGCGCCGCATCACGTCCCAGTCGAGACGCTCTCTCGGCTGCAAGAGTACCGCCTGGTTCCAATGATCCCGGTTCTCCATGTCGTCCGCAAAGAAGCGGGACTGAATCGGCAAGAGCCGATGCGGGCCGGTGACCTGCCCCTGGTCGGCGAGCGTACCCGCGCGCTGTTGCGAACGCGCTGCAAGCGCCAAAGCTTCCAAGGTCTGGTGCTGAAACACGTCACGCGGTTCGATCAAGTATCCGGCGCGCCGGGCGCGGCTCACCATCTGGAGCGAGATGATGGAATCGCCGCCGAGTTCGAAGAAATTGTCGGTGAGGCCCACGGCCGGCCGGCCGAGCAGCTCGGCCCAGATCGCCGCAAAAGCCATCTCTGCAGGCGTGCGTGGCGCCTGATGATCCGCACGGCCATAGGCCATGTCGGGCGCCGGCAGCGCTTGGCGATCAACCTTGCCGCTCGGCATCAAGGGCAGCCGCTCCAGCACGGCAATTCTCGGCGGCACCATGTAATCCGGCAAGACGGCCGACAGCGCGGTCCGTAAGCCTGCCTCCGTCAATTCGCCGCTGCCACTGACATAGCCGACGAGCTGACGGCCCGTGCCGACATCGCGCGCCACCACGACGGCGGAGCGAACGCCGGGCTGCTCGAGCAGCCGCGCCTCGATCTCGCCGAGCTCGATGCGGAAGCCGCGGATCTTGATCTGGTGATCCGCGCGTCCGACATAGTCGATCGCGCCATCGGCGCGCCAGCGCGCCAGGTCTCCCGACCGATAGAGCCGCTCGCCTTTCTCCCCGAAGGGATCGGGAATGAAGCGCTCCGCCGTCAGCTTCTCGCGCCGCCAATAGCCCCGCGCCAAACCGGCCCCGCCGATGAACAACTCGCCGGTCGCGCCTGCCGGAACCATGTTCAGATCGGCGTCGAGGATGCGGATCGTCACGCCGGGAATGGGTCGTCCGATCGGCACGCGCGTCCCATCCTCGTCGCGACAGGTCCAATAGGTGGCGTTGATGAGCGCCTCGGTCGGTCCGTAGCGATTGTCGAACCGCACATCGGGGAACGCCGCACGCACACGCGTCATGAGATCGACCGACAGCGCCTCGCCGCCAGCAAACAGGCGCTTGAGCGAGGTGCAGCGCGCCGCGCCGGGCTCGGTCACGAAATGCTCGAGCATCTGCGGCACGAAGTGCAGCGTCGTCACGTCATGGGCGATGACGGCGTCCACCAGGAGTCGCGGCTCGCGGTGCGCGCCTGGAGCCGCGATCGCCAGCCGCGCGCCGGTTGCGAGCGGCCACAATATCTCCCAGACCGAGACGTCGAAGCTGAACGGGGTCTTGTGCAGCAAGGTCTCGCCCGGATAGAGACGATACTCCGCCTGCATCCAGCCGAGCCGGGCCGCGAGTGCGCGATGCGAGCAGGCGACGCCCTTGGGTACGCCGGTCGAGCCGGACGTGTACATCACATAAGCCAGGCTGTCCGGATGAAGCGCCGGGTCGGGATTGCCGGCATGGGCTTCGATCCGAGCTTCACCCTCGCCGTCGATTGTCCAGGCCTCGACGTCCGCATCCGTGATCACAGATGCCAGATGCGGAAGCAGCCGTTCCTGGGTCAGCACCAGCGCTGTTCCGCTATCACGCAGCATGTGGAGCAGGCGCTCGGAGGGATAGTCGGGATCGAGTGGCAGATAGGCGGCGCCGGCCTTCAGCACGGCCAGGACGCCGACGATCAGCTCAACGCTGCGCTCGAGCGCCAAGCCGACCAGCCGGTCGCGACCGATCCCGTGCTCCCGCAGCCGCCATGCCAGGCGATTGGCACGCGCGTTCAGCTCGCCATAGCTGATCTGCCGTTCACCGAAGATCAACGCGATCGACGATGGCGAAGCCGCGGCCCGGGCTTCAATCTGCGTGACGATGCTGTCGCCAAACTTCGGTGCCCGCTCGGCGCTGCCGCCCCAGCCAAGCACTATCTGTTTCTCGTCGGTATCGAGGCTGTCCAGCGCGCCCAGCGGCCGCGAGGCGTCCGCCACGACCCTGGCGAGCAGCTGCGACAGCGAGGCTTGCAGATATCTGATATGATCGTCGTCGAAGCGGCTGCGATCGTAGCGAAAGCCCAGATTGATGCCGTCGGGCTTGGCGAAGACCGCCACCGTTAGCGCATAATTGGTAATCGAGACCTGCTCGACCCGGCCGAACCGGCGTCCGCTTTCGCTCTCACCCCGCAGCGCCTGATCGATCGGATAGTTCTCGAACACGAGGATGTTGTCGAACAGCGCGCGACCGGAGCGGCCGGCAAGACGCTGAATTTCGTAAAGCGGCATCCAGCCGTGATCGCGCATATCCGTGTTGCGCGCCTGGAGATCGCGCAGCCACGCTCCGATCTCGGTTTGCGGGCTTGCCTGATCGACGACGGGCAACGTGTTGATGAACAGGCCGACCATCTCCTCGGCCCCGCTGACTTCGGCCGGTCGGCCGGAGACCGTCGCACCGAAGCAGACCGCGCGCTGGCCGGTGTGACGACGCAGCAGCTGCGCCCAGGCGCCTTGCACCAGCGTGTTCAGCGTGACGCGCTCGCGCCGCGCAAAAGCTTGCAGGCTTGCCGTCAGGTCCGCGGTGAGAAGCTGGTCCAGCGAGCCATGGCCGGAAGCACCGCGGGCTGCAGGTCCTCCCACCGTGTCCGCTAGGAAGCTGGGCTCGTCCAATTCGGCCAAGGCCGATCGCCAGAACGAGGCCGACGCCTCGCGGTCCTGCCTTTGCAGCCATGCGATGTAGTCGCGATAGCGGCCCTTCACTGCTGGCAAGCGTGCGCCGCGTTCGTGCTGCAGGATCTCGGCCATCAGATGCGCGGCGCTCCAGCCGTCGAGCAGGATATGGTGGTGGGTCCAGATCAGCCAGTGGCGCGCGTCGTCGAGCCGGATCAGCCGGACCCGCTGCAATGGCGCCTGAGACAGATCGAATGCCCTGGTACGTTCGGCTTGCGCAATACCCGCGAGCGCAACCCGCAGCTCCTCCTCTTCCATGGCGGCCGCCCGCGAGCGCCAGTCTTCTTCATCGAATGGCAAAGGCGCAGAGCGATAGACCACCTGCTGCGCGGCCCCCGACAGCTCGCGCCACGCAAATCCGGTTCGCAACACGGCGTGGCGCGAACTGATCTCGTGCCAGGCTGCGCGCAGCCTGCCGGCCTCGAGACCACGGATCTCCAGGCCGATCTGGTTGACGTAATTGCCGCTCTCGCCATCACGCAGGGCATGGAACAGCATGCCCTGCTGCATGGGCGACAGCGGATAGATGTCCTCGATCTCGCGGCAGTCGATCGTCGCGACCAGCGCGTCGAGATCAGCCTGCTTGAGGTTCGACAAGGCGAAGTCCGACGGCGTGATGCCGCGGGCGCCGCCCGTGCAATGCGCGACGAGTTCGCGCAGGGCCGCCGCGTAATGCTCGGCGAGACGTTCGATCGTTGCGCGCCGGTAACGCCTGCGGCCATAGCTGAACGACAGGCGCAACTGTCCTTCGCCGACCTGACCGTTGATGCTGACCCAGCGGCCAAGCGGCGCGCTTTCGCTGCGCATCGGCCCCGAACTCTCGGACGCGAGGCGAAACGGGGCACTCTCTCCCATGCTGGAATCGAACTGGCCGAGATAGTTGAAGACGATGCGCGGCTCGGGACGTGCCGCCAGGGCGCTCCGCTGCGCTTCGGTGCCGAGATGAAGCAGGACGCCGTACCCCAAGCCGCGGTTGGGAACGGCCCGAAGCTCCTCCTTGACGGATTTGATCAGCGAGGCATCGTCCCCGGAGCCACCGGGCAGCCGCACCGGATAAGCAGTGGTGAACCAGCCGATGGTGCGGGACACGTCCGCACCGTCAAAGACGTCCTCGCGGCCATGGCCTTCGAGCTCGACGACGACGTTCTCGATCCCGCCCCAGCGCGACGCGGCTCGCGCAAGTGCCGCCAGCAGGAGATCATTGACCTGGGTGCGGTAAGCGGTCGGGGCTTCCTTCAGCAGCCGCGTGGTCAATCCGGCGTCGAACGCCAGCAGGACTTCCTCGCCGTCTGCAACCCGGTCGACCCCGCCATGATCGTCATCGCAGGGAAACGCTGCATGCGATCCTCGCTCCAGCCAATAGTCGAGCTCGGCTGCCAGCTCGTCGGTCGCAGCATAGGCCTGCAATCGCGCGCCCCAGGATGCATAAGAGTCGCTCCTCGTCAGCGCGACTGAAGTTGCGCCCCGGCGGAGCTGATCGTACGCCGCCGCAAAGTCTTCGAGCAGCACCCGCCATGACACGCCATCAACGACGAGATGATGCACCACCACTAGAAGACGCTGGCTACCGTCCGCAAGATCCATACCGACCACACGCAGCAGCGGGCCGGCCAGCGACAGGCTGGTCTGGGCTTGTGAGGCGGCCTTCGTGACTGCGGCGGCATCCTGGAGGTCACCACGAATCCACAGCAGCTCGGATGTTGGCGGCGTAGCACCGTAGGTCGCGCGCCAACCGCCGTCGATCTCCTCGAAGCGCAGGCGCAGGGCCGCATGATGCGCGACGAGAGCGGCAAGCGTGAGCTCGACGAGCTTCCAGTCGAGCCGCGACTTCGGCAACAACAGGACGGCCTGATTCCAGTGATGACGGTCCCCTGCATCCTCACCGAGCAACCGCAACTGGATCGGCAGCAGCAGGTGCTCGCGGCCGTCGAGATCGAGCTCAACGGCGACGATCTCCGCTTTGTCTTCACTCCGCGCCACGCGCGCCAGATCCTGCAAGGTCTGATGCCGGAAGACGTCACGCGGCTCGATCAGCAGGCCCGCCTGGCGCGCGCGACCGACCAGCTGCAGCGAGATGATCGAATCACCGCCGAGCTCGAAGAAATTGTCAGTGGCGCCGATGGCGGGCTGGCCGAGCAGCTCGGCCCAGATCGCAGCGAGCACCGTCTCGGCTGCGGAGCGCGGCGCGACATGCGCGGTGGTTGCAGCCGGCATCTCAGGCGCCGGCAGGGCTTCGCGATCGACCTTGCCGTGCGCCGTGAGCGGCAGCTGCTCCAGCCGCATGATGCGGGCCGGCACCATGTAGTCGGGCAGCTCATCCGAGAGCGCCGCGCGCATCGCCGCTTCGTCGAACGGCCCATCGCCGGCGACATAGCCGACCAACTGACGGCTGACGCCGGCTTCACGGGCAACGACCACGGCCGACCGCACGCCGGCCTGCCGCATCAGCCATGCCTCGATCTCGCCGAGCTCGATCCGGAAGCCGCGGATCTTCACCTGATGATCGGACCGGCCCACATACTCGATGACGCCATCGGCACGCCAGCGTGCCAGATCGCCGGTGCGATACAGACGCGCGCCCGGTGCGCCAAACGGATCAGGGACGAAGCGCTCCGCCGTCAGCTCCGCGTGCTGCCAGTAACCGCGCGCCAGCCCCTCGCCGCCGATGAACAGTTCCCCGGTCACGCCGACCGGAACGATGTTGAGATCATTGTCCAGGATGTAGGCCGAGCGGCGGCCCACCGGGCGACCGATCGGGGCATAGTTGCCGTCGATCTCCTCGCTCGCATCGACCTTCCAGACCAGCGGCGTGACCACGGTTTCGGTCGGCCCGTAGCCGTTGATCAATGCCCGCGGCTTGAGCGCGCGCTTGACCTTGTCGAATCCGGCCTTGGGCATCGCCTCGCCGCCGAACGAGTACAGCTCGACTGGCGGCGGATCGCCACGCCACATCGCGAAATCGGCGAGCTGTTGCAGGTAGGCGGGTGGGAACCCGGCATTGGTGACGCGCTGCCGGCGCAGAACCTCGATGGTCTGTTCGGCCGACCACAGGTCGGCATCCCGCATCACAAGCGCGGCGCCGCAGGTCAGTGCGGTCCAGAGCCGCTCATGGGCGCCATCGAAGGTGAAGGACAGGAAGTGCAGCTCGCGCGAGTGCCGATCCATGTCGTAGAGCCCGGCCGTCACCTCGCAGTGCATGGCGAACGGACCGTGTTCGACGGCGACGCCCTTGGGGATGCCGGTGGAGCCGGAGGTGTAGATCACATAGGCAAGGCTGGTTGGCACCACCGCGATCTCCGGATCGCTTTCGCTCTCCTTGGCGAGATCGATCGCGCCGAGCGGAACGACCTCGATGTCAGCCGGCGGCGGCGTCAACGCCGAACCATCCACGTCGACCAGCACGACACGCGCGCCGGCATTGCGGAGGATGCCGACCTGTCGTCTGGCCGGATGCTCGGGATCGAGCGGCAGATAGGCTGCACCCGTCTTCAAGATGGCGAGCAACGCTGCGACGAGGTCGGGCGAACGCCGTGCCGAGACGCCAACGAGATCGTCGCGACCGACGCCGAGACGGATCAGGCGGTGCGCGAGGCGATTGGCGCGACGGTTGAGCTCGGCATAAGTGATTTCATCGTCGCCGAAGACCAGTGCCGGCGCGTCGGGTGTTTCGGCGGCCAGCCGTGCAACCGTCCGATGCACCGGTGTGAACGATGAGCTTGCCGTTTCGTCGTCGGCGCGATTCCATTGCCGCAACTGCCCCAGTTCCTGTTCGGACAGCAACGCCACATCGGCGATCCCTTGCGCGTCGTCGGCGACCATGGCCTTCAGGATCGTGGTCCAATGCGCGGCAAGACGCTCGATCGTCGCCGCCTCGAACAGCGCCGTCGCATAGGTGAAGATGGCGCGGATCTCGCCCGACGGACCCTCGTCTGTATCGAGCGCGAGGTCGAACTTGACGGTATCGACCTCTGTATCGATCGTCTCGATCTGGAGACCGGTCCGATCCGGTGGACTAGCCGACGCCCGACGACGCTGGTGATTGTAGAGGACCTGGAACAGCGGATTCTGACTCAGGCTGCGCGTGAGCTGAAGGATCTCGAGCAGACGTTCGAACGGAAGGTCCTGGTTTTCCTGTGCCTCGACAGTGGCAGCATGGACCACCGCAATGAAGTCCGCGATTGCCGCGCGGCCGTCGATCTGCGTGCGAAGCACCTGGGTATTGACGAACAGACCGATCACGCCCCGCGCTTCGTCGCGATGCCTGTTGGCGACGGGCACGCCGATGCTGATGTCGGACTGGCCGGTGTAGCGATGGAGCAGCAGCTTGAAGCTCGCCAGCAGGACGGCGAACAGGGTCGTGCGATGCCGCCGCGCGAGCGCGCGCAAGCCCTCGGCTAGCGCCGGGTCGAGCGGGATGCGATGTGCCGATCCCGCCAGGTCCGGGATCGCCGTGCGCGGCCGGTCGATCGGCAGCTGGAGCACGGCCGGATCGGCGAGACGCCTGGTCCAGTAGCCGACCTGCCGTTCGCCATCGACCGCGCTCATCCAGAGCCGCTGCCATTCGGCGTAGTCGGCATAGTCAATATCCGACTCCGGCAGCGCCGGTGCTTCACCGCATGCGAATGCCGCGTACAGCTTCCAGAACTCGTCGACCAGCACGCCCATCGACCAACCGTCGGCCACGATATGGTGCAGGCTGACGACGAGGAAGTGATCGCGCTCGTCGAGCGTCAGCAGCGCCGCGCGCATGAGCGGGCCGGCCTCGAGATCGAACGGCAGCGAGACCTGCTGCCGCGCCAGCTCGCGCGCCTGCCGTTCGCGGTCGTCGCCATCGAGGGCCAGGTGCCGCAATGCGGCCGGCTGCGGAACCTGGATGACTTGTTCGGCCTGCTCCCCTTCCTGCCGAAAGACGGTGCGAAGCGCGCTGTGGCGGGCCACGAGCATATCGAACGCCTGTTGCAATGCGCGTGGTTGCAGCTGGCCGCGCACGCGTACCGTCGCCGATATGTTGTAGGCGGCGCTGGACGGATCCATCCGCCACAGGAACCAGAGGCGCGCTTGCGCAAAGGACAGCGGCGCCCGCTTTCGCTCCTGGCGCACGATGGGCAGCATGGCGAGGTTGACGCCCTTCGCCGCGAGCTGCGACAGGAACGCGTGCTGCTTGCCGGAATCGAGCCGCATCAGGCGCCGTGAAATGTCGCGCAGCTGCTGCTTTTGCGTGGTTGCCGTGTCACTCATCGGACAGTTCGACTTCCTTCAACATGTCGAGCATCGCTACGATGTCGTCGCTTCGCTTGTCGGTCTCGCTCTCCAGGGCCAGCGCAGCAGCCATGGTTTCAACGGTTGTCAATTCAAACAGACGATTGAGCGGCAGGTCGTGGCCGAGATCGCGCTTGATGCGGCTGACGAGCTGGACCGCGATCAAGGAATCGCCGCCGAGCTCGAAGAAATTGTCGGTGACGCCGATATTGGGCTGGCGCAGCAGATCGGCCCAGATCGCAGCCAATGCGGCTTCCGCCGGCGTGCGCGGCGCCACATGCTGGGCGGACGCCACAAGCTGATCCGGCGCCGGCAATGCCTTGCGGTCGATCTTGCCGTTCGGCGTCAGCGGCAGGCGCTCCAGCACCACGATCCGTGCCGGGACCATGTAGTCGGGCAGCACCGAGGACAGCGCTGTTTTGAGCGCCGCGCCATCCAGCGCCTCGCCGCTGACATAGCCGACCAGCTGACGGCCGGCGCCGGCCTCGCGCGCCACCACCACGGCCGCGCGAACGCCCGGCTGTGCCTGCAGCCGCGCCTCGATCTCGCCGAGCTCGATACGGAAGCCGCGGATCTTCACCTGGTAATCGGCCCGGCCGACATAATCGAGCACACCGTCGGACCGCCACCGCGCCACATCGCCGGTGCGGTACAGTCGCGCCCCCGGCGGACCGAAGGGATCGGGGATGAAGCGCTCCGCCGTCAGGCCGCCGCGCCGCCAATAGCCGCGCGCGAGCCCGCTCCCACCGATATAGAGCTCGCCGGCGACGCCGATCGGCGCGAGGTTGAGGTCACCGTCGAGAACATACAGCGTGGTGTTGCCGATCGGGCGGCCCAGCAGCGGACGATCGTCCATCGCATCGAGCCGATGGCGCGCCGACCACACCGTGGTCTCGGTCGGGCCGTACAGGTTCCAGACCTCGCCGGCTTGGGCCACCAGCCGCCGGGCCAGATCCGGCGGCAGCGCCTCGCCGCCGCACAGCACCCGGCAGCTCGCCGGCAGCGCAGGACCGTCGTGATCGAGCAGCATGCGCCAGGTCGATGGCGTGGCCTGGATCACGGACACGCCATGCTGCTTCACGATCGCCTTGAGCTTGGCAGGATCATGCGCGGCCGCGCGATCCGCCAGCACGACGCAGGCGCCGATCGTCAGCGGCAGCCACAGCTCCAGCACTGCGATGTCAAAGGACAGCGAGGTCAGCCCCAGCACGCGGTCGCCGGCCGTCACGCCGGGCTGCTCCGCCATGGCCGCGAGGAAATTGGTCACGGCGTCATGGCGGACCATCACGCCCTTGGGCAGACCGGTCGAGCCCGAAGTGTAGATCACATAGGCAAGGCTCTCGCCGTGAACGGCGACATCGAGATTGCCTGCATCGCCGCCCTCGCCGTCCTGTCCATCGACTAGCCAGGCCTCCGCGCCGGTCTCCGCCAGTATGCCTGCGAACTGATCGTGCAATCTCTCTTGCGTCAGCACCAGCGCCGCGCCGCTGTCGCGCAGCATGTGCGCCAGCCGCTCCGGCGGGTAGTCCGGATCGAGCGGCAGATAGGCCCCGCCCGCCTTCAGCACCGCCAACAGCGCGACCAGCATCTCGACGCCGCGGTCGAGCGCCAGCCCGACCACGACGTCGGTCCCGACGCCGTGATCCCGCAATCGCCGCGCCAGCCGGTTGGCGCGTGCATTCAGCGCGGCATAGCTCAACTCCGCCTCGCCGAACACCAACGCAATCGCTTGCGGCGACTTCCGGACCTGTGCTTCAAATTGCTCGATCAACGACTCTCGCCGATCATGCGCCTGCGTCCAATTCCACGTCTCCAGCAACAGTTGGCGCTCGTCGGGGGGCAAAATGTCGAGCTGCCGGACCGGCGCACGCGGCGCATGGTCCAGCGCATCGGCCAATTGGTCGAGCGCTTGCTGCATCAAGGCGCAGATGCGATCAGCCGAGAACGGATCGACGATCTGAGCGGTCAGACCAAGCGCTCGACCATAATCCTCGATGGCCAGCATCAGCGGATAATTGGTGCGCTCCTCGCCACCGAGCCATTCGATGCCGGAGTGTTCTCTGTTGGCAGCCAGATCCGCCGGCATTGCATTGTGCCGATAGTTCAGTATCGCGCTGAACAGAGGCGCGGGTGCCGTGACGCCGCTGCATCGCTGTGCGAGCGCCAGCGAGGCGTGCTCGTGTGCTATCAGCTCGGTCAGCCGACGATGCGCATCACGAACGCCGTCCTCGACCGCCGTGTCGTCGAGATCGAGCCGCAGCGGCAAGGTGTTGATGAACAGGCCCATGGTGCGATCACCGCCGGCGCCAGCCTGCATGCGACCGAACAAAACAGTCCCGAACACCACGTGCTCGCGCCCACTGGTTCGCGCTATCACCTGGCCCCAGGCGAGGTGGCAAAGGCTGGCGAGGCTGACGCCCAACCGCCGCGCCTGCGCACGAAGCCTTGCGTTCAAGCTCTCGGGCAGCATCAGCCGGGCTTCGGCCATGCCGGCACCGTCGCCGTGCACTCGGTCCAGACCAAACGGCGTGGTCGGCTCGTCGATGTCGGCGAGCATGCCGCGGAAAAAACGCTCATGCTCCGCGGTCGCCGCCGATCCGCGCGTCTGTGCCACCAGATTCCGGAACGGATAAGGCGGCGGCAATTCGTGACTCCGCCCGGACAGGATCTTACCGACCTCCTCGTGCATCACTTCGAGCGTGGAGTGGTCGCCGATCAAATGATGCAGCAGAACCAGGAGCAGCCAGCGCTTTCCGCCGGGATCGGCCGCGACTGCAAATCGCAGCAGCGGCGGCCGCCCAAGATCGATCCGATGCAAACGCGGATCGAATCGTCGAGCCAGCTGCTCATCCGCCGGACCTTCGCCATCCAGCACGACCTCGCTGACGACCAAGGGCGCCTGTCGCCAGACCACCTGAGCCGGCGTGGACAGTCCGCTCCACACGACGGACGTTCGCAGGATGTCGTGACGGGCGACCACCTGCCGGACCGCGTCGAGATAGCGATCGAGCAGGTCGCGGTCGGAAAAAGCCATCCGGCCAACCAGCAGATAGGGATCGCCTTCCTTCGACAGCAGGTGATGGAAGAGGATGCCATCCTGAAGTGGCGAGAGGCCGTAGACGTCCTGGATGTTGGCGACGCCGCCGGGAACGTCGGCCACGATGCTGTCGATGTCGGATTGCGTTAGCGTGATCAGCGGCAACAATTCCGGTGTGATCGCCGTCGTCTGCTGGGTGATCCGATTGACCGGAACGTCGGCTTCTACGCCGCCATCGAGGCTGGCGGCAAAGTCCGCCAGCACCGGCTTCGCGAACAGCATGCGCGCATCCACCCTCAGCGCATGCCGCTGCAATCGCTCCAGCATGCGCACTGCGAGTAGCGAGTGGCCGCCGAGCTCGAAGAAGTGGTCACTGCGTCCGATCCGATCGACGCCCAAGAGCTCGGCCCAGATATTTGCGACAATCTGCTCGACCTCGCCTCGCGGCGGTTCGAAACGGCGCCGCGCATATGCATCGTTCTCCGGCGCCGGCAGCGCCTTGCGGTCGACCTTGCCATTCGGCGTGAGCGGGAGTGCATCGAGACTTACGAACGCTGACGGCACCATGTAGTCCGGCAGACACGCACGCAGGTAATCGCGCAACGCGCTGGCAAGCTCTCCGCCATCGCGCCTTACGCCCCCCCTAGCGGCCACATAGGCGACCAGCCGCATATCGCCGCCATGATTGCGCTGCACCAGCACGATTGAATCGGCAACGTCGGCGTGCTCGTTGAGCCGAAACTCGATCTCGCCGAGCTCGACGCGAAAGCCACGGATCTTGACCTGGTGGTCGTTGCGGCCGAGAAACGCAATATTGCCGTCCGGGAGATAGCGGCCGAGATCGCCGGTGCGGTACATGCGTGCATCGGCATCGCCGCAGAAGGGATCGCGCTCGAAGCGTTCCGCCGTCAGATCGGCGCGATTGAGATAACCGCGCGCGACACCGACCCCTCCGATATGGATTTCACCGACCGCGCCGAGCGGAACGGGCGTACCGAACCGGTCCAGGAGATAGATTCGCGCATTCGGCAGCGGTCGACCGATCGGAGCGGCGGCGCCGTCAAAACCCTGATGCCGCAACCAGCTCGTGGCGCAGACCGTTGCCTCCGTCGGCCCGTAACCGTTGAAGACGGCGATGTCAGCAGGCACTTCCTTGACCAGCTCGGCCCTGGGCAATTCACCGGCAAGAACGAGGACCCGCAACGAGGCGAGCCGATCCAGATCGGTCCGCCCGTGCAGCATCGCCGGCGGCAGGGTCGCATGCGTGATCGCGTTGTCCGCGAGATAGCCGAACAATGCCGCGGTGTCCTGATGCTCGCGCGTGCCGGCCAGAAACAGCGCGGCGCCCGAGCACAGCGCCATGACGATTTCCCAGATGCTGGCATCGAAGCTGAGTGAGGCAAACTGAACGACGCGGCTGCTCGAATTGACGTTGAACAACGCCCGCTGCGCCAACGCCAGATTCACCAGGCCACGGTGCTCGACCATCACCCCCTTCGGCCGACCGGTCGAGCCGGACGTGTAGATGATGTAGGCGAGGCTTCGCGCAGTCAGTCCTTCGAGAAGATCACTCGGATCCGATGTCGCCTGCCCCGCGTCTGCGTCGGGGTCGACCATCTCGCAGGTCCCATCTGGAATGATCGCGCGTCCTGTGCCGTCTGCGATCAGCAGGCGCGGCCTGGCATCGTCGATAATCTGACGTAGCCGCTCCGCAGGATAAGCGGGATCGAGCGGCAGATAGGCACCGCCCGCCTTCAGCACGGCCAGCAGGCTCACCACCATTGCGATGCCCCGCGGCAGGCAGATCGCAACGGGCTGATCCGGCACCACTCCCAAGGTGATCAAGTGCCGCGCAAGCCTGTTCGCTCGCGCATCGAGCTCGCTATAGCTCAGACGAACGTCCTCGTACGCCAGCGCAATGGCGTCCGGCGCCCTTCTCACCTGCTCCGCAAATAGATCGTGAATGCAGCTTTCGGAGGGAAACGGCGTGGCCGTCTCGTTCCACGCGTCGAGAACGCGCCTGCGCTCATCGACACCAATGATATCGATCCGGTCGACCACCTGGTTCGCATCGGAGATCATGGCCCGCAGCACGGTCAACAGATAGCCCCGATAGCGCGTGATCGTCGCTTCGTCGAACAGCGACGTCGCATAATTCAGGGAGCCGACAATGCGCCCGTCCATCTCGCCGAGATTGAGCTCGAGATCGAACTTGACCTGTTGCAGCGGAATATCAGCGACCTCGGCCTTGAGGCCGGGCAACTCGAGGGGTCCCATGTCGCTGCTTTGCCAGGCGAACGCGACCTGGAAGACCGGCGTCTGCGCCGGCCGTCGCAGCGGTTGAACGATCTCGACGACCTGCTCGAACGGCAGATCCTGATGATCCTGCGCCGCGAGCGCCGCCGCGCGCACGCGACGGAGTAGCTCGGTGACGCTCGGCTCGGCCGCGAGATTGACGCGGAGAGCGAGCATGTTGACGAAGAAGCCGATCAGGCCCTCGATCTCGGGCCTGTTTCGGTTGGCGGTCGGCGTCCCGATCACGACCTCCGTCTGACCGGAGAGTCTCGACAGCACGACTGCCCAGGCTGCCAGCACCGTCATGAAGGTGCTGGCGCCATGCGACTGGCTCAGTCGGCGGATGCCGGACGCCAGCTCCGCATCGATCTCGATCGGCAGGGACGCGCCGGCGAGCGACCTGATTGGCGGCCGCGGCCGGTCCGTCGGCAATTCGAGCACAGCAGGAGCGTCCGCGAGTGCTTCTCGCCAATAGTCGACCTGCCGCTGCAAGCGTTCGCCCGACAGCCATTGTCGCTGCCAGGCGGCATAGTCTGGATACTGAATTGCCAATGGCGGCAGAGGATCGTCCTTGCCTGCGGCAAAAGCCGGGTAGAGAGCACCGAGTTCGCGCACCAGAACGCCGATCGACCAGCCATCGGACACAATGTGATGCTGGGTGAGCAGGAAGAGATGGTCGCGCTCTGCCGTCCGGATCAGCCGGCCGCGGATCAACGGTCCTGCGGCGAGATCGAACGGCGTCGCGGCCTCCTCGCGGCAGAGGCGCGCCAGCTCCTGCTCGCGATCGTCCCGGCTACTGAGATCATGTTCGAGCAGCGGCACACGTTCATCCATCGGCAGCAGCACCACGCGGGGCTGTTCGTCCACCATGCGAAAGACGCTGCGCAGCGATTCGTGGCGCGCGAACACACGGTCGATGCTGCGACGCAAGGCTTCGAGATCGAGCTCGCCCGAAAGCCGCAATGCGCCGCGAATGTGATAGCTGGAATTCGCACCATCGAGCTGCGCCAACAGCCAGAGCCGCTGCTGCGCAAAGGACATCTCCAATGATCCGCCCCGGGCCACCACCGGAATGGCGCTAGCGCCACTCCTGTCGGCACTCCGGCCACGATCCCTGGCCAGCGCGACGAGCTTTCTCATCTGCTGGGGATCCAGATCGCGTAAGCTCGGCTTTGCCGTGTCAGCCATGCTCACTGCTCCGTTCCCACCAGTTCCTGAAGCTCTTCGGCATCGAATTCTTGCTCGATGAGCCTGATCGACACGACCCGGGCAAATGACGCAAGATCGGGATGAGCGAACAGGTCCGAGACCGCGATCGACACGCCGACCTCCTGTGACACCCGGCTCAGAACCCGCACGGCGAGCAGGGAATGTCCGCCGAGCTCGAAGAAGTGATCGTTGCGTCCGACCTGATCGACGTCGAGCAGCTCCGCCCAGATCCCGGCCAGCGCAAGCTCGATCTCGTCTTCGGGTGCCTCGTAGGTGCGACGCGCCAATGCATCCTCGCCCGGCGCTGGCAGAGCCCGCCGATCGATCTTCCCGTTGGGGGTGAGCGGCAGCTGCCCCAGCACCGTCACCGACGACGGCACCATGTAGTCAGGCAGAACGGCGGACAGCGCCTCGCGCAAGGCGCGGCCGTCGAGCGACGGCTCGCCGCTCGCATAGGCGAACAATTGGCGCCCGGTCCTGCCCTCCCCCGTCACCACGGCCGCCGCACGCACGCCGCGCTGCTCGAGCAGGCGCGATTCGATCTCTCCGAGCTCGATGCGGAAGCCGCGGATCTTCACCTGCTGGTCTGCACGGCCGACATACTCGATCACGCCGTCATCGCGCCAGCGCGCGAGATCGCCAGTGCGATAGAGGCGCGTGCCATCGTCGCTGAACGGATCGGGGACGAACCGCTCCGCGGTCAGTGCAGCCCGGTTCAGATAGCCGCGGGCCTGGCCAACACCACCGATGAACAGCTCGCCGGTGACACCGACGGGAACGATATTGAGGTCGGAATCGAGGATGTGCGCCGACCTCGCACCGACGGGCCGTCCGATCGGTGCGGGCTGGTGGGGTGTCAGCGCGGCGGCGTCGACGATCCACACCGTCGGCGCGATCACTGTCTCGGTCGGGCCGTAGGCGTTGACCAGAAGATCGATATCAACAGCTTCTCGAAATGCCCTGACCCCGGTATCGGACCAGGCTTCGCCGCCGACGATACAGGCCCTGATCGCCAGCCTGCGCCCGCCCCGCCGCAATGCCGCGCTCAATTGATCCGCATAGGCCGGCGGCAGGAAGATCGAGGTCACTGCATTGCGGGTCATCTCGCTGACGAGATCGTCAATCAGAAGACCGGGCTTCGAAGGCAGGACGAGCGAACCACCCGTCATCAGCGGCACCAGCCATCGCTCGTGGGCGATGTCGAAATTGATCGATGCCGTCTGGAACTCGCGGTCACGCGAGGTCATGCGGTACAGCCGGCCGATGGCTTCGCAATGCATCGCCAGCGGCCCGCGCGCAACCGCCACGCCTTTCGGCGCGCCGGTCGACCCGGACGTGTAGATGACATAGGCCAGGCTGTCCGGATGGATTTCGATGTCGAGGTTCCCGCCGTCCTCGTCGGCGCGCGGCGATGGCTCCTCGATGCAGAGCGCCTCGACCCCGGCTTCGCGCAGCACCGGTGCAAGCGGCTCGAGCAGCGCGCCTTGCGTCAGGACCAGCGCCGCGCCGCCGTCACGCAGCATGTAGGCAAGCCGCTCGGACGGATAATCCGGATCGAGCGGCAGATAGGCGCCGCCGGCCTTCAAAACCGCAAGCAGCGCGATGATCATGTCCGGGCTTCGGCTCAAGGCAATGCCGACCAGCCGATCCGGACCGACGTTCCAGAGGCGAAGGCGTCGTGCGAGCGCGTTCGCACGCGCGTTCAACTCGCCATAGGAGATGCGCTGGTCGCCGCAGACGATGGCAATGGCAGATCGCGCCTGCGCGGCCTGCGCTTCGATATGCATCACGACGTCGGCGCAGGATGATGCGGAGGTCAGCCGCGCTGCGCCACTCCATTCGAGAGCTCGTCGCGCGTCCCGCTCGACTGCCGCAGAGAGATCACCGAGCGCACGTTCCGCATTCGCCGCGATCCGTTCCAGCAGGCCGTGGAGAATGTCGCGAAGGCGCAGGATCGCTGCCTCGTCGAACCGGCACCGGTCATAGTTGAACTCAATTTTCAGCCGATCGCCTGCAGCGAACACCGCGACCGCCAGCGCATAGTTCGTCGGCGTCACATGCGCCACACGTCCCAGCCGCGGACCACCTTCCCCGCCTCGCAGCACCCCCTCGTCGATCGGATAGTTTTCGAACACCAGGATGCTGTCGAACAGCGGCTGCCCGGCATGGCCGGCGAGCCGCTGAATGTCGTAGAGCGGCGTCCAACCATGCTCACGCAGCGCCAAATTCTGTTCCTGCAACTGGCGCAGCCAATCGCCCACGGCGGCTTGTGGGCTGGTCGCGTCGACGATGGGAAGCGTGTTGATGAAGAGGCCCACCATCTCCTCCGCGCCGGGCAATTCGGCCGGACGGCCCGATATCGTCACGCCGAAAGAGACCGCGGACTGCCCCGAATGACGCCGCAGCAGCTGCGCCCATGCCCCTTGTATGAGCGTATTGAGCGTCACCCGTTCGCGCTTTGCGAAGGACTTCAGCCGCTCGGTCAACGCCGCGTCCACCGCAAGCCCGACGCTGGCATGGCCTTCGGCCAGGGATGTTTTGGGGGACGCCAGTGTGTTCGCGAGCAATGTGGGCGTTTCGAGCCCTGCCAAAGCCTCGCGCCAGAACGTCTCGGCGCTTTCGCGATCACGGCCCTGCAACCACGCGATGTAGTCGCGATAGCCGCCCTGCACGGCCGGCAGCGGGTGACCGCTCGCCTGCTGCAACACCTCCGCCACTAGCCGGGCCGAGCTCCAACCATCGACGAAGATGTGATGATGGGTCCAGATCAGCCAGTGCCTGTCGTCATCGAGCCGGATCAGACGGATACGCTGAAGCGGCGGCTGCGAAATGTCGAAGCCCATCGCGCGCTCACGCCGGGATATCTCGGTTAGCGCGGCTTGCAGGTCCGCAGGCGCGCTGTCGCGCCAATCCTCCTCGATGAACGGCACCGTCACTTGGCGATGCACCATCTGCTGCGCTGCGCCCGACAGGTTCTGCCAGACAAACCCGGTCCGCAGGGCCGCATGCCGGTCGCTGACCATCTGCCACGCGGCTTTCAGCCTGCCAGCATCGACGCCGAACAGCTCGAGCCCGACCTGATTCACATAGGCGTCGTGGGCACCATCGCGCAGCGCATGAAACAGCATACCCTGCTGCATCGGCGAGAGCGGATAGATGTCCTCAATGCCGCGAATATCCAGGTTCGCAGCTAACCGATCGAGGTCGGCTTGAGCGAGCCCAGACAGCGGGACATCCGATGGCGTGAGGCCGAACGCTCCATTGCAGCAATGGGCGATCAGTTCGCGCAGTGCGTCTTTGTAATGTGCGGCGAGCCGCTCGACCGTCGCGTGCCGGTAACGCTTGCGTCCGTATCCGAGAGACAATTCCAGTCGGCCCTCACGCACGAGGCCTGTAATGTTCAGCCAGCCGCGCATGGGCGCTGTGGCGCTACGCGAAGGACCTGCGCTCTCCGCTGCGAAGGAGAAGCGCTGGTTGGTTCCTATGTTGGCGTCGAAGCGGCCTAGATAATTGAAGACGATCTGCGGCTCCGCCAATTGCGCCAGAGCATGGCGTTGCTGCTCGGAGCCGAGATGGCGCAGCACGCCATAGCCGATCCCGCGGTTCGGAATCGCGCGAAGCGTCTCCTTCACCGCCTTGATCAGCGACGCCTCGTCGCCTGCATCTTTCAGCCGGACCGGGAAGGCCGTCGTGAACCAGCCGACGGTGCGGGACACATCCGCATCCGGGAAGATCTCCTCGCGGCCATGGCCTTCGAGCTCCACGGTGATCTCGTCGTGCTGGCTCCAGCGCGACACCGCGCGCACGAGACCGGCGAGCAGGAGATCGTTGACCTGGGTCCGATAGGCAGCCGGCGCTTGTTCGAGGAGCTGTGACGTCAGGTCGGCATCCAACACCAAGGACACCTCGCCGCCATCACCGACGCGATCGACATCGCCATGGTCGTCGTCGCATGGCAGGCGCGCGCCGGCGCCACAATCCAGCCAATACGGCAATTCGGCCGCGATCTCCGCCGTTCCCGCATAGGCATGCAGCCGCTCGCTCCATGAGGCAAAGGAGTCGCTCTTCGGCGGCAGCGCGACGGGACTGCCACGCTGCAGCTGGTCATAGGCCAACGCCAGGTCTTCCAGCAGGATACGCCAGGACACGCCATCGACGACGAGATGATGGATCGCAAGCAGCAAGCGTTGGCTACCGTCCGCCAGGTCCATGCCGACCGCGCGCAGCAGCGGTCCCGAAGACAGTGAGAGGCTTTCCTGCGCGGCACCGGCGAGCACCGTGACCTCCGTCGCGCCGCCGACGCCCGCATAAAGCCATAACAGTTCGGCTGACCCCGGCGCCGGCCCCGGCGCCGGCCCCTGCTCCGCCCGCCAGGCGCCATCCACCTGCCTGAACCGCAGGCGCAACGCATCGTGATGGTCCGAGATGGCCGCAAGCGCGCGCCGCAGCGTCTCCCAATCCACCTGCATACGGGGCAGCAGCAGAACCGCCTGGTTCCAGTGATCCCGGTTGGCAATGTCCTCGGCGAAGAAGCGCGTCTGAATCGGCATCAGATAGGGCATGCCAGATGCGGTGTCACCGCCGACTGACGTCCTTGCCGCCGGTCTCTCCTTCTTGGTCGTCCCCGCCGATATCACGGCGACCGTCGCCAACCCGGCAATCGTCTGCTGGCTGAAGATCTGCTTCGGAGTCAGCCGGATGCCGCGCTTGCGCAAGCGGGCGATGATCTGCAGGCTCAGAATCGAATCGCCGCCGAGTTCGAAGAAATTGTCATTGCGGCCGACGCGCTCGCGAACGAGCACCTCGCACCAGACCGCCGCGATCGCAATTTCAATATCCCCCGCAGGCGCGGCATAGCCAGCCGACGCCCCCTCTTCGGGCGGTTCGGGCAAGGCGCGACGATCGACCTTTCCATTGGGCGTCAGCGGCAATTGCGCCAACATGACGATGTGTGACGGAACCATATAGTCCGGCACGATTGCAGCCAGCTGTTGCTTGATCGCATCGGCCTGTGGAGCGGCGCCGCTCTCAGCCACGCAATAGGCGATCAGCTCCTGGCGCTCACTTGCACCGATTGGCCGTGAAACGACCACCGCGTCACCGATTCCCTGCAGCGCCTTGATGACGCGCGCGACCTCGCCCAACTCGATGCGATAGCCGCGCAACTTGATCTGGTCATCAGAACGACCCAGGAATATCAGCCGACCCTCGCGGTCGCAGCGGACACGATCCCCGGTTCGGTAGAGGCGCTCGCCCGCGGCGCCGAACGGATCCGGCACGAAGCGCTCCGCGGTCAGGCCCGCCGCGCCGCGATAGCCCCGCGCCAAACCGGCTCCGCCGACATAGAGCTCGCCAACCACGCCGATCGGCACCTCGTTCAAGGCGTCGTCGAGGACATGGACGCGCAGATTGGCAAGAGGCAGACCGATTGGAACCGTACCGTCCCCGCGGCCTGCCGCGCACTCATGCGTCACCGCACCGACGGTCGTTTCCGTGGGCCCGTAATGATTCAGGATTCGGCATTCCGGCCGCAAGCGCCGGACGTCGTCCAGCAGCGCGCCATCGGACGCCTCGCCGCCCAAGACGAGCGCGTCGCGGGGGAGCAGATCGGCCGAGTGCGAGGCCTGAAGCAGCCCTCGCAGATGGCTCGGCACGATCTTGAGAATGTCGACCTCGCCCTCGCGCATCACTTGCGCAAACGCATCCGCATCGAACACGGCCTCCGGTGACAGCAGATGCAACGTGCCGCCGGATGCGAGCGCACCGAACAGGACAGTGTGGCCGAGGTCGGCCGCCACCGTCGAAACCATCGCCATGCTCGCCGACGGGCGCGGCTTCAGGCGCTGCAACAGGGCTTGCACGTAATTGGCCAAGGCCCCGTGCGAGACGCTGACGCCCTTAGGCGCGCCGGTCGATCCGGAGGTATAGATGACGTAAGCGGTCTGCGTTGGATGAATGGTCGTGTCGAGCGGCAGGCTCGACACCTCGGCGCGCACCGCTTCCGCCTCCGCGTCGAGCACCAGGCAGCCCAGCTCGCGCGCATCCGCCAATTTGTCGCCCGCCGCAAGCATGATGTCGATGCCGCCGTCGGTCAGGATACGGCGGACGCGCTCCAACGGCCATTTCGGATCGAGCGGGACATAAGAGCCGCCCGCCTTCAGCACACCGAGCAAGGCGACGACAAAGGCCGGAGAGCGCTCGATCCACAGCGCAACCGGTGTCTCGCGTGCCACGCCCTTGGCGATGAGGGCGTGCGCGATACGGTTTGACCGCTGCTCGAGCGCCGCAAAGGTCAATTGCCCCCGGCCGCATCGAATGGCGATAGCGGTCTGTCGATCCGCGGTCGCCGCGCGATGAAGGCTCACCACATCGGCGAAGCCGAACGCCGCAGCCTCACGAGGCACGGTCTGCTGGTGTCCGTCGTCGATGACGAAGTCCGATATCCGCCGCTCGGCATTGTCGGCAATCTGGCGCAGCATCGAACCGAATTGCGTCGCCAATCGCGCGATAGTCGGACGATCGAACAGATCGGTGGCGTAGTTGAACGTGACCTTCATGCCGACGCCATCGATGACGTCGAGGGCGACATCGAAATGCGAACCAGCGAGATCGACAATGTCGATGTCGGCAGCGAGCCCCTCGACGCCGGAGAAACCGCCCGGCGCCGTCATGTAGTTGAACTTCGCCTGGAACAGGGGATTGTGCCCACCGCTGCGTTCGGGCTTGAGGCCGTCGACCAGCATTTCGAACGGAAGATCCTGGTGCGTCAGCGCCTCGACCACCGACTCCCTGACCTGACGCAACAGGCTGGTGAAGCTCGATTCGGCGGTCATCTCGGCCCGCAGCACCAGCGTGTTGACGAAACATCCGATCAGTCGTTCGAGCTGCGTATGCCGACGCCCGGCGACCGGCACGCCGACACGCAAATCACTCTGCCCGGTGTAGCGATGGAGCAGCGCGTAATATGCGCCGAGCAGCAGCATGAAGACGCTGACGCGCTGCTTGCCGGCGATCCCCCGGAGCCGGGACGCGAGCGCGCCGTCGATGGCCAGTGCGATCGTGGCGCCGGCATGGCTCTGGATCGTCGGGCGCGGCCGATCATGCGGCAGCGCCAGCACCGGGTGAACATCGCCGAGCTTGGCGCGCCAATAGGCGAGCTGCCGATCGCCCTCGCCGCCCGCAAGCCAGCTTCGCTGCCAGGCTGCGAAATCAGCATACTGAATTGCCGGAACCGGCGGCACGCCTGCGCCTTGACCGGTACCGCCTCGATAGAGAGCGGCCAGCTCTTCGAGCAACACATCAAGCGACCTGCCATCGACGATGATGTGATGGGCCAGCAGCAGCAATTCATACGCATCGTCCGCGAATTGAAGCAGCACGGCGCGCAACAATGGCCCGTTCACGAGATCGAACGGCTTGCCGAGCTCGGATCGCCTGACCGTCTCCGCGCGCTCGGAGCGCTCCCGCACAGAATAGGCGCGGAGATCCTCGTGCCGGACGCCGACGCTCATGACATCGTGGATGAGCTGCGTTCCGCGGCCGTCTCTGGCGATGAACGTGGTGCGCAATATCTCGTGACGACGGACGATCTCGCCGAAAGCACGCGAAAGCACTGTACGGTCGAGCCGTCCCTTCAGACCGATTGTGCTCGCAACGGTATAGGCTGTCCCAGCAGGGTCCATGTTCCAGAGGAACCAGAGCCGCTCCTGCGCGTGCGACAGCATCGCGCGATCGGCCGCGACGGCCCATGGGATCGGCGGGAGCGCCCGGCCAGCACCGGTGCCCGCCAAAACATCGATCCGGCCAGCGAAGGCCGCAAGCGCCGGCGCGTCGAAGAAGGTGCGCAGCTCCACTTCCACGTCCACGCGGTCGCGGATCGCCGCGGCGACTTGGCCAGCCGCGATCGAGTTTCCGCCCAGCACAAAGAAATCGTCCTCGCGATGCACCGCCGCGACGCCAAGTGCGTCGCACCAGATCGAGGCGACGGCGCGCTCGGTATCAGTCGCCGGCACCGTCAGGGATGCAGTGCCGCGGCGACGGCCTCTCTCGAACACCGCGAAGCTGTCGAGCGTGTTGTCGGCGAGACGCGTTGCGCAGGCCGACCGCTGCAGCTTGCCGCTCGTGGTCAACGGCATCGCTTGCGGGTTCAGCAGAACGATCACGGCCGGATACTCATGCGCCTGCTGGAGGACGGCTTCGCCGATCGCATGTGCGAGCGCTTCCGGATTGCTACGCTTGAGCACGGCGCGGCTGAACTCTGCCGCCACTCCGATGGCCTCACGCCCGTCGACCTCGACGGGAAAGGCGGCAACCCGTCCGCTGCGGACGGATTCGACCTCGGCTTCGACCGCCTGCTCAACATCCGTCGGATAGACGTTCTGCCCGCGAACGATCAAGAGGTCCTTGAGACGACCGGCCACCACGAGTGCGCCGTCGCGAAGGAAGCCGATGTCGCCGGTCCGCAGCCAACGCGCGCCATCCCGCTCGACGAAGGCTTGATGCGTGGCCTCGACATTGTTCCAGTAGCCTAGCGCGACACTGGGACCGGCGACCCAGATCTCGCCCACCTCATTCGCCTCGGCCACCGCCGATTCGTCGACACGCATGATGCGCACGGCGTGACCAGCAGCAGTTCGACCACATGCCACGAGGTCCGTGCCTTCGCTGGCGCTCGCGATGCGGCCGGCGGCGAGTTCCGCAGTATCGAGCGTGTAGCTGACGGTCTCGGCGGTGATGTCGCCGGCCGTGACCAGCAGCGTCGCCTCCGCAAGGCCATAGCAGGCCGTCAACGCCCGCCGATTGAAGTCGGCGCGCGCAAACCGGTCGCCAAATTTCTCGAAGGTGGTCCGGCGGACGAACTCCGAGCCCGAGAACGCAAACCTCCACCGGCTGAGGTCGAGCCGACGGATGGTCTCTTCCGAGATGCGGTCGGTACAGAGTGAGTACGCGAAGTCGGGGCCACCGCTCAACGTGCCGCCGTGACGGTCGATGGCCTCGAGCCAGCGCCGTGGCCGCTCCAGGAAGTTCCGCGGCGACATCAGGACGCCGGTAAAGCCCGTGAACAGCGGGTTCAGAAGTCCGCCGATCAGTCCCATGTCGTGATAGAGCGGCAGCCAGCTGACAAAGACGTCGTCCGGCGTTCCGCCACAAACCGCTTCGATGGCACGCTCGTTGGCCGCCAGATTGCCGTGAGAGACGCAAACGCCCTTCGGCTGCGAGGTCGAGCCGGATGTGTACTGGAGGAACGCGATCCCGTCGGCGGCAGGCCTCGTCTCGCACCAGTCCGCCGCGAGATCGGGCGAAATCGTGTCCACCGCAACGATCTCCACGTCGGCGAGCTCGGGCAATGCCGCCTCGATGAGACCGCGCAGCCCCGTCTCCACCAGGATGAAGCGAGGCGCGGCATCCCGCAGGATACCGTTGAGTCGTCCCGCATAGCGCTCGGGGCCGCCCTCAGGCGGATACGCCGGCACGGCGATCACGCCCGAATACAGGCAGGCATAGAATGCGACGGCATAGTTGATCCCGCTCGGAAGCAGAATCACCGCCCGTTCGCCTGCCCCGCCCATCTGTTGCAACCACGCCGCAAGTGCCCTGATCCGAGCGTCGAGCGCGGCGAACGTCAGCTCGTCGGCAACGTCGTCGCCTTCGAGGAACCGCAAAGCCACCTTCTCCGGTCGCAAGGCAGCGTGCTCTCGCAAGCGTTCGACGAGGTTGGATCTGTCCATGTCTCGAATTCCTGTCCGGCCGCGCGCCGGAAATCCCCACCGCCCAAATAAGACGTGCCGCCGATCACCCTTGCCGATCACCCCTGCCGATGAGCTTCAGCCATGGCGACGATCACCTTGCGCGGCCCCTTGAATGGGGCACGCGCGTGCGCCGTGAGCATGTTGTCGAGCATCACGACGTCGCCGGCCTGCCAGGGAAAGCTGATCTTGTGCCTCTCCAGAACGGTCCGGACCGTTGACAGCGTCTCATCCTCGATCGTCGAACCGTCGCCATAGAAGACGTTGCGCGGCAGATCGGCTTCGTCCTCGACCACGTCGAGCAGACTCTCGCGCACCTCCGGCTCGAGATTGGAGACGTGGAACAAATGCGCCTGGTTGAACCAGACCCAGTCACCGGTGATCGGGTGCTGCGCCGTGCCCTGACAGATCTGGCGCGTGCGGAGCTCGCCGTCTTCCTTCCACTCGCATTCGATGTCGTGGCGAGCGCAGTAAGCCTCCACCTCCGATCTGGAGTCGGTGCCGAACACCTGCTGCCAGTCGACGTCGAGCCCGTTGCCGTAGTTCCGCACATACATCACGCCCTTGTCGGCAAACCGCCCGCGAATGGCCGGCGGCATGTCGCGATAGATGGCGCGGCTGTCGGCGATCGGCGTCTCGCCGCCTTCCAGCGCCGGCTGCATGCAGTAGAACCAGATCTTCATCGGCCAATCGCGGGTATAGGCCTGCTCGTTATGCAGCGGGATATGCTGGTGCGGCGGATACTCCGTGGACGTGTAGACGCCCGAGGTCACCTGCGAACGCGGCGTCGACCCGAACTCGTAGGTCAGCAGCGGATGACCGAAATCGGCCGCGAAGGCTCGAAACGCATCGGGACCATCGAGCGAGAAATCGCGAAACACGATGCCGCCGCTGTCGGTCAGGTACCGGTCGATCGTCGTGCGCAGCACGGGAAGGGCTTCGCCGAGCGGCTGCCCGGCCTCACCTGCCCTAAGCAGCATGGGAAGAGTCTTGCCGTCAATGAGTGGCTGGACGGAGAACGCGCTCATGATCCTCGCTCCGATGCGAAGCAATCGATCGCCCCGATTGCCGGACCAGCGCCCAGCCGATCCGGTCGATCAGCTCGGCCTGCTCTGTGTGAATGAAGAAGTGATGCCCCGGCAGGATGTCGAGCGTGAATGACGCCGAGGTCTCCTGCCGCCAGGCCTCGAGCGCTTCGCGGCCGGTCTCGTCGTCCGCTCCGCCAAAAACGTGTACGGGGCACGGCAATCGACGCCGCGGCCGGTAGGCATAGGCCCCGCACATCAGAAAGTCGGCGCGGAGCACCGGCAGCGCGGACCGCATCAGCTCTGCATTCGACAGCGCGTCGTCGGGCGTGCCCTGAAGATTGCGCAGCTCCTGCATCAGCGCTTCGTCGCTCAGGGGATGGCGCCACTTGTTGCCGTCTCGAACCGCCGGCGCTTCCGCACCCGAGGCGAAGAGAATGGCCGGCGCAGGCACTCCGCGATCGAGCAGGCCATGCGCAAGCTCGAACGCGACCACGGCGCCGAGGCTGTGCCCGAACAACGCGTAGGGCCCGTCGAGCTGCGCGGCGAGCTCGCCAGCGAGCTGCGCTGCCAGCACGCGCGGATCGGTCGCCAGCGGCTCGTCCATGCGCGCGCCGCGCCCGGGCCATTCCACCGGCCGAACGTCGATCCACGACGGCAGCAGCCTGCGCCACCGCGCATAGAACATGGCACTTCCGCCGGAATAGGGCAGACAAAGAAGCCGCATCGGACGACCGAACCCCGCTGGCTACGCCGACTGCGGAGGCGCCGCATCGTCCATGAATTTGCGCAAGCTGAGCGGGCGCATGTCGGTCCACACCTGTTCGATGTGGTCGAGACATTCCTTCTTGCTGCCGGACTTGCCCACCGCCTTCCAGCCGGCCGGAATCTCTTTGAACGTCGGCCAGATGGAATATTGCTCTTCGTGATTGACGACGACGGTGAAGGTGACGTCGTCTCTGTCGAACACCATCATGGCGCGATCCCCTCTTCGGAAAGCGAAAGCAGAGACGTTTGACTAGGTCAGAAGGAGACGAGGGTCAAAGCAATATCGACGCGCCTTTTTGTAAGACCTCAAAACTGGCGACGGGCGGATATAATGCAACCTCCGCGCTTGCGCGCCAACACGCGGGAGAATATTGGGATTTCAGGAGGCGTCGCAGATTGCTGCAATTCTAACTGCGCAAGGCGGAACTTTTCCGAGCTACATGAGCGCCGGCTTTGTTGCGGGCGGCGTTCATTATGCCGTCATCGACGGCACTGAAAGGCTCATGCCAAGGCAATGCCGCCGCGGACAACCGCGGCGGCATGACTCCGGCTTCTGGGAAAGCCGCCTAAAAGTTGAAGGTGGTAGACACCAGATAGGTCCGCGGCGCGCCGAGCGTGATGACGCCGCTATAAGCCGAAGCCCAATAGGCCTTATTGGTGACGTTCTCGACGGCGGCGCGGACTACGATCGGTTTGCCGTTCCATGGCGAGGCGAAGGTATACCGGGCGCCGAGATCGACGCGTGTCCACTCAGGTATCGTGAGCGTGTTTGTTACGTTGACGTATTGCGAAGCGGTGTAGATGACTCTTCCGGTGAACGTCAGTCCATGAACAAACGGAGTATCCCACTCGGCTCCGATATTGGCGGTGACCGCGGGAACTCCGATCGCTTTTTTGCCGTCGTTAGTGCCGTTCTCTGTCCTTTCCTGCACACCATCGATAAAGGCAACGCCGCCGAGCAGCCTGATGTCTGGCGTGATCTCACCGAACACATTGATCTCCGCACCACGGTTGCGCTGCCTGCCACTGAGTTCCCGGGTAGGGAAAGGCAGGCCCGGCACTGTGATGATGCTGGGTTGTGTGATGTCGAACAGACTCAGTGTCGTGGTGAATCGGCCGGCATCGAACTTCACTCCGGTCTCGACCTGAGTGGTCTTGCTGGGCGGAAACACAGCGCCAGCGTTTTGGAATAGGCCAGTAACGACCACCGGTGTCTGGAGCCCCTCGATATAGTTTGCGTAGAGCGAGATATTCTCAACCGGCTTGACGACAACCGCATAAGCCGGGGTCCATAAAGTCGTCTCTTGATAGGGCCTGCTCGGATTTGCCGCCGTCGGGATGAAATTTGTCACCCTGCTCCCAGCGGTTTGTTGACGAACACCGACGGTCACCTGAAGGCGTTTGTCAAACATCGACAGGGTATCGGAAACACCGACGCTTTCGATGTTCACGTTGGTATTTAGTCTCAGTGTCGGTACATTTAAGTTCGGACGAGCGACGTTTGTCGGTGGAGTGTAAAGATTCCAGGCAATTAATCCTGCCGAACTCAGAACGCTCTGATCATAGGTTCGATCATTGATCGAATAGTTCGCGTTTAGAGCATGATTGACCGGACCGGTATCGACCACCGCCCGGACGCCCGCTTCTCCTGCAAAGGTCTCGAACGTCTCATGCCCAAGCCCCGGACGCCCCACCAAAGCGCCGGCGGCGCTGGTAATATTGGGCGAAGGATAGGTATAATCGATCTTGCTGTCGTGATAACCAAAAGCGGCATATGCAGTTATCCAGTCAGTAACATCCACTTCGCCTTTTACGGTCGTGAAGAAGTCCTTCGGCTTATAGTAAGCCCAAGGCACCTGGAAATTCGTCCCTGCCTTTGGCGGCGAAGGAATGGAGGTGAGGCCTGGGCCAATCCCGAAGAAGCGTAGTGGAGGAGTCAAATTATCGGCTTGATAACCGACATCGACTGCCACGCGTGCTCTCTCGCCCCGGTAGTCGAGTCCGATCACTGCATTGCCGAATTCATCCGTCTGGCGGTCCCACGGGGTACTTCCGTTCGAATAAGTGCTATTGACCCGAACGCCCCACTCCTTGTGCTCGCCGTAGCGACGGCTGACGTCCATATTGGCGCCAAACTGCGATCTCGATACGTAGGTGCCCGTAATCTGCGTAATGTCGATGTCGGCAGCATGCTTGGTGATGAGATTGATACTGCCGCCAACTGCACCGCCGCTCGCAACGCCGGTGCCCCCCGTCGTCATCCCATTGAGCACGGCGCTCGGGCCTTTCAGAACTTCGACGCGTTCGACGAAATTCGCGCCGCTAGAGTAGTAGGGAGCGATTCCATAGAGGCCGTTCAGCCCATAGTCGCCGCTGTCATAGTAAAAGCCGCGTATGAACACACTGTCGGCGCCACCACCTGCCGCCTGGACGACACGAACCGAGGGATCATTCGCCAAGACATCGCGGATCGTTCTCGCTTGTTGGTTCTGAATCAACTCAGCCGTATAGCTCGTCTGGTTGAACGGCGTGTTCATCACACCGCGATTGCCGAGCAGACCGAGACTCCCGCCGGTTGCGACCTGGCCGCCTGCGTAGGCGGGCGGCACCGTACCGACCGTCCCGGTCGAGGGCACCACATAGGGAACGGGTGCAGCCTGGCGCGGAGCTGCCGCTGCGACGGATCTTTGTCCTCGGGAGGCGCGCGTCGACTGTGATCTCTGGACCGGCTGACGAACTCTCGGCTTGGGAGCATCCACGGTCACGGGCGGCAGATTGGACTGCGCAACCGCATGCTGAAGGTCACCCGAAGATTCCATCGACAGCGCGAGATAACTCACCGCGCCCAACGATAGCGTACGCACGATTTTCCTGGCCGAAAGTTCACGCGTCATTCCTGCGCCCCAATTCCACTTGCAAGCACGTCCCCGTCGCTTCCTAACATACGACGGCGCTGCGAGAAGGAATTGGGACCTAGAAATCATCTAAGGTTGCACGACAAACCGTCGTGGTCGGAGAGCGATTTCCTGTTTCGAATCTCACCGCACAAATTCGAATGCCTCTAGATTTAAATCGTTCTAATCGTCGATCCAACGTGTGACATGCAGGCGGTACGCTGTCACTCCGTCCGGAATTCTCGATTTAGCCAAGCAGGTTGCGTATAGTGCGTATGAATATTCTTGCACCAACTTCTATCAACTGATCCGGAAAGTCGTAGTTCGGCTCATGCAACCCGGGATGCTCTTTGCCGGCTCCCAGGAAAAACATCGCCGACTTCGAACGGGAGCCAAAACGTCCGAAGTCCTCGGAGCCACGCAGTGGAAGGCCCTTCGCCGAATGTCGCACCCCCTCTGCGTCCAGCGCGCTTCTAAGATGGGCAACAGCATCGACGTCGTTTGCGCAATGATTGAAGACGTCGCGATAAGCGATTTCCGTGCTCAGCCCCTCACCGGCCGTCACGCGTCGAACCAAGTCTTCCGCCTCCAGGCGGAGCCGTTCCATCATCACGTCGGTGCATGTTCTCAGTGTCACCCACAACTCGCCGAAGCCCGGCGCGATACCGAACGCAGGCTCCCCAAGTCTTGCGTGGGTGACCGTCAGCATCGAGAAGTCGTCGTCCAGCTCCGTACCGTGCCCAAGCGCGGGAATCTCCAACAGAAGCCTGGCGAGCGCGTCTTTCGGGGAGATACCGAGCTCCGGATTCGACGCGTGCGTGGTTCGTCCCGATAATCTGATCCGCATTCCTTGCGAGGCGCAATTCACCAAGCCCTCGGCAAGGGAGACCTGTCCAAAACCGAGCCCAGGAAGGTTATGCAGCGCGAAGACAAAGTCGGGCCGCACCTGCTCAAACTTCGCGTCAGCCAGAACGGCGGCCGCACCGGACCCGTCCTCCTCGGCCGGCTGAAACAGGAGCGCTACGCGACCTCGGCTTGGACGTTGCTGGCTCAGATTTTGCGCTACGGCCGCCAGAATTGCCATATGACCATCATGACCGCAGAGATGGGCTTTTCCTGCTACCAGTGATCGATGCTTGAGTTCTGATTTTTCCTGGATCGGCAGTGCATCCAGTTCGGCCCGAAGCATGACCGTCGGGCCAGACTCACGTCCATCATAGATTCCAAGCACGCCGTGACCACCGAGGCCCGAAACGATCCTGTCGGCACCCGCCGCCTGAAGACGGGCCCGCACGGCTTCCGCGGTTTTTGCCTCTTGCCCCGACAGTTCCGGCACGGCGTGAAGATGGCGTCGCCATGCCACCAATTCATTCAGATCGTTCTCGGTCAGGAACATTGGGCTTCTTTCTCACTCATGACCGGCGGCGAAACACCTGTTGTGGTCGCTGCACTGCTCTCCGATTCGATCGCGCGGAAGCCGAGGTCAGCATCACGCCTCAGACCGCCTGTTGAGATTTGCCGTCGATAGATTCTTTTGCATCTCCCGGTGCACACATCGTGCACACGCCGCCCCTTAGCCGATTGAAAATATTGAGTTCTCGCTCCAATCCATCATCGGCGCCACGGAAAAGCGATAGTCTTGCGATTTCAATGATTTACCTTATGTTCTCAATGGGATGAACCCGGAACATGTGCAGCCTAATCTAGTCGAAATTGCACGCGTTTGTCCCCGTTTTGACCCTCTCAGTGCACACATAGCGCCCAAGAAATGGGGAGTGCACACGACCGTGGCCAGCTACACTCAATTGCCTTCCGGGAACTGGCGCGTCCAGGTCCCCGCAAGAACCGCTACGTGTCAGAGACCTTCCGCCGGCGCAAGGACGGCGAAGACTGGGCGCTCGAGATGGAGCGCCATATCGACCGCAGTGGATCACCAAAGCCCCGCGCCGCTGTCCAAACCAAGACTTCGGCGACATCATCGATCTACATATCGAGGACATGCGCGAGGTCGGCCGCCCTCCCCGCCGCTCCAAGGCCGCGGTATTAGAGGCACTACGTCGCTACGCACGCTGCAGCCGTTCACGCTATTGAAGTCTCGGCCGAAGAGGTTCGATTAGCGCGATATGCGATGAAGCATTTGTGCTTTGTAGCAAAATCGGAGGAGCGGGACCGACGCCAACTGAAGATGAGCTCGGCGAACTCATCGAGTATTTTGAAACTAATCCTCGACAGGTCATTCCGATGAGGCGGATCGTTCGGTATGCGGTCGCGACAACGATGCGACAGGAAGAAATTTGCCGTCCGGATTGGCCGGACGAAGACATGAAGACGCGGGTACTCGTCATCCGCGACCGCAAGGATCCGCGAGCGAAGGACGGCAACGATCAGAAGGTGCCGCTTCTCAACCTGACGGGCTTCGCATCATCACGAGAGGTTGGGGTCGTGTATTTCCGTACAACGCCTTTGCTCAGCTTCTCTCTAGAGTCAGCAATGGTCAAGGCTGCCCTCGGCAGTCGCTTCATCGTGGTCGGCTTACCTGTCGAAAGCAGACGAAGCGGCTCTCTGCGCGGTGGTCAGCGACGGGCCAACAGCGGACGCTAAGCAGCGCCAGCGAGATCACTTCCCTGGTCGAACCGGTACTAGGTCGTCAGCCGCACCATCCCGCTTCCATGCGCCATGAAAGACGATATCACCGTAGCCGTTGGCTTCGAGCTCGCCGGCAATGTAGTGCCGCCGTTTCGCAAGATGGGTTTAAAAATACGTTTCACTCCGTGGAAAATCCTGATCACAACTGGTCCCGATTGCATCAACGACGAGAACCTGCCCTTCCTGCACCCCGTTGATCGCTTCGACCACGCGCACTCTGATCAGAGGCGTAGATCCCCAGCCATCGCCCTTCACCCATGGGGGTGGTAATAGCTCAATTGCCTCGACGGCTGCCACCACTGGCTCAGCGCGAGCGGCAGCCGGCAGCGTGTCCAGAAGTGTGAGCGAAGGTGCGGTACGGCAAGCCTTTGCCGGATCAGCGAGCGCCGGAATCGCTACGAACAAAAGAATGAGAAATTTCATCGCTAGATACAATTCGATCCATTGGACGGCGCAGTAACCCGGCAAGCCGAGTGGTGCGCAGAAACTAGCAGTTGCCGCCTCGGACATCAAAGCCATGTCTGCTTCGGGTCACAAGCGGTCTACGCACGACAGCTCAGAAGGTCAGCTACGGGCCACAAGCGGAAGTGAATGCAAAGGAGGGGGCCCTGATCACGCCCTGTGTTCCGGGGACCAGCTCTGATTGGTCATCCAAGAACAGAACGCCATCGAGACACCTCCAGCAGCGGCGATCAAAAGCAGATGGCTTTGGGAAGAGAAGCCCGCGAGAGACGATCCAACAACGCCGGACGCTGTAACGAGAGCGAGCTGCCAGCGCCGCCCTTCCAGAGAGTAATCGACAAGCGCACTTGGAAACGCAACCAAAACACTCAAGAACGGAAGCCCAACCACCCAACCAAGAGCACTCGTCGACCCAAACAGAAAGTCGAGCACGCCGCCCATAAGCAGCGGCCCGACTATGAGAAACGTAAAAATTCGTTTCATTGGGTCAATGCCTCGCAAGAAAGGCGATCCGTTCGGAGCGTGGTGGCTCGTATAACCGGGTTGTGTTAACGCGGCACGAAGCCGAATCCGACAAACGTCTGCTACGGGTCACAAGCGGTCTACGCCACGACAGCTCAGAAGGTCAGCTACGGGCCAATCCGGACATCGGCGGCGGGGTAGGCGCGCTTTTGGGCAAGGAGCGGGCACTCGTCGGATCGTGGTATGCAGACGTCAAAGCATCCACCCAGAGAGAGAGAGAGCACATGCCCCGGCCGATCAAGGTCGAGCTGCAACCCCACGATCCCAACTGGTCGCACTTGGCTGACGTCGAGGCGCGACTGCTCTTGGAGACCATCGGGTCAAATCTGACGATAGTTCATCATGTTGGCTCGACGGCCATTCCGGGCATCCGGGCTAAACCGATACTGGATCTAATTCCCGTTGTCGGAAGCCTGACCAAGCTCGACGAATGTCAGAACGCGATAAGAGAGTTGGGCTATGAATGGTGGGGCGAACTTGGCTTACCCGGCCGGCGGTATTGCACGAAGTCCGACAAGACTGGACGCCGAACCGTACAACTTCATTGCTACGCAATCGGCTCGCAAGAGATTGTGCGCCATTTGGCGTTCCGTGACTATCTGCGGACCTACCCAGCGATTGCGGCAGAATACGATCTGGTGAAGGCTGGCTGCCAGCGCCTGCACTCCAATAACTCACATGCCTATGGTGACTGCAAGGAAGATTGGATCAGAGCCGCGGAGGGGAGAGCAATAGAATGGTCCAGGCTTCGATGAATATGAAATGCGCGACGGGCCCAGGTCCGGTTTGGGTCAATAGCGGTCTACGCCACGACAGCTCAGAAGGTCAGCTACGTGCCAAGAGCAGAAGTCAGATCATTCTGACAACTCGTTACTCTCAACTCTCTGGGACTACTGTTGAAGAAGCAGTCGCCGAGCGATCTTGAGCGCAGCGCGGCTGTCCTACAGCCCAAAGCCTCGGCCAATCTCCCGCACAAGCTTGAGCGCGGCGTCGGTATTTCGGCCGTAAAAGAGCGCCTGATCGACCTGCGAAAGAATGGTCAGCCCAAACAGCGCGATTGCGATGCCTCTAAACATGGTTGTGGACCGGGTTGAACGATGCAGCGAAAGTTCAAAAACGGCCCCAGCCGCAGGTTGGGAGAAACAGCCGGGGCCGACATTCCCATTCCATGTGCCGCAATCAGCGGTAATCGGCACGCTGCCAGCAAGCCAGAAGAAAGCTAATGAAGTGTTTCGAAGGACCCGACTTCGGATGAAAGTGCTTTGGACACCCGGGCTTCGCAGGGCGGCCGGAGCCCGCCGGTACCTAATCCGGACATGAAAGCGCGGCGGCGTCATGCCGAGCGCCAAGGTAGACATCGAACTGAAATTCGGTGCCTTGGCTTTACCCCCGACCTCGCCTAGCATCGTCAAAGGCGTCTCACTGGGATCAAACAAATGCCGTTCCCTGCTGTGCTGCATAGCCGTTACCTGCTTCACTGGAGTCCTCGTTTTCCATTCCTCTGAGCGAATGCCGTCTTTTGGCGCGGCATCACCGCGCCAACGAACATCGACATTCATGGATGGCCGATCATCAAAGAGCCCCCGCCCAGCTCATGCCAGTGGATCCGCGTGAGCGGTGGCTACTGGGTCCGACAGTGCGTTTATTAGACGTTGCCGAGCTGGGGCGTCACGCAGGATCAGTGAGGCGAAACGTTTTCGCAGCACAGACTCGGTAGCGCAAGCGACGAATGAGGCTCGTTCGTTGTGAGCAGGATGAAACGATCGGAAATGATAGAACGTCGAAAGCTTGAGCGCATTGAAGTTGACGAGGTCGCTTACATCTTCGGCGACGGTGCGAGCTTACGCTGCCGCGTGATCAACATGTCGGATCAAGGCGCAGCAATTGAACTTCCGTCGAGGTCTTACGTGAACCCCACGTTCAAGCTGATGCTCGACAAGGATCGCAGCGTTCGAAGTTGCCGACTGGTCTGGTCGAGCGACAATCTTATCGGGGTGAAGTTCGAATTCTAGTAGGGCTGGCTTCAGCTCGACCTGCCTTTCCAAGACTGTGGGAAAAGTTAGGAACCCGGGCCTCATACCTAAGCAGCCTGACAACAGGTTGTTCGGCTACGCGTCCAGTCTGTCCGAGATGGCATTTTGATGCTGCGCAAAGCTCCATCGGGCCAGCCTGACCGAGGCAAGAAAGAAGTGGCCGGAGATGAAGAGCTTCGCTGGCACGGAGGGGGACCACCTGATGCAATTAAACTCAGGACTTGTCGTGCGCGTACTTCTCCAAAAGCAGCCGATTATATTCATCTCTCACGGCTCTTCGTGAAACATGCCTTTTTCGGTCTTTGGCAATCTTCAGAAGATCAGGATCTGTCGGTGCCCGTGATTTCCGCCTAAATCTCGCAAAGATTCGGG
>NZ_JBWJZE010000012.1:0-255496 GCF_056429085.1 Bradyrhizobium sp. CFUWI
GGCCCGCACCGCCCCCAATGGCGCGGCCGGCGCCACCGCCGCCTCCGGTTGCGCGGCCCGCGCCGCCGCCACCGCCTGTTGCGCGGCCGGCGCCGCCGCCGATGGCTGCCGCGCCGCCGCGTGCGGCGCCGCCTCCGCCGCCTCCGCCGCGGCCCGCCGGACCTCCCCCGAAGTCTTGCCCGCCCGGCCAGCCGAAGTGCTAGCCGGTCGAGGAGGGCGCCGGGAATCGGCGCCAGCGTAGCGACCGCAGCTTTCGGGCGCGCGCGAGCGCCGCCTTATTTCCTTGCTTCTGGCCGAAATGGCGCTATATAGCGCGCCATCTCACACGGAAACATGGCTCACAAGGCCGTCCGGTGGCAGCCGGGGCGAGAACGCTCCGTTTTGCTCACACGTTTCCGGAGGAACCAACCGGAGAATTAGAACGATGGCACTACCCGATTTCACTATGCGTCAGCTGCTCGAAGCTGGCGTGCACTTTGGTCACCAGTCGCACCGCTGGAATCCGAAAATGGCTCCGTTCATTTTCGGCACCCGTAACAACATCCACATCGTCGATCTCGCCCAGACCGTGCCGATGCTGCACCAGGCCCTTCAGGCCGTCAGCGACACGGTGGCCAAGGGCGGCCGCATCCTGTTCGTCGGCACCAAGCGCCAGGCGCAGGACGGCGTCGCCGACGCGGCCAAGCGCTGCGCGCAGTATTTCGTCAATTCGCGCTGGCTCGGCGGCACGCTGACCAACTGGAAGACGATCTCGGCCTCGATCAAGCGCCTGCGTCACCTCGACGACGTGCTGGCGGGCGGCGATGCCAGCTCCTACACCAAGAAGGAGCGCCTGACGCTTCAGCGCGAGCGCGACAAGCTCGATCGCTCGCTCGGCGGCATCAAGGACATGGGCGGTCTGCCCGACCTGATCTTCGTGATCGACACCAACAAGGAAGACATCGCGATCCAGGAGGCCCAGCGCCTCAACATTCCGGTCGCCGCGATCGTCGACACCAATTCGGACCCGAAGGGCATCACCTATGTGGTGCCGGGCAATGACGATGCCGGTCGCGCCATCTCGCTGTATTGCGATCTCATCGCGCGTGCGGCGATCGACGGCATCTCGCGGGCCCAAGGCGATTCGGGCGTCGACGTCGGTGCCTCGACTCAGCCGGTCGTCGAGGAACTGCCGGCGGCGTCGACGAGCGGCTTCCAGGGCCTTGCAGGTCCGCGCGGCACCGCCGACGACCTCAAGAAGCTCCCGGGCGTGTCGGGTGCGATCGAGAAGAAGTTCAACGACCTCGGCATCTTCCACTACTGGCAGCTCGCCGAGCTCGACCACGACACCGCGCACACGATCGGCGAAGAAGTCGGTCTGCCGAGCCGCGCGGATGCCTGGGTGGCCAAGGCCAAGGCGCTGACCGCAGAAGCGGAATAGTCGAGAGAGCATGGGCTGGCCGGATGAGATCCGGCCACCATTTCAGTTGACGCGAATTCCTGAGATGGACCGCGGCGGGGCGCTTCGATGCCACGCCGCGGCGAACCGGCAGGCACAAAGGATTTTCAACGATGGCAACGATCACAGCTGCGATGGTCAAGGACCTGCGCGAGTCGACCGGCGCGGGCATGATGGACTGCAAGGCCGCGCTGACCGAAAACGACGGCAACATGGAAGCGGCGCAGGATTGGCTGCGCAAGAAGGGCCTGTCCAAGGCCGCCAAGAAGTCGGGCCGCGTCGCCGCAGAAGGTCTGATCGGCGCGCTCACCAAGGGCACCAAGGGCGTCGTGGTCGAGGTCAATTCCGAGACCGACTTCGTCGCGCGCAACGGTCAGTTCCAGGGCCTGGTCAAGATGATCGCCCAGGTCGCATTCGACGTCGGTGCCGACGTCGAGAAGATCAAGGCCGCCAAGGTCGGTGACGTCACGGTCGAAGCCGCGATCAACGACGCGATCGCCACCATCGGCGAGAACATGACGCTGCGCCGCGCCGCTGCGCTCGAGGTGAGCCAGGGCGTCGTGGCGCATTACGTCCACGGTGCCGTCGTCGATGGTGCCGGCAAGATGGGCGTGATCGTGGCGCTGGAATCGCCCGGCAAGGCCGACGAGCTCGCAGCGCTCGGCCGCCAGATCGCGATGCATGTCGCCGCCGCCAACCCGCTCGCGCTCGATCCGTCCGGCCTCGATCCGGCGGTCGTCAAGCGCGAGAAGGACGTGCTCGCCGACAAATATCGCCAGCAGGGCAAGCCCGAGAACGTGATCGAGAAGATCGTCGAGTCCGGCCTGAAGACCTATTACAAGGAAGTCTGCCTGCTCGAGCAGGCCTTCATCCACGACACCGGCAAGTCGGTGGCGCAGGCGGTGAAGGAAGCCGAGGGCAAGGTCGGCGGCGCGGTGAAGATCGCGGGCTTTGTGCGCTATGCTCTCGGTGAGGGAATCGAGAAGCAGGAAAGCGACTTCGCCGCCGAGGTCGCCGCGGCCAGCGGCAAGAAGTAAGCGCCGGAACGTTCCTTCCGGCGTGCCGCCGGAAGCGGCGCCCGGACAAGGAAGGTGCTCATGACTGATCCGGTCTATCGTCGCGTCGTGATCAAGCTGTCCGGCGAATATCTCGCGGGACAGCAAGGCTTTGGCATCGACCAGCCGACCGTCGACCGGGTTGCGGATGATCTGATCGCCGCCCGCAAGCTCGGCACCGAGGTTGCGGTCGTGATCGGCGGCGGCAATATCGTGCGCGGCGTCGAGGTCTCCGCCCGCGGCGTCTCGCGCCCGACCGGCGACACCATGGGCATGCTCGCCACCATGATGAACTGCCTCGCGCTGGAAGCGGCGATCGAGCGCAAGGGCACGCCGGCGCGCACGCTGTCGGCCTTCGTCATGCCCGAGATTTCCGAGCTGTTCACCCGCACTGCGGCGCACAAATACCTCGCCGAAGGGCGTATCGTGCTGCTCGGCGGCGGAACCGGTAATCCGTTCTTCACCACCGATACGACCGCGGTGCTGCGCGCCGCCGAGATCGGCGCCCAGGCGGTGCTGAAGGCGACCAATGTCGACGGCGTCTACTCGGCCGATCCGAAGAAGGATCCCGCCGCCACGCGGTTTGACCGGCTGTCCCATTCGCAGGCGATCGAGGGCGGCTACAAGGTGATGGATGCGACCGCCTTCGCGCTTGCCCGCGAGACGTCGCTGCCTATCATCGTATTCTCGATCGCGGAGCCGGGGTCGATCGGCGCGATTCTGCGCGGCGTCGGCCACGGAACCATCGTCGCCGGCTGACGGCTGATCTGGCGCGCCCGCAAGGGAAGGCGCGGGAGCGGTCGCCGGGATTTTGAAGGAGAAACGTGATGCCCACGGGTAATTTCGACCTCAACGAAGTGAAGCGCCGCATGCAGGGCGCCGTCCAGTCGCTCAAGCACGAGCTCGGCGGCTTGCGGACGGGGCGCGCCTCCGCCTCGATGCTCGATCCGGTGCAGGTCGATGCCTATGGCGGTCACATGCCGCTCAACCAGCTAGCCACCGTCAGCGTGCCGGAGCCGCGCCTGATCTCGGTGCAGGTCTGGGACAAGTCGATGGTCAAGGCGGTGGAGAAGGCGATCGTCGATTCCAATCTCGGCCTGTCGCCCGCAACTGAAGGCCAGGTGCTGCGGCTGCGCATCCCCGAGCTGAACGAGGAGCGGCGCAAGGAGCTGGTGAAGGTCGCGCACAAATATGCGGAAGCCGCCAAGGTCGCCGCGCGCCACGTCCGCCGCGACGGCCTCGACGTCCTCAAGAAGCTCGAGAAGAATCACGAGATGTCGGAGGACGACCAGAAGCGTCACGCCGACGAGGTGCAGAAGGCGACCGACGGCACCATCGCCGAGATCGACCAGTTGCTGGCCGCCAAGGAAAAAGAAATCCTCACCGTTTAAGGCATCGCCTTCATGTCCAACGCCGCCGCGCCCGCAACGGAAGGACCCGATCGGTCCGAGGCGCCTGCGCATGTCGCCATCATCATGGATGGCAACGGGCGTTGGGCGGCCGCGCGCGGCCTGCCGCGTGCGGAGGGCCATCGCCGCGGCGTCGAGGCCCTGCGCCGGGTCGTGCGCGCCTCGCACGAGCTCGGCATCCGCTATCTCACCATCTTCTCGTTCTCGTCGGAGAACTGGTCGCGCCCGGCGAGCGAGATCGGCGATCTGTTCGGCCTGCTGCGCCGCTTCATCCGCAACGACCTGGCGAGCCTGCATCGCGACGGCGTCAAGGTCCGCATCATCGGCGAGCGCGAGGGGCTCGAGAGCGACATCTGCGCGTTGCTCAACGAAGCCGAGGAGCTGACACGCGACAATTCACGCCTCACGCTCGTCGTCGCCTTCAACTACGGCTCGCGGCAGGAGATCGCCAAAGCGGCGCAAAAGCTCGCCCGCGAGGTTGCGGAAGGAAAGCGCGACCCTGCTACGATCGATGCCGAGACGCTCGGGGCGCATCTCGATGCGCCCGACATTCCAGATCCCGATCTCATCATTCGCACCAGCGGCGAGCAGCGCCTGTCGAATTTCCTGATGTGGCAGGCCGCCTATAGCGAGCTCGTGTTCGTGCCGATCCACTGGCCCGACTTCGACAAGGCGGCGCTCGAAGGTGCGATCGCCGAATTCGCCAGGCGCGAGCGCCGTTTCGGCGGCCTGGTCGCGAAAACCGCCTCGTGAGCGAACACGATTCCGCACCGGTGGGCGCCAAGCCTGCCCCGAGCAATCTGGTGATGCGGGTCCTCGCAGCGCTGGTGCTGGCGCCGCTCGCCATTGCGATCGCTTATGCCGGCGGCTGGCTCTGGGCGCTACTCGTGACCCTGGTTTCGATCGGGCTGTTCGCGGAATGGCTGACGGTAGTCGGCGCGGGCTCTGCCGCGCTGACCGGGGCAGGGACGGTCGTCATCGCCATGATGGGCGCCGCCGTGACTTTTGGTGGGCTCAAGACCTCCGTCGTCGTTGGCCTCGTCGGCGGCGTGATCGTGACGCTGATCGCGCGCGGCAAGTTCGTCTGGGCCGCGACGGGCTTTGCCTACGCAGCGGCGGCGTTGCTGGCCTCGATCCTGCTGCGCAAGGACCTCGTCAACGGCTTCTCCGCGCTGATGTTCGTGCTGCTCGTGGTGTGGGCGACCGACATCGGCGGCTATTTCGCCGGCCGCAGCATCGGCGGGCCGAAGCTCTGGCCGCGCGTGAGCCCGAAGAAGACCTGGTCCGGCGCGCTCGGCGGCTTCGTGGCGAGCCTTGCGGTGGCCGGAGGTTTTGCCGCTTGCGGTATCGGCAAGGCAGTTCCGCTGCTCCTGGTCGGCGCCGTCCTCTCAGTGGTGTCGCAACTCGGCGATCTCTTCGAATCCGCCGTGAAGCGGCGCTTCGGTGTCAAGGATTCCAGTCACTTAATTCCCGGCCATGGCGGGCTTATGGACCGCCTGGACGGCTTTGTCGCCGCCATCCTGGCGGCCTGGATTATCGGCTTTCTCCGCCATGGTGTGCATAGCGCCGGAAGCGGTCTTATGGTTTGGTGAGGATATGAGCGCGGTCCCATTGCGAAACAACAAGGTTGCGGCGGCGTCCGTCCGCAGCGTCACGGTTCTCGGCGCCACCGGCTCGATCGGCGACAGCACGATGGATCTGCTGCGCGCCTCGCCCGAGCGCTACCGCGTCGAAGCGTTGACGGCGAACGGCAATGTCGAGGCGCTGGCGAAACTCGCGAAGGAATTTTCCGCGCGTTATGTCGCGATCGCCGACACCTCCAAATTCGCCGAGCTCAAGGCCGCCCTGGCGGGAACGAGCACGGAATGCGGCGCCGGCGAAAGCGCGGTGATCGAAGCCGGCGCGCGTCCGGCCGATTGGGTGATGGCGGCCGTGAGCGGCGCCGCCGGATTGAAGCCGGCACTGGCCGCGGTCGATCGCGGCGCGCATGTGGCGCTGGCCAACAAGGAATGTCTGGTTTGCGCCGGTGATTTCTTCATGCAGCGTGCCGCCAAGGCGGGCGCATGCATCCTGCCGGCCGATTCCGAACACAATGCGCTGTTCCAGGCGCTGAGCTCCGGCAACCGCGACGAACTGGTCCGCGTCATCATCACGGCCTCGGGCGGCCCGTTCCGCACCTGGAAGCCGGCGGACATCGAGCAGGCGACCCTCGAACAGGCCCTGAAGCATCCGAACTGGAGCATGGGCCAGAAGATCACGATCGATTCCGCCTCGATGATGAACAAGGGCCTCGAGGTGATCGAAGCGTCCTATCTGTTCGCGCTTGCGCCAGAGGAAATCGACGTTCTCGTTCATCCGCAGTCGATCATCCACGGCATGGTCGAATTTTCCGACTGCTCGGTGGTGGCCCAGCTCGGCGCGCCTGACATGCGCACTCCGATCGCGCATTGCCTCGGCTGGCCCGACCGGATCAAGGGGCCGGCGGCCAAGCTGGACCTCGCCAAGATCGGCCAGCTGACCTTCGAGGCGCCCGATTTCGAGCGCTTCCCCGGGCTGCGCCTGGCTTTCGATTCGCTCAGGACCGGGAAGGGGGCGACCACGGTCTACAACGCGGCCAACGAGGTCGCAGTCGCCGCGTTCATCGCCGGCAAGATCCGGTTCGGCGCGATCGCACGGCTGGTGGAGGCGACACTGGACGACTGGATCCGGAGCGGGAACCAGGCACCGCTGACGTCGGCGGACGATGCAATCTCCGTTGACCATGTTGCGCGAAATAGAGCTGCCGCCCTATTGCCTCAAATTGCCTTAAAGGCATCCTAGTTGGTTCGGACCAGGGCCTTGCGGCGCTGGATGAGGGAACTCGATGATCGATTTTTTTACCCATAGTTTCAATACGTTGAGCCATGGGCTCCTCGGCTACGCGGTTCCCTTCCTGTTCGTCCTGACGATCGTCGTGTTCTTCCACGAGCTCGGCCACTTTCTGGTCGCGCGCTGGGCAGGCGTGCGGGTGCTGACCTTTTCGCTCGGTTTCGGACCTGAGCTGATCGGCTTCAACGACCGCCGTGGCACCCGCTGGAAGATTTCGGCCATCCCGCTCGGCGGCTACGTCAAGTTCTTCGGTGACGAGAGCGAGGCCTCGACCCCGTCCGCGCAGACCCTTGCGGCCATGACGGCCGAGGAACGCGCCGGCAGCTTCCACCACAAGAAGGTCGGTCCGCGTGCCGCGATCGTTGCGGCCGGCCCGATCGCCAATTTCATCCTGGGTGCGCTGATCTTCGCCGGCATGGCCCTGTATTACGGCAAGCCGAGCACGATCGCGCGCGTCGACGGCGTCGTCGCCGATGGCGCCGCAGCTGCAGCCGGCTTCAAGGTTGGGGACGTGGTCATCCAGATCGACGGCAAGCCGATCGAGAGCTTTGCCGACATGCAGCGAATCGTTGCGATGAATGCGGGTTCGGCGCTTGCCTTCCAGGTGAAGCGGGACGGTACGATCGTATCGCTGACGGCAACCCCGGCGCTGCTCGAGCGCAAGGATCCGTTCGGCAACAGCCACCGTCTCGGCGTGCTCGGCATCGAGCACAAGGCTCAGGCCGGCGAGGCTTCCACCGCGCCGGTGGGCATCGGCGAGGCGCTCAAGATCGGGGTCGAGCAGGTCTGGTTCATCATCACCAGCACCTTCAAGTTCCTGGGCTCGCTGTTCGTCGGACATGGCAATCCCAACGAGGTCAGCGGCGTCCTGGGAATCGCGAAGATGTCGGGGCAGGCGGCCAGCGCCGGGTTCCAGTTCGTGATCAACCTGTGCGCGGTGCTGTCGGTGTCGATCGGCTTGCTGAACCTGTTCCCGATCCCGCTGCTCGATGGCGGCCACCTTATGTTCTATGCGGCGGAAGTGGTCCGCGGCCGGCCGCTGTCCGACCGGACTCAGGAGATGGGGTTCCGAATCGGGCTCGGCTTGGTGCTGATGCTGATGGTGTTTGCGACCTACAACGACATCCTGCGGATGGCGGCATCTTGATGGAGGCTTTTTTGTGGCGTTGCTGTTGAGCAACGTCTTGGAATGAAATTGAAATCACGACGCTTTCGGCCGTTTGCGGCGTCGGCGAAATTGGCTACAAGCGGCCTCGACTTGGGGAATCTCCGGACCGGCGTTGGGGTTGGGTCTGGCACGGAATGATAAGGGCGCGTTGCGCGATGAAGTTTGGACTGCGACTCCGGGGGGGCTTGCTCGCAACCCTGATCATGTTCGGCGCGCCGGTGGTTGCCCCGGTCGGGGCTGTTTTTGTGTCTTCGTCTGCGCTCGCTCAGACCGTTCAGTCGATTTCCGTCCAGGGAAATCGCCGCGTCGAGGTGGAGACGATCCGCTCCTATTTCAAGCCGGGTCCGGGCGGTCGCCTGGATCAAGGCGCCATCGACGATGGCCTCAAGGCGTTGATCGAGACCGGCCTGTTCCAGGACGTCAGGATCAACCGCGGTCCCGGCGGCCAGATCGTCGTTTCGGTGGTCGAAAACCCGGTGATCGGCCGGATCGCCTTCGAGGGCAACAAGAAGATCAAGGACGAGCAGCTCACCCTTGAAGTCCAGTCCAAGGCACGCGGCACCTTCTCCCGCGCCATGGTGCAGTCCGACACGCTGCGAATCGCCGAAATCTATCGCCGGTCCGGCCGCTACGACGTGCGCGTCACGCCCGAGGTCATCGAGCAGCCGAACAACCGCGTCGATCTCGTCTTCACGATCGAGGAGGGCGTCAAGACCGGCGTCAAGTCGATCGAGTTCGTCGGCAACAACGCGTTCTCGTCCTACCGCCTCAGGGACGTCATCAAGACGCGCGAAACGAACCTGCTGAGCTTCCTCGGCAGCGGTGACGTCTACGATCCCGACCGCGTCGAAGCCGACCGCGATCTGATTCGCCGCTTCTATCTCAAGAACGGTTACGCCGACGTCCAGGTGGTGGCCGCGCTCACCGAATACGATCCGGAGAAGAAGGGCTTCAACGTCACCTTCAAGATCGAGGAAGGCGCTCAATATCGCGTCGGCGCGGTCGACTTCCGCTCCAGCATTCCGAACTTCGATCCATTGTCGATGCGCGGTTATTCGCGCGTCCATGCCGGCTCGCTCTACAACGTGGAGTCGGTCGAAAAATCGGTCGAGGAGATGCAGATCGAGGCCTCGCGCCGCGGCTACGCCTTCGCCGTGGTCCGCCCGGGCGGCGACCGCAACTTCGAGGCGCACACCGTCTCCGTCGTGTTCAACATCGACGAGGGCCCGCGCACCTATATCGAGCGCATCAACCTGCGCGGCAACACGCGCACGCGTGACTACGTCATCCGCCGCGAGTTCGACATCTCGGAGGGCGATGCCTACAACCGCGCCCTGGTCGATCGTGCCGAGCGGCGCCTGAAGAACCTCGATTACTTCAAGAGCGTGAAGATCACGACCGAGCCGGGCTCGTCGAGTGATCGCGTGATCCTGATCGTCGACATGGAAGAGAAATCGACCGGCGACTTCTCGGTCTCGGGCGGTTACTCCACCACCGATGGCGCTTTGGCCGAAGTCTCGATCTCCGAGCGCAATCTGCTCGGCCGCGGCCTGTTCGCCAAGGCGTCGGTGACCTATGGCCAGTACGCACGCGGCTACTCGCTGTCGTTCGTCGAACCCTATCTGCTCGACTACCGCGTCGCGCTCGGACTCGACCTCTATCAGCGCCAGCAACTCGCCAACAACTACATCTCCTACGGCACCAAGACGCTCGGCTTCTCGCCGCGCCTCGGCTTCTCGTTGCGTGAAGATCTGTCGCTGCAGCTGCGCTATTCGATCTACCAGCAGGAAATCACGCTGCCGAGCTACCTGGCGAATTGTAACAACAATCCGGGCAGCGCGGCGTTCAATCCGAGCCCGGCTTACGCGGCCGCCAACGGCATCGACCTGAGCTCGAGCGGCGGCCTCGGTTGCTACAGCGATGGCGAGGCCTCGCTGCCGGTACGCAGGGAGCTTGCCAGCGGCAAGACGCTGACCTCGGCGCTGGGCTACACGCTCACCTACAACACGCTGGACAACAACAAGAACCCGAGCGACGGTCTACTCATCGACTTCCGGCAGGATTTCGCCGGCGTCGGCGGCGACGTGTCCTATCTGAAGACCGTGGCGGACGGAAAGTACTATGCCCCGCTGGTGTCCGACATCGTTGGTCTCGTCCGCCTGCAGGGCGGCATTCTGACCAAGATGAACGACGACCTGCGGATGCTCGACCATTTCCAGATGGGTCCGAACCTGGTCCGCGGCTTTGCTCCCAACGGCATTGGCCCGCGTGACTTGAACCCCTTCGGTTCGCGAGACGCGCTCGGCGGCACCAAGTACTGGGGCGCTTCGCTCGAGCTGCAGATGCCGTTCTGGTTCCTGCCGAAGGAAGTGGGTCTGAAGGGTGCGGTCTATGCCGATGCCGGCGGCCTCTACGACTATAAGGGACCGACGAGCTGGACCACGACCAACGAAGTCAATGTGCCGGGCTGCATCCCGTCGACCTTCAATCCGTCAACGACGGGGACATGTACCGGCCTCGTCTATGACGACAGCAAGGTCATCCGCTCGTCGGTTGGTGTCGGCCTGATCTGGCAGTCGCCGTTCGGTCCGCTGCGCTTCGACTACGCCGTGCCGCTCAGCAAGGGCAAGTACGACCGTACGCAGGAATTCCGGTTCGGCGGCGGCACCACGTTCTAGTTCGATCAGCACGGCACGATCCGGATCAATGGAGCCGGTTTCCGAAGGGGATCGTGCCATTCCAAGAGATGGGGCATGATGCGGCCTGACCGCTTCATGCCGAAGCCGGACCGCGACGGGGTGGAATGGCGCAGCCGATCTTCTTCACAAAGCCGCCTGCCTCAGCGCTGGCTGACATTGCCACGCTGGCCAAGGCCGAGCTGGTCGATCCCGGCAGGGGCGGCCACGTCATCACGGGGCTTGCTTCGCTCGACGAAGCCGGCCCGATGCATCTGGCGTTCTTCGACAACCTCAAATATGCCGACGACCTCAAGGCGACCAAGGCCGGCGCTTGCCTGGTCAGCCCGCGCTTCGAGGCCCAGGTGCCCGCCCATGTGGCGGTGCTGCGGGTGGCGCAGCCGTTCCGGGCCTTCGTCAGGATCGCGCGGGAATGGCATGGGGACGCGCTGAGGCCGCAATCCTGGGTCGGTAACGACGGTATCGCACCGTCGGCGATCATCGATCCCTCGGCCCGGCTCGAGGACGGCGTGATCGTCGACCCCCTGGCGGTGATCGGCCCGGATGTGGAGATCGGCAGCGGCACGGTGGTCGGCGTCGGGGCGGTGATCGGTCCCGGGGTCAAGATCGGCCGGGACTGCAACGTCGGCGCCCGAACCGCAATCCAGTGCGCCCTGATCGGCAACAACGTGCTGATCCATCCCGGCTGCTCGATCGGCCAGGACGGCTACGGCTTCATCTTCTTCGGCCCCGAGGGCCATCTGAAGGTGCCGCAGACCGGCCGGGTCCTGATCCAGAACGATGTCGAGGTCGGCGCGGGGACCACGATCGACCGTGGCAGCTTGCGTGACACGGTGATCGGCGAGGGGACCAAAATCGACAATCAGGTCCAGATCGGCCACAATGTGACCATTGGCCGGCACTGCCTGCTGGCGGCCCAGATCGGCCTCGCCGGCAGCCTGACCATCGGCGACAACGTGGCACTCGGAGCAAAGGTTGGCATCAACAACCACCTCAAGATCGGCGATGGAGCCCAGGTCACCGCGATGAGCGGCGTCAAGGACGACATCCCGCCGGGCGGACGCTGGGGTGGCCTCTTTGCCAAGCCGACCAAGCAATGGTTCAAGGAGATCATCGCGGTGGAGCGCCTGGTGCGCGACAGCAAGGCCGATGCGAAGGACGAGGGACGGGAATGACGGCGGAATCACCTGTGAAGTTCGAGCTGGTGGATATCAATGCCATCCTCCAGACCCTGCCGCACCGCTTTCCGATGCTGCTGATCGATCGCGTGATCAACATCCGCGCCGACTACAGCGGCATCGGCATCAAGAACGTCACCTTCAACGAGCCGGCCTTCCAGGGGCATTTCCCGGAGCGCCCGGTCTATCCCGGCGTCATGATGATCGAGGCGATGGCGCAGACGGCAGGCGTGATCGGCATCAAGTCGGTCGAAGGCACCGAGAAGCCGCGCGCGGTCTATTTTCTCACCATCGACAAGTGCAAGTTCCGCAAGCCGGTGCTGCCCGGTGATACCATCGAATATCACATGCGCTCGCTCGGCCGCCGCAAGGCCATGTGGTGGTTTCACGGCGACGCCAAGGTCAACGGCCAGGTGGTGGCGGAAGCCGATGTCGGCGCCATGCTGACGGACTGAGCGTTTCCGGGCTCGGCGGGAGGGGGCTCACGCGCTGCAATCGTAGCGGCCGCCGGCGGCCTCGCGGCGGATATGCCGATTGAAGAATTGGCCCATGGACGGCGCGCCCAGAAGGCGGTCGACCGTCTCGGCGGCGACGCCGCAATAACGCGCATAGAAGCCGCCAGTCGCGACGACGAGATCGTGCCGCGCGGGGTCGTAACAGACGCGCTGAAGCACGGTGCTGCGATTGATGTCGCGGCATTCGAATGTCGCGAGGTCGACCGGTCGGCGATCACCTGTTTCGACCGTCTCGGACACGATCGGCGCGGCCGCGAGCTGTGCGAGTAGAAGTGCCAAGGTCCTGACCACGAGTGTTGAAGCTCCGCATGAACTTTGGGGCGGACCGGGACGGCCGCCTCATCCGATACTTGAAACACGGCGAGATGATACGTCACTGGACAGATCGGGCATAGACGCGCTAACCACCGGAAAACTGAATGACTTCAACACATAATCAGAGCTTCCTGACGAGTAAGATTGCTTGATGAGCAAGATTGATCCCACCGCACGGGTGGCGGACGGCGCCGTGATCGGCGAGGGCACCGAGATCGGACCCTATTGCATCATCGGCCCCAATGTCGTGATCGGCGCGAACTGCAAGCTGATCGGGCACGTGCATGTCACGGCGCAGACGACCATCGGCGATGATTGCACCATCTATCCCTTTGCCTCGCTCGGCACGCCACCGCAGTCGCTCAGCTATCGGGGCGAGCTGACGAAGCTCAAGATCGGATCGGGTTGCACCATCCGGGAATCCGTGACGATGAACGCCGGTACCGTCGCCGGCGGCGGTGTCACCGCGGTCGGCGATCGCGGCTACTTCATGAATTGCAGCCACGTCGGTCATGACTGCCATGTCGGCAATGATGTGATCTTTGCAACCTCTGCCACGCTCGGCGGTCATTGCGAGATCGGCGACTTCGTCTTCATCGGCGGCCTGTCCGCCGTGCATCAGTTTACCCGCATCGGGCCCCAGGTCATGGTCGGCGGCGTCTGTGGCGTACGCGACGACATCATCCCGTTTGGCCTCGTCAACGGCCAATATGCTGTGCTGGAAGGCCTCAACCTGATCGGCATGAAGCGGCGCAAGTTCACCAAGCAGCGGCTGGCGACGGTGCGTGGGTTTTACCAGAAGCTTTTCCACGGCCCTGGTACCTTCGCCGAGCGGTTGGAGGCATCCAGGCCGCTCGCGGGCGAGGATCCGGCGATCGCCGAGATCCTCGACTTCATCGGCAAGGGCAAACGCCCGCTGTGCCTTCCCGCCATCGCGAAGTGACTTTGGGATGGCCCCGGGCATGACATCGGCGGCTTCGCAGGGGTCATCGCCGGTCGGCATCGTCGCCGGCGGCGGCGCAATGCCGTTCGCGGTCGCCGACTCGCTGGCCGCCCGCGGCATCACGCCGGTGCTGTTTCCGCTTCGGGGCGCCTGCGATCCGGCGCGGGTGGAGAAATTCCGTCACCGCTGGATCTCGGTCGGCCAGCTCGGCCGTGCGATGCGGCTGTTTCGCGAGGAAGGCTGCCGCGACCTGATCTTCATCGGCACCCTGGTGCGCCCCTCGCTCGCGGAGATCCGGTTCGACGTCAAGACGCTGCGCCTGCTCGGGAACGTCATCCGCGCCTTTCGCGGCGGCGACGATCATCTCCTATCAGGCGTCGGCCGCCTTCTCGAGCAGGACGGCTTTCGCATGGTCGGCATCAAGGACGTCGCCCCGGATCTCCTGATGCCCGAGGGCTGCATCAGCCGCGCCTGGCCGAACGACAACAGCAAGGCCGACATCGAGCGGGGCCGTGCGGTGCTGGCCGCGCTCGGCCCGTTCGACATCGGCCAGGCGGCGGTGGTGATCGACGGCCATGTGGTGGCGGTCGAGGACATCGAGGGCACCGACGCGCTGCTCGCGCGCGTGGCGCGGCTGCGCGAGGAGGGACGCATTCGCGCGGCCGCCGGCCGCGGCGTGCTGGTGAAGGCGCCGAAGAGCGGCCAGGACCTGCGCTTCGACCTGCCGACGATCGGCCCGCGCACGCTCGAAGGTGTGGCCGCCGCAGGGCTCGCCGGCATCGCCGTCATCGCGGGCAACACCATCGCGGCCGAGCCGCAGGCGATGATCGCGCTGGCCGACGCCAAATATCTCTTCGTCATCGGCCTGCCGGCGTGATGCAGTCGCGCGATCCCAAGCGCAGGATCTGCCTGATCGCCACCGAGGAATCCGGCGACCGGCTCGGTAGCGCCTTGATGAAGGTGCTGCGCCAGCGCCTCGGCGACGGCGTCGAATTCGTCGGCGTCGGCGGCCGTACCATGGCGCGCGAGGGGCTCGAATCGCTGTTTCCGATCGAGGAGCTGTCGATCGTCGGCTTCGCCGCGGTGGTGCAGCAATTGCCGAAGATCCTGCGGTTGATCCGCAACACCGCGGATGCCGTGCTTGAGGCCGCGCCGGACGCGCTCGTCATCATCGACAGCCCCGATTTCACCCATCGCGTCGCCCGCCGCGTGCGCGCGAAGAATTCTGCGATTCCGATCGTCGACTACGTCTCGCCGCAGCTCTGGGCGTGGCGGCCGGGACGGGCGCGGACCATGCTCGGCTATGTCGATCACGTTCTTGGTCTCCTGCCGTTCGAGCCGGAGGAATACCGCAAGCTCGGCGGCCCGCCATGCAGCTATGTCGGCCATCCCCTGGTCGAGCAATTGTCCTCGCTGCGTCCGAACGCGGAGGAGCAGGCCCGCCGCAACACTGAGCCGCCGGTGCTGCTGGTGCTGCCCGGCAGCCGCCGCAGCGAGGTCAGGCACCATCTCGGCGTGTTCGGCGCAACGATCGGCCGCCTGCAGGCGGAAGGCCGCGCCTTCGAGCTGATGCTGCCGACCATGCCGCATCTCGAAGCCACCATCCGCGAGGGCATCGCGAGCTGGCCGGTCAAGCCGCAGATCGTGGTCGGCGAGAATGAGAAGCGCGCCGCCTTCCGCATCGCGCATGCGGCGCTGGCCAAGTCCGGCACGGTGACGCTGGAGCTCGCGCTATCGGGCATTCCGATGGTGACGGCCTATCGTGTCGGCGCGATCGAGGCCTTCATCTTGCGCCGCGCGATCCGCGTCTCCTCGGTGATTCTCGCCAATCTCGTGATCGGCAAGGAGGTGATTCCGGAATATTTGCAGGAGGAGTGCACGCCGGAGAAGCTGGCGCCCGTGCTTCATGATGTGCTGACGGATTCTCCGCTGCGGCGGCGACAGGTCGAGGCCTTTGCCCAGCTCGATCAGATCATGTCGACCGGCAACAAGTCACCGAGCGTGCTCGCCGCCGATATCGTGCTGGCGACGATACGCAAGGTCAGGCGATAAGCGACGATCTTGCAGGGTGGGCAAAGCGAAGCGGCCCACCAGATGTCTCGTTCGGTCGAGGAGAGAGACGGTGGGCACGGCACTTTGTGCCTTTGCCCGCCCTACAAAATTACGCAAGCCCGGCATCGACCCGAAAACACTGGCCGGTGATGCGCTGGCTTTCGTCGGAGGCGAGGAACAGCGCCATGTTGGCGATGTCCTCGGGCGTGACCGCGTCCGGAACAGCCTGGCGCGAGCGCATCGCGGCGATGACCTGCTCGTCCGGATACCACAGCCGGCGCTGCCGCTCGGTGACGACCATGCCGGGCGCAATCGCGTTGACGCGGATGCGGTCGGGGCCGACCGACCGGGCCAGCGAGTTGGTGAAGCCGACGATCGCTGCCTTGGCCCCGGCATAGACCGGGAGCGCAGGCGCACCGCGCATCCAGGCGATCGACGACATGTTGATGATCGAGCCGCCGCCGCGCGCCTGCATCTGCGGCACCACCGCTTGCGCGGCAAAGAAGACGTGCTTGAAATTGACGCCGATCATCCAGTCGAACTCGGCGGGCGTCACCTCGGCCAGCACCTGGCGCTGGTCGTTGGCGGCGTTGTTGACGAGCACCGCGGCGTCGCCGAGCGATTGCCGCACCTCCGCCATGGCGGCGCGCAAGGCCTCGATGTCCAGGAGATCGCAGGGCACGAATAGCGGCGCGGTGCCGCATGCGGCCGCGACCTCGACGACCAGTGCCGCGCCGGCTGCTGCATCGATATCGAGGAACGCGACGCGAGCGCGCTGGGCGACGAAGGCGCGCACGAAGGCGGCGCCGATGCCGCTGGCGCCGCCGGTGATCAGCACCACGCGGTCCGCGAGACCGGCATAGCTCGTCTTGGTCATACGATCAGTCGCTCCGTCTTGGGGTCGAACAGGCAAATGCGGCGCGTGTCGAGCGCGAATGAGGCGAACGCACCGGGCACGGGCCGGATATCGGGCGAGATGCGCGCCATCGCCGGCTCGCCCCCGAGCCGCAGCGACACCATCGTTTCGGCACCGGTCGGCTCGACCATGTCCACCGGCGCCTCGATGAGGACGGGCGCATCGTTCGAAAATGCACGGCTGCCCTCGGCGATGCATTCCGGCCTGATGCCGAACACCACGTCGCGTCCGACAAAGGACGCTGCGCCGTCATAGCCTCTCAGGCGCAGGCGGATCTCGTCCGGCCGGCCCGCGCCGATCACGACCACCAACCCGTCATTTTCGCTCTCGAGCCGTGCCGGCAGCGTGTTCATCGGCGGCGAGCCCATGAAGCGCGCGACGAACAGATTGGCGGGATAGCGGTACACGGTATCGGGGTCGGCGAATTGCTGCACGCAGCCCTGATGCATCACGGCGATCCGCGTCGCCATCGTCATCGCCTCGATCTGGTCGTGGGTTACATAGACGATGGTGGCGCCGATGCGCTGGTGCAGGCGCTTGATCTCCATCCGCATCTCGACGCGCAGCTTGGCGTCGAGATTGGAGAGCGGCTCGTCGAACAGGAAGAGCAGGGGATCCCGGACCAGCGCACGCCCCATCGCGACGCGCTGGCGCTGGCCGCCGGAGAGCTGCGACGGCTTGCGGCCGAGTAGCATCTCGATCTGAAGCAGCTTTGCGACATTCGCGACCGCGGCGTCCTGCTCGGCCTTGGGCACGTGACGGCATTCCATGCCGAAGGTGATGTTCTGCCGCACCGTCATCGACGGGTAGAGCGCGTAGGACTGGAACACCATGGCGATGTCGCGGTCCTTGGGCGGGACGTCGTTGACGACGCGCCCGCCGATCTCGATCGTCCCCGCGCTCGGGCGGTCGAGCCCGGCGACGATGTTGAGCAGCGTGGACTTGCCGCAGCCGGACGGTCCGACCAGCACGGTGAATTCGCCGCTCTCGATATCGAGCGCGATGTCCTTCAGCACCTCCAGATTGGCGTAGCGCTTGGACAGGGCGCGAATGCTCAGTGCTGCCATGACAACTCCATCATTTCACGGCCCCGGCAGTCAGGCCGCGGACGAAGTACTTGCCGCCGAGAAGGTAGATCAACAGCGTCGGCAGCGCGGCGATGATCACCGCCGCGCTCTGCACGCCATGCTGCGGGATATCGGCGACCGCGGCGGAGAGCGCGATCAGAGCCGCCGTGACGGGCTGCTGCTGGCCGGTCGTGAAGGTCACGCCATAGAGGAATTCGTTCCAGATATGCGTGAACTGCCAGATCACCGTGACGATCAGGATCGGCCCGGAGAGCGGCAGGATGATGCGCCAGAAGATGCGGAAGAAACCAGCGCCGTCGATCCGCGCCGCCCTGATCAATTCATGGGGAATAGCGACATAATAGTTGCGGCAGAACAGCGTGGTGAAAGAGAGCCCCTGGATGGTGTGGATCAGCACGAGGCCGGCCAGCGTGTTGATGAGACCGACGTCGCGCAGCACGATGGTCCAGGGAAGAAGGCGCATCTGCTGAGGCAGGAAAAGGCCGAGGGTCACGATCCCGTAGATCCAGTTGTCGCCGCGAAAGCGCCAGAGCGACACTGCGTAGCCGGCGATGGCGCCGAGCAAAGTGGAGAAGATCGTCGCGGGAATCGTCACCAGCGCGGAGTTCAGCATATAGGGCCGGATGCCGGCGCAGGTCTCGGCCACGCAGAAGCCGCTCCAGGCGGCGGCGTAGTTGCTCCAGGCCAGATGTTGCGGCCAGCCGATCATCGACCCCTGCGCGATCTCCTCGTTCGTCCGCAGTGAGTTCAGAACGACGACCGCCAGCGGCGCCAGCCAGGCCGCGGCGATCAGTGAGACGACGAGATAGATCCAGATCCGGCTCGGTTTGAAGCTGCGATCACGCATGGAGGGCCCGCCGCCGCTGGATGTACCGCCACGCCGCATAGGGCACGAGCACCGCGAGAAGAATGAGCAGCATCAGCACTGCCGCCGCCGCGCCGCGGCCGAGCAGGCTGCGCTGGAACATCAGGTCGTAGACGACCAGAGCGGGCAGCTGGGTCGCAATTCCCGGCCCGCCGTTGGTCAGGGCGCGGACGAGGTCGAACGTCGAAATCGCGAACTGCAGCTGGATCACGACGACGGTGATGGTGATCGGCCAGAGCGAGGGCAGAATGATGCGCCGGTAGATCCGGACCGGTCCGGCGCCGTCGATCTGCGCGGCCTTGATGATGTCGGCATCGACGGAGCGCAGGCCGGCAAGAAACAGAGCCATGGCAAAGCCCGAGGACTGCCAGATCGCAGCGATGACGATGGTCCAGATCGCCATGTCGCGGTCGATCAGCCAGTCGAACTTGAAGGAGGTCCAGCCGAGATCGTGGACCAGCTTCTGAATCCCGAGGCCAGGATTGAGCAGCCAGCTCCAGACCGTGCCGGTGACGACGAACGACACTGCGAGGGGATAGAGGAAGATCGATCGCAGCACGTTCTCGCCGCGAATACGCTGATCGAGCAGGATCGCAAGAACGAGGCCGGTCGCCGCGCTCAACACGACGAATGCGCTGCCGAATAGCAGCAAATTGTCGAAGGCGATCTGCCAGTTCCGCGATGCCAGGACGGCCGTGTAGTTGCGCAAGCCCAACCAGCCCGAGACCGGAACGAGCGTGGAGGGCGTGAACGAGATCCAGATCGTCCACAGCGAGAACGAGACGAGGTGCGCTGCGGACAGCAGCAGCGGCACCCAGATCATCAAATATTCGGGCAGCCGGCGCACCCATTCAGGAAGCGCCGGCCGGCCCGGTCTTATCGCGGCGGCATTGCTCAACGTGCGCCCTCGACGGCCTCGGCGAGGCGGATCGCCGCCTGCTCGGGCTTGATCGTCTTGTTCTTCACGTACTCCGTGATCACGTCGATCATTGCGGCGGTCATGCCGTTTTCCTGCGCCATGTTGTGCGCCATGCTGAGCACCGCCTGGTTGCTGGCGATCGCCTCCTTCAGAGCCTTTGCGGTCGTTCGTTGACCCTCCGACCAGCCTTCGCCGGACAGATCGACATCGGTGCGTACGGGGATCGATCCCGTGATCTGCGAATACATCGTCTGGATCGCCGGATCCATGACGAGCTGGGCCATCAGCGTCTGGCCGGCTTGCAGGTCAGCCTCCTTGCGCTGCCAGAAGATGAAGGCATCGGCATTCAGGAGGAAGACCGGCTTGCCGTTGTCGCTGGGTCCTGGCGCAATCATGAAGTCCTCGAGCTTGAAGCCGGCATTGCGCAACACGCCCTGGGCCCAGCCGCCCATGATCATCATGCCCATGTCGCCGTCGATGAAGCGCTTCAGATTGGTCGAGAAGTGCTGGGCGCCGACGTTGGGGTCCATCCAATCGGCGATCTTGCGCACCTGCGCGAACGCAGCCTTGATCTCGGGACCCTCCAGAGCCTTCTTCTCGAGATTCATGATGGCGGCGCGGTAGGCGAGGGGGCTGATGCCGGCGAGAGCGGCCTCGAATTTCTGCCCGTCATCCGGGCGGGTCCCGCCGTTGGCGATGGGATGGGCGACGCCGCCGGCTTTCATCTTTTCAGCAAGGTCGTTGAAGTCTGCCCAGGTGACCGGGACCTTGTCGGCCTTGGCCTTGTCCATGGCACGCTTGGACAGGAACAGCATGTTGGTGCTGTAGATCTGAAGCGGCAGTGCGATCCATTTGCCGCCCGGCTTGTGTAATTTCGCAAGGTCAGGCGCGACGACCTTCTCGTAACCGGCGGCGGCGACGACGGCGTCGAGATCGACAGTCGGGGCTATTTTCGACCAGGCCGCAATCTCGGGCCCCTTGAGCTGCGAGCAGGCCGGCGGATCGCCGGCCATGATCTGAGCGCGCAACTTGTTCATCATTTCGGTGGTGAAGCCGGGGACGGGCGAATGCTGCCAGACGCCTCCCTTCTCCTCGAACTTCTTGCCGAGCGCCGTGATGGCCGCGCCGTCGCTGCCCGCGGACCATTGCGAGATCGCGGTCAGGCGCGGCTTGACCGCGCCCTGCGCGCGGGCAAAGGCCGGTAGTGCGAGCGTAGCGACGGAGCCAGCGAGCAGACGGCGCCTTGTTGTGGTGATCGGCATGGCAGTTCCTCCCGGTGTGAAAGTTTCGGCGCGTGTGGGGCGTGCAGGTTCAGCGCATGTCAGGCCGCCTCCGTCGAGCTGGCGGGCATGCCGCCACGGCTGGCGAGACAAAAGCCGGCGAAGGCGAGCGCGGCCTGCGGATCGTTGCCGGTCGACGGCGGCACGAAGGCGATCGACACCTGCGCCAGTTTACGTCCGCCCAGCAGGCAGGCATCGATCCCTTCGACCACGGCATTGCGATCGTCTGCGGCGAGAAGCGACGGCCAGCCGCTGATCGCAACGCCGCCGCACGGTTTCACGTTCAGCGTGTTGCCGATGGCAAGGCCGAGCCGGAACAGCCGCCGGCGCAGCTCCTGCCGCACGCGCGATGAGATCGGGATCGTGTTCACCCATTCGTTGCCGAGTTGAAGCAACTCGGCTTCGGCAACGCCGAGAAGCTCGGCGAGGGCCGGAATCGACGCATAGGCCTCGACGCAGCCATGATGTCCGCAGCGGCAGCGCGGGCCCTCAGGCTCGAAGACCATGTGGCCGAGCTCGATCGCTTGCAGCGCATCGGCCTTCGCCGGATCATCCATCCAGGCGCCGGCAACGCCGTGGCTGACGAGCACGAACAGATGTGTGTCGCTGAATGGATAATTCTCTGTGCGGCAGCGGTGAAAGGTGGCGTGGGCGACCACCGAATTGGTGATCTCGAGCGGCACGCCGGCGAACATCTCGTCGAACATCCCGCCGACGCGCCCGACATCGCAGGGAATGATCGGGTTGGCCGATATGCTGAGACGGCCGAGGCCTGGAATGGAGACGCCGATCTGGGAGAGGGTGATCCGGCGCCGCCGCGTCCAGTCGCGCAGCAATGTCATGGCTTCGCGAAACGCCTGGCCGACGCTCTCGGCGGTCGGCGTCTTCGGCAGCTTCACCCGCTCGGTGTAGTGCAGTTCGCCCGACAGGCCGCCGACGCCGACGCTGAGATGCTGAGCGGTCAGCTCGAAGGCTGCGACGGCGACCGAGGCATCGAGCGACACGAGGCCGGTCGGGCCGCCGACGTAGGGAGCAGGGCGCCGCACCTCCTCGATCAAGCCTTCGGCCTTCAGGTCGAACAGGATGCGCGACAGGCTCGCTTCCGACAGGCGCACGGCCTTGGCCAGAGGCGGACGGAACGAGCCGCCCGACTGAAGCAGATGGGTCAAAATGGCAGCGCGGGTCTGCCGCCGACTTCTCGGCTGCTCCGGCATTTCCATCCCTGTCGTCATTCTTACTTAGTGTAAGAATGCGCGCGGGGCAGTTCGACTGTCAAGCGTTGGGCGGCGCGGCGCACGGACTTGTTGTTGTGCGCGGCAGCAAGATCGGAGCGGTACGGGTCTCGTAGGGTAGGCAAAGCGAAGCGTGCCCACGATTTCGTACCTGTCGCAGAGAGGTGGTGGGCACGCTGCGCTTTGCCCACCCTACGGCACCTGCACAAACGAAAACGGCGCCATCTTGCGATGGCGCCGTTTCGATAGCCGTATTGGCTCAAGACTTACTTGCGATCCTTCATCGCGACGTAGTCGCGCTTGGTGACGCCGGTGTAGAGCTGGCGGGGACGACCGATCTTCTGCTGCGGGTCCTCGATCATCTCGCTCCACTGGCTGATCCAGCCGACGGTGCGGGCGACCGCGAACAGCACGGTGAACATCGAGACCGGGAAGCCCATCGCCTTCAGCGTGATGCCCGAATAGAAGTCGACGTTCGGGTAGAGCTTGCGGTCGATGAAGTACTGGTCGCTGAGCGCGATCTTCTCGAGCTCCATCGCCACCTTCAGCATCGGATCATCGCCATGGCCGGTCTCCTTGAGCACGGCGTGACACATCTTCTGCATGAGCTTGGCGCGCGGATCGTAGTTCTTGTAGACGCGGTGACCGAATCCCATCAGGCGGACTTCGGAGTTCTTGTCCTTCACCTTGGCGATGAATTCGGGAATCTTGTCCACGGTGCCGATCTCGGCGAGCATCGCCAGCGCGGCTTCGTTGGCGCCGCCATGCGCCGGACCCCAGAGGCAGGCGATGCCGGCGGCGATGCAGGCGAACGGGTTGGCGCCCGACGAGCCGGCGATGCGTACCGTCGAGGTCGAGGCGTTCTGCTCGTGGTCGGCGTGCAGGATGAAGATCTTGTCCAGCGCGTCGGCGAGCACCGGGTTGATCTTGTACTCCTCGCACGGCACGGCGAAGCACATGTGCAGGAAGTTCTCGGCGAACTTCAGCGAGTTCTTCGGATACACGAAGGGCTGGCCGATCGTGTACTTGTAGGCCATCGCCGCCAGGGTCGGGATCTTCGCAATCATGCGCATGGATGCGATCATGCGCTGCTTCGGATCGTTGATGTCGGTGCTATCGTGATAGAACGCGGCGAGCGCCCCGACTGCGGCCACCATGATCGCCATCGGATGAGCGTCGCGGCGGAAGCCCTGGAAGAAGCGGGCCATCTGCTCGTGCACCATCGTGTGATGGATCACGCGGTCGTCGAAATCCTTCTTCTGCGCGGCGGTCGGCAGGTTCCCGTAGAGCAGGAGATAGCAGGTCTCGAGGAAGTCACCGTTCTCGGCCAGCTGCTCGATCGGATAGCCGCGGTATTCCAGCACGCCCGCGTCGCCGTCGATATAGGTGATCTTGGACTGGCAGCTCGCGGTGGAGGTGAAGCCCGGATCGTAGGTGAACAGGCCGGACTGGCCGTAAAGCTTGCCGATATCGATGACGTCAGGCCCGACGCTGCCGCTGTGGATCGGGAGATCGTAATTCTTGTTTCCGACCGTCAGCGTAGCGGTCTTTGGGCTTGGTTTTGCGTCCATCAGAGGTCCCCGATGTATGGTGAAACGGGCCGGAGCCGGAGGCCCCGAGGCAGATCCTGGGGGCAGGCCGGATGTTCCAGAAGGTACGGGGCAGATGGGTATATTATTGCTATGTGCGCTGCAAGATCGCCGCACGCATGGTCGACTTACGTCGTAGCCTGATCCTTGAGCCGGCCAAGGCTTTCCTGGCGTCCCAGGACGTCCAAAACCTCAAATATACCAGGCGAGGTGGTCCGTCCGGTCAGCGCCGCCCGCAGGGGCTGGGCGACCGCGCCGAGCTTGAGACTATTTTCCTCGGCAAAGGCGCGCAGTGCGGCCTCTGTGGTGGCGCCGCTCCACGTCTCGACTTTCTCCAGCGCGGAATGAAGCTGGCCGATCAGCCTGCGGTTTTCCGGTGTGAGCAGGGCCTGCGCCTTGGGATCGAGCTCCAGCGGCCGGTCGGCGAAGATGAAATAGGCGCCGTCGATCAGCTCGATCAACGTCTTGGCGCGCTCCTTCAGGGCCGGCATCGCCTTGGCGAGCTGCGCGCGCGTGGTGTCGTTCAACTTGGCCTTGAGCTCGCCCCGTCCCGGCACGTGGTCGAGCACGTCCTCGAACATCTTCACGAGTGATTGATCGTCGGCGTGGCGGATGTAGTGGCCGTTGAGGTTTTCCAGCTTGGCGAAATCGAAGCGTGCGGCGGCGCGGCCGACACTGGTGAGATCGAAGGCTGCGATCATCTCCTCGGTCGAGAAGATCTCCTGGTCGCCATGGCTCCAGCCGAGCCGGACGAGGTAATTGCGCAGCGCCGCCGGCAGGTATCCCATGGCGCGGTAGGCATCGACCCCAAGCGCGCCGTGGCGCTTCGACAGCTTCGAGCCGTCCGGGCCGTGGATCAGGGGAATGTGGGACATGCTCGGCAGCGCCCAGCCCATCGCATCGTAGATCTGCTTCTGGCGGGCGGCGTTGATCAGATGGTCGTCGCCGCGGATCACATGGGTGACGGCCATGTCGTGGTCGTCGACCACCACGGCGAGCATGTAGGTCGGGTTGCCATCGCCGCGCAGCAGGACAAGGTCGTCGAGGTTCTCGTTTTGCCAGACCACGCGGCCTTGAACCTGATCCTCGATCACGGTCTCGCCGGTCTGCGGCGCGCGCAGGCGGATGGTCGGCTTGACGTCGCCAGGGGCGGTCGCGGGATCGCGGTCGCGCCACATGCCGTCATAGAGGCGGGTGCGCCCCTCGGCGCGCGCCTTCTCGCGCATGGCGGCGAGCTCCTCGGCACTGGCGTAACAGCGATAGGCCTTGCCGTCGGCGAGCAGCTGCTCGGCGACCTCGCGGTGACGCGCGGCGCGGGCGAACTGGTAGATGACCTCGCCGTCCCAGCCGAGCTCGAGCCATTTGAGACCGTCGAGGATGGCACCGATCGCGGCCTCGGTGGAGCGCTCGCGGTCGGTGTCCTCGATCCGCAGCAGCATCTTGCCGCCGTGCTTCTTCGCATAGAGCCAATTGAACAGCGCCGTGCGGGCGCCCCCGATATGGAGGAAGCCGGTCGGCGAGGGGGCGAAGCGGGTGACGACGGAATCGGTCATTCTTGGCAGGGCCTATGCATTGGAAGCGGTGGTGTATAGCAGGACCGGCGCATAACTAAAGCCCGACGGCGGACCTGCCGGGCCCGCTTAAGCTCTTGGCTCAGCCTCCCGAATTTGGCAGAAGGACCGCTGATTTCCCGACAGGATTTTCGTAATGACAGAACCGGTGGCAGCTGAGGTTGGGCGCGATTTCATTCGTGACATCATCCAGGCCGACCTCGACCAGGGCAAGTACAGGGAGATCGTGACCCGGTTCCCGCCGGAGCCGAACGGCTACCTGCATATCGGCCACGCCAAGTCGATCGCACTCAACTTCGGCATCGCCCAGGAGTTTCCGGGCCGCTGCCATTTGCGCTTCGACGACACCAATCCGGTCAAGGAAGAGCAGGAATACATCGATTCCATCCAGGCCGACGTGCGCTGGCTCGGCTTCGACTGGGGCAAGAATTTGTTCTTCGCCTCCGACTATTTCGACCGCCTGTACGAATGGGCCGAGCAGCTGATCCGCGACGGGCTCGCCTATGTCGACGACCAGACCCAGGAGGAGATCCGCGTCTCCCGCGGCACGCTGACCGAGCCGGGCAAGAACTCGCCGTTCCGCGACCGCAGCGTGGAGGAGAACCTCGACCTGTTCCGCCGCATGAAGGCCGGCGAATTCCCGAACGGCGCGCGCGTGCTGCGGGCCAAGATCGACATGGCCGCCGGCAACATCAACCTGCGCGATCCCGTGCTGTACCGCATCCTGCACGCCCACCATCCGCGCACCGGCACGAAATGGAGCATCTATCCGAGCTACGATTATGCGCACGGCCAGTCGGACGCGATCGAAGGCATCACGCACTCGATCTGCACGCTGGAGTTCGAGGACCACCGGCCGCTCTACGACTGGTTCATCGAGAAGCTGCCGGTGCCGTCCAAGCCGCATCAGTACGAGTTTGCGCGCCTGAACCTCACCTACACGCTGCTGTCCAAGCGCGTGCTGACGCAGCTCGTCCGCGACGGCCATGTCGCGGGCTGGGACGATCCGCGCATGCCGACCATGGCGGGGATGCGCCGCCGCGGCGTGCCGCCGGCCGCCTTGCGCGAATTCGTCAAGCGCATCGGCGTTGCCAAGGCCAACAGCGTCGTCGATGTCGGCATGCTGGAGTTCTGCATTCGCGAGGAGCTGAACCGCACCGCGCAGCGCCGCATGGCGGTCTTGAAGCCGCTCAAGGTCGTGATCGAGAATTACCCGGAAGGGCAGACCGAGGAGCTCGAGGCGATCAATCACCCGGATGATCCCTCGGCGGGGACCCGCAAGATCACGTTCGGCCGCGAGCTCTATATCGAGCAGGACGACTTCATGGAGAACCCGCCGAAGAAGTTCTTCCGCCTGTCGCCGGGCAACGAGGTGCGGCTGCGCTACGCCTATTTCGTCAAATGCACCGGCGTGATCAAGAACGACAAGGGCGAGGTGGTGGAGCTGCGCTGCACCTATGACCCCGCAACCAGGGGCGGCAACGCGCCCGACGGCCGCAAGGTCAAGGCGACGATGCACTGGCTGCCGGCCGCGACGTCGAAGCCTGCGGAAATCCGCATCTACAACCAGCTGTTCGCCAATCCGAGCCCGGACGCCTCGAACTTCGCGCCTGATCTCAATCCGAACTCGCTGGATATCCTGTCGGACGCACGAGTCGAGGCAGCTGTGGCCGAGAGCAATTCGACCGAGCCGATGCAGTTCGAGCGCCAGGGCTATTTCGTGCGCGACAAGGACTCGACGCCGGGCAAGCCGGTGTTCTCGCGCACCATCGGCCTGCGCGATACCTTCGCAAAGGAAGTCGCGAAGGGCTGAGGCACCATGAGCACGGAGGCCGACGACATCGTTTCCGTCATTATCGCGAAATGGTGCGCCGGCTTCGCGACGCTCGACGCTGCCGCGCTCTCGTCGCTCTATTCGAAGAACGCGTTCTTCTTCGGCTCCAATCCGAAGCTCTACCGGGGCCGGGATGGCGTTACCGAATATTTCAACGGCCTGCCGCGCTGGCGCCAGCCGAGCGCCGTGTTCTCCGACGTGAACGCAGCGCAGGTCGGCCCGGACCTGATCAACATGGCCGCGACCATCTCGTTCGATCTCGCCGGCGAGCGGGACGATCTCATCGTCAAGATGAGCTGGGTCATCATCCGCGAGGACGGCGAGTGGAAGATCGTCAATCACCACGCCTCGTCGCAGGCTCCGCTGATCTGATTGGCGCAATCTTCGTAGTTTTGTCATTCCGGGATGGCCCGAAGGGCCAGGCCCGGAATCCATAACCCCAGCTCGTGGTTATGGATTCCGGGCTCGCGCCAAGTGGCGCGCCCCGGAATGACAGCAGGATAAGAACCCGAGTTCTCTCGCTGCGTTGGCGTGGGTCCAACAAGGAACCCGCCATGCAAGACATCGCAGAGCATATGGAAGTCATCGGCGCCGGCGGCGTCCATGTCGGCACGGTCGACAAGGTCGAAGGCAACCGCATCAAGCTGACCAGGAAGGACAGCGGTGAGGGCAGCCACAAGGGCCATCATCATTTCATCGACAAGGGCCTCGTTGCCGACGTCGAGGGCAACAAGGTGCGGCTGTCCGCCAAGGCGTCGGTGGCCGTGACGATGGAAGAGGAAAAGTAGGGGCGCCTTCTTGCGTTCCTGATCTGTACCGCTATTCGCCCGCCCGCACGTTCCGGTAGCCTTGGCGCCCATCGCGTCGCGTAAGGTGCAGGGGAATGGCGGAGCCGGGCCGGCCAGCACGGTCCCAGGGTATTGCCGGGACGTGGCCGGTTGGCCGCGCCGCAGCCGCTGGCGGCTTTGCGCCGGCGGGTTTTGGCATCTGGCCCGCGATCGTCGAAACGCTCCGCGGATGGGCCCGCGCCGAGGCCGGTCCCGGGCGCCTGCTGCCGTGGGTGCCGGTCGCCTTTGGCGGCGGCATCGCACTCTATTTCGCCGCCGATCATGAACCGGTGCTGTGGGTTGTCGCGACGACGGCGGCCGCGCTGTTGCTCGGCGCGATCCTGCTGCGGCGGAGCCGGCTGTTCGCGCCGGCGATCATGATCGCGGCGGTCGCTTCCGGCTTTGCCGGGGCGACCTGGAAGACGGCGCGCATCGCCCATACCGTGCTGGCCAAGCCGCTCTATTCGGTGTCGCTGTCAGGCTTCGTCGAGACGCGCGACATCCGGGAGCGCACCGATCGCTTCGTGCTGCGCGTCACCGCGATGGAGGCGCAGCGCAGCGACGTCAGGCTCGATCGCGTGCGCCTGTCGGTGCGCAAGGGCACTGCGCCCGAGGTCGGCAGCTTCGTTCAATTGAAGGCGCGGCTGATGCCGCCGCTCTCGCCGGTGCGCCCGGGAAGCTACGACTTCTCGCGCGACATGTTCTTTCAGGGTATCGGCGCGTCCGGCTTCGTGATGGGCGCGATCACGGCGTCAGTGCCGCCGGACGCCGGCGGCCTGCGGCTGCGCTACGCCGCCTTCATGCAAGGCCTGCGCGATGCGATCGACGCCCGCATCCGCGCAACGCTCGAGGGCGACAACCGCGCGATCGCGACCGCGCTGCTCACCGGGCGGCGCGATGCGATCTCCGCGCCCGTCAACGACGCGATGTTCATCTCGGGGCTCGGACACGTTCTCTCGATCTCCGGCTATCACATGGCGGTGGTCGCGGGCGTGGTCTTCTTCGCGGTGCGCGCGCTGCTGGCGTTGATCCCGGGCCTGGCCGTCGGCTTCGCCATCAAGAAATGGTCGGCGGCCGCAGCATTGGTGGCCGCCGCGTTCTATCTGTTGCTCTCGGGCGCCGAGGTCGCAACGCAACGATCGTTCTTCATGACGGCGGTGGTGCTGATCGCGGTGATGGTCGATCGCCGCGCCATCACTTTCCGCACGCTGGCGGTGGCGGCGCTGATCGTGCTTGCGGTTGCGCCGGAGGCGCTGGTGCATCCGAGCTTCCAGATGTCGTTTGCGGCAACGCTCGGGCTGGTGGCGCTGGTTCAGATCGGCATGCCGAACCTGCTGGCCTCGCCCGATCATTCGGCGACGGCACGCGTCGCGCTGTGGGGCGGCCGCGAGATCGCGATGCTGTTCCTGGCCTCGCTGATCGCGGGGCTCGCGACCACGCCCTACGCCGCCTTCCACTTCCATCGCGTCACGCCCTATGGCGTGCTCGCCAATCTCGGTGCGATGCCGGTGGTCTCGGCGCTGGTGATGCCGGCGGGGCTATTGGGATTGCTGGCCGCGCCCTTCGGGCTCGATAGCGTGTTCTGGTGGCTGATGGGACTGGGCATCGACTGGATGGTCGCGGTCTCGCGCTGGGTGGCGGCACTGCCGGGCGCGGTCGGCCGCATCCCGGCGTTCGGCATCGCGCCGCTGATCGCCGCGAGCCTCGGCATCATCGTGATGGGATTGTTGCGCACGCCCTTGCGGTGGTGCGGTGCCGTGGTGCTGCTGGCTTCCATCGCCTTTGGCCTGTCGGTACGGCAGCCTGATGTCCTGATTGCCGGCGACGGCGCCAGCGTCGCGGTGCGGGGCGGGGACGGGCGTCTGCACCTGATCAGGGCGAAGGACAGTTTCCTGCTGAAGGAGTGGCTGGCGGCCGACGCCGATCCGCGCAATGCCGGCAGCAGTGCGCTGGCCGAGGGCGTGTCGTGCGACGAGGCCGGTTGCGTGACTCCGCTCGCCGATGGACGCCTGGTCGCGCTGGCCTTGCGCATCGACGCGCTGGCGGACGATTGCAGCCGCGCCGCGCTGGTGGTGACGTCACGGCCAGCGCCGCCCGATTGCGCGGCGATGGTGGTGGATCGGCAGCGGCTCGCTCGTCAGGGCGCGCTGGCGCTGACACGGCATGGCGATGGATTTGCGGTTCAGGCGGTGAAGGCGAGGGGTGCAAGCCGCCCCTGGTCGCCGGCGGCAGCCGGCGAGGGAGATTCTGACATGACCCTCATGCCACGGTCGGCAGCTCCACGCGTTCGCGACGCAACGCCGTCGGAGGCCGATCTTCAGGCCGAGGACTGAGCTTCTATCAGCCGATCGGCAGGCGCCTGACCGGCGACCGACTGTCGGCGATGATCTGCGGCTTCTGCTCGCGCTCGCCGACCGGCTGCGTCACCGGCAGCTGCAGCACGGTTGCGCGCTGGCCTTCGACCAGCTGAGTCACCAGCACGTACTTGCCGTCCGGAAATTCGATCGCGTCGTGATGGCGATCGGGAACGTGCGGATCGATCTTGCCGAACTTGCCGACGCGGGAGTTGACGGTGCGCGTCCAGATCCAGCGGTTGTCGTAACGGACGTTGTCGGCGAAGGCGAGCTCCGTCCCCGGCAGCAGGCAGACCGCAACGGAGAGATCGGCTTCGGAGGCGAAGCCGCGTGTCGAGGTGCCGCGGAAGGTTGTCGTGACGATCGTCTCGCCGACTTCAGCGGGGCGCGTCGCGATAGCATGCAGGCTATAGTCACACATCGGGTGCTCCTCATGCGAAGATAGCGACCCGCACCTCTCCTTGGAGGCGCAGGCCTCGAAGTAGAAGTATGCAACGCTCTGCTCGGTTATAGGCGAATCTGCGGCTGCGATTCGCGAGGCGCGATCACATTAACTTTCCCGAAGTCGATAGGAACAAAGCCGGGTCCCGTGCATTTCGCCGGCGCGCGTCTACGACTGCCAAGTGTCGCCAGCTCGATTGCGATACCTCCACGCTTGTATTGCGGGCGTTGCGGACTTGCCCGTTCACTGCCGTGTTGTTGCGGAGATTGTGATGCGATTACGCGGCAACGGCGGCGTGCGTGCCGATGCCGCGATCAGCGTCGCGACGGCTGCACCAAACGATCTGGCGCTCGGCTGTCCTCTCGAACGCGAACGGCCGTGAAGCGATGTTGCTTCGTGGAGCGGACATTCATCCGCTCCAATCTTTGATCGGCGATGCCGACCGAAGGGCGCACGCAGACGCCAAAATATATCTCGGACCGAGTCCTTCCGGAATCAGTACTTCCGATAAAGCCCGATCAGCTTGCCCTGAATCTTCACCCGGTTCGGCGGCAGGATGCGCACCTCATAAGCGGCATTGGCGGGCTCGAGTGCGATCGAGGCGCCGCGGCGGCGGAAGCGCTTGAGCGTGGCCTCCTCGTCGTCGATCAGCGCCACCACGATGTCGCCGGTATCGGCGCTCTCGTTGCGCTGGATCAGCGCCATGTCGCCGTCGAGGATACCGGCTTCGACCATGGAATCGCCGCGCACCTCGAGTGCGTAGTGCTCGCCCGCGCCGAGCATGTCGGGCGGCACGCTGATGGTGTGGCTGCGGGTCTGCAACGCCTCGATCGGCGTGCCGGCCGCGATACGGCCCATCACGGGGACTGCAACGGGCCGCTCGCCCTCGTCCATGGACGGGCTGGAGCTCGCGCGGATCTTGCCGAGATTGCCCTCGATGACGCTCGGCGTGAAGCCGCGCCGGGCGCCGGCGGCAGCCTGCAGCTCCGGCAGCTTGATCACTTCGATGGCGCGTGCGCGGTTAGGCAGGCGGCGGATGAAGCCACGCTCCTCGAGCGCGGTGATGAGGCGGTGGATGCCCGACTTCGAGCGCAGGTCGAGCGCATCCTTCATCTCGTCGAAGGAGGGCGGCACGCCGCTTTCCTTCAAACGTTCGCTGATGAACCTCAGAAGCTCGTATTGTTTGCGCGTTAACATCTCGACCAAAGTCCCCCGGTTGATGTCGTTCGATTCCGAGACGATGAGTTCAGCGATAAGCCGCTACATGCTCGAAACAAATCATGAACGGACACTATATGTTCGATACATGTTCCGCAACTGCTTAATTTACCGTGAACGGCGGCAAACTCGCGGAATGCGTGTGGCCGTGGACTCAGACGGGGAGCCGCAGCACCTCGCAGGGGCCACCGGCCTCGGCCTTCGCCGCGAACGGTGCGCGCACGAGAAGTACCTGTGCCGCAGCAAGATTTGCAAGCAGAGAGGAATCCTGATGGCTGACGGGAATGGCGACTTGCGTACCATCGTCGCGCAGCTCCAGGCGCGCGCGCAGATAATCCTCGCGCTGGTCGTTGGCACCGAGGTCGCGACCCAGCACGGCGCGCTCGCGGCGATGATGAATCACTGAACGGCCCGACAGGGCACGAATCAGCGGCACCATGAACAGGAACGCGCACACATAGGACGACACGGGATTGCCGGGCAGGCCGATTACGCGCATCGCGCCGAGCCGTCCGTGCATCATCGGCTTGCCGGGGCGTATCGCGATCTTCCAGAACGCCATCGAGATGCCTTCGCCCAGCAGCGCCTGCTGGACCAGGTCATGGTCGCCGACCGACGCGCCGCCGGTCGTGACCAGGATGTCAGCCCCGCTTTCGCGGGCGCGGCGGATCCCGGCGGAGGTGGCCTCCAGCGTGTCGGCGGCCACCCCGAGGTCGATGGTCTCGGCGCCCTCGCTGCGGGCGAGCGCGTGCAGGGCGTAGCCGTTGGAATAGACGATCTGGCCGTGCCCGGGGGCGGTGCCCGGCCTCACCAGTTCGTCGCCGGTGGCAAGGATCGCAACCTTGGGACGGCGGCAGACGGCGAGGTGCGGGTGATTCATCGCCGCCGCGAGCGCGAGATCGCGCTCCGTCAGGCGGGTTCCCTTGCGCAGGAGCACGTCACCCTCGCGGAAATCGACGCCGGCCGGGCGGATGTGCCGTCCGGTGATCGCGGCTTCCTTGATGGTGACGCTGTTGCCATCTGTGACGGTGTCCTCCTGGATCACGACCGCGTCCGCACCATCAGGGACGACGCCGCCGGTGAAGATCCGCACCGCTTCCCCCGCGCCGACCGTTCGGGCGAAGGGACGGCCGGCCGCGACCTCGCCGATCACCGTCAGCCGGGAATCGATCGTTGCCGCATCGGCCGCGCGCACCGCATAGCCGTCCATCGCCGACATCGCTTGCGGGGGCTGCGTGCGCCGTGCCGCGAGGTCATGCGCGAGCACGCGGTGATAGGCTTCGTCGAGCGAAACCATCTGTTCAGGCAGCGGCTCTGCACCTGCCAGCACCGCAGCAAGGGCGTCGGAAACCGGCATCAGGGCCACGGGCGAAACTCCTGCTCGGCACATCGGTCAATGGGCGGCGAGAGTTCTAGCTGACTGCAGGCGCAAGGCAAAGCAGCACGCAGCTGATCTATCCTGCGTGATCTCCGTGGCGGAGGAGCAAGCGCAGGTCCGCCAAGCGCATGATCCGGAATGCGAGACAGACCGGGATGGAAGATGGCCATGGCAAGGCACGAGCGCCACGCCGGAATCGGTCAACTCCCGGTCGGCCCGTCCGGGCTGACGTTCCATGCGACGTCGGGCGGTTTGGGGCCTTGGTCCTTGTCGGGGAGCGGATCGGCCTGCGATTTCAGGTCCGCAGCCTTGCTGATCAGCTTGGCGGAAAGCTCGGAATCCGAGGTGTTTCTTGCGAATTCAAGCAGGAGAGAGGCTTGCTTGGTGAGGTAGGTTTTGCCCAGCACGTGGATCAGTCCGATGTAGAAATCCCAACGGACTGATGAGTCCGAAGAGGGGTATTCCGTTCCGGGAACTCCGTATAAAAATGCACAAAGTGATCAGGTTCCACACTTCCTGCAAATTTAGCGCCGGACGCGGGCCGGCTGCCGACCGCCGGGGAGGCAGCGCAACCTTAGATCCCCAATGCCTTCAAGGCGTTGCCGACGTCGCGGGGCGACGTCACATGCACGGCCGTCAAGCCACGCGCCCGTGCTCCCTCGATATTCTCTTCGAGATCGTCGAAGAACACGATGCGCTCGGCCGGCACACCGATCGCCGCGACGACATGGTCGAAGGCGTCGGCATCCGGTTTGCGCAGGCCGATGCTGGACGACAGGTACAGCTCGCGGAAATGGCCGAGCAGATCGGCATATTCCTTCGAGAAATAGTCGACATGCGGCCGATTGGTGTTGGAGAAGGCGTAGAGCGGCATCTGCTTTGCCGCACGCGGTAACAGCTCGGCGATATCGGGCATCTCGCCGGCGAAGATCGCATTCCAGCCCTCCAGGAACTGGGCGTCCGAAATGCCGATTCCCAGCGAAGCGCGCAAGGAGGCGAAATAATCCGCGTCGCTGATCTTGCCGACCTCGTGCAGCCGGTAGGCCTCGTCGCGCACATAGCGCGCTAGGAGGCTTTCGGGCTGGCAGCCGGCATGTCCCGCCCAACAGGCGATCGCCTTGGAGAAGTCGATGTCGAGCACCACGCGCCCGAGATCGAACAGAAGCGCATCCGCGCTGCCGGGAGAGAGCGATGTCATTGCGTCCTTTTCACTTCAATGTCGGCAGGAATCCGTAAGGTTAGTACCGATAAGGCTCGTGGTCGAACAGCGGGAACGCGCTGAACACGCTCGGCGCGTTGGTGGCGGCCGCCGGATGCAGGCAGGATTTGTCGATCTCGGCAAACGATGTGGCACCCAACAGGCCGAGGCAGCGCAGCACCTCGTCTTCCAGCAGCTCCAGCATCCGCGCGATGCCGGCTTCGCCGGCGGCCGCCAGCGCCCAGCATTGCAGCCGGCCGATGCCGACGAGATCTGCGCCTGCCGCGATCGCCTTGACGATGTCGGTGCCGCGACAGATGCCGCCGTCGACCATGATCTTGGCGCGGCCCTTCACGGCCTCGACGATCTCGGGCAGCACATGCATGGCACCGCGGCCATGGTCGAGCTGGCGGCCGCCATGATTGGAGACGTAGATCCATTCGACGCCGTGATCGACCGCGATCAGGGCGTCCTCGGCGGTGGCGATGCCCTTCAGGATCAGCGGGATCTTGAACCTGTCCTTGATCATCTTCACGGTCCGCCACTCCAGGCCCTTCTGGAAATCGCCGCCGGTGGCGCGCAGGCGGCTCTCGCGAACGTAGCGCTTGGCGATGTCACGTTCGCGACGGCTGTAATGGGCGGTGTCGACGGTCAGGCAGAAGGCGGCATAGCCGTTCTTCTCGCTTCGGCTGACGACATCCGCGACGAAGGCGTCGTCGCCGCGGACATAGAGCTGGTAGAGCCGGAGCGCATCGGGCGCGGCCTCGGCAGTGCTCTCCAGGCCGGGTTCGGACACCGAGCTCAGCATGTGCGCCGCACCGAAGCTGCCGGCACCGCGCGCGACGCTCGCCGCACCATCCGGATCGAAGATTTCGAGCGCGCCGACGGGTGCGAGCACCACCGGAAGGCGCATCTTGCGGCCGAAATGCTGAACCGAGCCGTCCACCCTGCGGACGTCGCGCAAAACGCGCGGGCGAAAGGCGATTTCGTCCAGGGCCATGCGGTTGCGGCGCATCGTGGTCTCGGTTTCGGCGGCGCCGACGATGTAGTCCCAGGCGTTCTGGTTGAGGTTGGCCCGCGCTTTCCGGATGAATTCGTGCAGGTTCTGGAACGGCTCGTTGCTGGCGCCGAGTTCGACGTTCCGTTCCGGCCGGATGCCGGGTGCTTCGTTCATTGTTATCCTCCCGAGAATTTGAACCCTTATGTCATCGCCTAACCCGTCCAGCCCTGCAAAACTATCCTAAAATTGCATGGCTGCGAGGCGCGGGCCGGCCCATGATTCCGCTTGCGGACAGGCCAGTCCTGCAACGTTGCCAAAAGTTTAGGTCCGGGCGAAACGATTTCTACGGCGTACCCGTCGGCATGGCATCCCGGCCTTGAAGAAACCAGAATGGTATTGTGAGAAACGAGCTGGATCGCCAATTGCATGGCGCCTCCCCAGGTCTCGACAGACAAGCCTAAAGCGAACCGCCAAAGCACAAAGGCCAGCCCATCCATGCGGAAATCCCTGCTGTTCCCTCTGGGCACGCTCACCGGAGCGTGTCTCACCCTTCTGGTAGCCAGTCCCCAAGGCGGCGTATGGGCGGCGCGGGCGACAGCGAACGCGAATGATGCCTATTCCCAGCTCAACCTGTTCGGCGAAGTGTTCGAGCGCGTGAAGGCGAGCTATGTCGAGAAGCCCGACAATGCCAAGCTGGTCGAGGGCGCGATCACCGGCATGGTGACCTCGCTCGATCCGCATTCGCGCTACATGAACGCGAAGGCCTGGACCGAGATGCAGGAGACCACCTCCGGCGAGTTCGGCGGCCTCGGCATCGAGGTCACGATGGAAGACGGCCTCGTCAAGGTGGTCTCGCCGATCGACGATACGCCCGCCTCGAAGGCCGGCCTGATGTCAGGTGACCTCATCAGCAAGATCGACGGCGAGGCCGTGCAGGGCATGACGCTCGAGCAGGCCGTCAACAAGATGAAGGGCCCGGTCGACACCAAGACCAAGCTCACCATCCTGCGCAAGGGCGCGGACGCGCCGCTCGACGTCGCGATCACGCGCGAGATCATCCATGTGCGCCCGGTGCGCTTCCGCGTCGAGAGCGGCGACATCGGCTATATCCGCATCACCTCGTTCAACGAGCAGACCACCGACGGCCTGAAGAAGGCGATCGCGTCGATCTCCAAACAGGTTCAGCCGGAGAAGCTCACCGGCTACGTCGTGGACCTGCGCAACAATCCGGGCGGACTGCTCGACCAGGCCGTGTCGGTGTCGAGCGCGTTCCTGCAACGCGGCGAGGTCGTTTCGACCCGTGGCCGCTCTCCCGAAGAGACCCAACGCTTCACCGCCCATGGCGGCGACCTCACCAAGGGCAAGCCGCTGGTGGTGCTGGTCAATGGCGGCTCGGCCTCGGCCTCGGAGATCGTGGCCGGCGCGCTGCATGACCACAAGCGTGCCACGATCATCGGTACGCGCTCGTTCGGAAAGGGTTCGGTGCAGACGATCATTCCGCTCGGCTCCGGCAATGGCGCGCTGGCGCTGACCACGGCGCGCTATTACACGCCGTCGGGCCGCTCGATCCAGGCCCAGGGCATCGCCCCCGACATCGAGATCCTGCAGGACGTGCCGCCCGAGCTGAAGGGCCGCATGGATACCATGGCCGAGTCCCAGATGCGCGGACATCTTTCGGCCGGCGAGGGTGGCGAGCAGACCGGATCGCAGTCTTACGTCCCGCCGGAAGAGAAGGACGACAAGGCTCTGCATGCGGCCTACGACTTCCTGCACGGCGTCACCGCGAACGCGGTTGCGGCGAAGCCCGCCCCGAAAGGTACGGTGCCGAACTAAACTCTACGACTCTTCATCTACGAAATCGCCCGGGAGTGGATGGCCATTCCCGGGCGAATTCTTTTGTGACGCTGTTTCGCTTCGGCGTCATGGCCACGGCAAGACGCGAGATTGCCGCGCGATGGTCATTGCTGCTTCTTCGGACCCACGTGGTGCGGGACTTCGCTCTTCGGTCCGCCGCCGTAATGGTGGCTGCCGCCGGATCCGCCGGCCGATGCGCCGTCGGTGTCCTTCTTGCCCATGTGGTGCGGAGTCTCGGTCTTCGGTCCGCCCGAATAGTGATGGCCGTTCTTTTCGCCGGTCTTGCTCGTCTGCGCCGTGGCAGGCAGCGCGACGAACGACATGATCGCGGCGGCGACAATCAGCTTGCGGTGACTCATTCTGGTTTCTCCTGTTGATATCGTCGAGTCGGTGTCAATCAAGTCCCGGTGGCTCGATCGAGCTGCAGCCAAACCCGCCGCGTGATTGTGTAGGTTGAGCAAGATCAAATGTCGACGCGTGCACTCGCGTGGGCCGTTGCGTGGATCGTCGCGTTGCTGCAGGCGACGAGAAACGTCGATCTTCTTACAGGAAAAAATTCGGCGCGCAGCGCGGGATTGCGGGCCGCAGGCAAAGTCGTCGGTCATGCCGCCAGCCGGATGAGAGATGTCGTGGCCGATGACTCTTCCGGTCGGTGACGACAGCTGCCGCGATTCATTACGCGATCGAGCTACAAAAAGATTTGGCTGGCGCGTCGAGCGAGTTTGATGTCCGTCAAACCCGCATCAATGACGCAACCTAGCGTGCCGGCGCGAACGAGCGGCGACATGATCACGATCCGAAAGAGGTCGGCCGCGGAGATGGAGAACGAGCCTTTGACTGACGAGACTATCCACGCGCCTGGCCGGCCGTCACGAGCAGCGTTTCTTCTGCGTCGCTTGTTGTGGGAGACGATCACGATCAGATCGGTGCTGGTCAAGACGCGGCGCGATGTACGCCTCGATCTGTTCCGCGGTTTGGCGAACTGGCTGATCTTCCTCGGACACATTCCGGACACGGCGCTCGCCTGGTTCACGACGCGAAACTACGGCTTCAGCGATGGCGCCGATCTGTTCGTGCTGATCTCCGGATACACCGCGACCTTGGTGTTCGGCTCGATGATGATGGAACGCGGCTTCGTGATCGGCGCAACCCGGCTGCTGCGGCGGGTGTGGCAGCTCTATGTCGCTCACCTGCTGCTGTTCCTGGTCTATCTCACGGCCGTGCACTACATCGCGCACAGCTTCGACGATCTTCATCTGATGGATCAGTTCAACGTCGCGCCGTTGATGAACTTTCCCGTCGAGACGCTCTCCCAGGGGCTGATCCTCAAGTTCAAGCCGCTCAATCTCGACGTTCTGCCGCTCTACATCGTGCTGATGGCCGCGTTTCCCGTCGTGCTCTGGTTCATGCTGCGCTGGCGCAACGCGGTGATGATCGGCTCGCTCGGACTCTATCTTGCGGCCCGTCATTGCGAGTGGAATCTGCCGGCCTATCCGGCTGGGGTCTGGTATTTCAATCCGTTCGCCTGGCAGCTGCTCTTCGTGTTCGGGGCCTGGCTGGCCCTGGGAGGAGCGGCGGCCTGCCGCTGGCTGCTGTCATCCCGCATGCTGCTTGCCTTGAGCGCCAGCTTCCTGATGTTTGCGCTCGCGATGACGCTGGCCGAGCACATTCCGGAATTGCGGGACCGCGTCCCTGAAGCGCTCGCCGCCGTCTTCATTCCGAACGACAAGACCAATCTGGGACCTTATCGCGTCATACATCTGGCGAGCCTGGTGTTCATCGTCGTTTCGCTCATTCCGATCGACTGGCCAGGCCTCAGGTCGCCGTTGCTCCAGCCTTTGATCCGATGTGGTCAGCAGTCGTTGTCGGTGTTCTGCGTCGGCCTCTTTCTGTCGTTCGTCGCCCATTTCGTGCTCGAATCCGGATCCGAAGGATTTTGGGCCCAGCTGCTGGTCGGTGCCGCCGGCCTCTCGATCATGACGATCGTGGCCTACTACCGAACCTGGTCGAAAGACGTCGACAGGAGTCGCTTCACCGGCGAGGAGGCGAGCGGATGAAGAGGTCCGGGCTGATCTTAACGGAAGAGACCGTCAAGCTGCGTGGCGTTTGCGCGCGTAAGAGCCGCGGACGCTTCGCGTCTATGACGCCTGACCCGCGCCGCACTACACCGCTCGATCGTCGACCTCGACGATCAGATCACCATCCAAATCAAACCAGGAGAATGACCATGAACCATCCGAGACATGTCTTCGTAAAAGCAGCCGCCTTCGCCGTGCTCCTGCTGGCCCCGGTTGGGCTGTCGCCTGCAATCGCCGGCGGCTTTGGTCAGATCGCGATGATGGATGACGACAAGATGTCGAAGATGCCTGCTTCCTCGGATTCGAGCGGCAAGATGAACACCGGCGAACCTGTGGGGCAACCGAACATGAGTGGCGGCCGAATGAACGACGACAAGATGAAGATGCCGCCGCAAGGCCAGATGCGGGACTGCCAGGGCGCCGGCTGTCGGGAAAATTCCGGCATGATGCCCATGATGCAGATGATGGAGAAGATGATGCGTGGCCAGATGAGTTCGCCCGCCGGAGGCGGTGCGACGAGCGGCCCGGCGGACGTGACAGAGCGGCTCGAAGGGCGCATTGCCTTTCTGAAAGCGGAGCTGCAGATCAGTGACAAGCAGGCCGCCGATTGGAGCAATGTCGCAGACGCCCTGCGGTCGGGCCGGCAGCATCTGCTCGAAGCGCGCAAGATGCTCGCCACGGACGACAGGTTGGGAAGCTCCGACCGCCTGGAGCACTACGAGCGGCATTTGTCGGAGCGTCTGGAGGCGATCAAATCGGCTCGCTTGGCCTTCACGCGGCTCTACGTGTCGCTGAACGAGAGTCAGAGGCAGACCGCGGATACGATCCTGTTGCCGCTGATCGCGTCGTTCTGACTCATGACGTGAACGCAACATCATGTTCGGTTCGTCCTTTCGATGTCGCTCCGGCCTGTTTGCGCTTGCCATCCTGGCGAGCCAGCCTTTCGCGATTGCTGGGCCAGCGTCGGACGTCGGCCGCGGCTTACCGCATGCCGCCGGTCAGTTCGCCCAGCGCTGGCAGGTCGCGGAGGCAGAGGGCGATCACGCCGCCCACCATCCCGCCGGAACCGGCGAAGAAGCGAGGCCGAAGCCGGATGGATCAGCCGGTTCAAGCGAGGGCCATGCGGCGGGCGCGCCGCCTGGCACTGCCGCGGCGGGCATGATGGATGGAATGGACGGCATGATGGGCCGGCCACGGAAGGCGTTCTATCCGGCATTGATGGACATGCCGGCGCTGTCCGCCGAGCAGAGGAGCAGTCTTGAGGGCCAGGCGCGCGCGCGGATCAGCGCTGAGGCCGATCGGCTGACGAGTGCTGAAATGGACCTGCGGCACGCGGTCGCCGGGGGCGACATCGTTGCCGCGGATCAGGCCTCGCGTCGGCTTCGCGAATCCCTGAACGAGGTCCAGAGCGGTGTGATCGCCCTGCGTTCGCTTCACGAAGGCAAACCGCCGCAGCAGATCGCGCAGGCCTGGTTCAAGTCGCAAATGAACCTGCTGCCTGCTCGAAGCGCCATGGATGCCGATGACGGCGCGACGGCAATCTCGTGGTTTCACGTCACCACCATGGCGCTGCTGGTGCTGTTCTCCGTGGGAATGCTTGCGATCTATCTCGCGCGCATGCGCCGGGCGAACGCGCTGGTCGACCGACTGGCGCGCGCGGCGGTCGCTCCGGTCGCTGCCACGCGACTCGTGGCCACGCCGACCGCCGGCCCGCCGAACGACAGGGACGGAACGACACCCTCCCGGGATACGGACCGCCGACCGCAGCGCGGTGCGGCGAGCGGCCCCTGGAAAGGCAAGCTGAGAATCTGTGCCATCTATCAGGAGACGCCTGATGTGAAGACCTTCCGCCTGCAGGCAGCGGAGGGTGGTGCGATTCCGTTTACGTTCCTGCCCGGACAGTTCCTGACCTACGCCATCGAGATTGGCGGACAGACAGTCAGGCGCTCCTACACGATCGCCTCGTCCGCCGCCCAGACCGCCTATGTCGAGACCACGATCAAGCGCCAAGAGGGCGGGCTGCTGTCCGACTACATGCATGGCCGCTTGAAGGAGAGGGACCTCGTCGAGGTCGCAGGCCCGTCCGGCGCCTTTACGTTCACGGGGACGGAGGCCGACAGCGTCGTCCTGATTGGCGGCGGCGTCGGGATCACGCCGCTGATGGCGGCGATCCGGTATCTCTCGGACATCGCATGGCCCGGCCAGATCTACCTCGTCTATGGCGCGCAGACGACGGAGCAATTCATCTTCCGCGACGAGCTGGAATATCTCCAGCGCAGGATGAACAATCTGCACGTCGCGGCCACGATGATGCGGGCGGCGGGCACGTCCTGGATGGGACGCGAGGGGCAGATCACAGCCGAATTCCTGACGCAGGCCGTGCCGGACCTTGCCAAGCGGCGCGTTCATCTGTGCGGTCCGCCCGGAATGATGGAGGCGCTCCGCAAAACCCTGATCGGCCTCGGCGTGCCGGGCGAGCGGATCAAGACGGAAGCCTTCGGGCCGGCCCGCGGCGCCGTTCCACCGCCCGGCAAGGTCGCCGCCGAGGCGGGGGGGCCGGAAGATGAAGCCGGCAACCAAGGGGCCGCGGCAATCGGCCCGGCAACGGCAACCATCCGCTTCACGAGATCCGGCAAGATGGCGGCGTTACCGCCGGACAAGAGCGTCCTGGAGGTCGCTGAGAGCGCCGGGGTTGCGATCGACTATTCCTGCAGGGCCGGGGTCTGCGGGCTCTGCAAGACCCATCTGTTGCAAGGGAACGTCGCGATGGAGGTTCAGGACGCCCTGACCGCGGACGACAAGGCGAACGGTCTCATCCTGGCCTGCCAGGCGAGATCCATCGGCGATCTGGTTGTCGAGGCCTGACGCGATGAACGGGAGAGAGCGCCTGATCGCGGATGCCGTTCTGGCTGCCCTGTTGCTGCTGGTGCCGGCTTTCCTGCTTCATTCCAACAGCCGGTTTGCCGGAAGCCTGGCCGGCTTTGTCCTCGGGGCGAGTGCGGCCGCGTTGATGATCCTTCTGCTCGCCTATCCCCTGACCAAGTACAGCACGAGGCTCAAGGCGCTCGTCACGCGATGCGTATCGATGTCGGCGCTCCTGGCGTTTCATGCCTATGCCGGGATCGTCGCGGCCTTCCTCGCGCTGCTGCACACCGGGCACAAACTCCAGAGTCCGCTTGGGATCGCCCTTCTGACCAGCATGCTGATCGTCGTCATCACCGGATTCGTCGGCCGCTACTACCTGCCGCAAACCGCAATGGAGCTTCGCCAGCAGCAGTCGCATCTGGCGACCTTGAGATCGGCCTATGAGCACACCGCAGCGGCGATGTCGTCGCCCGATCGGGATCAGCGAGACGGGCCCGGCATGCATGCACGAGTATTGCAGGATGTGCCGCTGCTGCAACTCGTCGATGGCATTTCCGACGTCGAAGCGGCGATCGGCTCGCGTGAGGCGGTCAAGAAGGTCTTCATGCAGTGGATCGGACTGCATGTCGTGGCCGCGATTGTCATGTACGCGCTGCTCGTGGTCCACGTGGCGAGCGAGGTCTATTACGGGCTGCGGTGGCTCGCGTGACGATCCGAGGGGCGCTCTACGTCGTGGTCGCGACACTGGCGGTCGCAAGTGCGGCGGCCGCGTCGATCGCCTTGTTTCGGGGCAGTGCGGGGATCGTACCGGGATGGACGCGGCTCGTAAGTCCCGGTCCGCTGTCTGCGAAGCATGCATTTCTGTCCAACAGCTGTGAGAGCTGCCATACGCCGGTCAAAGGCGTCGAGGCGGCCGCCTGTATCGCCTGCCACTCGCCTTCAGCCGCCGATCTTGCCAAACAATCGACGGCGTTCCACGCAGTGGCGGGTGGTCAATGCTCCGGCTGCCATCGCGAACATGCCGGCGGCATGCGGCCGACAGGGATGAACCATGCGTCGCTGCTGCAAGTCGCGATGTCTGCCTCCGACAAGACGGTGTTCGGCCGGACCGCGGCCGATCAAATGACAGCGGACCTGAGGGAGTTTCTCGGCCTGCCAAAGTCGGAGCAGCCGGAGAAGGCGGCGCTCAATTGTGCCATCTGTCACAGCAACCGCGATCCGCACCGCGAATTATTTGGGCGGGAATGCGCGAATTGCCATGTGCTCGCGTCCTGGAAAATTGTGGGGTTCCTGCATCCTTCGCCAACCTCGAAGGACTGCGCGCAATGCCATCCGGCGCCGCCGAGCCACAACATGGGCCACTTCATGATGGACCGGATGATCGCGGGACAGGAGCATGCATCGGTCGATCAATGCTTTCTGTGCCACATGACGGACTCGTTCAACGACATCAAGGGCGTCGGCTGGCTGAAGCACCATTGACCGGTGCGGGCGACGCTTGTGGGTCTCCAACATTACAGCATCGCCCGAAAATATTTCGTGATCCGTCTTGCAATGGGTTGCCGAAGGGCGGTGCGTCGCGAACGTGGGTGAAAGGTCCGTCCTGCATGGCCGCTCGGCATGGGTCGTTTTCTGTTGGCCGACGCTACAACCAGAGTTATATCTTCCAGGGCAAGTAGCGGTGCAGGAATGATTGGCTCGACAAGGCCAAGGCGAAGGTGGTGGGGATGGCTTGTCGCCATCGCCTATCTGCTTGCGTCGATGACGCCGTCTCTTGCGATCCCGATCTCCCCCGTCACGGCGATACCGTGCGAACAGCCTGCGCATGCACACGATCAGATCGATGCCGGATCTGCGGTGCATTCGCATGACGTTGCGATGGAGGGGGAGTGTGACGACGACCACGGGCACGGCGACCGACATGCGGCCTGCTGCGGCTCGGTGCTGTGCTTCAGTGCCGTGTCGCCTCAAGCTCCTGGATTCGCGGAATTCGGGTCCCAGCACTCGCGCTGCGAAGCGCAGCCCGACGTGATCGCCGACGAAGGCGCGTTCCGCCGCCACTACCGTCCCCCCATCGCCTGAGCTAGCTCCCGAAGACCGTACTGCGCCGCTCCAAGTCAGAGCGCCGATCGACACGTCCGTGACGGGGTGCATCCCTGCGGATGATGGCGATCGCGCCAGGGACTCGCGTGGCGCTGCGCGTTGAGCGGAAGGACGTCGACAGGGCGATCATTCGCTGGCGGCAAGGCGAGGCCGCCGCGCGAGCAACCCGAGCGGCGATCTCTCACGACTTCTGTTCGGGAGCGGCAGTATCCGCCGATCGCATTGGCGCGCGATCCGACGAACCTGGCTCCAACGAAGCGATCTGCCGAATGGCACGCAAGGACGATAAGTCATGAAATCGCCGAACGAGGGGCCGCCGATACAGGCGGCAGGTTCTCTGGACGTGCAGGACACGGTCGTTCGTGCCGCGCTCGTCGGCAGCTACGATCGCCTGCGCGATTATCTGCAGCGACGCGTTGGCGGTCGGGCCGAAGCGGAAGAGGTGCTGCAGGCATTCATGTTGCGCGCGCTGGAGCGGTCTGGCGACATTCGCGACGCGGATTCGGTTCGAGGCTGGCTCAGCAGGGTTCTGGCGACGACCATCGCCGACTTCCATCGCCAGGTATCAAGAAGCAGGACGCGGGAGATGCCGTTCCCGCATGAACTCAACGATCGTCTGGCGGCTGACCAGGGTGCCGCCGCGAATAGCGCGGTTTGCGAGTGTCTCCATGTCCATCTGTCCCTGCTGAAGCCGGAGCATGCCGAGGTCATTAGAAGGGTCGATCTTGGCGGCGAACCGCGGGAACTGGTTGCCGCCGATCTGGGCGTGACGGTGAACAACCTGACTGTTCGTCTTCATCGCGCAAGGCAGGCGCTGAAAGAGCGGCTCGAGCAGACCTGTGTTGTATGCCTTGAGGAAAGTTTCTGGGAATGCCGCTGTGGCGATAACCGAGGTCCGACCTAACCCGCCTCGCGGCGGCGGCTGCCGCTGCCTTCGCGCTGGGCCAGCCGGCTGCGATGCAGCGCGAACAGCTCCAGCACCTTGTCGGCGGGCTTGGCGGCGCTGAACAGATAGCCCTGCATCTCGGAGCAGCCGAGCGCACGCAGCAGGCGCTGCTGCTCCTCGGTCTCGACGCCCTCGGCCGTGGTGGTCATGCGGCGCGCGGCCGCCAGATTGACGACGGCCTGGACGATGCTGGCGGAGCCGTCGGGACCGGCGATGTCGTCGACGAAACAGCGGTCGATCTTGATCTTGTCGAACGGGAAGCGGTGCAGGTAGCTCAGCGACGAGTAGCCGGTGCCGAAATCGTCGAGCGCGATGCGGACGCCGATGGCGCGGAGCTGGTGCAGGATCGTGAGCGCGGCATCGTCGTCGCGGATCAGCACCGCCTCGGTGATCTCGAGCTCGAGCCGGCTCGCCGGCAGGTTCGAAGCAGCGAGCGCCGCCATGATCTTCAGGGCCAAAGTGCCGCTCTTGAATTGCACCGGCGAGACGTTGACCGCGAGGCGGATGTCGTCGGGCCAGTTCACAGCGTCCCGGCAGGCGGTCGCCAGCACCCATTCGCCGACCTCGTTGATCAGGCCGGTGTCTTCGGCGATCGGGATGAACTCCGCCGGCGAGACCATGCCGCGCTCGGGATGGCGCCAGCGCACCAGCGCCTCGCAGCCGGTGATACGATCGTCCTTCAGGCTGAGGCAGGGCTGGTAATAGACCTCGAGGCCGCCATGAGCGATGGCGTGGCGCAGGTCGCTCTCGAGCTGCCGGCGCTCGCGCACCTTGGCATCCATCTCCGGCTCGAAGAAGCGATAGGTGCGGCGTCCGGCGGACTTGGCGGCGTACATCGCCATGTCCGCGTTCTTGAGGATCTGGTCGAGTACCGTGCCGTGTTCCGGCGCGAGCGCGATGCCGATGCTGGCGTCGGTGGTGAGATGATGGCCCATGCAGTCGAACGGCGCGCGGATGGTCGCGTACATCCGCGCGACCAGCTCGTCGACCTGGTCTCGCGACGTCACCGCGCTCTGGACGACGGCGAATTCGTCGCCGCCGAGCCGCGCCACGAAATCCGCCGGGCCCGCACAGCGGCGCAGGCTTGCGGCAACCGATTTCAACAATTCGTCGCCGACGAGATGGCCGAGCGCGTCGTTGACGCCCTTGAACTCGTCGATGTCGATGTAATGCACCGCGATCTCTTCGCCGTTGCCGACCGTGGCCAGCTCGTTGCGCAGATGCTCGTGGAACATGGCACGGTTGGGCAGATCGGTCAGCGCATCGTAATGGGCAAGGTGCGTGATGCGCTCCTCGATGCGGCGGCGCTCGGTGATGTCCTCATGGGTCGCCACCCAGCCGCCGTCCGTCAGCGGCTCGTTGAGGATGTGAATCGAGCGGCCATCGGAGGTATCGACCACCATGGAATTGCGCGTATGGACGCCCTTCAGCACGCGCGCGACGTAAGCGCCGACGTCGCCTGCGAAGGAGCCGGTTGCCTTGCGATGGGCGATGATGTCGTGAAAACTGCAGCCGGGCTTCACGATCTCGGCCGACAATCCGTACATTTCGATGTAGCGCTGGTTGCAGACCACCAGCCGCCGCTCGGCGTCGAACAGCAGGAGACCCTGCGTCATGTTGTTGACGGCGCGATCGAGCCGCTGCTTCTCCAGCGTCAGCCGCTCGCGCGAGGCGCGGTGCTGCTCGAGCAGCTTGCGCACGACCGCGATCAGCACGCCTGCGATGGCGAGCGCGGAGGCCACGGCGACCGAGACCAGCATGCCGATCTGCTCGCGCCAGTCGGCCAGGGCCGCCGCACGCGTCGTGGTTGCCATCATCAGGATCGGGAAATGGGGCAGGGCGCGCGAGGAGATCAGTCGATCGTCGCCGTCGATCGGGCTCGTGAAACGGCCGGCGAAATGATCGAGCCCGAAAACCCGCTGGTGTTCGAACTGACCGGTCTTGAAGTTTCGTCCCATCAATTCGCTGGAATGGGGATAGCGGGCGAGCAGCGTGCCGTCCCGATGCAGCATCGAGATCGTCGCGCCTTCGCCGAGCGCGACGGTAGCGAAGAACTTTTCGAAGTTGGCGGGCTCGATGCCGCGTCCGACGACACCGAGGAACTCGCCGTTGGGCCCGACGATCCTCCGGGCCACCAAGACGGTCCAGGCACCGGAGATGCGGCTGTGCAATGGCTCGATCAAGACGTCGGGCGCATTGGGATCATACCTAAAGGTGCGAAAATAGGCGCGGTCGGCCACGTTGACCTTGGGAGCCGGCCACGTCGTCGATGAATTGATCAGGTTGCCTTCGGCATCGATGATGTTGACGCCGCCGATATGGGGCAGCGCCTCGATCTTCGAACGCAGCATGCGGTGGACCTCCTGACCAGAGAGGCGCGCGCGTAAGTCTGCGACGCTCGAGATGCCGATCGAACGCGCGTGATCGACGAAGTCTTTCTGGATGACCGCGAAATCCTGCAATTGCTGGTCGAAGTGATGGGCAAGCAACAGCACGGTGTTTTCCAGCTCGCGGCTGGAGTTGCGCAGCGCCCGCTCGCGGAAATTCTGCGCCATCAGGACCGAGCCTATGGCGATCGCCGCGATCAGCAGCGTGCCGCCCGCCACCAGCCAGCGGATCGGGCCGCTGCGCACGAAGGCCTGGTCAAAAAAACGAAAGCCGAATCTCATCGTCATGCTGATCATTGCCACGCACACCCCAGGATCAACTTATGGCCCTGAGAACACCCGTTGGTTTACGGGGACGATGTGGAAGCAAAGTTAGGAAGCGGGGTTAACGGAACGTGAATTGCCGCGCGCAGAAGCGAGCGATGCGCGTCGCAGGAGCGCCGGGTCGCCGAGACGAGCGCGCTTCAGGCGCGGTAATGTCCGGACTTGCCGCCGAGCTTCTCGACCAGATGGATGCCTTCGATGCGCACGCCGCGCTCGACCGCCTTGATCATGTCGTAGATGGTGAGGCAGGCGACTGACACCGCGGTGAGTGCCTCCATCTCCACGCCGGTCGGTCCCGTCACCTTCACGCTGGCGCGGACGAGGCAGCCCGGCAGCTTTGCGTCGGGCTCGATGTCGACAATGACCTTCGACAGCGCGAGCGGATGGCAGAGCGGGATCAGCTCCGAGGTGCGCTTGGCGGCCATGATGCCCGCGATGCGCGCGGTGCCGAGCACGTCGCCCTTCTTGGCGTTGCCTGACACGATCAGGTCGAGCGTCGCCTTGGTCATGACGACGCGGCCTTCCGCGACCGCGAGCCGCTCGGTGGCCGGCTTGTCCGACACGTCGACCATGCGCGCCTCGCCGGAGGCGCCGATATGGGTGAGGGCGGGGCCGGCCTTGGTCTTCAAGGTCCTGGTCTTCAAGGGCCCGGTCTTCGACGGCCTGGTCGTGGAAGCCTTGCGCACCATGTCAGCGCGTACCGGTCGCGCGCGCGCCCGTCTGCCGCGCCAGCAGCGTGCGCGTCGCCGCGGTGACGTCGGCCTGCCGCATCAGGCTCTCGCCGACCAGGAAGGTCGACATGCCGACGCGCTCGAGCCGGGCGAGATCGGCGGGCGTGAAGATGCCGCTCTCGCCGACCATCAGCCGGTCCGCCGGGATCAGCGGCGCCAGGACCTCGCTGGTCGCGAGCGTGGTCTCGAAGGTGCGAAGATTGCGGTTGTTGACCCCGATCATCGGCGAACGAAGTTTCAGCGCCCGGTCGAGCTCGGCGCGGTCGTGGATCTCGATCAGCACGTCCATGCCGTAGGCAGTCGCAGCGTCCTCGAGATCCCGGGCGGTGGCATCGTCGAGCGCCGCCATGATGATCAGGATGCAATCGGCGCCGTGCGCGCGGGCTTCGACCACCTGATAGGTGTCGAACATGAAATCCTTGCGCAGCACCGGCAGGGACGTTGCGGCGCGCGCCGCCACCATGAAGTCGAGATGGCCCTGGAACGAGGGCGTGTCGGTCAGCACCGACAGGCAGGCGGCTCCGCCCGCCTCATAGGCCTTGGCGAGCTGCGGTGGATCGAAATCGGCGCGGATCAGGCCCTTCGACGGCGAGGCCTTCTTCACCTCGGCGATCAGCGCGTAGTCGCCGTTGGCGTGCCTGGCCTTGATCGCGCGCACGAAGCCGCGCGGAGCCCCTTGCGCCTTCGCCTTTGCCTCAATCGCCGCGAGCGGCTGTGCGCGCTTGGCGGCTGCGATCTCTTCGCGCTTGTAAGCTTCGATCTTGGTCAGGATGTCCGACATGTCAGGCTCAGCCGTTCGAGACCGCGATCAGGTGCTTCAGGCGCATGTTCGCCGCGCCGCTGTCGAGTGACTTGGTGCCGATCGCAACGCCCTCCTTGAGGTCCTTGGCGCGCCCGGCCACGACCAGCGCGGCGGCGGCGTTCATCAAGGCCACGTCGCGATAGGCGCTCGGCTTGCCATTGAGCACGCTTTGCAGCGCGATCGCATTGGCGTCGGCATCGCCACCCTTCAGCGCGCCGGCCTCACAGCGCAATAGGCCTGCGTCGTCCGGCGTCACCTCGAAATTCCGGATCTCGCCGTTGTGGAGCGCGGAGACGAAGGTCGGGCCGGTGAGGGTGATCTCGTCGAGACCATCGGAGCCGTGCACCACCCAGGCGGATTCGGAGCCGAGGTTCTTCAGCACCTGCGCCAGCGGCTGCACCCACTGCCTGGAGAAGACGCCGACCATCTGCCGCTTCACGCCGGCCGGATTGGACAGGGGGCCGAGCAGATTGAAGATCGTGCGCGTCGCGAGCTCGACCCGGGTCGGGCCGACGTTCTTCATCGCAGGGTGGTGGGCGGGCGCGAACATGAAGCCGATGCCGCATTCGCGCACGCAGCGCCCGACCTGCTCCGGCCGGAGGTCGATCTTGACGCCGAGCGATGCCAGCACGTCGGCGGCGCCCGAGCGCGACGACAGCGCACGGTTGCCGTGCTTGGCCACCGGCACGCCGGCGCCTGCGACGATGAAGGAGGCGCAGGTCGAGACGTTGACCGAGCCGGAGCCGTCGCCGCCGGTGCCGACGATGTCGACGGCGTCCGGCGGTGCCGTCACGGTCAGCATCTTGGAGCGCATCGCCGCGACCGCGCCGGTGATCTCGTCCACGGTTTCGCCGCGCACCCTGAGCGCCATCAACAGGCCGCCCATCTGCGAGGGCGTGGCCTCGCCGCTCATCATGGCGTCGAAGGCGGCAGCGGCTTCGTCGCGCGACAGGCTGGCGCCGGTCGCCACTTTTCCAATGATCGATTTCAGGTCGTCCATCGCGTGCTTCAACTCACTGGTTCGCGCCGGTCACCTGCGCGAAGGCGGCCTGATTAATGGTGGTGCCGATGTCGGTTTCAAGCTTGTTGACGTAGGAGGCGACCTGCTCCTCGGTCTGGGCGCGGTCGAGGCTCTCCTTCAGCTTCTTGACCGCGTCGGAGGCAACGTCGACCGCGGGACCGACGATGTCGGTGACGCGGAAGACGATGACCTCGGTGCCGCCGGTCACCGGCGTCTGTCCGACGCCATCCTTGGCGGTGCGGAAGGCGGCCGCCACAACTGCTGCGGGCACGCCGGCGGGCGTATCGTCGCGCTTGAAGCCGGTCGCGGTCTCGACCTTGGCGCCGATGGCGGAGGCCTCGTCGGCGAGCTTGCCGCCCGCCTCGAGCTTCTTCACCATCTCGGTCGCCTTGGCCTTGAGCTTGGTCGCGATCTGGTCCTGGCGCCAGCGCGCCTCGACCTGGTCGCGGACCTCGTCGAGATTGCGGTCGCGCGAGGGCGTGATGGCGAGCACGTCGTACCAGACATAGCCGCCCTTGAACGAGATCGAATCGTTGTCGACGCCGACATCGGTGTTGAAGGCCTGCGACACCACGTCGAGGCCCTGCGGAATGCTGGCGACCAGCTGGCCGTTCGGGGTGCGGCCGGAGCGGTCGACGGCCTCGATGGTCACGGCGGTGAGCCCGAGCTTCTGCGCCGCCTCGATCACGCTGGCGCCGCCGCCGCGCTCGTCTTCCATCTTGTCGCGGAGATCGTTGACCTGGACGCGCGCGCGCTCGGTTGCGATCTCGCGCTTGATGTCGCCAGCCGCGCTGGCGTAGTCCGCTTCCTTGCCCGGCTCGATCTTGTCGACCTTGACGATGGACGTGCCGAGCGCGCCCTGGATCGGCTGGCTGATCTCGCCGGCGGGAAGCGCGAACGCGGCTTCGCCGACTATAGCGTCCAGCGAAGATTTGGTGACGAGGCCAAGATCGACATCGGAGGCGCTCAGTCCGCGTTCCTTGCCGAGGTCCTCGAACGACATGCCGCCGACAAGACGCTCCCGGGCGGCCTGCGCTTCCGCGGCGTTGGGGAAGACGATCTGCTGGATCTGGCGCTTCTCCGGCGTGCCGAGCCGGTCCTTGCGCTGCTCGAACACCTTCCTGGCGTCCTCGTCCGACACCTCGCTCCACTTGCCGATCTCTTCCGGCGAGACCACCACGAAGGCGATCTTGCGATATTCGGGCGCGCGGAACTGGACCTTGTGATCCTCGAAATAGGCCGCGAGCGCCTCGGGCGAGGGCGCGTCGATCTGGCCCGCCTGGGCGGCATCGAGCCTGACGAATTCAATGGCGCGCTGCTCGTTCTGGTAGCGCGTCAGCACCTCGATCATGGCCTTCGGCGGCTCGAGGCCGGCCCCGATCGTGCCGGTGATCTGCCGGCGCAGCGATACCTTGCGCTGCTCGGCCACGTAGCGCTGCTCGGTATAGCCGAAATTGCGGATCATGGCCTGGAAGCGGTTCGCATCGAAATTGCCGCCGACACCCTTGAAGTTGGGGTCGTTCATGATGAGCTGGCGGATCTGGTCATCGGACTGACCGAGCCCGAGCCGGCGCGCCTCCTCGTCGAGGGCAGCTTCCGCGATGGTCTGCTGCAGCACCTGGCGGTCGAGGCCGAAGGCGCGCGCCTGGTCGGGCGTCAGCGGACGGCCGACCTGGCGGCCGATCTGCTGCAGGCGGTCGGTGTAGATCTGGCGGAACTCGTTCAGCGAAATCTCGGTGCCGCCGACCTTGGCCACCGTGGACTGCCCGAAGCCTTTGAAGATGTCGGCAATGCCCCAAACGCCGAAACTGATGATCAACACGCCCATCACCACGGCCATAATGATCTTGCCGAGCCAGTTTGATGAGGCCTTGCGCATTCCTCGAAGCATTTGGTCCAACTTGTCTGAGCAGGAGGGGAACGGGAGCGCGTCTTAATGCAGATTCCGCAAAAGCGCGTCACCAAATTGATCCATCATCATAAAGTGGCGGCTTTCCCCCCGCAACCTCGGGTCCTGGGACCGCTTACGGCTGCGGTGAAAAGCCTCTGGTCTCTGGAACTGCGGCAGGTCCTCTGCTAGCGCATGCACAAACCTCATTTTGCTGGGAATCGACATGACCGACGCCATCCGCCCCCTGATCGCCGGCAATTGGAAGATGAACGGCCTGAAGGCCCAGGCTGCCGAGTTTGAGGCCATGCTCGACGGCGCGGCCGCGGTGACCGGCAAGGCCGATCTGCTGGTCTGCCCGCCCGTGACCCTGATTATGGCCTTCGCCGAGAAGGCGCGCGGCAAGAAGATCGCGGTCGGGGCCCAGGATTGCCATCCCAAGGCCTCCGGGGCGCATACCGGCGATATTGCCGCCGAAATGCTGGTGGATGCGGGGGCGAGCGCAATCATCGTCGGCCATTCCGAGCGCCGCGCCGATCATGGCGAGGGCGATGCCCTGGTCCGCCAGAAGGCTGAAGCGGCCTGGCGCGCCGGGGCGACAGCAATCGTCTGCGTCGGCGAGACCCAGGGACAGCGCGACGCCGGTCAGACCCTGGAGATTCTGCGCGGGCAGCTCGCCGGCTCGCTGCCGGACGGCTCGACCGCCGCCAATCTCGTCGTGGCCTATGAGCCGGTCTGGGCCATCGGCACCGGCCTGACCCCCACGGCCAAGGATGTCGAGCAGATTCATGGGTTTATCCGGGAACTCCTGACCGTCAGGTTCAAGGCCGAAGGTAGCCGGATGCGCATCCTCTACGGCGGCTCGGTCAAGCCCTCGAATGCGGCCGAGCTGATGGCGGTGAAGAACGTCAACGGAGCTCTGGTCGGCGGCGCCAGCCTGAAGGCGGCCGATTTCCTTGCGATCGCCAAGGGCTGCCCCTAGCTAAGTCCAAAGCGCTGATCCGGACCCGATCGGGGGTGGCAATGCCCCTTCCGATCGTGTAACACCGCGCAACTTCAGGAAAACCCGCGAAGCGCGATCGGCCGACGTCAGGCGCCGCCCGCTTGTGACGGAAGGGCACTATGCAGACCGTTGTGATCGTCATCCATCTCATGATCGTCGCCGTGATGATCGGCGCCGTCCTGCTCCAGAAGTCGGAAGGCGGCGGCCTTGGCATGGGCGGCGGCGCGGGCTTCATGTCGAGCCGCGGCACCGCGAACCTGTTGACGCGAACCACCGCGATCCTCGCCGCCGGGTTCTTCCTCACCAGCATGTTCCTGTCCTGGCACGCGGGCTACAGCCGCGCGCCGTCGTCGATCATCGGCACGCCGGCGTCGCAGGGCCAGCCGGCCGGCGGATCGCCGATCGCGCCGCCGACCTCGGGCGGCATCCTGGATTCGCTGAAGAAGGCGGACGAGCAGCAGCAGGCGCCGGCTCCGACCGGCCCACAGGTGCCGCGCTCGCAATAAAGCAGGGGGGCCATGCAGGGCGGCAGCTACCGTCCTGCCTCAACAATCCCCATCAAGGCACTGTCACCACTCTTCGTTTTGGCTCACCCACAGGCCCGCAGAATCTTTGGGGCGGAATACGAATCGCTTTGGCGAATCGAATTCGAGGGATTAGAGGTTAAGTCCCATGGCGCGGTACATATTCATCACCGGCGGCGTGGTTTCTTCGCTCGGCAAGGGTCTGGCTTCAGCGGCACTCGGTGCGCTGTTGCAAGCCCGGGGCTACAAGGTCCGCCTCCGCAAGCTCGACCCCTATCTCAATCTCGATCCCGGAACGATGTCGCCGTATCAGCACGGCGAAGTGTTCGTGACCGATGACGGCGCGGAGACCGATCTCGATCTCGGTCACTACGAGCGTTTCACCGGCCGGCCGGCAACCAAGGCCGACAACATTACGACCGGGCGCATCTACCAGGACATCATCTCCAAGGAGCGCCGCGGCGATTATCTCGGCGCGACCATCCAGGTGGTTCCCCACGTCACCAACGCGATCAAGGAATTCGTCCTCGACGGCAATGACGATTATGATTTCGTCCTGGTCGAGATCGGCGGCACGGTCGGCGACATCGAGGGCCTGCCGTTCTTCGAGGCGATCCGCCAGCTCAAGAACGAGCTGCCGCGCGATCACGCCGTCTACATCCATCTGACGCTGCTGCCCTATATTCCGAGCGCCGGCGAACTGAAGACCAAGCCGACGCAGCACTCGGTGAAGGAGCTGCGGTCGATCGGCATCCAGCCGGACATCCTGCTCTGCCGGACCGACCGCGAGATCCCGAAGGAAGAGCGGCGCAAGTTAGGGCTGTTCTGCAACGTGCGCGAAAGCGCCGTGATCGAGGCGCGCGACGTCGACAACATCTACGCGGTGCCCGAGGCCTATCACAATGCGGGCCTCGACGACGAGGTGCTCGCCGCCTTCGGCATCGGCTCGCGGATTCCGCCGGAGCTGCGCAGCTGGCAAGAGATCAACGAGCGCGTGCGCAATCCCGAAGGCAACGTCACCATTGCCATCGTCGGCAAATATACCGGCATGAAGGATGCGTATAAGTCGCTGATCGAGGCGCTCTCGCATGGCGGCATCGCCAACAAGGTGAAGGTCAACCTCGACTGGATCGAGAGCGAGATCTTCGAGAAGGAAGATCCCGCGCCGTTCCTCGAGCACGTCAACGGCATCCTCGTCCCTGGTGGATTCGGCCAGCGCGGCGCGGAAGGCAAGATCAAGGCGGCGCAGTTCGCGCGCGAGCGCGACGTGCCGTATTTCGGCATCTGCTTCGGCATGCAGATGGCGGTGATCGAGGCGGCGCGAAACCTCGTCGGCATCGAGGATGCCAATTCCACCGAGTTCGGCCCTACCAAGGAGCCCTTGGTCGGCCTGATGACGGAATGGCTGCGCGGCAACGAGCTCGAGAAGCGCTCGCAGGCCGGCGATCTCGGCGGCACGATGCGGCTTGGCGCATACCCTGCGGCGCTGAGCCGCGGCAGCCGCGTCTCACAGGTCTATGGCGGCGCCACCGAAATCTCCGAGCGTCACCGCCATCGCTACGAGGTCAACACCGCGTACAAGGACCGGCTCGAGCAGCACGGCCTGAAATTCTCCGGCCTGTCACCCGATGGCGTGCTGCCTGAAATCGTCGAGTACGAGGACCATCCCTGGTTCATCGGTGTTCAGTTCCACCCCGAGCTGAAGTCGCGCCCGTTCGAGCCGCATCCGCTGTTCGCCTCGTTCATTCAGGCGGCGATGGTGCAGAGCCGGCTGGTGTAGCCGGCCCGCCCGCCTTTGACGGGTGCGCAATTTGTTGCGACAACTCCCGCCGCAAGAACAAAGGGAGTGAACTGCAATGATCTACGAAATGCGCGTCTATCGCTGCGTGCCCGGCCGGCTGCCGGCGCTTTTGAAGCGGTTTGAGACCGCTACGCTGAAGATCTGGGAGAAGCACGGCATCAGGCAGGCCGGGTTCTTCACGACGCTGATCGGTGACTCCAACCAGGAGCTGACCTATTTCCTGGCCTGGGACTCGCTCGCCGAGCGCGAGAAGAAGTGGGGCGCGTTCATGACCGATCCGGATTGGATGAAAGCCCGTGCCGAGAGCGAAGCCGACGGCCAGATCGTCGGCAACATCGTCAGCCAGATCCTGACGCCGACCGCATTCTCGGCGGTGAAGTAGCGATCCGCGCCGCGGCGGGGAGCTCCGGCGCAACCCTGATATTCGAACGGTCCGGGCCGAATAGGGTTGATCCGACCCTCATCGCGGCTATGGTCGCGCCGAAACGAGGGATTTGCCTTGAGCTCTTCGCATTCAGCGGCGCCGGTCGTCACCATTGGAAAGGTCAAATTCGGCAATGATCTGCCGATCTCGATCATTGCCGGACCCTGCCAGCTCGAAAGCCGTCAGCATGCGCTGGAGGTCGCCTCCGCGCTGAAGGAGATCGCTGCGCGGCTGAACATCGGCCTCGTCTACAAGACCTCGTTCGACAAGGCCAACCGCACCAGCGCCTCGGCTGCGCGCGGGCTTGGCCTTTCGCAGTCGCTGCCGATCTTCGCCGAAATCCGCTCCTCGCTCGGCCTGCCTGTCCTGACCGACGTGCATGAGGCCGCGCAATGCGCCGAGGTGGCGCAGGCCGTGGACATCCTGCAGATCCCCGCCTTCCTGTGCCGGCAGACCGATCTGCTGCTGGCAGCGGCTGCGACCGGCAAGGTCGTGAACGTCAAGAAGGGCCAGTTCCTGGCGCCGTGGGACATGGCCAATGTCGTCACCAAGATCACGAGTGCGAACAATCCCAACGTGCTCGTCACCGAGCGCGGGGTGTCGTTCGGCTACAACACGCTGGTCTCCGACATGCGCGCGCTGCCGATCCTGGCGCGCACCACCGGCGCCCCCGTGATCTTCGATGCCACCCATTCGGTGCAGCAGCCGGGCGGGCAGGGGACCTCCTCGGGCGGCGAGCGCGAATTCGTGCCGGTGCTCGCGCGTGCTGCGGTCGCGGTCGGCGTTGCCGGCGTCTTCATCGAGACCCATCCCGATCCTGATCGCGCGCCCTCGGACGGGCCCAACATGGTGCCGCTGCGCGAGTTCGAGGGGTTGATCGCCAGACTGATGGCGTTCGACGCGCTGGCAAAGAACCCGCGCTGATGCAGCAAGGCGAGGCGCGGGCGAACGATCACGGCCTGCCGACAGCGCTGTACGTCATCTCAGGCGCAAGCTTCGCCGCAGCCTTGTCGGCGCGCGCGCTCGATCCGGTGCTGCCCCACGTCGCCGAGGATTTTAACGTCAGCATCGCCACCGCGGCGGGCTTTGCCGCGGTGTTCGCCTTCACCTTCTCGATCATCCAGCCCATCATCGGCGCTGCCGCCGACCTGTTCGGCAAGACGCGGCTGATGATCGGCTGCCTTGCGCTGCTCGGCCTCGCCAACATCCTGGGCGCATTTTCGACCTCGTTCTCGGTTCTGTTTGCGACCCGCATCCTCGCCGGCATCGGCTCGGGCGGCGTGTTCCCGGTGGCGCTCAGCCTGACCAGCGATCTCGTCGGGCCCGAGAAGCGCCAGGTTGCGATCAGCCGCACGCTGGCCGGCGCCATGACCGGCAATCTGCTCGGCGCCTCGGCCTCCGGTCTGATCGGCGATTTCCTCGGCTGGCGCGGCGTGCTCGCGGTGCTCGGGGGGCTCGTGATCGTGGCGTCGATCGCGGTGGCGGCCGGCTTTCGCGGCGCCAAGGTCAAGCCCCCGCCGAAGACGAGCCTGTCGGCACTGAAGGCCGGCTATCGCACCATCTTCACCAACCCGAATGCCTATGTCTGCTATTCGGCGGTGTTCATCGAAGGCTGCTGCGTGCTCGGCCTGTTTCCCTACATCGCCTCGTTCCTGTTCGAGCTCGGCCAGACCTCGCTGTCGATCGCCGGCATGGTCATCGCGGGCTTCGCGGTCGGCGGCCTGTTCTACACGCTGACGGTGTCGCGCCTGCTGCCGTGGCTGGGCATGAAGGGCATGATGATTGCCGGCATGACGCTGGTCGCCTCGCAGCTCGTCGCCGTCGCGTTCGGTCCGCGCTGGGAAGTGCAGGCGCTGAATCTCATCGTGATGGGATGGGGCTTCTACATCGCCCATGGCTGTCTGCAGGTCTTCGCCAGCGAGCTCTCGGTCGAGGCGCGCGCCACCGCGCTGTCGCTGCATTCGTTCTTCTTCTTCATGGGGCAGACCGTGGGCCCGCTCGCCTATGGCTTCGGGCTGCATCACGCCGGCAAGATGCCGACCCTGTTTGTCAGCGCCGCGGTCATGGTGGTGCTGGGCCTCGTCTGCGCCCGGCTGCTCAAGCCGCGGGCACCCTCCGACGCGCGCACCTGACGAAAGTGCGCCGGAATCCTGCAACTAAAATCGGACGTCGTGCCGTCGGCGTGCTACAGCCGGGGATGACAAAGTTCCTGATCGCCGCGCTGCTCGCCATTGCTCCGGTCGCCGCGCAGACGCCTCAAGTCGAGCCCAAGCCGCCCGTGACGGATCGCGAGCAGGTGCAGGCTGACCGCGCGAAAGCGGCTACCGAGGAAAAGAACGCGCCGACCGCGCGTCCATGGGACCGAGATGCCAACGGCAAACGTCCCTGGGAAAGGTCATCCGTCTCGAAGTAGCGCAACGCACCTCGCAACCAGGTTCGAGCGCTTCGCCGTTCACGTCGTTCTCAGCCCCGCCCGCGATAGGGCGCGACGCCTTGCTCGGGCACCCACAGGCCCTTCGGCACGCGGCCGGTCTGCCAGAACACGTCGATCGGAATGCCGCCGCGCGGATACCAATAGCCGCCGATGCGCAGCCATTTCGGCTTGATCTCCGAGGCGATGCGCTTGCCGATCATCACGGTGCAGTCCTCGTGAAAGGCGCCGTGGTTGCGGAAGCTCGCGATATAGAGCTTGAGCGATTTCGACTCCAGCAGCCACGCACCCGGCGCGTAGTCGATCATCAGATGCGCGAAATCCGGCTGGCCAGTGACCGGACAGAGCGAGGTGAATTCCGGCACGGTGAAGCGCACCAGATAGTCGGTGCCCTTTTGCGGATTGGGCACGCGGTCGAGCTGGGCGTCTTCCGGTGTGTGCGGCCACTCGACCGCACGGCCGAGCTGGAGGGATTTTTTCGCCATCGTCGTCACATCCTGTGGAGCATGATCCGGACCCGGAGGGCCGCATTAGCGCAAAGTGGGCACCGGTTTTCCGAGAGATCACGCTCAGTCAAAAAAAGGCTAGAGCGCGATAAGATCGCGCTCTGGATGATGCCGGGATGGACGCAAATATCGCGGCCGTCAACCGCTCGCGATCGTCTGGATCATGACGATGCGGTCGTTGCCGGACTCGCAGCCCCAGAGCTCACCCGGCCGGCCGTCGAGCTGGCGCACATTGGCATTGGCCTTGTCGCTGGCGAAGACGTTGAACGTCTCCGTAGCGGGATCGAAGCGCACGATGGCGTTGGCGGAGAAATCGGTCAGCCAGACCTTGTCCTTGTCGTCGACGAAGACGGCATAGGCGCGGGGGCGTTCGCCCGGCAGCTTCCACGTCTTCCAGGTGCTGTCCGCGGGATCGTGCACCGAGACATGGCCGCTATTCCATTCGCTGACCCAGATCCGGCTCTTCGAGTCGGACCACACCCGCCGCGAGCCTTGGCCCGGCGTCGGCGGCTCGACAACGCTGGCATTGCCGGTCGCCAGATCGATCTTGGCGATATGACTGCCGGCCAGCGAGGCGTACCAGACATCGCCCTTGGGGGTGACCGTGATGCCGTAGGGGCCGACGCCCTTGGGCGCCCTGAACACATTCATGTCGCCAGACTTCGGCGCGAGGCGGCCGTAATAGCCGGACTGACCGGTGAACCAGTAGGTGCCCTCCTTGTCGAACACGCCGGTGTTGAGATTGGCGGCAGCGAACTTTTCCGGCAGGCGGAACAGGGTGACCTTGAGATCGGAAGGATCGACCCGCGCGATCGCATTCTGGCCGCCCTCGGTGATCCAGGGCGCGCCGTCGGGGCCGATGGTCACGCCATGCGGAGCGGCGCCCTCGCCGAGGCTGATCGTCTTGAAACGGCCATCCCGGGGATCGAGCCTGCCGAGCAGGCCCTTGCCCTGCGCCGTGAACCAGACCGAACCGTCGGGGGCGGGGGCCAGATCGTGCAGGCCGATGCCGGCACTGACCGGGAAATATTTTGTCCGGAACGGACCTTCCTGGGCAAGAGCTGGGCGGCTCACGAGCAGCGCGGCGCTCGAGACGAGAAATTGGCGGCGATTCATGGCGTTACCCCGGCTGGTTGAGATTGAGGTTGGACGCGCAGATCAGGCGAATTCGAGCTTAGCCCCGGCCGCTTCACTCGTCAGTCGAAGCCCCCCGTCCAAGCGTTCACATTTGCTTGCGGCCCGTGTAAGACCCGCGGCACCGATCAGCCCCAACGAACGGAAGTGCACATCATGACCGCCATTATCGACATCATCGGCCGCGAAATCCTCGATAGCCGGGGCAATCCCACCGTCGAGGTCGATGTCGTGCTGGAGGATGGCGCGCTCGGCCGCGCTGCCGTGCCTTCCGGCGCGTCGACGGGGGCCCATGAGGCCGTGGAACTGCGCGACGGCGACAAGGCGCGCTATCTCGGCAAGGGCGTCAGCAAGGCGGTCGGCGCCGTCAACGGCGAACTCTTCGAGGCCCTCAGCGGCCTCGATGTCGAGCAGCAGGCCCAGATCGACCAGATCATGATCGACCTCGACGGCACGGCGAACAAGAGCCGGTTGGGGGCCAACGCCATCCTCGGCGTCTCGCTGGCCTGCGCCAAGGCCGCCGCGAACTCGCTCGACATGCCGCTCTATCGTTACGTCGGCGGCACCTCGGCGCGCCTGTTGCCGGTGCCGATGATGAACATCATCAACGGCGGCGTGCATGCCGACAACCCGATCGACTTCCAGGAATTCATGATCCTGCCCGTCGGCGCCTCGTCCTTTGCCGAGGGCCTGCGCTATGGCGCGGAAGTCTTCCACACGCTGAAGTCGGAGCTGAAGAAGGCCGGCCACAACACCAATGTCGGCGACGAGGGCGGCTTTGCCCCGAACCTGCCGTCGGCCGACGCCGCGCTCGACTTCGTCATGAACGCGATCGGCAAGGCCGGCTTCAAGGCCGGAAGCGACATCGTGCTCGGCCTCGACTGTGCCTCGACCGAGTTCTTCAAGGACGGCAAGTACGTTTATGAAGGCGAGGGCAAGACCCGCTCGATCTCCGAGCAGGCCAAGTACCTCGCTGACCTCGTCTCGCGGTATCCGATCGTCACCATCGAGGACGGCATGTCGGAAGACGACATGGACGGCTGGAAGGAGCTCACCGATCTCGTCGGCAAGAAGTGCCAGCTCGTCGGCGACGACCTGTTCGTCACCAACGTCAAGCGCCTCGCCGACGGCATCAAGGCCGGCCGCGCCAACTCGATCCTGATCAAGGTCAACCAGATCGGCACGCTGACCGAGACGCTCGCCGCCGTCGAGATGGCGCACAAGGCCGGCTACACCTCGGTGATGTCGCACCGCTCCGGCGAGACCGAGGATTCCACCATCGCCGACCTCGCGGTCGCAACGAATTGCGGTCAGATCAAGACCGGCTCCCTTGCGCGTTCCGACCGCACCGCCAAATACAATCAGCTCCTGCGCATCGAGCAGCAGCTCGGCAAGCAGGCGCTCTACGGCGGCAAGGCGGCACTGAAGGCGCTGGCATAAGCCGGCGCTTTACCAAACACAGGGGAGGACCGACATGAGCGACGGCAAGTCCGGACTGCAGCTGCGTTCGCTGCTCAAGAAGAGCGGCGAGCTGGAATTGTCCCTCGTGAACGTCCCGACGCCGGAGCCGGCCGACGACGAGGTCGTGGTTCGCGTCGAGGCGACGCCGATCAACCCCTCCGACCTCGGGCTCCTGATCGGTCCGGCCGACATGTCGGCCGCCAAGGCCTCCGGCACGAAGGAGATGCCGGTCATCACCGCGACGATGCCGGAGGCGGCGATGCGGATGATGGGAGCCCGGCTCGATCAGTCGCTGCCGGTCGGCAACGAGGGCGCCGGCACCGTGATCGGGGCCGGGTCGTCGGACGCTGCGAAGGCCCTGATGGGCAAGACGGTGTCGATGATCGGCGGCGCGATGTACACGCAGTACCGCGTGCTGAAGGTCCGCGACGTCATGGAGCTGCCGGCGGGCACCACGGCCGCCGACGGCGCGTCCTGGTTCGTCAATCCGCTCACCGCGCTCGGCATGACCGAGACGATGCGGCGCGAGAACCACAAGGCACTCGTGCACACCGCGGCGGCCTCCAATCTCGGCCAGATGCTCAACAAGATCTGCATCAAGGACGGCATCGGCCTCGTCAACATCGTCCGGAGCAAGGAGCAGGCCGATATCCTGCGCAAGATCGGCGCCAAGTACATCGTGGATTCCAGCGCGCCTGATTTCACGGACGCTCTCACCAATGCGCTGGTCGAGACCGGCGCCACGATCGCGTTCGACGCCATCGGTGGCGGCAAGCTGGCCAGCCAGATTCTGACCGCCATGGAAGTTGCGGCCAACAAGACCGCGAAGGAATACAGCCGCTACGGCTCTAACGTGTACAAGCAGGTCTATATCTACGGCAGCCTCGACAATCGGCCGACCGAATTGAGCCGGTCGTTCGGCCTGACCTGGGGCGTCGGCGGCTGGCTGCTGACGCCGTTCCTGCAGAAGATCGGTCCGGCCGAGATCGGCCGCCTGCGCCAGCGCGTGGCGTCCGAGCTCAAGACCACCTTCGCCAGCCACTACACCAAGGTGGTCTCGCTGGCCGAGGCGCTCGATCCCGCCAACATCGCCGTGTACGGCAAACGCGCCACCGGGGAAAAATTCCTCATCAACCCGAATAAATAATCGTGATCTGCGCCGGCAGGTCACCGAAGGAAGGTCTTGCCTTCTGAGCGCAGCGGGAGATTATTCCGCCGCTATTGCAAGCGGAAAAGCCGCAAAGCGTTCAGAAGGGGACCTCTCCATGATCGATCTCAATCGCCGTCAACTGCTCGCAGGCGCCGCCGCCCTCGGTGCGGCTGCCGCGACCGGACTTGGACCGACCGCCGCCAAGGCCGCAGTCCCGCAAGCGGGAACGCAGGCGCCGGGCTTCTATCGCTACAAGGTCGGCAGCTTCGAGTGCACCTCGATCAACGACGGCGCGCGCACCTTTCCGATGCCGGACAAGTTCGTCACCAACATTCCGAAGGACGAGGCGCTGGCCGCAGGGGAGGCGGCCTACATGCCGAAGGGCATGGTCACGATCCCGTTCAACCCGCAGCTCATCAATACCGGCTCCAAGCTGGTGCTGATTGATACCGGCAACGGCATAGCCAATCTCGAGGCGAGCAAGGGCGCAGTCGGCCGCACATTGCAGAACCTCCAGGCTGCCGGCGTCGACCCCAAGAGCGTCGACGTTGTGCTGCTGTCGCATATGCACGGCGACCACATCAACGGCGTTCGGCTGGCCGACGGCGCCTTGGCCTTTCCGAACGCGGAGATCATGGTGCCCGGCAAGGAGTGGGAGTTCTGGACCAGTGAGGACAACGCCGCCAAGGCCGAGTCCAATCAGGCGCTGAAGAGCAACTTCGCCAACGTGAAGAAAATCTTCGCCGGCCTCGAGTCCAAGGTGACGAAGTACGACTGGGGCAAGGAGGTCGCGCCGGGCATCACCTCGATCGCAACGCCGGGCCACACGCCCGGACACACTTCGTTCGCGGTTGCGTCGGGCGATGCCAAGGTACTGATCCAGTCCGACGTCACCAATATCCCGGAATTCTTCCTGCGCAATCCGGACTGGCACGTCGTGTTCGACATGGACGCAGCGATGGCGCAGGCGACGCGCCACAAATTCTACGACATGGCGGCAGCGGAGAAGGCGACCGTGGTCGGCTTCCACTTCGCGTTCCCGTCGGTCGGCCATGTCGAGAAGGACGGCGCCAAGTATCGCCTGATCCCGTCGGTGTGGAATCCGACGCTCTGAGCTGGGTCAGTATCCGTGCGCAAGGAACGGGCCGCCGCTTGGCGGCCCGAATTGTTTGGACCATCTACTTTCGCGAAACGCAGCGTTTCCAAATCGGGCTGATTCATGCACTTGCATCCATCGGTCCGGATCGCTTAAGTGCCATCGGGCACTTCCCCTCAAGGTTCAAGGACACCTCATGGCCTACAATATCGTCACGATCGCCGGCAGCCTGCGCAAGGACAGCTTTTCGCTGAAGATCGCCAACGCGCTCGCCAAGCTCGCGCCTGGCTCGCTGAAGCTGGAGGTCATCACGCCGGCCGGCATCTCGTTCTTCAATCAGGATCTCGAGGCTACGCCGCCCGCGGACTGGCTGGCCTTTCGCGACAAGCTTCAGAAATCCAACGGCGTCCTGTTCGTCACCCCCGAATACAATCGCTCGATCCCGGGCGTCCTCAAGAACGCCATCGACGTCGCCTCGCGCCCCTATGGCAAGAGCTCGCTCCTCGGCAAGCCGGTCGGCATCGTCTCGAACGCGCCGGGACCGCTCGGCGGCGTCAGCGCGGCCAAGCATCTGCAGAACATCCTGCCGGGCATCTCCGGTCCGCTGCTGCAGCAGCCGGAAATCTACCTCAACGGCGTCGGCGATGCCTTCGACGCGGACGGTAATTTGACCAAGGACTCCCTGAAGACGGTGCTGCAGCAGTACCTCGAAGCGTTCGCCGCGCACGTCGCGAAGAACCAGGGCTGAGGCCGCATTGCTGAGGACGAGGCCGATCCAACGATCGGCCTCCCATTGGACCCTTGAGACGCAAGTCTAGCTTGCCATGCGCTGCTTCAGGCTCTGGTAGAACGCCGTCTCGAAGTTCATGTAACCGATGAACGATGTTGGATCACCGAAGGGGAGAATTTGGGTGGCCCAAAACCCGCCGAAGCCGTTCTGGCGGTCGATCCAGTAGAACAGGTTGGCAAGGCCCGCCCAGCCAAGCGCGCCGGCGGGACGTCCCGTCGGCGCTTGTTCGTCGTTGATCATAAAGGTCAGTCCCCACGACTTGGACTGGCCGGGGAAGAACTCCGCGTCATTGCACAGCGAGGGAATGACTCCGCTGATCGGCGTCACCTTTTTGTCGCCGAGATGGTTCTTCTCCGCCATGCGCACGGTTTCGGCCTTCAGCACGCGGCCGTACTCGCCCGCTCCGTCATTCAGCCACATGCGGATGAAGCGCATGTAGTCGCCGACGGTGCCGTAGAGCCCGTGACCCCCCATATGAACTTCGGGCTTGGCCGGCAGTTCGAAATCCATCGGCGTCAGCGAGCCGTCGGCGTTTCGCGCGTGGATACCGGCCAGTCGTTGGCGCATCGGCTCGGTCAGTTCGAAGGTCATGTCCTTGATCCCGAGCGGTTCGAAGATGCGCGCCTTGAAGACGTCCCCGAGCCGTCGGTCCGCGATGGCTTCGACGATCTGGCCGCACCAATCGATGTTGGTTCCGTAGTCCCATCGCTCGCCCGGCTCGAACAGGAGCGGGGTCATCAGGCAGGCTTTGGACGCGGTGATCACGCTTGGCTGACCCTTTTCCTGGGCCAGCCGATTGTAGGTGTGGTTGATGAAATCGTAGCTCAATCCTGCGGTGTGAGTCATCAGCATGCGGGTGGTGATATCGCGCTTTGGCGGACGCAGGATCGGCTCGCCCCTGTCGTCAAAGCCATCGATCACCTGGAGCTTGCCGATCTCGGGCGCATAGCGCTTCGCAGGCGCGTCGAGATCGAGCTTGCCTTGCTCGACAAGTTGCAGGACCGCCGTACCGGTAATCGCCTTCGTCGTGGAGAAGATGGCGAAGATGCTGTCGGTCGTCATGTCGGCGGCAGAATCGAGCCGGCGCTTGCCGGCAGCGCCCTCGTAGACGTTGCGGTAGCGATTCGTCACCATTGCGACGACGCCCGGTACGCTCGGCGTGGATGCAACGACATCGTCGAGAAGCGTGTCTGCCGTCGCGCCAAAGTTCATGATCATAATTGTCCTCCGGTGTGGATTGAAAATTGTTCGCTCGAGGCGGCGCTTGCGCGGTCAGTTCATGGCAAAGCCCTGGTATGCGCTCGCCGCGGCTTCGTCGCATTTCTGGCGATAGGCGCCGACGCCGCCGCAATAGGAAAGAACGCGGCGCGGCTTGCCTTCGACGTTCGAGCCCAGGTACCAGGAATTGGTCTTTGCGATCAGCGTCGCGTTGGCGATCTCGTCGTGGTGCGTCACCCAGCCGTCTTCCGCGTCCTTGGTCGGCTCGATCACCTTCAGGCCCTTGGCCCGCATGTACCTGATGCAGTTGTCGATCCATTCGACCTGCTGCTGCAAGCACGTGGTCATGTTGCACAGAGCAGCCGCAGGCGCGAGCGGCGCGGCTGTCGTGAACATGTTGGGGTAACCGTGAACCTGCAGGCCCATCGTCGTGCGAATATCCCTGGCCCAATCCTCTTTGAGCGATCGTCCGCCCCGTCCCCTGATATCGATGCGCGTCAGGGCGCCAGTACCGGCGTCGAAGCCGGTTGCGAGAATGATCATATCGAGCTCATGGACCGTGCCGTCGGCGGTCTGGATGCCCACCGGCGTCACCCGTTCGATCGGATTGTTCTTGACGCTGACGATCTCGACATTGGGCCGATGGAAAGCCTCGAGGAAGTTCTGCTCGAGCGGCACCCGGTGCGTCCCGAAGCCATACTCTGCGGGGATCAGGAGGTCGCACAGCTTCGGGTCCTTGAGCCGCTCACGCATCTTCTCGCGGACGAAGTCCGAGATTTCCGCGTTGACCGGCTCTTCGAAGAACAGCTCGGCGAAGGATGAGATCCATAGCTTCAGCGAGCCGTCATTCCAGCAATCCTCGATCACCTCCCGGCGTTTCTCGGGTGATAGGCCGGCCCACGCATGCTCGAAATCATATTCGAAACCTGTGAAGGTGTGCGGCAATCGCTGCTTGAAGTGCTCGAACTTGGACTTGTAGGCTTGCGCGTCCGCCGCACTGAATTTGGGATTCTTCATCGGGATGATGTATTGGGGCGTACGGATGAAGACCTTGAGATGGCCGACCTCGCCCGCGATCGTCTGGATGACCTGGATGCCGGTTGCGCCGTTGCCGATGATACCGACGCGCTTCCCCGCGAAGTCGATCGGCTGCTTTGGCCAGCGCGCTGTGTGGAACAGTTGTCCCTTGAAAGTCTCCTGGCCCGGAAACGACACGTGGGGGGCCGAGAGCATGCCGCAGCAGGTGACCAGGAACTGGGTGTCGATCACGTCGCCCTTGTCGGTCGTGACCAGCCAGCGTTGTGTTGCTTCGTTGAAATGGGCGCTTTTGACCGTTGTGCCGAACTGGATGTCTTTGCGGAGATCGAGACGGTCGGCGACGTAGTTGAGCCAACGTTCAATTTCCGGCTGGCCCGGGAATTTCTCGCTCCAGCTCCATCCCTTATAGAGCTCCTCGGAGAACAGATACTGGTAGATGTAAGCTTCCGAGTCGAAGCGCGCCCCGGGATAGCGATTCCAGTACCAAGTGCCGCCGACGCTCGACGCGGCGTCAATCGCCCTGACTCTCAATCCCTGTTCGCGCAAACGATAGAGTTGATAGAGTCCTGCGACGCCGGCTCCCACCACGAGGGCATCGAGCTTGGCCGGGTCATGCGCGCCATTGCTTCCATTGGTCTTGCCATCGGTTTCCATATGAGTCCCTCCTCACGTTTCCAGAGCGCACGCGACCTTCCCCCGTCCATGAGGTCATCGGACGTTGGTGCATCGCGTCATTTCGATCCCAGCAGCGCGATGGAATGGGCTCGTTTGGCCCGCGGCCGCTCCGCCGCTTCTCCCGCAATGCCCGGAACACAAGAAAGGCTACGAGACACCGAGCTTTGGGGCTTGAACAAAACCGACAATCCTTTGAACGGAGCCCGGCGCCGGACCTCGACACAGTTCGCTTGGCAAACTGCAAAACCGGCTTATGCTCTCCTCCTGCCGTTCGGCCAATGAGAAGCGGAAGCGGTCAACCGCGCCACAAGATCCTAGGGAGGGGAGGCTCGCGCGATGGGCCAATTCATCACGGTCGAGGAGCTGCCACGCTACGCGCCCGGCGAGCTGATGCTGGACAGTTCGGCGGTGGGCAAATCCGACTTTCGGCTGCGCGTCTTCCGCTATGCGCCATCGGACATCTGGGTTCCCCCAAACGAGAACTTCCTGATCGTCGTGTATCGCGAAGGCACAACGTCGATGAATCGCCGAGTGACCGGCGTCTGGAAGCAGGATCATGTTGGCCGCGGCGTCACGACACTGCTAACGCGTGCGGAGCCTTCGAACTGGCGCTGGAGCCACGACATCGAGGTCAGCCATTTCTACATTTCCCCGACCTTGATGGCGAAGACGGCGAGCGAAGCGTTTGACCGCGATCCGGACGGCATCGAGCTTCACGACCTGCTCAGGATCGAGGATCCGGTGCTGACCTGGATCGGCGACCGCATGGTGCACGAGGTGTCCGAAGGAGCTCCGGGCGGGCGGCTCTGCTATGATGCGCTGGCACTTCAGGCGAGTGTGCACCTCCTGCGAAGATACGCCTCCGTGCAATTCAAGATGCCCTGTGCACAGGGGCGCTTCAGGCCAGCCCACGCGCGGCTGATCGAGGACTATATCGAGCAGAACATGTCGAGGAACATCACGCTCGAGGAGCTCGCCAATATCTGCAACTGCACGCCGGTGCAGTTTGCGCGCAAATTCCAGGTCCACTACGGCATGCGGCCGCATGCCTATGTGCTGAGCCGCAAGGTGCAGCGTGCCTGCCAACACCTGCGCAAGGATCGGCTTGCTCTGAAGGAGATTGCGCTCTTGAGCGGATTTTCCGATCAGAGCCATCTCAACCGGATCTTTCGCAGACACCTGAACATCACGCCCGCAGAATATCGCAAGAGCTGCCTGAGTTAGTCTCGCTGCGTCCCAATCGGACCCGGTCCTGACCATGAAGGTTCGGCATGGGATGGCGGAATTAGGACTCCCTTAACCAACCTGTCCCATCTTCCCAGGATGGTCTCCCGCGCGCGCCTGAAATCGATCCTGACCGGCCTTGCCCTCTATGCGATGGCGGCGGCCATCGTCGGCTATTTCGGCGTCAACGCCTATACCGGCAAGTACGGCCTCAACGCCCGCCAGGAGCTCGACCAGGAGATCATCGCGCTGACCAGCGAACTGGCCCAGCTCAAGCGTGAGCGCGCCAGGAGCGAGCAGCGGGTGTCGCTGCTGCGGTCCGAGCGGATCGACCCCGACATGCTGGACGAGCGGGCACGCTTCCAGCTCGACTACGTCAATCCGCGCGATCTCGTTCGGATGATCCCGGCGAAGTAGCGTTTTCCGCAAGCTTCGAAATCGACACGAAAGCCGCTGGCGAAATCCGACCTCTTTGCGCCTTGCTCCTTCGAAGGTCGTAACTCTGGAACCGGCTGGCTGCCTTGACGACGGCACCGCGGCGGGCTCATGGCTTGTGTAGCGCTCGCTGAAGTTGACGCAGATCAAGCAGGTGACGCCGGCACGTTTTAGTCTGTCATCTGGAGGAAACTGTGATGAATGGGTCAATGCCCCGGCATCACGCGGCCCGTGTCGAGGCCGCCATCGCGTCAGGCCAGGCGGCTCGGTCCGCGCTCGTGGCCTCGTGGCGCCGTTCGTCCAGATTGCATCATCTCGATCCCGGTGGCCGCACCTCGCCGCTGCGGCTGACCGAGGCCGAGCTGCACCAGGCGCGTGAGCGCGTCGCCCCGCTCCTGGCGGCCGCGCAAGGCGCGATGGACCGGCTCTATCAGGCTGTCGGCGCCAGCGGCTGCTGCGTGCTGCTCGCCGACGGGGAGGGCGTGCCGGTCGATCGCCGCGGCACGCCGGCGGACGATGCGACGTTTCAGTCCTGGGGCCTGTGGACCGGTGCGCTCTGGAGCGAGGAGCACGAAGGCACCAACGGCATCGGCACCTGCCTGGTCGAGCAGCGCGCGCTGACGATCGACCGCGACCAGCATTTCTTCGCCCGCAACACGCTTCTGAGCTGCACCGCCGTTCCGATCTACGACCATGAGGCCGCGCTCGCCGGCGTGCTCGACGTCTCCTCCTGCCGCGCCGACCGGACCGATGCGTTCTCCAGCCTGATCGCACTTGCGGCGGGCGAGGCGGCCAAGCGGATCGAAGCGGACCTGTTCCGTAAGGCGTTCGCCCATGCCCGCATCGTGCTGACGCAAGCTGCGGACGGCCAATGCGGAGGCCTCCTCGCGGTCGATGCTGACGATCTCGTGATCGGCGCCACTCGCTCCGCCCGGGCGGCGCTCGGAATTGCCCCCGGCCGGGCATTGCGGCCGGTGCCCGCAGCCGATCTGCTCGGCGGCGATGCCGCGCACGATCATCTTGCCGGCGGCCAGCGCGCCGTGGTGCAACGGGCATTGCTCCGCGCCGGCGGCAATGTCTCGGCGGCCGCCAAGGCCCTCGGCGTCAGCCGCGCCACGCTGCACAGGAAGCTGAAGCGGTTCGAACTGAACCACTGAGCCGGGCTATTTCTCCAATCGTCATTGCGAGCGCAGCGAAGCAATCCAGAATCTTTCCGCAGAGAGACTCTGGATTGCTTCGCTGCGCAATGACGCCGTGGAAGCTAAGAGCGCTGAATCGCGCACTACCTCGCCCGCGACCTGTCGCAGAACTGCGACAGGTCCGCCCCGCCATCGCTCCCGCCGGGGCTGACAGAAAACGCCTCCCGCATCATCGTCGGCGCAAGTCGTGAGCACACGACGGCAAGCAAGCAAGCAGCAATCAACGGGAGTGATCAATGAACAAGGTGGAATTCCTCAGCGTCACCAAAGTTCCCTTTGCCGAACGCTACGACAATTTCATCGGCGGCAAGTTCGTCGCGCCGATCTCCGGCAAATATTTCGACAACGCCTCGCCGGTGACCGGTCAGGTCGTCTGCAAGATCGCGCGCTCCGACGCGCAGGACGTCGAGGCCGCCCTCGACGCGGCGCATGCCGCCAAGGCGGCCTGGGGCCGCACCAGCGTCGCCGAGCGCGCCGCGGTCCTGAACCGGATCGCCGATCGCATGGAAGAGAATCTCGAGCGTCTCGCCATCGCCGAAACCTGGGACAACGGCAAGCCGATCCGTGAGACCCGCGCCGCCGACCTGCCGCTGGCGATCGACCATTTCCGCTATTTCGCCGGCGTGGTGCGCGGCCAGGAAGGCTCGATCGGCGAGATCGACCACGACACCATCGCCTATCATTTCCACGAGCCGCTCGGCGTGGTCGGCCAGATCATCCCCTGGAACTTCCCGCTGCTGATGGCCTGCTGGAAGCTCGCGCCCGCGCTCGCCGCCGGCAATTGCGTCGTGCTCAAGCCTGCCGAGCAGACCCCGGCCTCGATCATGGTCTGGGCCGAGCTCATCGCCGATATCCTGCCGCCCGGCGTCCTCAATATCGTCAACGGCTTTGGCCTCGAGGCCGGCAAGCCGCTGGCCTCGAGCCCGCGCATCGCCAAGATCGCCTTCACCGGCGAGACCACGACGGGCCGGCTGATCATGCAGTACGCCAGCCAGAACCTCATTCCCGTCACGCTGGAGCTCGGCGGCAAGTCGCCGAACATCTTCTTCAAGGACGTCACGGCCGAGGACGACGATTTCTTCGACAAGGCGATCGAAGGCTTCGTCATGTTCGCGCTGAACCAGGGCGAGGTCTGCACTTGTCCGAGCCGTGCGCTGGTCCATGCCGACATCTATGACCGCTTCATGGAGCGGGCCTTGAAGCGTGTTGCGGCGATCAAGCAGGGCGACCCGCGCGATGCCACCACCATGATCGGTGCGCAGGCATCAGGCGAGCAGCTGGCGAAGATCCTGTCCTACATCGACATCGGCAAGGAGGAAGGCGCCAAGGTGCTCGCGGGCGGCGGAAGGGCCGAGCTCGGCGGCGATCTCGCCGGCGGCTTCTACGTCAAGCCGACCGTGTTCGAGGGCCATAACAAGATGCGAATCTTCCAGGAAGAGATCTTCGGTCCCGTGGTCTCGGTCACGACCTTCAAGACCGACGACGAGGCGCTCGAGATTGCCAACGACACGCTGTACGGCCTCGGGGCCGGCGTCTGGAGCCGCGATGCCAACCGCTGCTACCGTTTCGGCCGGGCGATCCAGGCCGGCCGGGTCTGGACCAATTGCTACCATGCCTATCCCGCCCACGCGGCGTTCGGCGGCTACAAGCAGTCGGGCGTCGGTCGCGAGACCCACAAGATGATGCTCGATCATTATCAGCAGACCAAGAACCTCTTGGTCAGCTACAGCCCGAAGAAGCTCGGCTTCTTCTGATCGGGAATGCGGAGAGGGCGGCGCCATGTCCGGCGCCGTCCGCTTCGACGACGGGGATCGGCATGATGCATAGTTCTTGAGCTGGTCACAGCTCCGCATCGTGACGCGTAGATTTGTTGCCCGATCGGCGCCAAAGATTTTCCAATATTTCGACCACGTTGCAGTGCGGCATAATGAAAGTCGTGCCAAGTCGCCGCGGTGCTTTCCAAGGGCGTTTGACTTGGGTTAGAGAGGGCGAAAGTTTTCTCTGACCCGGAATTCCTATGGCCGCACCCAAGAAAGCCGCCGCAAGCACTCCACAGCACAAGACCGACGGCGGTTCGCCTCCGGAATTCACCAGGGAGCAGGAGCTCAGGGCGTTCCGCGACATGCTCCTGATCCGGCGGTTCGAGGAAAAGGCCGGCCAGCTCTACGGCATGGGCGCAATCGGCGGCTTCTGCCACCTCTATATCGGCCAGGAGGCCGTGGTGGTCGGCATGCAGATGGCCCTGAAGCCGGGCGATCAGGTCATCACCGGCTATCGCGATCACGGCCACATGCTCGCCACCGGCATGGACGCTAATGGCGTCATGGCCGAGCTCACGGGCCGCCGCGGCGGCTATTCCAAGGGCAAGGGCGGCTCCATGCACATGTTCAGCAAGGAGAAGCATTTTTACGGCGGCCACGGCATCGTCGGCGCCCAGGTCTCGCTCGGCACGGGTCTGGCCTTCGCCAATCACTATCGCGGCAACGACAATGTCAGCGTCACCTATTTCGGCGACGGTGCGGCCAATCAGGGCCAGGTCTACGAGAGCTTCAACATGGCGGAGCTCTGGAAGCTGCCGGTGATCTACGTCATCGAGAACAACCGCTACGCCATGGGCACTTCGGTCTCGCGTGCCTCGGCCCAGCAGGATTTCTCCAAGCGCGGCGTGTCCTTCAACATCCCCGGCAGGCAGGTCGACGGCATGGACGTCCGCGCCGTGAAGGCCGCCGGCGACGAGGCCGCCGCCTGGTGCCGCGCCGGCAAGGGCCCCTACATCCTGGAGATGCAGACCTACCGCTATCGCGGCCACTCCATGTCCGACCCTGCAAAATATCGCACGCGCGAGGAGGTCGAGAAGGTCCGCCACGATCAGGACCCGATCGAGCAGGTGCGCAACCGCCTGTTGGCCGCGAAGGTCAGCGAGGCCGATCTCAAGGCGATCGACGCCGAGGTGCGCGACATCGTCAACGCGTCCGCCGATTTCGCCCAGCATGATCCCGAGCCGGATGCCGCCGAGCTCTGGACCGACGTTTACCGCTGAACGCGCGCAAGCTTTCGTTTGGAGAAGACATGCCAATTCAAGTGCTGATGCCCGCGTTGTCGCCCACGATGGAGAAGGGCAACCTCGCCAAATGGCTGAAGAAAGAGGGCGAGACCATCAAGTCGGGCGACGTCATCGCCGAGATCGAGACCGATAAGGCGACGATGGAGGTCGAGGCGACCGACGAGGGGACGCTCGGCAAGATCCTGATCCCCGAGGGGACCGCCGATGTCGCCGTGAACACTCCGATCGCAACCATCCTCGCCGACGGCGAGAGCGCTGCCGATCTCGCCAAGGCGCCCGCGCCGGCCGCGCAGCAGAAGGCCGCGGAATCCGCCGCCCCCGCCGCTGCGAAGGCCGAAGCGCCTCAGCCCAAGGCCGCGCCGGCGCCGCAGGCCGTCGCCGAACCCGATCCGGAAGTGCCCGCCGGCACCGAGATGATCACACAGACCATCCGCGAAGCGCTGCGCGATGCGATGGCCGAAGAGATGCGCCGCGATCCCGACGTCTTCGTGATGGGTGAGGAAGTCGCCGAATACCAGGGCGCCTACAAGGTCACGCAAGGGTTGCTCCAGGAGTTCGGCGCCAAGCGCGTCATCGATACCCCGATCACCGAGCACGGCTTCGCCGGCGTCGGCGTCGGCGCGGCGATGACGGGACTGAAGCCCATCGTCGAGTTCATGACCTTCAACTTCGCCATGCAGGCGATCGACCAGATCATCAATTCTGCCGCCAAGACGCTCTATATGTCCGGCGGCCAGATGGGCTGCTCGATCGTATTTCGCGGCCCGAACGGCGCCGCCGCGCGCGTCGCCGCCCAGCACAGCCAGGATTATTCGGCCTGGTACTCCAACGTGCCCGGCCTCAAGGTCGTCGCCCCGTTCTCGGCGGCCGATTACAAGGGTCTGCTCAAGGCCGCGATCCGCGATCCCAATCCGGTGATCTTCCTCGAGAACGAGGTGCTCTACGGTCACACCGGCGAAGTCCCCAAGCTCGACGATTTCATCATCCCGATCGGCAAGGCCCGCATCGTGCGCGCAGGGACCCACGTCAGCATCATCTCCTGGTCGAATGGCATGACCTATGCGCTAAAGGCCGCCGACGAGCTCGCCAAGGACGGCATCGAGGCCGAGGTGATCGATCTGCGCACGCTGCGGCCGATGGACACCGAGACCATCATCAACTCGGTCAAGAAGACCGGTCGCGCCGTCACGGTGGAAGAGGGCTGGGCGCAGAGCGGCGTCGGCGCCGAGATCGCCGCGCGCATCATGGAGAACGCCTTCGATTATCTGGACGCGCCGGTCGCGCGCGTCTCCGGCAAGGACGTGCCGATGCCTTATGCCGCCAATTTGGAGAAGCTCGCGCTGCCCACGGCGGCGGAAGTCGTCGAGGCCGCCAAAGCCGTCTGCTACAGGTAGGCCATGGCGGGCCCGAAGGAGCAGCCACTGCCGCCCGACGTCATGAGCCGCGACGACGCGGTCGAGATCCTGCGCGTGTTCGTGCTGGACGGTGGGCTGTCGATGGCGTTCCAGCGCGCCTTCGAGGAGCCCGACATGTGGGGCCTGCTGCTCGTCGATCTGGCCCGCCACGCAGCGCGCGCTTATGCGCGCGAGAGCGAATACACCGAGGAGGACGCGTTGAACCGGATCCTGGAGATGTTCCAGGCCGAGATCGAGCGTCCCACTGACACCGGCACCACGACGCCGCGCGGCAAGGGACACTGACCGTGGCCATCGAATCCCATCATTTCGATCTCATGCTCGAGGCAATCCGCGAGGCCGAGGCTTCGATCGCGCAAGGCGGCCTGCCGATCGGCGCGGTACTGACGCGCGACAACAAGATCATCGCCCGCGGCCACAACAACCGCGTGCAGGAGAACAACCCGATCCTGCATGGCGAGATGAGCTGCCTGCGCGCGGCCGGCGCGATCTCGTTCCACGACACCGTCATGTACACCACGCTGTCGCCCTGCGCGATGTGCGCAGGCGCGCTCGCGCTGTTCAAGGTCAAGCTGGTGGTGATCGGGGAGTCCGTCACCTTCGAGGGATCCAAGGACATCCTCGACAAGTTCGGCATCCCCTGGATCGACCTTGCCGACGACCGCTCCATCACCATGATGAAGAATTGGCGTTCCAATCCTGCCAATGAGCGCCTGTGGCAGGGCGACATCGGCAACTAAACCTGGTCTGTTCGTCTTCGGTTGTCGAAGGCGACGTTTTGCAAAGTTCTTCTTGAGGTCAGCATGCCCATCAACATCCTGATGCCCGCTCTCTCGCCGACGATGGAGAAGGGCAACCTCGCCAAGTGGCTGAAGAAGGAAGGCGACAAGGTCAAATCCGGCGATGTCATCGCCGAGATCGAGACCGACAAGGCGACCATGGAGGTCGAGGCCATCGACGAGGGCACGATTGCCAAGATCCTAGTGCCCGAGGGCACGCAGGACGTGCCGGTCAACGACGTGATCGCGGTGCTCGCCGGCGAGGGCGAGGATGTGAAGGCGGCGGGTAGCGCCAAGCCGAGCGCTTCGGCCGCGCCGCCGAAAGCAGACAAGCCCGCAGAGACTCCGGCGGCGGCGCCCGCGCCCGCCGCGCCGAAGGCTGCTCCGACTGCCGCCGCACCCGCGCCGCAGGCCGCAGCTCCGGCCGCGCAGAGCAACGGCCATGGCGGTCGCGTGTTCTCATCGCCGCTGGCGCGGCGTCTAGCCAAGGAAGCCGGCATCGATGTCGGCATGGTCACCGGCACCGGTCCGCACGGCCGCGTGGTCGCGCGCGACGTCGAGCAGGCCAAGTCGGGCAAGGGCCTCAAGGCGCCCGCGGCTGCGCCCTCCGGCGCGCCCTCGATCGCGCCCACCATGTCGGACAAGCAGATCCTCTCGCTGTTCGAGCCGGGCTCCTACGACATCGTCCCGCACGACGGCATGCGCCGCACCATCGCGCAACGCCTGACTGCCTCGATCCAGAACGTTCCGCATTTCTATCTCACCATCGACTGCGACATCGGCAAGCTGCTTGCCGCGCGCGAGGAGATCAACGCGGCAGCGCCGAAGGACAAGGAGAAGAAGCCGCTCTACAAGATCTCGGTCAACGACTTCGTCATCAAGGCGATGGCGGTGGCGCTGCAGAAGATTCCCAACTGCAACGTCAGCTGGACCGAAAGCGGCATGGTCAAGCACCACCATTCCGACGTCGGCGTTGCCGTGGCGATGCCGGGCGGCCTGATCACGCCGATCATCCGCAAAGCGGAGACCAAGACGCTCTCCACCATCTCCAACGAGATGAAGGATTTTGCCGCGCGTGCACGGTCCCGCAAATTGAAGCCCGAGGAATACCAGGGCGGCACCACCGCCGTCTCCAACCTCGGCATGTACGGCATCAGCCACTTCACCGCCGTGATCAACCCGCCGCATGCGACCATCCTCGCGGTCGGCACCAGCGAGGAGCGTCCCGTCGTGCGCGGCGGCAAGATAGAGATCGCGCACATGATGAGCGTGACCTTGTCCTGCGATCACCGCGCCATCGACGGCGCGCTCGGCGCCGAGCTGATCGGCGCCTTCAAGCAGCTGATCGAAAATCCCGTGATGATGATGGTCTGACGCGGCTGCAGAGGGCGCAACCTTGCATGTCCGGACCCGCTGGCCATGGATATCGCTGCTGCTCGGCGCGGTCGTCGCGCTCAACCCGGTTGGGCTCGATTTTCTTCGGTCGGCCTTCCTCTCGGGAGAGCAGCTGTCCCGGAACATCGCTCAACCGATCGTGTTGAGCGCGCTGGCCATTCTGGTCCTGGTCGGGATCATCGAATGGCTGGTCAGGTTTGTTGTCTTCAAGCGCCGCGCCCGCGGCGCCTCTTGAGCTGAACGGGAGCCGCTATGGCCGACACATCCTTCGACGTCATCATCATCGGCTCCGGTCCCGGCGGCTATGTCACCGCGATCCGGGCCGCGCAGCTCGGCTTCAAGACGGCGATCGTCGAGAAATCCTATCTCGGCGGCATCTGCCTGAACTGGGGCTGCATCCCGACCAAGGCGCTGCTGCGTTCGGCCGAGATCTACCATTACATGCAGCATGCCGGGGATTACGGCCTGTCGGCGGAGAAGGTCTCGTTCGATCCGAAGGCCGTCGTGCAGCGCTCGCGCGGCGTCTCCAAGCGGCTGAATGACGGCGTCGGCTTCCTGATGAAGAAGAACAAGGTCAGCGTGATCTGGGGCGCGGCCTCGATCGACGCGCCGGGCAAGGTCACCGTGAAGAAGTCCGACGTCGAGGCGCCGAAGGGCGCGCTGGGCGAGGGGAGCTATCAGGCCAAGCACATCATCGTCGCAACCGGCGCACGGCCGCGCGTGCTGCCGGGGCTCGAGCCCGACAAGAAGCTGGTCTGGACCTATTTCGAAGCGATGGTGCCGGAGCGGATGCCGAAGTCGCTGCTGGTGGTCGGCTCCGGCGCGATCGGCATCGAGTTCGCCTCGTTCTTCCGCACCATGGGCTCTGACGTCACCGTGGTCGAGGTGCTGCCGCAGATTCTCCCGGTCGAGGACGCCGAGATCGCGGGCCTTGCGCGCAAGCGCCTGGAGAAGCAGGGCATCAAGATCATGTCCTCGACCAAGGTGACCAAGCTCGAGAAGAAGGCCGATAGCGTCCTCGCCACCATCGACGACGGCAAGGGCAAGCCTGTCACGACCGAGTTCGAACGCGTGATCTCGGCGGTCGGCGTCGTCGGCAACATCGAGAATCTCGGCCTCGAAAAGCTCGGCGTGAAGACCGACCGCGGCATCGTCGTGGTCGACGGCTACGGCAAGACCAACGTTCCCGGTATTTACGCCATCGGCGACGTCGCAGGTCCTCCCATGCTCGCCCACAAGGCCGAGCATGAAGGCGTGATCTGCATCGAGGCGATCAAGGGCCTCAAACCGCACCCCATGGACAAGAACATGATCCCGGGCTGCACCTATTGCCATCCGCAGGTGGCGTCCGTCGGCCTGACGGAAGCCAAGGCCAAGGAGAACGGCCGCGAGATCCGCGTCGGCCGCTTCCCCTTCGTCGGCAACGGCAAGGCCATCGCGCTCGGCGAGGACCAGGGCCTCGTCAAGGTGATCTTCGACAAGAAGACCGGCCAACTGCTCGGCGCCCACATGGTCGGCGCGGAAGTGACCGAACTGATCCAGGGCTACGTCGTCGCCATGAATTTGGAGACGACGGAAGAGGAGCTGATGCACACCGTGTTCCCGCATCCGACCCTGTCGGAGATGATGAAGGAAGCCGTGCTGGATGCGTATGGACGGGTGCTGAATATTTGACAACCGCCGTCATTGCGAGCGAAGCGAAGCAATCCAGAATGTCTCCGCGGAAATGGTCTGGATTGCTTCGTCGCAAGAGCTCCTCGCAATGACGCGTGGAAAGAGCGGTTTGAACAAGCAAGAAGAAAGAAGCGAGCCATGCACGACAACGACAACCTCACCATCGAGCGCCCGACCTTCGTCACCCATCTCGAATGTGCGATGGAAGGCGATCACTACGCCGCTGACCAGGTCCACAATCTCTCCAAGGCCGGCAAGCCGCTCCTCGTCCGCTACGATCTCGCCGGCGTGAAGAAGGCGCTGACCAAGGACGCCCTCGCGCAACGCCCCGGCGACATGTGGCGCTATCGCGAGCTGCTGCCGGTGCGCAAATGCAAGGATATCGTCTCGCTCGGCGAGGTGACCACGCCGCTGATCCGGCTGCCCAAGCTCGGCAGCAAGCTCGGCGGCGGCGAGATCATCGTCAAGGACGAGGGCCGGCTGCCGACTGGCTCATTCAAGGCGCGCGGCCTCGTGATGGCGGTGTCGATGGGCAAGGCGCTCGGCATCAAGCACATGGCGATGCCGACCAACGGCAATGCCGGGGCGGCGCTGGCGGCTTACGCCACAAGCTGCGGCATCAAGACCACGATCTTCTGCCCGGCCGACACGCCGGAGGTGAACGTCAGCGAGATCGAGCTGCAGGGCGCGACCGTCTACCGCGTCAACGGCTATATCGACGATTGCGGCAAGATCGTCGGCGAGGGCAAGGCCAAGGTCGGCTGGTTCGATACCTCGACGCTGAAGGAGCCGTACCGCATCGAGGGCAAGAAGACGATGGGCCTCGAGCTCGCCGAGCAGCTCGGCTGGGACGTGCCCGACGTGATCTTCTACCCGACCGGTGGCGGCACCGGCCTGATCGGCATGTGGAAGGCGTTCGACGAGCTCGAGAAGATCGGATTCATCGGGAGCAAGCGCCCGCGCATGGTGGCGGTGCAGGCCTCCGGCTGTGCGCCGATGGTGCGCGCTTACGAGGCCGGCACCGAGCATGCGACGCGCTGGGAGGACGCCCACACCATCGCCTCCGGCATCCGCGTGCCGCAGGCGATCGGCGATTTCCTGATCCTGCGCGCCGTGCGCGAGAGCAAGGGCTTTGCCATCGCAGTCGACGACGACAAGATCTCGGCGGCGCTGAACGAGGTCGCCCGCGAGGAGGGGCTGCTGCTGTGTCCCGAGGGCGCCGCCACCTACGCGGCCTACAAGGAGAGCCTCGCCGACGGCCGCGTCTCGAAGGCGGACCGCGTCATGCTATTCAACTGCGCCACCGGCCTGAAGTATCCGCTGCCGCCGGTCACCCGCACGCTCGACCGTCACAAGCCGATCGATTATTCCCAATTCTAGGAGTTCTCCCTCGCCCCGCTTGCGGGGAGAGGGGCGGGGTGAGGGGGAGCCTCTGCGAGGGCGGTGACAGTCGAGTTCGCGGAGACTTCCCCTCACCCTGAATCCGCGCTACGCGCGAATTCAGGCCTCTCCCCGCAAGCGGGGAGAGGCAAGAAAACAAAAATGACATCGCTGGGGAGAAGACAATGAAGGCTGCATGGGCTGCGCTATTTGCCATTCTCGCGTTCACCGGCGCCGCGCGCGCCGATGACTATCCCTCCCGTCCCATCACCATCATCGTGCCGTTCGCGGCCGGCGGCCCGTCGGATGCGATGGCGCGTGTGCTCGCCGAGCGGATGCGCACCTCGCTCGGCCAGCCCGTCGTGGTCGAGAACGTCACCGGCGCGGGCGGCTCGATCGGCGTCAGCCGCGCCGTGCAGTCGCCGCCGGATGGCTACACCATCTCCTTCGGCCATCTCGGCACCCACGTCGCCAATGGCGCCGTCTACAAGCTGAAATACGATCTCGTCGCCGATCTCGAGCCGGTGGTGCTGCTGCCGAGCAACCCGATGATCGTCGTCAGCAAGAACGCGGTGCCCGCGACGTCGCTGAAGGAGCTGATCGAGTGGCTGAAGTCGCGCAGCTCGCCGCCGACGGCGGGCACTGCCGGCGCCGGCTCCGGCAGCCACATCGCCGGCGTCTATTTCGAAAGCGTCTCCGGCATCAAGCTGCAATACGTGCCGTATCGCGGCACGGCGCCTGCGTTGAACGATCTGATCGCCGGCCAGATCGACATCATCGTCGACCAGACCTCGAACTCGATCGCCCAGGTCCGCGCCGGCACCATCCGCGCCTACGCCATCACCGACAGCAAGCGCCTGTCCTCGGCCCCGGATATCCCGACCGCGGAGGAGGCGGGCCTGAAGGGCTTCAACATGACGCTGTGGTCGGGCATGTGGGTTCCGAAGGGTACGCCGAAGGAGATCGTGGCAAAGCTCAACGCCGCGGCCGTCGATGCGCTGAACGATCCCGCCGTGCGCAAGCAGCTGGAAAACCAGGGACTGGAGATGACACCGAAGGACCAGCTCGCCCCCGAAGCGCTCGGCACCCGTCAGAAGGCCGAGATCGCGAAATGGTGGCCGATCATCAAGGCGGCGAACATCAAGGTGGATTGAAGCGGGCGGTACTGTTGTCACGTGCCGGCGCTCACGGCCGGGCGATCACTCCAGGTTTTCGCGACCTGCTGCCAACGCATGGTCCAGGCATTGCATCAGATCCGAGGCGGCGAAGGGCTTGGCGAGAAAACACGTTGCGCCCGCTTTTAGCGCACGCGCACGAACGCTCTCGTCCGGGAAAGCTGTGATGAAGATAAACGGCGGAGCCGAACCCTGCGCGCGCATCTGCGTCAAGAGATCGATCCCGTTTATCGGCGGCATCTGCACGTCGGCGATCACGCATGAGGTGTCATTCGAATCCGTCGATCTCAGGAACTCCTCGGTTGAGGCAAACGTGCGGACGACGTACCCGCGCGACTCCAGGAGATTGTTGATCGCGGCCCGAACGTAGGGGTCGTCGTCCAGCACCGAAATGACCGAAGCCGCTGACAAGACGTCCGCTCCTCGTCCGGGATTGCGCTCGCCGCCGCTATGGCCCGACCTCAACCGAGGGTGGACCGGCCAGTCACCGTTGGAAACTCATACTTAGGTTTGTACGTCGGACTTGTTCGGCCCGATGCCGAGCGCCTCGCTCATTCTCACGAGCTCTGCCAGCGACTTCGCGCCCATCTTGCGCATGATCTGGCCGCGATAGATCTTGACGGTGATTTCCGCCAATCCGAGCTTGGCGGCGACCTGCTTGTTCATCAGGCCGGACGTCACCAGCGACAAGACGTCGCGCTCCCGCGAGGACAGTGACTCGAAGCGTGATCTGAGCGTGGAGACGGTCCTGTTGAGGTCGCGGCGTTTACGATCTCGCTCGATCGCGGCCTGGACTGCGTCCAGAATATCCTGGTCGCGCACCGGCTTCGTCAGGAAATCGATCGCGCCGCTCTTCATCGCTCGAACGGTCATGGGAATATCGCCATGACCGGTAATGAAGATGATGGGCGTGTGGATATTTGCCTTGGCAAGATCGGCCTGGAGGTCAAGGCCGCTGACGCCAGGCAGGCGAATGTCGAGCACCAGGCAGCTGGGGACTTCCGGCGGCTTCGCCTGAAGGAGTTGCGGCGCCGAGCCGAATGCCTCGACCTTGAGGCCGACCGACTCGAAAAGATTGGTGAGCGCCCGGCGCATGGAAGCGTCATCGTCGACCACGAAGACGATTGGCTCATCGCCGTCCTCCTGCGGAGGGGAAGGCCGTGCGCGCTCGGTCACGACGTTTCCTCTCCATCAAGCGGCAGGGTGATCTGAAAAGTCGCGCCGCGCCCCTGGTTCGGTGCGGCGGAAAGCCGTCCGCCATGGGCTTCGATGATGGAGCGACAGATCGACAGCCCCATGCCCATGCCGGAGGATTTCGTGGTGAAGAACGGCGTGAACAGGCGGTCTATCGACTGCTCACAGATGCCGACGCCGCAGTCGGAAACGCTGAGCAGCATCGCGCCGTCACCGCTCGCTGCCGAACGGATCGCCAGCTCGCGCGGGCGATCATTGACGCTTTCCATGGCCTCGATCCCGTTCATGATCAGGTTGATCAGAACCTGTTGCAATTGGATTCGATCGCCAACGATCTTGGGCAGCGCCGACGACAGCTCCATTCGAATCGACACGGCGTGACTGGCCATCTCGCGCTGAACGAGCGCGACCGCCTCCCGCACGACGCCGTTGACGTCGAGCGGAGCCATCTCGACCTCGGTCCGCTTGGCGAGCGCCCGAACCCGGCGGATCACGTCGCTGGCACGCGTGCCATCCTCGATGATCCACTCCACGGAGCGGCGCGCCGCCTTGAGATCGGGCGGACTGCGCTGCAGCCAGCCGAGGCACGCGTCAGCATTGGCTATCACTGCGGCGAGCGGCTGGTTGATCTCGTGCGCAATCGAAGCGGTCAGTTCGCCCAGTGTCGTAACGCGCGTCACGTGGGCGAGTTCGGCTTGAGCCTTGCGCAGCGCCGCTTCCGCCTGATCGGCACGGATGGCGGCGGTCACGTCGGTGCAGACGCCACGATATCCGAGAAAAGTGCCGTCGGCGCCGAAGATCGGCTTACCGCTGGTCCGGACATAGATCGGCTGCCCGTTGCGGTCCCTGCTGCGATACACGAGGTCGCGGAATGGGACGTGAGCGTCGAGCGCCGCGCGATGTTCTTGCCACTTCTCGGGCTCGAGAGCGGCGTCCGGAGCAATGTCCCACCGCGTCAGTCCGATCAATCCCGCAGGCGCGGTGATGGTATCGGAGTGTTCCGATACCTGGGTCACGCGATGGTCGGGTCCCGTCTCCCAGAACCAGTCGGAGGCGGTTTCGGCATAATCGCGAAAGCGCTGCTCGCTGTCACGCAGCCTGCGCTCGGCCTCTTTGGTCGCCGTGATGTCGGACACCGACCCGACGAATTCGACCTGACCGCTGGCATCCCGCGCCGCCCGGGCCACCGCGCGGACGTACTTGATCGAGCCGTCGCCCATCACCAGTCGATACTCGTGATCGTAGTCCTTGCACTCGCGTGCCGCCCGACCCGTGGTCCGGAGCACCGCAGGCCGGTCCTCGGGATGGATGCGCTCGAGCATGCGCGGGATCTCTGGCTTGGTTCCCTCCTCGAATTGGAAGATGCGATAGGTTTCCTTGGACCAGGTGATCTCGCGGGTTGCGGCGCTCCAACCGAAACTCCCGGTGTGGCTCAATTCCTGCGCCTGGGCGAGGTAAGCCTCGCTCTGTCGCAGTGCATTCTCCGCTTCCTTGCGCTCGGTGATGTTCTCGCAGGCCACCAGCACGAGCGGCTCGCCATCGGCCCGCAACATGGCCTTGGCGTTCTCGCGCACCCACAGCACCGAGCCGTCCTTGCGAACCTTCCGGATTTCCCAGGTGTGTGACTGATCAATGGTCTTAAGGCATAGCGCGACACACGATCGGACGAAGTCGCGATCTTCCTCGAAGAAGACACCCATCACCGATCGGCCGATCAATTCCGCGGCCGTATAGCCCAGCTGTGCCGCGCCGAAACTGTTCACGTTGATCACGGTTCCGACCCGATCGACCATGAAGTACATGACCGGGTTGTGCTCGAAGACCTGCTGCCACGGCTTGACCGCCTCGAGCAGACCAGCGTCAGGCTCGGTGCGAGGCCTGGCATTGACAACCTGCCTGACGCAGCCGACGAGGAATTGCGCGGCTGACTTCCCGAACGTTGCTGCCCGGCCCGACTTCATCGCAGACGCTCCCGGCGCTCTCTGCGTGCACACGAGTAGAGCACGTTGCCGCGAGAGGAGCAATTCCGGCCAAAGTGGGGGGCAGGGAGGGGCGTTTCGCCTTTGAACGACTGCGCGCGGGAGGATGCACTCCGACGCGTCAAGCACGCCGTTCCAGACCGATTTTTTTCGCGGTGCCCGTGCAAGGCGCGCATCGTGCGTCGTCTCGTTGAACGGGAATAAGCCGTTAGTCACCGGGCGACTACGGGGCAAACCTAGGTATAGCTGCTCTAATCCAAGTCATGGCGCACATTTACCTCCGTACAATTGAGCGCATCGTACCGGGGACCTAGTCTCGTGACCATCGGGAGTGTCGACACCCAAGAACGGGCGGCTTCATTTCTCGACAGCCGCGTCGCGGCAATTCACGACCCGCATGAAGTCGAGGGAACGACTGGCGCAAGCAAGAGAGGGAGAGAACAATGTGCGATACGTCGCAACTTCCTGAGCGTCGCCTATCCGAGTCCGAACGTTGCACTTCGGTCAATGGCTGTGCGGTTTGCGGCGGCAAATTCGGTCTGATCCGCTACTATTCCTGGCGCACCGCGCTCTGTTCCAAGAAGTGTGTCGATCGCTTCCGCACCCGCCGCGAACGCGACCGCCGGTGGTTGTTCCGGGCTCAGGTTGCCTGAGTCGAATTGGAGAACTGACCTCGTTCCGAAGGACTGACCCGGGAGCCCGTGCGTTGAAGCGCTCATGCAAGCTCTTGTGCTCGATGATTCTCCTCGGCTCCACTGCGGTCCAAGCACAGGAGATTGGACAGGGTTCCGTCCATCGCCAGCACCCACCCCAGGACCGGGCGCTGCACGAACAATTCTATTCGACCTGGCACATGCCGGACAATCCGAGCGTCAGTTGCTGCAACAGCGCTGACTGCTATCCGACCGATATCAAATACATCGACGGCCAGATCTATGCACGGCGCCGGGAGGACGGGAGATACATTCTGATCCCACCCCAAAAGGTGGAGCGAAACAGGGATAATCCGGACGGCCGAAACCATCTTTGCGCTCCACCACCCGCACTGTCTCCGTTGGACAGCGTTTACTGCTTCGCCTTGGGAGGTGCCACATGAGATTCGCGTTCGTGCTCGTAAACGATCGTACCCCGTTCCGGCAGACCTGGTGCATGCAGTGCTGCGAGCCGATCGGCGGCAGCTATCTCCGCGAGATCGCTACCCGTCTGCCTTACTGCGACTATCAGTGCTACGCGCTGTTCTGCCAGGCGCTCGCGACAAATGACGTGAGGGCGGCTTCATGAAATTCGTGGTGGTCAATCACGAGCCGCCGTCGTGCCCGGCCACCTGCAGCACCTGCTCGCGGTCGCTCCGGTCCGGCTATGTCCGGCATGTGCAGACAAAGCTCCGTTACTGTGACCAGGATTGCTACCGGCGAGGCGAACTCGTGAGGAGGTCGATGTATTGGTCGGCGCGGCTGACAGAGCCGGCCACCGCGAGCCTCGAGGCCGTCGCCGGCAACATCATCGAGATGTTGACGGTCATGACTGCCGTCTCGTGCTGGAGCTGCACGATATTTATCTGGACCTTCGCAAGAGCCTCGACCGGCGCCCACTTGGACGGTCGCGATCTGATCGCAACGGAAGGAGGTGAGATCTAGCTGCGCGACTGCACTCGCGTGGAAGCCGCAGCCCCGCAACCTTGCAGGCGCCCGTGTCCAGCCCCGGCGGCGTCGACTAGGGAGCGGGCGCTGCGGCCGCTACGGGTGCCGTTGCTCCGGCCTCGTGCGTGACGACGCGCTCGTCGCTCTTGCCGGCGACCATGCTGCTGGCTTCGAACCGCGCGCGATAGACCAGCACGTTCTCGATCACGCGCTGGACGTAGTTACGCGTCTCCGACAGCGGAATGCGCTCGACCCAGTCGACCGGATCGACCTTGGGATCCCGGGGATCGCCACGCACCTGCACCCATTCGCGCACGCGGCCGCGGCCGGCATTGTAGCCGGCGAAGGTCATGATCTGGTTGCCGCGATATTCCGACAGCAGCGCGCTGAGCTCGGCCGCGCCCATCTGCGTGTTGTAGACGGGATCGGAGACCATCTTGTCCCAGTCGTAGGTCAGGCCGAAGCGCTTGGCGGTGTCGCGGCCCGCTTCCGGCGTCACCTGCATCAGCCCGACCGCGTTGGCATGGGACTTGTCGCGCTGGTCGAACGAGCTTTCGGTGCGCGCCACCGAATAGATCACGCTGGTCTCGATCGCAGGCGCGACCTGCCGGTGCTCGGGGATGCCGATGGTCGGAAAAGCGTAATGGTCGAGCGCGAGCCCGCGCGCCAGCGCCGTCTTGCCGACCTCCAGCATCACGCGGGCATCGTTGCGACGCCTGGCGAGCTCGCCGAGCGCTTCGAGCGCGGCGACGTCAGTGCTCTCCTTGGCAAAGTCCTCGGCGTAGTAGAACACCATGTCGCGCTCGCCGATGCCGTAGAGCATGTCGGCGGCGCGCACGCGCTCGTCCGCGGGTGGCGTATCGGCGGCGGCCAGGACGGGCGAGGGCGCACGCAGCTCGACGCGGTCGAGGCCGAGCTTGGCGCGCGCCAGCTGGCCGTAATAGGCGGTCGGATAGCGCGAGGCCGCCCGATAGCTCATGCGCGCATCGGCCGCAGCACCCATCGCCTCGGCGGCGCGGCCGCGCCAGTAATGGGCGCGCGACAGCGCGATCGGATTGGCCGAGCCTTCGTCGACGGCGGCGAAGTGCACCATCGCCGTCCTGGGATCGTCGAGAAAGCGCAGCGCGATCCAGCCGCACATGAAATGATAGTCGACGCGATAGACTTCCTTGTCCGGCACCGCGGCCGTGCGCACCACGTCATAGGCGGTTGTGAACTTGCCCTGGTCGAGCAGCTTGCGCGCAAGCATGCGCCGCTCGCGCCACCAGGCGTCGGTATCCTGAGCCGCCATGGTGTCGGGCGCCGCCGCCAGGATCACCTCGGCGGCGTCGTCGATGTGGTCCTTCTGCAGGTGCCATTGGGCGCGGCACAGCACATAGCCGAGATCGCGGCGTGCTTCGGCCGCTACGTCATCGAGATAATCCTTGGCCTTGCTCGCCTTGCCGGTGACTGCGGCGCAGGCCTTGACGATCGCGAGCGCATCCTCGCCGAGCCGTTTCGCGGCGCGCCGCGCCGCCTCGTAGTCCTTGGCGCCGAGCCGCTTGTCCATGCGGGCGCGATGATCCTCCGCGGTGAGGAGGTCGCGGAACGCCTCGTAGGAATCCTCCTCGCTGCGCTCGGACAATTCATCCGTGCGCCAAGCCTCGCGCACCAGCCGCTCGGCTCGGTCGGTATCGCCTTCAGCGAGCAGCACGCGGGCGAGCGCGAACTTGCCCTTGGCGCTGATCGGACGGTCCATGGTGAATTTGTGCACGGTGGCAGCGTCGCTCTTCTCCTGCCACAGCCGCCCCTCTGCGCGGCGGCGCAGCAGCGTGCGGCTCGGCCAGTCCGGATTGGCCGCGAGGAACGCGGCGTAGCGCTTGAAATTCGCCGTGCTCTCGGAATGGCGCAGCATGAACCAGTCCGCGAGCTTCTGTCCGGCAGGATCGACGATGCGGTCGCGCGCCGCGCTTGCATCCTCGCTCTTGCCCTTGCGCGCAAGGTCGATCGCGTCCTTTAGCGCGGCGAGATCGCCGGTCAGCGGCGGCAACGCCGGTTTGCTGGACGGCGCGTCGTCGGTGTTCTTCGACTTGCGCTTGGCCTCGGCATGCTTGCCGTGGCGCGACTTCGCCGAGGACTTCGCCGCGGCGTGACGCTGCTTGCCGGCTTTCGCCTCATGCGTCTTCTTCGGCGCGGACGATTTGGGCGCGGACGATTTGTGACTGCTTTTTGCCGCCAGCTCGGAGGGAAGGAGAGCCAATGCGGCCACGGCAACGACACACGCGAGCGAGCGTAGGCACTGGTTCATTCCATGGTCCCCCTGCGAAACCACCACAAACCAAGGTCCGCGACGACATGCGGCTTGAGAATCAAAGACACCGAATACGATGCCACCGGCATCGTCTCGCATTCCTCACGCTGTCGCAACAATGCGGCGAAATACGGATGAGATGCGGGAACTCCTGGAACTCGACCACGGGTTGTTCTTTTTAACCTTTGTTAACGATCTGGGCGCGCGCGACGGCGAGCGCGGTTCAAGACGCCAGGAGGAACCAGATTCCGCGTGTTCCCGCAGCCGGATCCGGTGTATGGAGTTCCGTCCCTCATCCTTTTGGCGTTTGCCCGCACCTATGCCGATTTTCAACCAGTCGATCCGGCGCAAGATCGTCGGCATCGCCCTCGGATTGATCGTCCTGATGCTGGTCACCTCGATCCTGTCGATGGTGATGTCGAGCCAGGTCGGTGTCCTCCTGGACGAGCTGACCAACCGCTACATCCCGGCCTACAGCCATCTGGCCCGCGCCAATATCCGTTCGCTGGAGCGCGCGCTGGCGCTGCGGCAAATGGTCATGACCAAGATGGAGTCGTCGTCGGACGAGGAGGCGTATGCGGCGCGGCTTCGCGACTTCGAGGCATTGGACCGCAAGTTCGAGGAAGAAGCCGAGACAGCGCGCAAGCTCATCAACGCGATCATCGATGATACCAGGACGTATTCCGACAATGCCGCGCTGGCACGGCTCGACGTCCGCATCGAGAGCGCCGTCAACGAGCTGCGGCGCAGTCTGGACGAGGGCAATGCGAAACTGCTCAAGCAGATCGAGGCCAAGGACATGGTCCAGGCCCGCGCCACGCTGGAACAGCTGGACACCCTGCGCGACCAGTTCAACCGCAAGATCGACGCAATCCGCGCCGACATGCTGACGCAGGTCTTCTTCTCGACGTCGCAGGTGATCAGCCGCCAATACCAGGCGATCATCGTGTCGGGAGCCGTGACCTTGCTCGCAGCGGTGGTGGGATTTGCCTTTGCGCTCCTGGTGTCCAGCGGTATCACGCGCCCGGTGCGGCTGCTGCTGGCCGGCACGCGCGAGGTCGAGGCAGGCCGCTTCGACAAGACCATCACCGTCTCCACCCAGGACGAGATCGGCGAGCTCGCCGCCGCGTTCAACCGCATGACCGAGCAGCTCAGGCACAACGAGCGCGTCCGCGAGACCTTTGGCCGCTACATCGATCCCAAGGTGGTGCAGGGGCTGATCGACCGGCCGGAGGTCGCGATCGACGGCGAGCGCCGGCTCATGACCATCATGTTCTGCGACATGAGCGGCTTCACCTCGATGAGCGAGGGCATGACGCCGCGCGGCCTCGTCAAGGTGATGAACCACTATTTTACGGTGATGTCCGCACCCGTCAGGAACAATCGCGGCATCATCGACAAATATATCGGCGATGCCATCATGTCCTATTGGGGTCCGCCCTTCATAGAGGAGAATGAGCAGGCCCTCCTGGCCGGCATCGCGGCGATCGAGATGGCTGATCAGGTGCCCGCGCTCCAGCGCCAGCTGCCCGACCTGCTCGGTATCCGCGCCATGCCTGCGCCGTGCGATTTGCGGATCGGCATCGCCACCGGCGAGGTGCTGACCGGCAGCATCGGCTCCGAACTGATGATGAGCTTCACCGTGATGGGCGATGCCGTGAACCTGGCCTCGCGGCTGGAAGCGGTCAACAAGGTCTACGGCACCCGCATCCTGATCGCGCAGGCAACGGCCGAGGCGATCGGATCGCGGCTCGAGCTGCGCGAGATCGATCGCCTGGCGGTCGCCGGCCAGATCGCGCCGCAGGCGATTTTCGAGGTGATGGCGAGGGCGGGCGCACTCACCGATGCGCAAGCCAGCTTGCGCACGCATTATGCCGAGGCGCTCGCCGCCTATCGCGCTCGGCGCTTCGATGCGGCGCGCGCTGCCTTCAACGCGGCCCTCGAAGCCGTCCCCGGTGACGGGCCCTCGCGCACGCTGCTCGGCCGCATCGCGCAGTTCGAGGCGAGCCCGCCCGGCGAGGGATGGGACGGCGCCTGGCGGCTCGACAGCAAATAGGCTGCCGCACCGGAAAAATTGCTTCTGCTCAATAACGATGTTCGCCGTGACCTATTTCCCGGGCTTAGGTTGGATGTCCTTGAGGCGTTTGATGGGGACACGCCGATGCCAGAACTTGAGGACAGGCTGGAACGGTTCGAGACGCTCACCGCGGAATGCGAGCTGATCGCCAAGCTCGCCACCGACAGCAAGAAGCGCGAGTTCTATCTGAAGCTTTCGGAGCAGTACCGTCAGTTGGCGGTCGATATGCGCCAGGCGATCGCGACCAAGGCTGCGGCCTGAGGCCGGCTGCAATCCGTTCTTAAGGTTTGGCGCGCATCCTGATGGCATGCGGGCGTCGCTGATCGGCGGTGCCCGTGGTGGGAAGGCCGGTGTTCGTTGCAATGCAGCGTGCCCCGTGAACGTCATTTGCCATGCCTGATAGGGCATCCCATGCGCCTCGTTGCCGTGATCATCATCGCGCTCATGACGGCGGCCTGCGATCAGGAGCAGGACATCACCGGCTCGACGTCGGCGGCCTGCCCCTTGCGGAACTCCAGCTACAATCCCCGCGACATGAACCAGTGCGTCAACGCCTGCAAAGCATGCGATCGCGGCACCACCGTCACCTGCTCGACCTCCTGCACCCTAAAGGGCGCGCGCTGAGCGCACGGCCGGCTGTCCCGGGGGTACCTCTCGCAACCGGTGGTGCTGGGGCACCGGAACGATTCACTTGGGCTAATCATTGAAGGAGGCAGGCAGGACGCGGAGTCCGATGGAAATGGGTATGCTCGATCCCGGTCGATTTCTGGTGTCGTGCTCGCATTGCGAGGCCTGGCCGATGGCCGCCAACGTGAAGCGGTCGAGCTGGTCGGCGTCCCCGCATGAGGTCCGCTTTGTCTGCACGCGCTGCCGCCGCGAGGAAACCGCGATCGTCTCGGCCTCCGGCGAATTGACCCCGGTCAGGCGCGCCGATGTTCCGCCGCGCGACGTCGCTGTCGCCTGGGCCCAGGCCCAACGTTTGCGCGGGCGAACCTGAGCCCCGGCACAGCTCTCATGGACCTGGATTGGCCGCTGCGTCGACGCCGGCTCGCGCTGGCGACAACGAACGACCGGTCGATTGACTCCCGGGGCGGGCCGTCGCGGCGAAGGGATCGCGCTTGACGCCTCACTTCCCAAAAATCAGGTGGAGAATGAGCAGGACCGGCGGTGCCATTCCCAGCGTAATTATCCCGATCTGAACCCAGCGTTCGCGTCCCATGCCGTGTTAGAGGCTATCGAAAGGTTGCCGAAAATAGTGTGCACTTTTTGCCCGAGCATGCGGGCACGGCGTTTTTGCTGACGCTTACAACGGGCGCAGGCTTGTTGCCGGGGACACGCGCCGTAGCAGCGCTAATAACTATGCTTGATCTACGTCAACATCGCCCGCAGGCAGGCCAGCAGTCTTGAGTGCTCCTGAACTCCAAGGTCGGAGGAGCATGATGTTGAAATACACTCTCGTCGCTTTAGCGGCGTTCACTCTGCTCACTGCAACTCTCATCCCTGATGATGCGTATGCCCGCCGAGGCGGAGGTGGCGGGTTCCGTGGCGGCGGAGCTGGCTTTCACGGTGGTGGCATGCGCGCCGGTGGCATGCACGCCGGACGCATCGCGCGGCCATCGCATCCGATAGCGGGCCGCCCGATTGCGGGGCGTCCCGGCCGTCCAATCGCAGGTCGCCCGGGCCGTCCCATCGCGGGCTACCCCGGTTATGGTCGCGGTTGGGGGTACGGCGCTGCGGCGGTGGGCGCAGCTGCTGCTGCGGGTGCCTACGGTTACTACAACTCGAACTGCTACTATGACAGCTACGGGCAATACATTTGCCCGAGGCAATATCCCTATCAGTACTGACGTCAAAGTCTGGACGGCGGTCCAGCGCCGCCGTCCACCTGCGAATGCTAACGCTGGGTCCTTTGAGCGACGCTGCTCTCGCTGGGACGCGCGATGGTTGCCGTCAGGCAGGCGCCGACTCACTTGCCTCGGCGAGGCGCCCGGTTCGGAATAGGACGCAATGTTCGCGCAGCGAAATTCGAAGTTGTGGAGTGTTATCCTGCCAAGGGTATCAAGGTAGGAAAATCCGTGTCTTCCCGGTAACGATTGTGCTGCCCGCGCAACACTCGACCTGCATTTAACCTTCATGAGAGGCGGTGTGCATCGCCGCCGCTTTTTGGCCACACCCGAACATGAATAAAATCACTCTAATGTTTTTGAAGGGCAGCGGCCGTCTTCGAGGGCGTCGGAAAATCCCAGGGTCGATTCAAATCTTGGCTCTGATTTTTCGGGTCTGAAAGGGTTGACCGGGGAAACTGGTTTGCGATGCGCACGAAGATTGACAAGCAGAGGCTGCCGAGCCGTCACGTGACGGAAGGCCCTGCGCGTGCGCCGCATCGGTCCTACTTCTACGCCATGGGTCTGACCACCGAGCAGATCCACCAGCCCTTCGTCGGCGTCGCTTCCTGCTGGAATGAAGCTGCGCCCTGCAACATCGCGCTGATGCGCCAGGCCCAGGCGGTGAAGAAGGGCGTGGCATCGGCCGGCGGCACCCCGCGCGAATTTTGCACCATCACCGTCACCGACGGCATCGCCATGGGACATGACGGCATGCGCTCGTCGCTGCCGTCGCGCGAATGCATCGCCGATTCCGTCGAGCTCACCGTTCGCGGCCACGCCTATGACGCCCTGGTCGGGCTCGCCGGCTGCGACAAGTCGCTGCCCGGCATGATGATGGCGATGGTTCGTCTCAACGTGCCCTCGATCTTCATCTATGGCGGCTCGATCCTGCCCGGCACGTTCCGCGGACAGCAGGTCACCGTGCAGGACATGTTCGAGGCCGTCGGCAAGCACTCGGTCGGTGCCATGTCGGACGAGGACCTCGACGAGATCGAGCGCGTGGCGTGCCCCTCGGCGGGCGCCTGCGGCGCGCAGTTCACCGCCAACACCATGGCGACTGTCTCCGAGGCGATCGGCCTCGCACTGCCTTACTCGGCCGGTGCGCCGGCACCGTATGAAATCCGCGACGCCTTCTGCATGACCGCGGGCGAGAAGGTCATGGACCTGATCGCGTCCAACATCCGGCCGCGCGACATCGTCACCCGCAGGGCATTGGAGAACGCGGCTGCCGTGGTCGCCGCCTCCGGCGGCTCGACCAATGCTGCGCTGCACCTGCCGGCGATCGCGCATGAATGCGGCATCAAGTTCGACTTATTCGACGTCGCCGAAATCTTCAAAAAGACACCATATGTCGCGGATTTGAAGCCGGGCGGCCGTTATGTCGCCAAAGACATGTTTGAAGTAGGTGGCATACCGCTTCTGATGAAGACGCTGCTCGACAACGGCTTCCTGCACGGTGATTGCCTTACCGTCACGGGCCGCACGATCGCCGAAAACCTCAAGAGCGTTAAGTGGAATCCGCACCAGGACGTGGTGCACCCGGCAGACAAGCCCATCACCGTGACAGGGGGGGTGGTCGGTCTGAAGGGCAATTTGGCGCCAGAAGGTGCGATCGTGAAAGTCGCGGGAATGTCCAACCTCAGGTTCACCGGTCCGGCCAGGTGCTTCGACCGTGAGGAGGATGCTTTCGAGGCGGTCCAGAACCGCACCTACCGCGAAGGCGAAGTCATCGTGATCCGCTACGAGGGGCCGAAGGGCGGCCCCGGCATGCGGGAAATGCTCCAGACCACCGCGGCGCTGACCGGCCAGGGCATGGGCGGCAAGATCGCGCTCATCACCGACGGCCGCTTCTCCGGCGCCACCCGCGGCTTCTGCATCGGCCATGTCGGCCCGGAAGCCGCCATTGGCGGCCCGATCGGGCTGCTCGAGGACGGCGACATCATCGAGATCGACGCGGTCGCCGGTACCCTTAACGTAAAATTGAGCGACGCCGAGCTCGCCCAGCGCAAGACCAAATGGAGCGCTCGCGCGACTAACCATACGTCGGGTGCGCTCTGGAAGTATGCTCAGCAGGTTGGACCAGCGGTCGGGGGGGCAGTGACCCATCCGGGCGGCGCGCACGAGAAACAGTGCTATGCGGACATCTAGGCGTGCCATAGTTGCGTTTGTGTTGGGGGCTAGCGCGCTGGCCACGTCGGCGCTTGCCTTCGACGGCGCTCCGGTCAACCCGAAGGACGCAACCATCCCGGTCGTGACCACCTTGCCGGGGACCGCGGCGACCGTGCGCGGCAAGATCGCGCCGGCAGCTGTGCCTCAGGAGACCTCGCTCAGTGCGCTGCAATATGCCGCCGAGGGCGGCCACCCCATCGCGCAGTGGAAGCTTGGCCGCATGTACGCCAATGGCGACGGCGTCGCCCAGGATGATCTGCGTGCCTTCGAATATTTCAGCCGAATCGCCAACGCGCATGCCGAGGACAGCCCGTCGGCGCCGCAGGCGCAGATCGTGGCCAACGCCTTCGTCGCGCTCGGCCGTTACTATCTCAGCGGCATCCCGAACTCGAAGATCAAGTCGGATCCGGAGCGGGCGCGGGAGATGTTCTCCTATGCGGCGTCCTATTTCGGCAATGCCGACGCGCAATACGATCTCGCCCGGCTGTACCTGAAGACGCCGGACGCCTCGCGTGAGGATTTCCGCTATGGCGCGCGCTGGCTCGGTCTTGCCGCGCAGAAGGGCCAGCACCAGGCCCAGGCGCTGCTCGGCCAGATGCTGTTCAACGGCGACCGTCTGCCGCGACAGGCTGCCCGCGGGCTGATGTGGTTGACCCTAGCGCGTGACAGCGCCGGCACGGAAGAGACCTGGATCAAGGAAAGCTACAACCGCGCCTTCGCCAAGGCCTCCGACGACGACCGCGCCATGGCCCTGCAAATGCTGGAGCAATGGGTGCAAGGCCGTAGGGAATAGTCACGGTCCCGTAGGGTGGGCAAAGGCGCAAAGCGCCGTGCCCACGATCTCGTAATGATCGGAACAGGTGGTGGGCACGCTTCGCTTTGCCCACCCTACGGCAGGTGCGGCATCTCGGCGTGCGTCACGCCGCCTCCAGATCGAGATCCGCCCACACCGGCACGTGGTCCGACGGCTTCTCCCAGCCGCGCACATAGCTGTCGATCCCGACATTGGCGAGCTTGTCGCTGGCCTGCGGCGACAGCAGCAGATGGTCGATCCGCAGTCCCTGGTTCTTCTGCCAGGCGCCGGCCTGGTAGTCCCAGAAGGTGTACAGCCCGCCCTCGTCGGTGACCGCCCGCAAGGCGTCGGTCAGGCCGAGGCCGAGCAGGGACTGAAAGCTCTCCCGCGTCTCGGTCTTGAACAGGGCGTCCTCGGTCCAGGCGGCCGGATTGTGCACGTCGCGGGCATGCGGGATGACGTTGAAGTCGCCTGCGAGGATCAGCGGCTCCTCGGTCTTGAGGCGCTCCTTCGAATAGTCAAGAAGTCGGGACATCCATTTGAGCTTGTAGGGATATTTCTCGGTCCCGACCGGGTTGCCGTTAGGCAAATAGAGGCAAGCGATGCGCAGCACGCCCGACTTGAGCGTCACCACGCCTTCGAGGAAGCGGGCATGGGCGTCCTCGTCGTCGCCGGCGAGCCCCGACTTGGTCTCGTCGAAGCGGAGCTTCGAGAGCAGGGCGACGCCGTTGAAGGTCTTCTGCCCGTGCGTGACCACGTTGTAGCCGAGCGCCTCGATCTCCAGCCGCGGAAAGGCCTCGTCGACGCATTTGATTTCCTGGAGGCAGACGATGTCCGGCTGGCACTCCTTCAGCCAGGTCAGCAGCAGGTCGATCCGCTGCCGGACCGAGTTCACGTTCCAGGTTGCTACTCTGATGGTCATGTCGACGGGGCTCCGGGCAGGGGCCATGGTTAGAACAAACTGCAAACGCGCCCGTCAAGGATGCCGCAAAATCTCCCACAAAATTAACCCGGCTTAAGCAGCCGGCAGGCCATTGATCGTCAAAGGTTCCTCGGATGGGCTGGCCGGACAAGTCGATGAAGCGAACTGCGCCGCATGACGGCCTGATCGGCGCCTTCCTGTATTGGCTCGGCGGCTTCGAGATCGAGGACGGGCTGACCGCCGGTCTCAGCGAGCGCGAGATCCGCCGCATCCGCGCCAAGCAGATCGACGCCGTGACGCAGCTGATCCCGGTGACCATGGCGGTGACGATGCTGAACGTCGCCATCGTGCTGATCCTGTTCTGGGGCCGCGGCTGGAACGACTTCCTCACCATCTGGGGCCTGACGCTCGCCACCACCGCCTCGCTCGCGGTGCGGTCATGGCGGAGGTCGCATCAGAACCCGCCGCAGGAGGCCTCGCCCCGCGCCGCGCGGCAGATGCTGCGGCAGGCGGCCTTCCTCGCCGCGATCTGGAGCGCGCTGCCGCTGGCTCTGTTCAGCCGCATCGAGCCGACCAGTCAGCTGATCCTGGCCTGCCTGATGGTCGGGATGATGTCGGGAGGCGCGTTCACGCTCTCGACCTTCCCGCGCGCCGGCCTCGTCTATCTCGCCACCGTGACGGTCGCCTGCGCCGGCGCGCTGCTGCTGTGCGGCACCGGGCCCTATCTGGTGACGGCGGTGTTCCTGCTGCTGTTCGCATTCTTCATGGCGCGCAACATCGTCTCGCAGGGCAATCTCTTCCTCGGCAATCTCAAGGCCCAGCTCGAGCTCGAGCGGCAGACCGAGATCATCTCGCTGCTGCTGAAGGATTTTCAGGAGAACGCCAGCGACTGGCTGTGGCAGACCGATGCCGAGGGGCGTCTGGTCGACGTGCCCGACCGCTTCGCCGACGTCGCGCAGGTGCCGCTGCCGCTGCTGAAGGGATCGTATTTCGCCGACGTGCTCGACATGCTCTGCCCCGAGGACAAGAGCGCGGCCTACAACGTCGTCGGCCTGATGGAGCAGAACGAGCCGCTGCACGAGATGAACCTCAAGGTCGTCGCCGGCGGCGAGGCGCGGCTGTGGTCGCTGACGGCGAAGCCGGCCTATGACCGCGAGGGACAGTTCCTCGGCTATCGCGGCTTCGGGCGCGACGTGACCGAGCGCTGGCGCGCCGAAAAGGCCGAGGCCGAGAGCCGTGCCAAGTCCGACTTCCTCGCGGTGATGAGCCACGAGATCCGGACGCCCATGAACGGCGTGCTCGGGCTTGCCAGCATGCTGCTCGAGACCAGGCTCGATCCGGAGCAGCGCGAGGCGGTCACCACGATCCGCGAATCCGGCGACAATCTCCAGCGCATCCTCAACGACATCCTCGACCTGTCCAAGCTCGAGGCCGGACGCTTCCAGTTCGAGGCGATCGATTTCGCCCCGCAGGCGCTGGTCGAGACTGTCGCAAGCGTCGCGCGCGCGAGCGCCAAGGGCAAGGGATTTGCGATCAAGATCGAGCTTGATCCGAACCTGCCGCCGACGCTGCGCGGCGATGTTGCGCGCATTCGCCAGGTGCTGCTCAACCTCGCGTCCAACGCGGTGAAATTCACCGACGAAGGCGAGGTGACGATCTCTGCGACCTGCCAGGCGCGCCGCGACCTGCTGGCGACCGTGGAATGGGCGGTGACCGACAGCGGCATCGGCATCGCCCCCGAAAAGCTCGGCCAGCTCTTCAGCGACTTCGCGCAGGCCGATGCCTCGATCAGCCGCCGCTTCGGAGGCACCGGCCTTGGCCTTGCGATCTCGCGGCGCATCATCGAGCAGATGGGCGGCACGATCGGCGTCACCTCGACGCCGGGGCAGGGCTCGACCTTCCGTTTCACGCTAGTGCTGCCCTGGAGCCAGGCGCAGGCATCTGGCCACGCGTCGGAGCGCGACGAGGCCGACGAGCTCAAGGCCCGCATCGCCGGCCTCGATCGGCCGCTAAAGGTGCTGGTCGCCGAGGACGATGCGGTCAACCGCATGGTCGTGAGCAAGATGTTAGGGGCCTTCGACGTCGAGCTGCGGGTCGTCACCGATGGCGCCGAGGCGGTCGCGGCTGCGACCGAAGGCAATTACGACGTCGTGCTGATGGACGTGCGCATGCCCGACATGGACGGGCTTGCCGCCACCCGCGCGATCCGCGCGCAAGGCGGGCGCTTCGCAGGCCTTCCGATCGTCGCGCTGACCGCGAACGCCTTCCCCGAGGATGTCCGGATCTGCCGCGAGGCCGGCATGTCGGACTTCCTCGCCAAGCCGCTGCGCAAGCCGGCGCTGGTCGCGGCCCTGCTGCGCGCACTGGATGGCTACAAGATATCGGACGACGCGCCGCTCCAGCCGGACCTGATGCCGGTCGAAATGGAGTGGACGGACGAGGAAAGGCAGGCGACCGGCACGTAGCCGGGTCAGACCGAGAAGCTGGTGCCGCAGCCGCAGGACGCGGTGGCGTTCGGATTGTTGACACGGAACGAGGCGCCGATCAGATCGTCGACGAAATCGACCTGCGATCCCGCCAGGAACGGCTGCGAGGCGGAATCGACCAGCACCACCGCATTGTCCTGCTCGATCACGAGATCGTCGTCGGTCCGGGCACGGTCGATGTCGAACTTGTACTGGAAACCCGAGCAGCCGCCGCCCTCGACCGAGATGCGCAGCATCGCGCCAGACCCTTCGCCCTTGAGGATCTCCCCAATCCGGCGTGCGGCCCGGTCGCTGATGGTCACGGCAGTCGTCATTGTCGGTCTCCGATAGTCCCGCAGTCATACCCAATTCATTTGGTATCCCGCGTCCGGCATAGTTAAGTGCAAGGATACGCAGAATCAAATGGATAGGGACTAAATTCGTCGTGTCCGTCGGAATGGCAGCCCCCCGCGCGCCCTATGCCTGCGATCCCGACCGCAGCCGTGGCCGGCTGGTCGCGGAGCCGCCGAGCCGGACCCGCAGCCCGTTCCGGCGGGATTGCGACCGGGTGATCCATTCCACCGCGTTCCGCCGCCTGAAGTACAAGACCCAGGTGTTCGTGTTCCACGAGGGGGATCATTACCGCACGAGGCTGACCCACTCGCTGGAGGTGGCGCAGATTGCCCGCGCGCTGGCGCGGCAGCTCGGGCTGGACGAGGACCTCACCGAAACCCTGGCGCTCGCCCACGATCTCGGTCATCCCCCGTTCGGCCATGCCGGCGAGCGGGCGCTCGACGCCTGCCTGAAGGAATTCGGCGGCTTCGACCACAATGCCCAGACGCTCCGCGTCGTCGCTTCGCTAGAGCACCGCTATCCCGAGTTCGACGGGCTCAACCTGACCTGGGAATCGCTGGAGGGCATCGTCAAGCACAACGGTCCGCTGACCGATCGCAGCGGCGCGCCGGTCGGGCGTTATCGCGAGCAGGGCATTCCCGTCGGCATCGCCGACTACATCAAGACCTATGACCTCGAATTGTGGAGCTTCGCCTCGCTGGAGGCGCAGGTCGCCGCCATCGCCGACGACATCGCCTATGACGCCCACGACATCGACGATGGCCTGCGCGCCGGCCTGTTCCATCTCGACGATCTCAAGGTGATGCCGCTCACGGCGGAGATCATCGCCGAGACCTCTGCGCATTATCCTGACCTTGAAGACCTCAGGCGCGGCGCCGAACTGGTGCGCGAGCTGATCTCGCACCTGATCGGCGCGGTATTCGCGCAGGCGCAGAAGAACCTCGCCGCGGTGAGGCCGCAATCGGCCCAGGACGTGCGCCAGCAGAGCCGGACCCTGGTCGCGTTCCCACCCGAGGTCGCGGAGGAAGAGGCCGCCATCAAGGCCTTCCTCTACCAGCACATGTACCGCCACAAGCGGGTGATGCGGGTGATGGGGGAGGCGGAGCAGATCCTGTTCGACCTGTTCGCGAAATACCTGCAATCGCCTGGCGAACTGCCGCCGGAATGGCTGCTCGGGGCGGAGGCGGACAATGAGGGCGACAGGGCGCGCCGGATCGGCAATTTCATTGCCGGAATGACCGACCGTTTCGCCCTGACCGAGCACCAGCGGCTCTTTGACTCGACCCCGGATTTGCGTTAGGCGGCGGCCATGCCCGACACATCCTCATCCCTGCATTTGTTCGCCGACGTGCTCGCACGCGTGCATGCCGCCTGCCGCGCGCTTGCGAAGGACGCCAACTGGCCCGAGGGCATCGATTTCTCACGCGTGGTGGTCGAACCGCCGCGCGATGCCTCCCACGGCGACATGGCGACCAACGCTGCCATGGTGCTGGCGAAAGAGGCAAAGGCAAAACCGCGCGACCTCGCCGAGCAGATCGCCGAGCGGCTGCGTGCCGACGCGCTGATCGCCAAGGTCGACGTCGCCGGTCCCGGCTTCATCAACCTGACACTCAAGCCGGCCGCCTGGGCCGAGGCGCTGCGGACGGTGCTGCGCGAGGCCGCCGATTACGGCCGCGCCCGCGGCGGCTCCAAGGTCAATGTCGAATACGTCTCGGCCAATCCGACCGGGCCGATGCATGTCGGCCATTGCCGCGGCGCCGTGTTCGGCGACGCGCTGGCGAGCCTGCTCCAGTTCGCCGGCCACGACGTCACGCGCGAATATTACATCAACGACGCCGGCGCCCAGGTCGACGTGCTCGCGCGCTCCGCCTTCCTCAGATATCGCGAGGCGCTCGGCGAGGACATCGGCGCGATCCCGGAAGGCCTCTATCCCGGCGACTACCTCAAGCCGGTGGGGCAGGCGCTGGCGAAGGAGCACGGCGACACGCTCCTCGCGATGAGCGAGGCCAGGTGGCTGCCGACGGTCCGCGCCAAGGCGATCGCGATGATGATGGACGAGATCAAGGACGATCTCGCCGCCCTCAACATCCGCCACGACGTGTTTTTCTCGGAGCGCTCGCTGATCGAAGGCGGCAACAACAAGGTTGCCGAGACTATCGACTTCCTGAAGGCCAAGGGCGACATCTATGAAGGCCGCCTGCCGCCGCCGAAGGGCGCCCCGGTCGAGGACTGGGAAGACCGCGAGCAGCTGCTGTTCAGGGCGACCGCCTACGGTGACGATGTCGATCGTCCGCTGATCAAGTCGGACAATTCCTATACCTACTTCGCCTCCGACATCGCCTACCACAAGAACAAGTTCGACCGTGGTTTTGCGGAGATGATCGACGTCTGGGGCGCCGATCATGGCGGCTACATCAAGCGCATGCAGGCGGCGGTGAAGGCGACGACGTCTGGCAAGGGCACGCTCGACGTCAAGATCGTCCAGCTCGTCAAGCTGCTGCGCAATGGCGAGCCGGTGAAAATGTCCAAGCGGAGCGGGGACTTCGTCACCTTGCGTGAGGTGGTGGATGAAGTCGGCCAGGACGCCGTCCGCTTCATGATGCTCTACCGCAAGAACGACGCGGTGCTCGACTTCGATCTCGCCAAGGTCATGGAACAGTCGCGCGACAACCCGGTGTTCTACGTGCAGTACGGTCACGCCCGCGGCCACTCGATCTTCCGCAACGCGCGGGCCGAGGTGTTCCCGGAGCTTCCCGAGGATACCGGGGAACGGATCGACTGGCTCAGTGAGTCGGCGGTGGAACGGTTGTCAGACCCGGTCGAGCTTGAACTTCTCAAGCGCCTTGCAATATATCCTCGCATGCTCGAAGCCGCCGCCGCGGCCCACGAGCCGCACCGAATTGCCTTTTATCTCTATGATTTAGCCAGCGAATTTCATGCACTTTGGACGAAGGGGCGCGATTTGCCCTATTTACGCTTCATTATCAATAATGATGCAGATCTAACAAAGGCGCGGCTGGCCATGGTCCAGGGCGTCGTCTCGGTTCTGGCATCGGGCCTCGCCATCCTCGGCGTCCATGCTCCGAACGAGATGCGGTAGTTTGGGGCGAACTACCTAAGGGGAATTCGGGGGTAACCGGCAGAAGCCGGATCGCTTAGACTTGGTTGAAAGCCTTGTGGGTCGAAAGCCGTGCCTTGGTCGAGGGGCGCGCGGCTTTCCCGAAGGGACGCATCATCACGATGGCCGAACGATATCAGGACAGACCGTTTCCTTCCGATGACTATGGTCGCGGTGGCGACCAGCATGGCAGGACGGACAGCGATCCCTTGGCTGAGCTCGCCCGCCTGATCGGACAGACCGATCCTTTCGCCGCGCAGTCGCGGCCGGGTGCGCGTCCGCCGGCCATATCTCCGCCCACCCAGAGCTATCAGGACGACGACCGGCAAGACGATGATCGGCAGGACGATGCCGATCCGGCGCCGCCCGGACCGCCATCATGGATGCGGCGCGCCAATGTGCAGCCGCAGCCGGCACCCGCGGAGCCTGATTATCCGGTGACCGTCAATCCGGTTCATCCGTTGCATCGCTATTCGGCCCCGCCCGCCGCGCCGGAGCCTGAACTTCGTCAGCCGCAGGCCTATCAGGATCACGCCTATCAGGATCAGGCCTATGAGCAGCAAGCGTATCCGCAGCCCGATCCGTCGCGCTACGACGATGCGCTCTATGGCCGGCTCGAGGCGGGCGAGCAGGACTACCAGCGTGAGCCGGCCTATCCGGACGATCCTTACGCGTACCAGAGCGAGTATCCGGAGGAGGAGCTCGACGAGCCCAAGAAGCAGCGCGGCGGCATGATGACGGTCGCGGCCATCCTGGCGCTGGCCGTGGTCGGCACCGGCGCTGCCTTCGCCTACAAGACCTATGTCGGCTCGCCCCGCAGCGGTGAGCCGCCGATCATCAAGGCGGACAACACCCCGACCAAGATCGTGCCCGCGCCGACGGATTCCTCGGCCAAGGTGCCGGATCGCATGGTGAGCGGCGACGGCACCGAGAAGATCGTGCCGCGCGAAGAGGCGCCGGTGGACGTCAACGCCAAGGCAGGCGGTCCCCGCGTGGTGTTCCCGCCGCTGAACCAGAATGCGAACCCGCCATCGGTCGCGAGCGTGTCGCCGTCCGCGGTGCCGCCGCCGGGCGCAAGCACCGGCACGCTGCCGAACAATTCGCCGCGCCCGATCAGGACTGTCGCCGTGAAGGGCGATCAGACCGACAGCGCCACGCCGCAAACGGCTGCCGCCGCCAAGGCCGCTTCCGCGCCGAAGCCTGTTGCCGCGCCGGCACCGGCTGCGCCACGCAATCCGCCGACCTCGGCCAATGCCAGCGCCAATCAGCCGATGTCGCTGGCGCCGCAATCTTCCCCGGCGGCCGAGCCGCCGCAGCGGATGGCTGCGACCACGCCGACGCAAATCGCGCCCGCCAGCAGCAGCGGCGGCGGCTACATCGTGCAGGTCTCCTCGCAGCAGAGCGAGGAAAGCGCCGCCGCGTCCTATCGCGTGCTCCAGAGCAAGTATGGCAGCGTGCTCGGCTCCCGCTCGCCGGTGATCAAGCGCGTCGACCTGACCGACAAGGGCAAGGGGGTCGTCTACCGCGCCTTCGCTGGTCCCTATGCCTCGGCGGAAGAGGCGACGCATGCGTGCAACAGCCTGAAGTCCGCCGGCCTGTCCGCCTGCTTCGTCCAGAGGAATTAACGGCCGTTTCCTTGACCCCCTCGCGGGTCAGGGTTAATCGGCCGTTATGAGCACGCGGGCCTTCATTACCGGTGTATCCGGAACGGAACTGACCGCCGTCGAGCGGGAGTTTATCCGCGACCAGCGCCCATGGGGCTTCATCCTGTTCAAGCGCAATGTCGCAACGCCAGCGCAAGTCGCTGCATTGGTTGCAGAATTGCGTAGCGCGGTCGGTGTGGCCGACGCGCCCGTCCTGATCGACCAGGAAGGCGGACGGGTGCAACGGCTCGGTCCGCCGCACTGGCCGGTCTATCCGCCGGGCGCCGTGTTCTCGACCTTGTACGACACTGATTCGGCGCTTGGGCTCACGGCGGCGCGCCTGTCCGCCCGCCTGATCGCGGCTGACCTGGCCGATCTCGGCATTACCGTGGATTGCCTGCCGCTCGCCGACGTGCCGGTGGCGGGCGCCGATGCCGTCATCGGGAACCGGGCCTACGGCACTGAACCGGTCAAGGTCGCGGCGATCGCGCGCGCCGTCACCGAAGGGTTGGAGCAGGGCGGCGTGCTGCCGGTCCTCAAACACATTCCCGGCCATGGCCGCGCCACTGCGGACACCCATTTCAAGCTGCCGACGGTGGATACGCCGAGGGACGAGCTGGAACGGACCGACTTCGCGGCGTTCAAGCCGCTGTCGGACCTGCCGATGGCCATGACTGCACATGTTGTGTTTAGCGCGGTCGACCCCGCCCATCCGGCGACGACATCTGCGACAATGATTGCTGACGTGATTCGCGGCGCAATCGGGTTCCAGGGTTTGTTGATGAGTGATGACGTGTCGATGAACGCGCTGTCGGGGAATATCGCCGAACGGACCCGCGCCATCTTCGCGGCCGGCTGCGATGTGGCCCTGCATTGCAACGGCAATATCGAGGAGATGCGTGCGGTTGCCGGTCAGACGCCTCTGCTGTCGGGCCGGGCGCTGGAGCGGGCGAATGCCGCGCTCGGCGCGCGCAAGGCGCCGCAGCCGCTCGACCGCGAGGCCGCACGCGCTGAGCTGGACGCATTGATCGCACGGGCAAACACGGCATCCGCATGACCGCAGAAATTCTATCCTTCGAAACCGGGCGGCCCGCAGAGCTTGCCGAGGGTGAGCCGGCGTTGGTGGTGGACGTCGAGGGCTATGAGGGCCCGCTCGACCTGCTGCTCGCGCTGGCGCGGCAGCAGAAGGTCGACCTTGCCAAGATCTCGATCCTGGCGCTGGCCGACCAATATCTCCACTTCATCGAGGCGGCGCGAAAGATCCGGCTCGAGCTTGCCGCCGACTATCTCGTCATGGCGGCGTGGCTCGCCTTCCTGAAATCGCGTCTGCTGCTGCCCGAGCCGCCGAGCGCGGAGGGCCCGAGCGCCGAGCAGATGGCCACCGCGCTCGCCAACCGGCTGCGCCGGCTGGAGGCCATTCGCGAAGCCGCCAACCGGCTGATGAACAGGCCGCAATTGCAGCGCGACATCTTCCCGCGCGGCGAGCCCGAGCAGATCGCCGAGATCAAGCATCCGAAATACACCGCGACACTGTACGATCTGCTCACCGCCTATGCCGCGCAGCGCCAATCGCGCGTGCTGGCGAGCGTGCATCTGGCCAAGCGCACGGTGTGGTCGCTCGCCGAAGCGCGCGCCACGCTGGAGCGGCTGGTCGGCAGCCTCAACGAACAGGACGACTGGGGCGTGCTGGACGATTTTCTGGTCAGGCACGTCGCCGATCCGACGCAGCGCGCGACGGTGTTCGCCTCCAGCTTTGCCGCCGCGCTGGAACTGGTGCGCGAAGGTCAGCTGGAACTGAATCAGAAAGAGGCGTTTGCGCCCATCTATTTCCGGAAGGGGCGCCCAAAACCGGTCCCGGACGCAGCTCCTGCGCCTGACGCGCCGGTCGCTTAAGTGCAAGAAGGAGAATCTACCATGGCAAGCCTGGCTGAAGTGCGGGTAGAAGAGGCCGAGCCGATGGAGAACGAATCCCAGGCGCGTCCCGAGGAATTGCGGCTGCTGGAAGCGCTGCTGTTCGCTTCGAGTGAACCGCTGGACACCGCGACGCTGGCCAAGCGCATGCCCGAAGGGGTCGACGTCAAGGCCGCGCTGGAACAGCTCCAGGCCGACTATTCCTTGCGCGGGGTGAATCTCGTCCGCGTCGCCAACAAATGGACCTTCCGCACGGCCGGCGATCTCGCCTGGCTGATGACGCGGGAGAGCACCGAGACCCGCCGCCTGTCACGCGCCGCGATCGAGGTGCTGGCGATCATCGCCTATCACCAGCCGGTGACGCGCGCCGAGATCGAGGAGATCCGCGGCGTCGTCACCTCGAAGGGCACGCTCGACGTGCTGCTGGAGACCGGCTGGATCAAGCCGCGTGGCCGGCGCAAGACGCCGGGCCGTCCGCTGACCTTTGGAACCACGGAGGACTTCCTGTCGCAGTTCACGCTGGAACAGCTCGGCGATCTGCCGGGCCTCGAGGAGCTGAAGGGCACGGGCCTCCTGGATTCGCGCCTGCCGACCGGATTCAGCGTGCCGACACCGTCTGACGATCCGACGTTGCGCGAGGATGAGGATCCGCTGGAACCGGGCGATGACCTCGATTTGGCGCTCGCGCCTGCGGTCGAGCCCGAGACTTCGGACGCGGCGCCGGAGGGCGGCCATGACGATGGCTGCGAGGCTGGCGGCAAAGGCGGCGCCGAGGACTGACATACCGTCCGCTTACGGGCCCCTGCGACCGGTTAACACTTAGCAAGATTACGTAGCGCCGACAGCGAATTGGCGCTGCCTTGGTCCTTGTTTTTGAGGCCTGCCAAGCCTAGGTTTCGGTAAGATCGGCCGGGTCCCCGGCTATGCGCGTTTGGAGGGTTGCAGGATGGGTTCTCTCAGCATTTGGCACTGGATCCTGGTGATCGCAGTGGTCCTGCTGCTGTTCGGCCGCGGGAAGATTTCGGATCTGATGGGCGACGTGGCGCAAGGCATCAAGGCGTTCAAGAAGGGCATGCAGGACGACGACAAGTCCGCCGAGAAGCCCGAGCCGGCCAAGTCCATCGAGCACAATGGTGCACCGACCGCGGCGCGGACCGACGTCGGCAGCAAGGCCGTCTGAGCCGAAAGCAGCACGCGAGACGTGGGTAGGGCGGCCCCGATCCTGCGCGCAAGGGATTGGGCCGGTTGCGGCTTCGCGTGAACGGAAGACCTCATGTTCGACATCGGGTGGAGTGAACTGGTCCTGATCGGGGTCGTGGCCCTGATCGCCATCGGCCCGAAAGAGCTGCCGGGTGTGCTGCGCATGGTCGGACAATGGATGGGCAAGGCGCGCAAGATGGCCGCCGAATTCCAGGGCCAGTTTCAGGAAGCGATGCGCGAGGCCGAGATGGCCGACCTCAAGAAGAGCTTCGACGAGGTCAAGGAAGCTGCCACCAGCTTCAATCCGCTGACCTCGCTTCAGAAGGACGTCAGCGACGCGCTCCGCGTCGATGCGCTGGACAAGCCCGCCGAGACGCCGACGACCACGGCTGTCGAACCTCCGGCGACTTCAAGTGAAGCGCCTGTCACTCCTACCACTCCGGAAGCGCCGACGCCCGCGACTTTCATGGAAGCCGAAGCGCATGCGGCTGCCGACGAGCCGCTTGCGATCACCCGTGAGGTCGAGCAGGCAAAGGTGGCGCAGGACACCGCGCCCTCCGAAGCGATCAAGGACGCCAAAGCGTCATGACCGACGCCGATATCGAGGCCAGCAAAGCCCCGCTGATGGACCATCTGATTGAGCTGCGCTCGCGGCTGATCAAGGCGCTGCTCGGCTTTGGCATAGCTTTCATCTTCTGCTTTTTCTTCGCCAAGCAGATCTACAACGTGCTGGTCTGGCCGTTCGTCTGGATCGCGGGCCCCGAGAACTCCAAGTTCATCTACACGGCGCTGCTGGAATATTTCATCACCCAGCTCAAGCTCGCGCTGTTCGGGGCCGGCTTCATCTCGTTCCCGATCGTCGCGACCCAGATCTACAAATTCGTCGCGCCCGGCCTCTACAAGCACGAGAAGCAGGCCTTCCTGCCGTACCTGGTCGCGACCCCGTTCTTCTTCGTACTCGGCGCGGCGCTGGTCTATTTCGTCGTGCTGCCGATGCTGGTCCGCTTCTCGCTCGGCATGCAGCAGGCCGGCGGCGACGAGACCGCGCAGATTCAGCTCTTGCCCAAGGTCGGCGAATATCTGTCGCTGATGATGTCGCTGATCTTCGCCTTCGGCATCGCCTTCCAGCTGCCGGTGATCCTGACGCTGCTCGGCCGGATCGGCATCGTCAGCTCGAAGATGCTGCGCGAGAAGCGCCGCTATTTCATCGTCATCGCCTTCGTCATCGCCGCCGTGCTGACGCCGCCCGACGTTCTCAGCCAGTGCTCCCTGGCGTTTCCGCTGATGGCGCTCTACGAGGGCTCGATCATCGCGGTCGGCATGGTGGAGAGGAAGGCCGCGGCCTCGCAAGCAGCCACCGGCACCGACGTGCCGACACCGGCCAATCCGGCGGAGTAGGGGCGCTCTCGCTCTATCATGTCGCTGCTCAGCCGATGATTCGTCATGCCCGGGCTTGACCCGGGCATCCACGACTTGATCTAAGGCGGCGAACGCGGGAATGGACGGGACGACTTCGCCGTTATGGGAAAGCAGCTATGCACGACATCAAATGGATTCGCGAAAACCCTACAGAGTTTGATCGTCGACTTGCTCGTCGTCCTTTCGATGATGAGACGCGACGAAGGTTCTCTTCCTCAAACATATTGTCGATTGACGATCGGCGCCGAGCCATCCTTCGAGTGCATGAAAGCGCGCTTGCTCGCCGCAAAGCTTTAGCCAAGGAAAATGAAAATGCGCGGCGTAACAAAGACGCAGCGGAGATCGATCGCCTCACCAGTGTTGCCCTTGAGATCAAGGACACGATCGCCAATACCGAGAAGGAGGAGAGGGAGGTAGTTAACGAACTTAATGGTCTACTCGCGGAAATTCCCAATCTCCCTTTGGACAATATCCCGGATGGAACTGATGAACATGGGAATATCCAACATCACGTCTACGGCGAGAAGAGATTTTATTCGTTCGATCCAAGACCTCATTTTGACCTAGGAGAATCAATTGGCCAGATGGATTTCGAGGCAGCAGCGAAGCTGTCCGGTGCGCGCTTTGTTGTCCTAAAAAGGGGATTGGCGCGCCTTGAACGCGCGATCGGCCAATTCATGCTCGACGTGCATACGACAGAGCATGGCTACACCGAAGTTAACCCACCGCTCCTGGTGCGCGACAACGTAATGTTCGGTACTGGGCAGCTCCCGAAATTCGCTGACGATCAATTTAAGACGGAGATCTTTACTGAAGGCGCAATTCAGAAGATCGTCCGTGAATACGTTTCGGAATTTGCAAAGAACAAAGCTCGCGAGATCTTCGAGAACAATCGTGACAAGATCGCCGAGCTATTTATCGAGCACGGGAGAAGGCATTGGAAGGAACATATCACCGAGTTCTTTGATGTAGAGACTTCCGAGATGTCTAACGAGGGGCTGGCTCGCGTCAGGAGGCTGATGACCGAGTTGGCCGGAGATAATCGTCGATGGCTCATCCCCACCGCCGAGGTCTCGCTGACAAATCTCGTCCGCGAATCCATCCTCGACGAGAAGGAATTGCCGATGCACCTCACCGCGCTCACACCGTGTTTCCGTGCCGAGGCGGGGGCCGCGGGCCGCGATACCCGCGGCATGATCCGCCAGCACCAGTTCACCAAGGTCGAGCTGGTGTCGATCACGACCCCGGAGACGAGCAAGGACGAGCACGAGCGCATGCTTGCGTGCGCGGAGGAAGTGTTGCGGCGGCTCGACCTGCATTATCGGGTGATGACGCTGTGCGCTGGGGATATGGGTTTCTCGTCGCAAAAAACCTATGACATCGAGGTCTGGATGCCGGGCCAGGGCGAGGGTGGGGCGTTCCGCGAGATCTCGAGCTGCTCGGTTTGCGGCGACTTCCAGGCGCGGCGCATGGGTGCGCGCTCGAAGGGGCCCGACGGCAAGCCGCGTTTCGTCCACACACTGAACGGCTCCGGCACCGCGGTCGGCCGCGCGCTGATCGCCGTGATGGAGACCTATCAGCAGGAGGACGGCTCGATCGCCGTCCCCGACGTGCTCCAGCCTTATATGGGCGGAGTGAAGGTGATCGCGCGCGACTAAAGCGTTTTCGAGCGAAGTGGATACCGGTTCGCGTCAAGAAAACGCGGCATGACGAGAATCGCGTTGCGAAGATCGGGCGGCCGGCTATCCTGCCGGCCCCTCGACAACGCGAACCCCGCCCCCTTCATGGCCTTGCACCGCGACATCTTCTGGATCGGTCGACAATGGGCGGTGACGGGGGCCGGCATCCAGGCCGTAGATCAGCGCCTGCGAGGCGTGCTCGACATTGAGATCGCGCAGCTCTGGGACGACCATCTCGTGCAAAGCCGGCGGGCCAAGCCCGGCGTGAATGCAGCCGATTTCGACAAGGCGCTGACGGTGGCCCGCGAGCGCTTTCCGCAGGCGCCGGCGTCGGACCCGTTCGTCGCGCAGCTGAGGGCGCTCGGCGTGATCGAGGGCCCCGTCGTGAGCCCGGCCGTACCGGCAATGCGGCTGCGGGCGGAAGGCCGGCTGGCGCGCTTTCTGCCGCAATGGCGCATCCGCCGCTGACAGGCCCCGGCCGGGAACCTGCCAGACCGCAATCACCCGGTTTGCCTGATCGGCCCCAGCCGGATAAGACGGCTCAGCCCCCGCTTTTCTGGAATCGAACCTTTCGCATGCGCATTCTCTGCACCAATGACGACGGCATCCATGCCCCCGGCCTCCAGATCGTGGAGGAGATCGCGCGCGCTCTGTCCGACGACGTCTGGGTGGTGGCGCCCGAGCTCGACCAGTCCGGCGTTTCGCATTCGCTGTCGTTGAACGATCCGTTGCGCCTGCGCGAAGTCGGGCCTCGGCATTTTGCCGTGCGCGGCACGCCGACCGACTGCGTCATCATGGGCGCGCGCCATATCCTTGGGCCCAAGCTGCCCGACGTCGTGCTCTCCGGGGTCAACAAAGGCCGCAACGTTGCCGAGGACGTGGTCTATTCCGGCACCATCGCCGGCGCGCTGGAGGGCACCATTCTGGGCCTGCCGTCGTTCGCGCTGTCGCAGGAGTTCAGCGTCGAGACCCGCGAGCGCCCGCCGTGGGACACCGCGCGCAAGTTCGGGCCTGACATCCTGCGCAAGGTGATTGCCGCCGGCATCCCGAAGGACACCGTCATCAACGTCAACTTCCCGTCCTGCGCGCCGGAGGATGTGCTCGGCATCCGCGTCACCCGCCAGGGCAAGCGCAATCTCGGTTTCCTGCGGGTCGACGAGCGCAAGGACGGCCGGGGCAATCCCTATTTCTGGATCGGCTTCGAGCGCGCCGCCATGATGGACACACCGGCCGACGGCACCGATCTGGCCGCGCTTCGCGAGCGCTACGTCTCGGTTACGCCGCTCAGGCTCGATCGCACCAATGAGGCGTTTTCGGAAGAGCTCAGCGCAATGCTGAAATAGCGCCTATCCGCCGCCGCGGAGCGCGGCTTCGATGGTCTTGCCGAGCGCGTCGAGCTGAAACGGCTTCTGGAGCGCCGGCCGGTCGCGGTACTGCTCGGGCAGGCCGGAGGAGCCGTAGCCGGTGGCGAAGATGAAGGGGCAGCCCTTGGCCTTGATGACGTCGGCGACCGGCGAGATGACCTTGCCGTTGACGTTGACGTCGAGAATGGCGATGTCGAAATCGGTTGCCTGGGCGAGCCGCATGGCCTCGTTGATGTCGCCCGCCTCGGCCGCGACCTTGTAGCCGAGCTCTTCGAGCATGTCCGCGACCATCATCCTGATCATCACCTCGTCCTCGACGAGGAACACAGAGCGGCCGGAAAGCCCTGTCGCGGTCATGGTTGAGTCCTTGCCCATTGCCGAAAACGTTCGCAGATATCACGAATTGACGCAATGTGCGTTTCGACCGAGGGGTGCCTGAAAATGGTCATCGCAGTTCGCCCGCGGCAAGCCAATCTGTGGTCAAATGCTCCACTCGAACGTTATCATGAGTTCCTGAGCAGGAACATGATTCTCCTGCCCGGGCTTGACGCCCGCCGGGCCGGCCAAGACAGCACAAGCAGGCAATGACCTCCCATCAGCATCCGCCGGAAAAGATGATGTTTCAGCTCACGCTGAGGCGTCGGGGCATCAGCGATCAGGCAGTGCTGCGAACCATGGAGGAGGTGCCGCGCGAGCAATTCGTCGACGAGGCCGATCGCGACGGGGCTTACCGCGACAGCGCGCTGCCGATCGACTGCGGGCAGACCATCAGCCAGCCCTTCGTCGTGGCCTACATGACCGAGCAGTTGCAGCTCCAGAAGCAGCACCGCGTGCTCGAGATCGGCACCGGTTCCGGCTATCAGGCCGCCGTGCTGTCGCGGCTCGCCGGCCAGGTCCTGACGGTCGAGCGCTATCGCAGGCTCGCGGACACCGCACGCGCTAGGCTCGAAAAGCTCGGCTGTCACAATGTCGAGGTGATGCTTGGCGACGGCCTCAATCTGCCGCCCAATATTGGCCCGTTCGATCGCATCATCGTCACCGCCGCGATGGAGCAGATCCCGGAGAATCTGATCGAGCGGCTGGAGGTTGGCGGCATCCTGATCGCGCCGGTCGGCCCGCATCAGGGCGTGCAGACGCTGATCCGCCTGACCCGCAGCGCGGCCGGGATCGAGCGCAAGGAACTCGTCGATGTCCGTTTCGTGCCGGCGCTGCCCGGGGTGGCGCGGGAGCTGTAGATTTCCGGATCGGCTGTGCGGCCAATATCTTATTGGGAGGGTTAAGCCGTTATTTACTCGGCGCGTGTTTACTTAAAACACCAGTTCTGTTGCGTACGAGTGAGTAACCATGTCCGCTGTCGCCGAGTTGCTTTACTCGCGCCGCGTGCCGCAGGTCGCGGTGCTGGCGCTGATCTCCTTCAGCTTCGCAGGGTGCAGCGCCGACATGTCGTCGCGGCTGTCCCAGTCGAATTTCTCCAATCCCTTCTCCTCCGAAGCGACCGGTACGGTGCAGCAGGCCCCGCCGCCGCAGCGTGAGTTGCCGCAATATGCGCGGCCGCAGACCCAGCCCGGCTCCTATCAGTCGCAGCCCTTGCCGCCGCCGGCGGTTTCCGCCCCGCAATCCTATCCCGTTGCGGCAGGTGGCGGGGTGTCCGGAGGCGGGCGCGGCGTCGGCTCCTACGCGCCGCCGGCGCAACCGCGCCTGGAGACCACGGCCACCGTGCCGTCGCGCTCGGTTGCGGCTGCCCAGCCGGCCGGCGGGACCAAGATCATCGTCGGCACCAGCGATACGCTGGAGGTGCTCGCCAAGCGTTATCACGTCACGCCGCAGGCAATCCTCGCCGCCAACGGCTACAAGGGCCCGCGCGCGCTGTCGCCCGGTCAGCAGCTGATCATCCCGCATCCGGCGACGGCGGCAGCGCCGGCTCCTGCGCCAACTCCGGTCGCGGCAGCTCCCGCAGCGAAGCCGGTTGCCGTCATGGCTGCGCCGCCGAGCACTCACTTCGTCAATCGTGGCGACACGCTCGCCAGCATTGCCCGCAAGAACCATATCTCGTCGGCTGATCTTGCCCGTGCCAACGGCCTCGATCCGTCGGCCAAGCTCAAGCTCGGCGCCAAGCTGACCGTGCCCGGCGCAAAGACCGCCGCCGTCGCGGCGCCGGTTGCCGCAGCTCCTGTCACGGCCGCTCCGGTTGCGGGCACGCTGCAGCCCGTTGCAGCGGCTCCCGCGCCCGCCACCAAGATGGCCGCGGCCGGCGCGCCCGTGCAGAGCGCGCGCCTCGCCCAGGCCACCACCAATGTCGAAGAGAAGCCCGCCGAGGCCCCGGCCAAGGCTGCGGAGACCACCAGCGCGCTGCCGACCTTCCGCTGGCCGGTGCGCGGCAAGGTGGTCACGAGCTACGGCGCCAAGACCAACGGCAAGTCCAACGACGGCATCAATCTCGCGGTGCCCGAGGGGACGCCGGTCAAGGCGGCCGAAGACGGCGTCGTCGCCTATTCCGGCAACGAGCTGAAAGGTTACGGCAATCTGGTCCTGGTTCGGCACTCCAACGGCTACGTCACCGCATATGCCCATGCGAGTGAGCTGTTGGTGAAGCGCGGCGACACCATCAAGCGCGGTCAGGTCATTGCCAAGTCGGGCCAATCCGGGGAGGTGGCGTCGCCGCAGCTCCACTTTGAGATCCGCAAGGGATCGAGCCCGGTTGATCCGCTTCAATTCCTGAACGGGGCGTGAGGCGCCGCCGGGATCTCACCATACGAACGGTGTCATCGCCCGCCTTGTGCGCAGTTGCGCACTGGAGCGGGCGATCCAGTATTCCAGAGACCTTGTGATCTAGCCGATAAACTGCGGCGTACTGGATTCCCCGCCTTCGCGGGGAATGACAGTTGTGGATTGGGCGACAGCTCCCGCTACTGCGCCGTGAGCCTCACGCCCAGCCGGCCCGCCAGCTCCTGCACGAATTGCCAGGCGACGCGGCCCGAGCGTGAGCCGCGGGTGGTCGACCATTCCAGCGCCTCTCGCTCCAGCGCCTCATCGTCGACCTTGACGCCGAAATGGCCGCAATATCCGCGCACCATGGCGAGGTATTCGTCCTGGCTGCAACGGTGGAAGCCGAGCCAGAGGCCGAAGCGATCGGACAGTGAGACCTTCTCCTCGACGGCTTCGCCGGGATTGATCGCGGTCGAGCGCTCGTTCTCGATCATGTCGCGCGCCAGCAGATGACGGCGGTTGGAGGTGGCGTAGAGGATGACATTCTCGGGACGGCCCTCGATGCCGCCTTCGAGCACGGCCTTGAGCGATTTGTAGGACGCGTCATTGCCGTCGAAGGAGAGGTCGTCGATGAACACGATGAAGCGGAAGCTGGCGTCGCGGAGCTTCTCCATCAGCATCGGCAGCGTTTCGATGTCCTCGCGATGGATCTCGACCAGCTTCAGCCTGTCGGCCAGCTTGCGGTCCGCGTTGATGCTGGCATGCGCGGCCTTCACCAGCGACGATTTGCCCATGCCGCGTGCGCCCCAGAGCAGGGCGTTGTTGGCGGGCAGGCCGGCTGCGAACCGCTCGGTGTTCTCCATCAGGATGTCGCGCATCCGGTCGATGCCCTTGAGCAGGAACAGCTCGACGCGGCTGACCCGCGGCACGGGCGCGAGGCGGCCGTCGGGATGCCAGACATAGGCATCTGCCCGTTCGAACGACTCAGCGGTGACGGCCGGCTTGGCCTGGGCGGAGAGGTGCGCCGCAATGGTCTCCAGCGCGCGGACAATGCGCTCCTGGGAGAGGATGGGCGTTGCCTCGCGAGGGGCCTTGACGGTCCTCTTGATCGTCCCCTTGGGGCGATTTGCCGCGACGCGGGCCGGCTTTCCGGCAGGGGTACGGGGGCCTTTGCCGGCCGGGCTTTTGCTAAGGTTTTTGGGCATGTCCGAAGTTCCTGAGAACGCAGCCTTATCGGGCCTGAGGAGCCGCCGCAAGGTGGCTAAAAGGGCGGTCTGGCAGCGTTGCAATTGGGGCAATGGCCGCTATAGTCCGCGCGAATTTGACCGAACCGGTCGCCTTTGAAGGCCTGACCGGTTTTCCCCCGTTCCCACGAGGATTGTCCGAATGCTGATTACCCCTGCGTATGCCCAGGCTGCAGGCGCCGGTGACACCAACAGCATGTTGATGTCGCTGCTGCCGTTCGCCCTGATCTTCGTGATCATGTACTTCCTGATTCTGCGTCCGCAGCAGAAGAAGGTCCGCGAGCACGCCGACCTCGTGAAGAACATCCGGCGTGGCGACACCGTCGTGACCTCGGGCGGCCTCGTCGGCAAGGTCACCAAGGTCGTCGACGACGACCAGATCGAGTTCGAGATTTCCGACGGCGTGCGGGTGCGACAGATGCGCCAGATGATCTCGGGCGTGCGTGCCAAGGGCGAGCCGGCGAAGGAATCCAAGGATAGCGCGAAGGACGCCGCCAAGGACGACGCCGCGTCGAAGTGAGCGCGTTCGCGAGCATCTCAAGTCTCCTGATCTGACAGGTCCAGTCGATGTTGTATTTCACGCGGTGGAAGGCGCTCGGGATCATCCTGACGGCGCTGATCGTGTGCCTCTGCGCGGTCCCGAACTTCTTCCCCGAGGCCCAGGTCAAGACCTGGCCGGCATGGGCGCAGCGCCGGATCGTGCTCGGCCTCGACCTCCAGGGCGGCTCCTACCTGCTGCTCGAGGTCGACTCCAACTACGTGAAGAAGGAACGGCTCGACCAGGTCCGCGACGACGTCCGCCGGACGCTGCGCGATGCCAAGATCGGCTTCACTGGCGGCGTCATCGTGCGCAACGATGCGGCCGAAGTTCGCATCACCAAGGAATCCGACGTCCAGACGGCGCTCGGCAAGCTGCGCGAATTGTCTCAGCCGCTGGGCGGCCTGATGGGATCCAGCGGTCAGCGCGACCTCGAGGTGACGGATGCCGGTGGCGGGTTGATCCGCCTCAGCGTCCCGCAGGCCGCAATGCTCGATCGTCTGCGCAAGACCATCGAGCAGTCGATCCAGATCGTCGAACGCCGCGTCAACGAGCTCGGCACCGTCGAGCCCGTGATCCAGCGCCAGGGCAATGACCGCATCCTGGTGCAGGTCCCCGGCCTGCAGGATCCGACCCGCCTGAAGAAGCTGCTCGGTGAGACCGCGAAGATGGAATTCCGCATGGTCGACACGACCGTGTCGCCGGACCAGGCGCAGCAGGGCAGGTTGCCGCCGGAATCCGAGCTGCTGATGAGCGCGTCGCCGCCGCCGACGCCCTATGTGGTCAAGAAGCAGGTCCTGGTCGCCGGCGGCGATTTGATCGATGCCCAGGCGACCTTCGACCAGCGTACGAGTGAGCCGGTCGTCAGCTTCAAGTTCAATACTTCGGGCGCGCGCAAATTCGCGCAGGCCACGCAAGAGAATGTCGGGCTGCCCTTTGCGATCGTGCTCGACAACAAGGTGATCTCCGCGCCCCGGATCAACGAGCCGATTACGGGCGGTCAGGGCCAGATCTCGGGCAGCTTCACGGTCCAGTCCGCCAACGATCTCGCAATCCTGATGCGTGCCGGCGCGCTGCCGGCTCCGCTCACGGTGGTCGAGGAGCGCACTGTCGGTCCGGGTCTCGGCCAGGACTCGATCGAGAAGGGCGAGCTGGCGGCCTATGTCGGCTCGATCCTCGTCGTCGTCTTCATGCTGCTGACCTACCGGCTGTTCGGGGTGTTCGCCAACGTCGCGGTGGCCATCAACGTCGCCATGATCTTCGGCCTGTTGTCGCTGCTCAACGCCACGCTGACGCTGCCCGGCATCGCCGGCATCGTGCTCACGGTGGGCATCGCGGTGGACTCCAACGTGCTGATCTACGAGCGCATCCGTGAGGAGCTGCGCGGCGGCCGCAACGCGATTTCGGCGATCGACGCCGGCTTCAAGCGGGCGCTGGCGACCATCCTCGATTCCAACATCACGACCTTCATTGCCGCCGCGGTGCTGTTCTACATCGGCACCGGCCCGGTGCGCGGCTTCGCCGTGACGCTGGGCATCGGCATCATCACCACGGTGTTCACCGCCTTCACCATGACCCGGCTCATCGTCGCGGGGTGGGTGCGGTGGAAGCGGCCGCAGAGCGTGCCGATCTAGGAGCTAAGACCGTGACATATTACGTTCTCATCGGGCTTGGCATTCTGATTGCCGTCCTCACCGTGGTCGCCGCGCTCGGCGTGCTGCCGTCGCTGCGTATCGTCCCGGACGACACGCATTTCGATTTCACGCGCTTCCGCCGCATCAGCTTTCCGATCTCGGCGGCGCTCTCGATCGTCGCCATCGTGCTGTTCTTCACCCACGGGCTGAACCTCGGCATCGACTTCAAGGGCGGCACGCTGCTGGAGGTGCGGGCGAAGTCCGGCGCTGCCGACATCGCGGCGATGCGCACGACGCTGGATGGCTTGCGTCTTGGCGAAATCCAGCTGCAGCAATTTGGCGGCCCGGAGAATGTCTTGATCCGCGTTGCCGAACAGCCCGGCGGCGACAAGGCGCAGCAGGATGCCGTGCAGAAGGTGCGCAGCGCGCTCGGTGATTCCATCGAATACCGTCGTGTCGAGGTGCTCGGGCCGCGCGTCGCCGGCGAGCTCCTGGCCTACGGCATGGTCGGCCTGATGCTCGCGATCGTCTCGATCCTGATCTATCTCTGGTTCCGGTTCGAATGGCAGTTCGCACTGGGCGCCATGATCGCCAACGTGCACGACATCGTGCTGACGATCGGATTCATGTCGATCAGCCAGGTCGATTTCGACCTGACCAGCATCGCCGCGCTGCTGACCATTCTGGGCTACTCGCTCAACGACACCGTCGTCATCTACGACCGCATCCGTGAAATGCTGCGTCGCTACAAGAAGATGCCGATGCCGCAGCTGCTCAACGAATCCATCAACTCGACGCTGTCGCGCTCGATCATCACCCACTTCACGGTGACGCTGGCGCTGCTGGCGCTGCTCTTGTTCGGCGGGCACGCGATCCACAGCTTCACCGCGGTGATGATGTTCGGCGTGGTGCTGGTCGGCACCTACACCTCGATCTTCATCGCGGCCCCGATCCTGATCTATCTCGGCGTCGGCGAGCATCGCGAGGATGCGCCGGATACGGCATCGCCGGCGAAGAAAAACAAGGCATGATCCGAACCGCACGCCCCCGCACGAGTTGGCGAGGGCAGTAAGCTCATTCGGACCAAGCTCATGGCCGGCGATCCCAACGCACCCCATTTCCCGCGCTCGGCGCCGATCGAGGCCTATGGCAAGGGCGGCTTCGCCTTCGCCGGCATGTCGCACCGGGGCTCGCTGCTGTGCCTGCCTGACGCGATCTGGGCCTGGGACGTGACGGATCCCCAGAAGATCGACCGCTATTCGCTCGATCGGGTGTTCACGGCCGCCAACGGCATCGACACGCTCCTGATCGGTACCGGAACCGGACCCTGGCTGCCGCCGCCGGAGCTGCGCCAGGCCTTGAAAGCGGTGAGGGTGGTGCTGGACACGATGCAGACCGGACCTGCCGTGCGCACCTACAACATCATGATCGGCGAGCGGCGGCGGGTTGCGGCTGCTCTGATCGCGGTGCCATGAACAGCACATGAGCAGCGCCGCGCCGCCGCCCGATTCCGCCAGCTTCTGCGCCGATCTCGTGCGCCGCCACGACTTTCCGCGCTATGCCGCGACCCTGTTCGTGCCCGCCGCCGAGCGCCGGGCGCTGCTTGCGCTCTGCGCTTTCAATGTCGAGATCGTCCGCGTCCGCGACCAAGTGAGCCAGCCCTTGCCCGGCGAGATCCGCTTTCAATGGTGGACCGACCTGTTCTCGGGCCTCGTCCACGGCAGCGCCGAGGGCAATCCGGTCGCGGCCGAATTGCTGCAGGTGATCCGTGATTTCGACTTGCCGGTCGAACCGCTGTCGCTACTGGTCGAGGAGCACCAGTTCGACCTCTACAACGACCCGATGCCGACCATGGCGGCGCTGGAGGGCTATCTGGCCGCGACCTGTTCGGCGTTGTTTGGTCTGGCGGCGCGGATTCTGGCGCCGCCGTCGGAGGCGGTCGAACATGTCGCCCGTCATGCGGGGCTGGCGCAGGGCATCGCGCAGGTCATCACGAACCTGCCGCGCGATGCCTCGCACCGGCAGCTGTTCATGCCGCAGCAGCTGCTGGCGAGCCATGGCTGCCAGATGGAGGACGTGTTTGCCGGCAAGGAGACGCCGAACCTGCGCGCCGTGCTGGAGCAGCTTGCAGGCGAGGCGCAGCAGCACTTGACCACGGCCTTGTCGCTGCTGGCGGACGTGCCGGCAGCGGTGCGCCCGGCGTTCCTGCCGCTGAGCCAGGTCGAGGCGGATCTCAAGCGCCTGTCGCAGCCCGGCCGAAATCCGTTCGCGCTGCAGCCGACCTCGCGGCTGCGCACGCTCTGGACGCTGTGGCGGGCTTCACGTTCCCGGGAATTTACCAAATAGCGGCTGGCTTATCGCCTCGAACCGCCGGATGCTCTATGCTGTCCCATGGCTGAATTGTCCCAAACCACATCGCCCGATCTCAGCGGCTTTCCGGTCGCACCTGGTGACGTTCAAGCCGCCGCCGACACCATTCGCGGCGCCGTCGTCGAGACGCCCTGCAGCTACAGCCGCACGCTGAGCGGCATCTGCGGCTGCGAGATCTGGCTCAAATTCGAGAACCTTCAGTTCACCTCGTCGTTCAAGGAGCGCGGCGCGCTCAACCGTCTCACCGCCCTGACGCCGGAGGAGCGTGCGCGCGGCGTCATCGCCATGTCCGCCGGAAACCACGCCCAGGGCGTCGCCTACCACGCCAAGCGGCTCGGCATTCCCGCCACCATCGTCATGCCGGTCGGCACGCCGATGGTGAAGGTCGAGAACACAAGGCATCACGGCGCGGAAGTGGTCGTCACCGGCGCGACGCTGGAGGAAGCGGCCGCGTTCGCGCGTCACCACGGCGAAGCCCGCGGCATGATCTTCGTCCACCCCTATGACGATCCGCTCGTGATCGCGGGGCAGGGCACCGTCGGGCTGGAGATGATGCGAGCGGTCCCCGAGCTCGATACGCTGGTCGTCCCGATCGGCGGCGGCGGCCTGATCAGCGGCATCGCCATCGCCGCGAAATCGATCAAGCCGTCACTCCGAATCCTGGGCGTCGAGGCCTGGCTCTATCCTTCGATGTACAACGCCATTCACGGCGGCAATCTGCCGGCGCGCGGCGATACGCTCGCCGAAGGCATCGCGGTGAAATCGCCGGGCAAGATCACCACCGAAATCGTCCGCCGCCTCGTCGACGACATTGCGCTGGTGAACGAAGCCGAGCTCGAGCGCGCGGTAGCGACCCTGATCTCGATCGAGAAGACCGTCGTCGAGGGCGCCGGCGCCGCCGGCCTCGCCGCGCTGATGTCCGATCCGTCCCGCTTTGTCGGCCAGAAGGTCGGCCTCGTCCTGAGCGGCGGCAATATCGACACGCGGCTGATCGCATCCGTTCTCACGCGCGAGCTCGCGCGCGAAGGGCGGCTGACCCAGCTCTCGCTCGATATCCCTGACAGACCCGGACAATTGGCCGCGGTGGCCGCGCTGCTCGCCGAAGCCGGTGCCAATATCATCGAGGTCTCGCACCAGCGCACCTTCTCCGAGCTGCCGGCCAAGGCGACGCTGCTGCAGCTCGTCATCGAGACCCGCGATGCTGCGCATCTCGACGAGGTGATGGCCAGGCTCAGCGCATCCGGATTGAGCGCGCGCTGTACGTGAGCGGCACGTTTCTCCTATCGCGAAGCCAGACCCGCCAGATGCTCGACCAACCTGTCGATCTCGGCTTCCGTGTTGTAATAATGCGGTGACGCCCGCACCACATGCGGCAACGCGCGAAGCTCGGCATCGATGCGCGTGCTCGACGGATCCGAGGCGCCGATCGTGATGCCGGCCGCAGCGGCGCCGGCGACAATGGCGTCCGCCTCATGCCCGTCCACGGTGAAGCTGACGATGGCGCCCGGCGCGCGTCCGAGGTCGCGAATGGTGACGCCGGCAAGAGCCGCAAGGCCGCTGCGGAGGCGCCCGGCAAGCAGGCGGCAGCGCTGTTCGATCGGAGCGATGCCGATATCGAGGGCGTAGTCGACGGCCGCGCCCAAGCCAAGCCGGGCCGCGTAGTTGTTCTCCCAGGTCTCGAAGCGGCGGGCATCGTCCCGCAGTTGATAGGCGTCCCGGGAGACCCAGGGGGCGGCAAAGTGGTCGATCATCGGCGGCTCGAGCCGTTGCAGCATCGCGCGGCGGACGTAGAGAAAGCCGGTGCCGCGCGGGCCGCGCAGGAATTTGCGTCCCGTGGCGGACAGCATGTCACAGCCGATGGCATCGACGTCGACTTCCATCTGGCCGACCGCCTGACAGGCGTCGAGCAGATAGGCAATGCCGTGCGTCCGCGCGATCCTGCCGATCGCCGCTGCCGGATTGACCAGCCCGCCATTGGTCGGAACCCAGGTGATCGCGATCAGTTTCACCCGCTCGTCGATCATCCGTTCGAGCGCGTCGACGTCAAGCTCGCCGCTGGCATCGCTCGGCACCACGTCGATGATCGCGCCGGTGCGCTTGGCGACCTGAAGGAAGGCAACATAATTGGCGGCGTATTCCGCTTCGGCGGTCAAGATGCGATCTCCTTTCCGAAACGGAAGCGAATAGAACGCCATCTGCCAGGCTACCGTCGCGTTCTCCACCAGCGCGATCTCGTCGGGCGCGGCATTGAGCAGGCGCGCCACCGAGCCGTAGACCGCGTCGAGCCGGTCGGCTTCGCGATCGGCGGCCGCATAGCCTCCGATCTCGCATTCCAGATCGATGTGCCCCTTGATCGCTGTGACAACCGGCGCCGGCATCAGGGCCGCGCCTGCATTGTGGAAATATGCGAGCCGCGAGGCGGCCGGCGTGTCGGCGCGTATTCGGTCGAGGTCGATCAAGTGCTGGTCTCCGCTTCTTGCGATCTCGTGCCTGAATTAGGCGCGTTGCCGAGCCTGAGCAAGATAGCCCGGCTCGCCTCAGATGCAGAGGCTGAGCAGCTTGATGTGACAGCTGCTGGACTTTGGCTTGCTCGCGGGCGCAGCCTCGCGCTTCACAGCAACGACGGGCTCCTTGTCCTTCTTCTTGCCCTTGCCCTTGGGCTCGTAGTCGCCCGCGATCACCATGGCCCAGTAGGTGCGCTTGCCGCTGGCGTTCTTGGCGCTGGCGATGCCGACGCGGGAGGCGTTGTGCAGCAACAGGTTCTTGCGGTGGCCGGACGAGTCGATCCACTGTCCCAGGGTCTTATCGAAATTGTCGTAGCCGTAGGCGATGTTCTCGGCGGCGCGGCCCGCGCCGGCCGGCGCGACGCGGCGGTTGAACGGTCCGAGGGCGTCATGGCTGAGATTGTCCTTGGCGGCCATCGCGCGGGCCTGGTCCATGGCGATGCGGTCGAGGACGGCATCGCGGACGACACGGACTTCTCCGTGCTTGAGGCGGAAGTTCGAGATCAGCTCGGCGGGCGAGTCCGCCATTGCCGGCGCGGCTATGAGCAGCAGGAAGCCCGCGATCAGGCCGCCAACGACACGACGCATCATCGTCCCCCAATGCCCATGATCCCGCACGCCCGAAATGATCCGACCGCTTCTCTATCGTCAATGTGGACGCTTCAAGGCGCGGGCAGCCCGTCAGCCTGTTGGCAGATCCGCCTCGAAGTTGAAGCGGTCGCGCAGGTTTTTTCGCTGTTCCAGGATGTCCTTGAGAAAGGCGCGGTCCTGGTCGTTCTTCATCATCGGCTCGATCAGATCGAGCTGGTTCATGGCAACCAGTTGCAGGATCTCGGTGCGCGGCTTGCCGCTGGTGTCGCGCGGCAGCGCGTGCACGACCTGGATGTGTTCCGGCGGCTTCGGCCCCTTTGCGGCCGTCAGCTCGTTGCGCAACTGGCCTTCGAGCGTGGCCTGGTCCGCCTCGACGAAGGCATAGAGCCCGACACCGGAGCGGCGGTCGGCGAAGGCGACGATGGCGGTATCGCGCACGGCCGGATTTTTGCGGATCAACGCGGTCAGCACCGGCGCATCATTGACCAGGCGGCGGCCGCCGCCTTCGCGGTCGGTGAAGTTGAACAGGCCGCGCGTGATGGCGCGGTAGACCTTCTTGCCGGTGGCGAGCCACAGGCTCGCGGCAAAGGACTTCTTGGCGAGGATCTTTCGCTCGCGCGGTGTCAGCGCTTCCGGAGCATAGGAGCGCTTGTGCTTGAGCAGATGTCGAAGATCCTCGTAAGCGAGAATGCGGTAGAGCCGGCCGCGGTGCGCAAAGCAGGCCGCGAGCTGGAAGTCGGTCACATAGGCACGTCCGTCGCGGCCGACCAGCCAGTTCTGCTCCTTGGCGAGATCGTTGTGGCAGATCCCGGCCCGGCGCAGCCGGCGCAGCGCCGCCTTGGCCGAACGGAAATAGGCGAGGTCGCCATGGGGCTTTGCCAGATGCAGTGCGGCGCCGTCGACGAAGCCGCGCACCAGGGCGCGCTGTCCGGCCCAGAGCAGCTCGGGGCCGACATCGAGGCCCTTGGCGCGCGCCAGAGCATGCTTCTCGCGGGCGAACAGATGCCGCGCCAGCAGGAACGACCACCACGGCACTTCGTCGAGCCGGCGCAGCACGGCGTCGACCTCGCCGTTCTCGCCGCGGAAGCGGCCGCGCTCGACGGTCGAGAACACGTCGCGCTTGAGCAGCACGCCCTCGGTCCAGCGCGCCGAAAGCGCTGCGGCGTCGTCTTTGGGGAGGCTCATCGAAAGCTCACGCGGCGGCGGCCATGCGCAGGTGATCGGCGATCCAGCGATCGAGATCGGCGAGCGCCCGTGCGCTCAGCGCCTGCTTCTTGGCCACCGTCTTCTCGTTGCCGCGCAGCCGCGTGCCGTCGGGCTTCTTGGTCGGCACGGTCGCGAGCGGCGGGAACAGGCCGAAATTGATGTTCATCGGTTGGAACGAGCGCGTGCCCGGCTCGATGGTTTCGATATGGCCGCCGGTGATGTGGCCGAGCAGCGCGCCGAGCGCGGTCGTGCCGGGCGGGCCAACAAGCGCCTCGCCGCGCGCCTCTGCAGCCGCATAGAGACCGGCGATCAGGCCGACGCTGGCCGATTCCACATAGCCCTCGCAGCCCGTCATCTGGCCGGCAAAGCGCAGCCGCGGCTGCGCGCGCAGGCGCAACTGATTGTCGAGCAGTTTTGGCGAGTTCAGGAAGGTGTTGCGATGCAGGCCGCCGAGGCGGGCGAATTCGGCGTTCTCCAGCCCCGGAATGGTGCGGAAGATGCGCTGCTGCTCGCCGTATTTCAGCTTCGTCTGGAAGCCGACGATGTTGTAGAGCGTGCCGAGCTTGTTGTCCTGGCGCAGCTGCACGATCGCGTAGGCCTTGGTGGCGGGATCATGCGGGTTGGTGAGACCGACCGGCTTCATCGGGCCGTGGCGCAGCGTCTCGGGGCCGCGCTCCGCCATCACCTCGATCGGCAGGCAGCCGTCGAAATAGGGCGTGTTGGTCTCCCACTCCTTGAACTCGGTTTTCTCGCCCGCGATCAGCGCGGCGACGAAGCCGTCATACTGCTCCTTGGTCATCGGGCAGTTGATGTAGTCGGCGCCGTTGCCGCCGGGACCGACCTTGTCGTAGCGCGACTGGAACCAGGCCACCGACATGTCGATGGACTCGCGGTGCACGATCGGTGCGATCGCGTCGAAGAAGGCGAGCGCGTTCTCGTCGGTCAGCGCGCGGATGGCCTCGGCCAGGGGAGCGGAGGTGAGCGGACCGGTGGCAACGATGACGTTGCTCCAGTCGGCCGGCGGCAGGCCTGCAACCTCGCCGCGGGCGATCTCGATCAGGGGATGGTCGTTGAGAGCCTTTGTGACCGCAGCCGAGAAGCCGTCGCGGTCGACCGCCAGCGCGCCGCCGGCGGGCACCTGGTTGGCATCGGCCGCGCGCATGATCAGCGAGCCGAGGCGGCGCATCTCCGCATGCAGCAGGCCGACGGCGTTGTTGGCAGCATCGTCCGAGCGGAACGAATTGGAGCAGACGAGCTCGGCGAGCCCGTCGGTGCGGTGCGCCTCGGTCATGCGGGTCGGCCGCATCTCGTGCAGCACCACGGGCACGCCGGCTTTCGCCACCTGCCAGGCGGCTTCAGAGCCGGCAAGGCCGGCGCCGATCACGTGCACGGGGTTGGATAGGGGTCCTGTCATGGGGCGGACAGGTAGCGCTTTTCGGTGGCCAGTGGAATCGCCGAGATCGAGTTTTCTGCCTCCGGAAACGACAACGCCCGCACGAGGCGGGCGCTATCGGTTCGTCCGGTTGAGGGCTGAACGATTTCAGCCCTGATACTGACCGGCGGCAACGCGCGGGATGTCCGAGCGATCGAGGCCGATATCGGCCAGTTCGCGATCGCTGAGCTGGGACAGCTCGGCAACATTGCGCTGATAGTCCCGGAAGGCCTGGATCATGCGGATGAGCGAGAGCAGCATAGGTAGTCTCCTGTAGTTCGATTCAGCCCTTGCCCGGGCTTCATCGTTGAAATGAATATAGATCAGGGTGGTGCAGTGCGAAAGTTCCGATGTTGCGATGCAGCTAAGCGATGGGCGCATAGCGAAGGTAACGGACGATTAACCGGAGGGCGCTCCTGCACAGAGCTTGCGCGCAAATGTCGAAAGTCGGGGGGAAAGCCCCGTGGAATCACGGAGTTAAGTGCATACCATTGATCTGGATCATTGTGGAAATAAGTTGCTCGCAAGGGCTCGGTTAGCCAATCGAGTAGCGTCCTGACCCAAGTCTCGGCTGCGTGAGTCGCATAGGTAAAGTGAATCAATATTCAGTTCATAGGTTGATTCGAGAGCAGGCCCAACTCACGTCGGCGAGGCGAGCGCAGGTATTGGCAAGGAAGGGTGGGGAGAGGGCAGTCGGATGATTCGGCGGAACGCCCGGCCCGAGAAGGGTTAGGGAGCGCGAGCGAGCTGGGCGGCGAAGTAGGCGATGGTCTTGGAATAGACCTCGCTCTTGTTCCACTGCTTGAGCACCTCGAAGTTCGGACTGCCCGGCTGCCAGTCCTTGCCCTTCTGCCAGCCATAGCCGGCGAGATAATTGGCGGTGGAGGCGAGCACGTCGGGCGCGTTGTGCAGGAGGTCGCGCTTGCCGTTGCCGTCGAAATCGACGGCGTATTTCATCCAGGACGAGGGCATGAACTGGGTCTGGCCGAGCTCACCGGCCCAGGCGCCCTTCATCTCGGCTGGTGCCAGATCGCCGCGCTGGACGATGCGCAGCGCATCCATCAGCTCGGCGCGAAACAGCTCGGACCGCCGGCAATCATAGGCCAGCGTCGCGAGCGAGCGGATCGTGGCGAACTTGCCGGTGTTGACGCCGTAATCGGTCTCCAGGCCCCAGATCGCGACCAGGACTTCGCCGGGAACGCCATAGGCCTGCTCGATGCGCGACAGCACGGAGCCGTATTGCTTCATCTTGTCAGAGCCGCGCTGCAGGCGCGGCGGCACCATGCGTCCGGAAAACTCCTCGAAGGTCTGGCTGAAGACCTTTTGCGAGCGGTCGCGGTTGAGCACGCTCGGATCCAGCGTCACGCCGGCAAGGCCCGTGGCAATGGCCTGTTGTGAGATGCCCTTGGCCGCGGCGTCGGTTTTGAGCTCCGCAAGCCAGGCATCGAAATTACCCGAGCCGCAGGCAACCGCGGCGAACGCTGGCTGGGCGGACAGGATTGACGCGGAGAGGGCGAAGGCTGCGAGAGCGAGACGAGAAATCGTCGAGGTCATTCGAGTAAATGAATTCCGTGAAGCGATCTGACCGGTGGCGCAATCTCGATCGGAACCGCGGCCAAAGCAAGGCGTGCGACAGGGTGCGATCCTGCCCGAGCCGAATTCAAGCTCAAGATCGGCAGGATCGCATGTCACGATATCGTCAGGCGTCTGTCCTGTTCCGCCAGGGGAAGAGGTTGGCCGGGAAGTCGGCAGCCGGCTTGCGCGGACGCTGTGGTGGGGGCGGCAGCGGACGTGCGCCGGGCTCCGAGACGATCACCTTGCGGTAGAGATGCCAAGTGGCATGGCCGAGCAGGGGGATCACCACGGCAAGGCCGAGGAAGGCGGGAATGGTGCCGAGCGCGAGCAGCACCGCCACGATCAGGCCCCAGGCCGCCATCGGCACCGGGTTCCTCGCGACAACGCGCAGCGAGGTGCTCATCGCCTCGAGCGCGCCGGCATGGCGGTCCAGCATCAGCGGGAACGACACGGCGCTGAGGCAGAGCGCGGCGAGCGCGAACAGGAAGCCGGTGCCGCAACCGACCACGATCAGCCACCAGCCCTGCTGCGTCGTCAGCACGCGCGTCATGAAGTCCGAGATGCCGGTGACGCCCTCATAGCCGAACGCCGCGACGTAGATCGCTTGCGCGGTTGCAACCCAGGTCACGAACAGAGCAAGCAGCAGCGCGCCGAGGCCGAGCATCGCGCCGAACGAGGGCGAGCGCAGCACCTCCATGGCGTCCCAGGCGGTCGCTTCTTCATAGCGTTCGCGCCGGCTGGAGAGCTCGTAGAGACCAAGCGCCGCGAAGGGGCCGATCAGCGCGAAGCCGGCGGCAAGCGGAAACAACAATGGCAGCACCGAATAGCCCATCACCACGCGGGCGAGCACGAGGCCGAGCACCGGATAGATCACGCAGAGGATGATGGCGTGGCTCGGAACGGCCTTGAAATCCTCCCAGCCGCGCCGGAGCGCATCGTGCAGATCGGACAGTTGGATGGTTCGGATCACCGGTCCGGCCGCATCTGCGGTCCCGCCCATCGTGGGGACATTGCCTGGGTAGAGTGTGGCCATGGTCGCTAGCTCCCTTGCCGAGCGGCCGAATTCGGCGCCTGCAAACGGCGCGAGCGGCCGCCATTCTTGAGTTTCGCGAGTCCGACCAGACGCGAATTCCGGAAGGCATCGCGAGCTGAATGCAAAGCGTACGCCTATTTCCGAGTCCTGTCCCTCACGCTTGGGTGAGATTCGATGCCGCAGCGCAACTTCGGCGACGTCATTCGGTCGTCATTTCGCCGCAGATAAGCTGATGCTGCGTGTCGGTTCGCAGAACTTAGCGGGCGCTACGCAGCGACTTGGTCTATAAGTGCCACTCAAGGCCCTTCCAACGGATCCTTTTCGGGGAGCAGATATGAGCATTTTCGGGAAAATCATGAGCGCGATCTTCGGTAGCCAGCCGGCTTCCGCCGCACCCGCCGGCGGCGCGGCGTCGCCCGCCGGCGCGGCGCCGGGAGCGCCGGCTGCCGCGCCGATGGCCGCGGTCGACGTGGCGGCGATCGTCGACAAGGCGGCGGCCGCGCACAAGGGCGAGAAGCTCGAATGGCGCACCTCGATCGTCGACCTGATGAAGGCGCTCGACATCGATTCCAGCCTCGCGGCGCGCAAGGACCTCGCCAAGGAGCTCGGCTATAGCGGGGACATGAACGACTCCGCCAGCATGAACGTCTGGCTGCACAAGCAGGTGATGTCCAAGCTCGCCGCCAATGGCGGCAAGCTGCCGCCCGAGATCAAGCACTGACCGAGCGCCGGTCGTGCCGGAAGGGCCCGCCATCGCGCGGGCCCTTTTTGCTTCAGGCGACCAGATCCGCATCCTCCGGATGCCGGTCGAGATAGTCGACGACGAAGCCGCAGCCGGCGATCACCTTCCTGCCGTCGCGGCGGATCAGATCCAGCGCGCCCTTGACCAGCTCGGAACCGATGCCGCGGCCGCGCAGCGCGCGCGGCGTCTCGGTATGGGTGATGATGACCGCCGTCGGGGTCAGCCGGTAATTGGCGAAGGCGATGTCGTTGCCGACATCGAGCTCGAAGCGGCTCCTGTCCTTGTTGTCCCGTACCGATGCGGCCATGCAAGATCCTTCCAACGTGCTGTCTCTCCCAGATCTAGGCGCCTGAACCGGTGCTTGCCAAGGTGCGACCAAGGAAGGTTGCCGCAGGGGAGATATCCGCAAAATGCGTGTCCCGTTCAGTCTCGTGGCGTTGCTCGCCGCGCTGATCTCGACGGCGCCGGCTGCGGCCGAAGGCGGTCCGCCTGGGATGCATGCGTCGCGCTGACGAGCACGCCGGACCAGCGGGTCAAGGCCTGCTCTACCGTCATCGACACCAAGAGCGAGAGCGGCAAGCGGCTCGCCGGCGCCTATTGCAACCGCGGCCATGGTCTGACCGAGCAGCGCGAGCTCGACGCCGCGCTGTCCGATCTCGACGAGGCGGTCAGGCTCGATCCCGGCTATGCCTGCGCCTACAACAATCGCGGCCGGGTCTATTCGTTCAAGCGCGACTACGATCGCGCCATTGCCGATTACGACCAGGCCATCAGGCTCGATCCGTCGGCGGCGCTGGCCTACAGCAATCGCGGCGAGTCCCGGTTCAATAAAGGCGATCTCGACGGCGCCTTCGCCGACTTCGACGCTGCGATCAAGCGCGACCCCAACTATGCCATGGCCTATGGCAATCGGGCCCTGGTGTACTACCGCAAGCGCGACATGGCGCACGCCATCGCCGACTACACGATGCGGATCAAGCTTGCGCCCGATCTGCTCGCCTATATCGATCGCGGCAACGCCTACCGCGACAGCGAGCAGCTCGACCGGGCCGCCGCCGACTACGGAGAGGCCATCCGCCTCGCACCGACCGACGCGCGCGGCTGGCGCAATCGCGGCATGATCCGGCTCTACCAGGGCGACAACAAGGGTGGCCTTTCGGACTACGACAAGGCGCTGCAATACGATCCGTCGGACGTGTTCTCGTGGAATAATCGCGGACAGGCCCGCTTGCGGCTCGGCGACAAGCAGGGCGCGATCGCCGATTTCAGGAAGGCGCTGGAGCTGAAGCCCGGCCTGTCGTCCGCACAGGAGTCGCTGAGGAGGCTCGGGGCGCTATAGCGCAGTGCGGCATGAGTTCATGACCCGCGGACACCCGCGGCCAGCGAAATAATCCTCGATCCCGGTCTTGCGCAGCCGCCGGCGGTTCCCACGTCCTATGCAGGACATACGTCCGAATGCGGCCGGCAGGGTCGCGAGACATTCGGAAGTCGTGATCGCCAGCCGCCGACGTGTGCCTCTGTCATAGGAGGGAACGATGTCGGACTTCGGTTTCTTGAAGACTCATCGAACGTGGGAAGACTGGTGCGGGATGCTGCTCGGCGCGATGATCGTGGCGTCGCCGTGGTTTCCCGTCCAGGATGCGGCGATTAGCGGACAGCAGACGGTGATCCTGACTACGGTCGCCATCGGTCTGGTCGTCTTTGGCATCAGCCAGCTCGAATATGTCGCCTTGCAGCGCTGGCAGGAGGTGACGACGATCCTGATCGGATTGTGGCTCATCGCTTCGCCCTACGTCTTGGGCTATTCCGCTGACGGCTTTCTCCGCTTCTATCACACGGGCCTCGGCGCCGTGCTCGTGCTGCTCGGCGTGCTGCAGCTGTGGCAGGACTGGGACCTGAATGACCAGGACATGCTCAAGCACGGACAATAGGCCGTAGATATCGGCAGGCCCGCCGGCTGCAGGCGGCGGGCCCGTCTCCCTATCTCGCCACGAGATCCTGATAGTCGGTGTGCTTCTCGATCCACGCTTTCACGAACGGGCATTGCGGGATCAGCTTCAATCCGGCCGCGCGGACCTGATCGAGCGCGCCTTGCACCAGCGTCGAGCCGACGCCCTTGCCGCCGAGCTCCTTCGGCACGTCGGTGTGCTCGAACGTGATGACGTCGCCGTCGAGCTTGTAATGTTCGGCCGCGATACGGCCTTCGACCTCGAGCTCGAAGCGGTGATCGGCCCTGTTGTCGATAACGTCGCTCATGTCGCCTCCGCTGTCGTCGATCTTCCAGCCATTGGCCCGCGCACGACGTCGTAACGCGTGATCAGGCCGGTGGGTTTCCGCTCTGAAGCCGTTCGTTCAATCGGCGGCTTTGGCGAGCCTGGAGTCTTCGGGCTGCTGCTGCGGGCGCAGGCATCCCTGGCAGATGACCAGGGAGCGGTTGACCCGGGCATCCTGCTCGGCCTCGCTGCCGTCCTGCTGCTGCCACCATTCCTTCGAAGGCGGCTGAAGCCCGGCTTGCGACCTGCTGCGCCCGGAGCTGGCCACGGCGCGTGTCGGTTGCGAGGCTGCCTCCGGCCGATTGGGATCCTCGCCGGCGCCATCCCAGGCATATCGGGCAGGCTTGAACGCGGGATCGTGCGCCAGGTGCGCTTGAGGACCCAAGGCACATCCGGCCAGCGCCAGCGACAACAGGAGGAAAGCGGGCGCTTTGACCATGATACGGCACTCTGTACGCGAGAACTGAGCGAGGGTGCGCCGATCATGTTTAAAATTCCCTGAACGATTGCGGCTATGCCAGCGACCAACGCGCATGCGCCACCTGATGCTTCTGCTCGCCCTGATCGCCTCCGCCGCGCGTGCCGAGGATGCAAGGCCGTTCAATCCGTCCGACTATCCCCCCGGCGTGCAGCAGGCGCTGCGCTACGCCAATGAGGAATGCACCAGCCAGGACGGGGGCGAGGTGAGCCTCGCGCCCGATACGGTGCGCCGGATCGACCTCACCGGCGACGGCCGCGACGACTACATCGTCGATTTCAGCGACACCAAATGCGGTGACCGCGAGACCACTTATTGCGGAACCGGCGGCTGCGTCATGAACATCCTGGTGACGCTGCCGGACGGCAGCGTGCGCAAGGTGTTCGACGGCCATGTCCGCAGCTACAAGATCATGCCGCCGCGGAAGGCGCGTGGGGCCGCGCGCATCCGCTTCGATCTGCATGGCAGCTTTTGCGGCGGCTTCGGCCCGCAGGCCTGCGTCAAGCAGAAGGCCATCACGGCGAGCCCGTTCACGTTCAAGCAGCCGTAGGGCAGGTGTGCGGCCGGCGGCCTTGCAGGGGTGCGGGCGATGGCGATAAATGGGCCGCAATGAGCGGGGGGCTCGAGCGCCGTCCGCCCTCGAAGAGGAAGCCCGATGCAGCCCCTGCGCATGTCCCGCCGCGTCATGAATCTCGCTTACATGCTGACGCAGAATGCGCGGCGGCACGGTGCGCGTCCCGGCTTCGTCTGGGGTGACAGATCCTGGACCTGGCGGCAGATCGATGCGCAGGTCTCGGCGCTGGCGGCTGCGCTCGCTGCGCGCGGCATTACCAAGGGCGACCGCATCCTGGTCCATTCCAAGAATGGCGACGAGATGTTCCTCTCGATGTTCGCTGCATTCCGGCTCGGCGCGGTCTGGGTGCCCACCAATTTCCGTCTGATGCCGGACGAGGTCACCTATCTCGCGGAAGCTTCCGGCGCCAAGGCCTTTCTGTGCCATGTCGATTTTCCCGAGCACGCCGCGGCCGTGAAGGGCGGCGCGCTGGAGTTCACCTGGAGCGTCGACGGCAAGGGCGCGTTCGGCGAGACCTCGGTTGCCGAGGCCATCGCCTCGCGAGCCGGAGCGGCGGTCGAGAACGTTGCCGTCGAGCACGACGATCCCTGCTGGTTCTTCTTCACCTCGGGCACCACCGGGCGCTCCAAGGCGGCGGTGCTGACCCATGGCCAGATGGGTTTTGTCGTCACCAACCATCTCGCCGATCTGACACCCGGCGTGACCGAGAACGACGCATCGCTGGTGGTGGCGCCGCTCTCGCATGGCGCCGGCGTGCATCAGCTGGTGCAGACCGCGCGCGGCGTCTGCACGGTTCTGTTGCCGACCGAGAAGTTCGACATCAACGAGGCTTTCCGCCTGATCGAGAAGCACCGGGTCGCCAATCTCTTCACCGTGCCGACGATCCTCAAGATGATGGTCGAGCATCCCGCCGTCGACAAATACGATCATTCCTCGCTGCGTCACGTGATCTATGCGGGCGCGCCGATGTATCGGGAGGACCAGAAGACCGCGCTGAAGAAGCTCGGCAAGGTCATCGTGCAGTATTTCGGCCTCGGCGAGGTCACCGGCAACATCACCGTTCTGCCGGCGGCGCTGCACGACGCCGAGGATAGTCCGCACGCCAGGATCGGCACCTGCGGCTTCGAGCGCACGGCCATGCAGGTCTCGATCCAGGACGACGAGGGCCGCGAGCTCGCGGCCAACCAGAGCGGCGAGATCTGCGTGATCGGGCCTGCGGTGCTCGCCGGCTATTACGACAATCCCGAGGCCAATGCGAAGGCGTTCCGCAACGGCTGGTTTCGCACCGGCGATCTCGGCCACATGGACGAGGAAGGCTTCGTCTACATCACGGGCCGCGCCTCCGACATGTACATCTCCGGCGGCTCCAACATCTATCCACGCGAGATCGAGGAGAAGATTTTGACGCACCCGGCGGTCGGCGAGGTCGCCGTGCTCGGCGTGCCCGATGCGACCTGGGGCGAGGTCGGCGTTGCCGTCTGCGTGGCCCGCGAGGGTGAGAAGCCGGTGAGCGAGGCCGAGATGGCGGCGTTCCTCGGCCCGAAGGTGCCGCGCTACAAGATGCCGAAGCGGTTCTTCTTCTGGAACGCCCTGCCGAAATCCGGCTATGGCAAGGTGCCGAAGCGCATGGTGCGCGACGAGCTCGAGGCACGAGGCCTGCTCGATCTCGACAAGACGAAGGCAGGCTGAGCGCAGGCGATGCGGAACATCAAGCAGCCTGGCGCACCCGTCCCGGAGCGCATCCAATGGGTGGAGGCGAGGGGGCGCGCCTTCTCGTTCACGCTTCAAGCTGGTCTGCCGCTGCTGGAGGCCGCGCGCCGCGGCTTTGCGGCCGAAGGCTTTACGAGCGGCGTGCTCAACTTCCGGCGCGGCGCGCTCGGGCCGTTCGCCTATGTGATGCCGGCGCTGTCGAAGACCGGCGAGAACGCCGCGTTCTACAGCGACACGTTCCGGCCCGGCGGCGTCACGCGCACGACGCTCGGCAGCATGACGCTGGGTGCGCGCGACGGGGCGCCGTTCTTTCACTGCCATGGGCTGTGGACGGAGGCGGACGGCAAGGCCGGCGGTGGCCACATGCTGCCGGACGAGACTGTCGTCGCCGAACCGTTCGAGGTCGAGGCCTTTGGTATCGACGGCGCGATGTTCACTGCGGAGCAAGATCCCGAGACTCACTTCAAGCTGTTCGGGCCAGTAGTGGCTGAGCGCAGCGGTGCACGCACGACGCGCCCTGCGTTTGCGCTGCGGTTGCGGCCGAACCAGGATTTTGCCGCCTGTCTCGAAGAGTTTTGCCGTGCGCACGGCATCGCGCGCGCGAAGATCCATGGCGGCGTCGGCTCGACCATCGGCGCGCGCTTCACCCATGGCGGGGTGACCGAGCCGTTTGCGACCGAGCTGGCGGTGACGGCCGGGCTGGTCGCGCCCGGGCCCTCCGGCGCGCTCGAAGCTGCGCTCGATGTCGCGCTGGTCGACTATACCGGCGGGCTGGCGGAGGGGCGCCTGGTCCGCGGCGACAATCCTGTGCTGATGACCATGGAGCTGGTGCTGGAGGCGCTGGATTAGATCGCAGCCTGGACTTGTCATTGGCTGCTGAAGCCACTTCTTCTGAATGTCCGTTCCTGATATGTTCTACGGATAGCGAGTTTCTCGGACAGGGCAGGGAGTGGTGAATATGCGAGGGCGACAGCGCGACATCAGGCTGCCTGCTCCTTATCTCCGGCGCGTCTGGCTCGACCGCGCGCTGGTTCCGGACTGGGAGGCATATCCGTATTGTCTGCCGATCTTCCGCGAGGAATTCGACCTGAGCTTCGACACTGCGATCACCATCGTCGTGGGCGAGAACGGCACCGGCAAGTCGACCATCCTGGAGGGTATTGCATCGCTCGCAGGTTTTGACGACGCTGGCGGCGGCAAGGGTTATCGCCCGGTCGATCATTCCAATGCGCGCGAGATCATGGGCGGCGAGTTGTCGGCCGCGCTTCGCGCCGGCTGGGTGCCGAAGATCACCAACGGCTGGTTCTTCCGCGCTGAGACCTTCTTCTCGGTCGCAAGATATCTCGACGAGGTTTCCGACAGGCCGCCCGATTTCCTGTCCTACTCCCATGGTGAGGGTTTCCTGCGCTTCTTCGAGGAGCGATGCCAGAAGCAGGGCATTTTCATCTTCGACGAACCGGAATCGGCGCTGTCGCCGGCGCGCCAGATGGAGTTTCTCAAGCTGCTGCATCGCATGGATTCCTCCCGCAACTGCCAGGTCATCATGGCGACCCATGCGCCGATGCTGATGGCCTATCCCAACGCGCGGTTGTTGCGGTTGACCAAGTACGGCCTCGAGCCCGTGACGGTGGAGGAGACCGATCATTACCGGGTGATGCGCGAATTCTGCAACGATCCGCGCGGGTTCGTTGAGGCGGTGCTGGGGGAATGAATGTGCCATCCATTGTTGTTCAGGGCGATCGCAGGGGACAATGGGCCATGACTGTCAACGAGCGTTGGCGCATTTGTTTCGAATTCAGCAAGGGCGATGCCTACGAGGTAGAAATCGTCGATTATCACAAGGGCTGACATTCATGGCTCCACTCGTTCATCCCGGACGGCTGCTCAAGCGCGAATTGGTTGCGCGAGGGCTGAGCGCCAACAGGCTTTCACTCGACATCGGCGTTCCTTCGGGGCGGATCACCGATATTCTGAATGGACGCAGAGGTATCTCGGCTGACACCGCGGTGCGACTTGGTCGGTATTTCGGCAACAGTCCTCAATTCTGGTTGGACTTGCAGGGGCACTACGACATCGGTGTCGTCGAGCGGGAGAAGGGCGCGGAGATCGCTCGACGGGTTAGGCCCGCCGACGCGGCTTGATCGGCTCGCCACGTTGGTGTCCCGGACAAGCTGCAACGCGGATGCGTTGCGGCGCAGAGCCGGGACCCAGCGGCCGAGCAACGCGCTGCTGCATGGGCCCCGGCTCTGCAGCGCATCGCACCGGACGACGCTTCGCATCGCCGGGAGGGCGCTGCGCTGCGTCCGGGGCACGAGAGCGAATTCATATTTCCGCTCGAAACTTAATCGCAGGCGCGGCGTCCCGTTCTCGCGGCGTATTCCGCCCGAGCTTTGAGTCCGTTGCCGCCCTCAAGAGTGCCGAGGGCGCAGGGAAGGCCGGGTGCCGGCTGGCACCCGCGGTCCACTGTGCGAAAGCGTGTGCTTAAAAAAGCTGCACAGCGGCATACAGGTGAAGCCAAAACATCCGGCCTTCCCTGCGCAGTGGTTTGACGGCTTATGTCGTGCTCTCCTCGGGGAGCGTTGCACTATTGCCCCCGTCGCCTTGCGGTGGCTGATGCGCTTGCCCGGTCGGGCCGCGGCATCACCGCAAGACTTGGCGCACAGACCCCGGGCGCCGGGACCACACGATTTTGCCGTACGCACGCTGCACCGGTCGTGTCCGCGCAGGCAGTTGCTCACGGTGTGACCCGCCCTGCAACCACCGCCGCGGCAACGCAGCCTGCGTCCACCACGTCCCATCCCGCATGTCGTGACGATCGCGATACGCCCCTCGGCCGGGGTGGGATGGCTTTCTATACGATAATCCGAAGTTCTGATAAAGAGAAATGTTTTGCCGCACCGGCGTTGACCTTCCTGTGGGTGTTTCGCCCATCGGGCGGCGCAACAGGTTGTGGGGCGTGCCGGGCGTCGGCCGCAACGGCGCCACGAACCGGTCTCCCCTCGGCCCCAAAATGCGCTAGGATGATCGCAGCGCGCCCAAAGTCGCGCACGATCAACTGGACGTATGAGGAAACGAGATGAGGGTGACGATTGGACGGCGCACGGCCGTGGCGGCGGTGCTGACTGCCGCAGGGGCGGCGGTTTTGACGGCAGCTTTTGCGCCGGCTTTTTCACCAGCCTGGGCCCACGGGCCGACCCGGCAGAAAGTGCGCGAATCCATCGAGATCAATGCGCCGCAGGACAAGGTCTGGGCGGCGATCCGCAACTTTCAGGACATGAGCTGGCTGCCGCCTGTTACCAAGACCACGGGCGAGAAGGGCAACGAGGTCGGCGCGACGCGGCAGCTGACGCTGACAGGCGGAGCGACCGTCGACGAGGAGCTCTACAAATACGAGCCCGACATGATGAGCTATTCGTACCGGATCACGAAGGTGGACGTGAAGGTGCTGCCGGTGACCAATTATTCCTCGACCCTGACGGTGTCGCCGGCTCCCGACGGCAAGTCGAAGCTGGAATGGGCCGGCGCGTTCTACCGCGGCTTTCCCAACAACGATCCGCCGCCGGAGCTGAGCGACGAGGCGGCCAAGACCGCGGTGAGCGGGCTCTACAAGGCCGGTCTCGAGGCGCTGAAGAAGAAGATCGAGAGCGGTAGCTGATCGTGCGGGCATTGGCCCTGCGGGCGCTGCTCCTGGCGGCGCTCGCCGCCGGCCTTTGTTGTGCTGCTCTTGGCCCGGGCTTCGGCAGCGCGTCTGCCGAAGAAGCCTTCGTCACCAACCAGCTCAGCGACGATCTGATGATCGTCGATCTCACGACGGCGCGCGCGGTGGCAACCATTCCCATCGGCGGCAAGCCGGCCGGTGTGGCCGTCAGCGCGGACGGGCGCTTTGCCTATCTCACGAGTCCCGATGCCAAGGCGGTGACGGTGGTGGACGCGGCGACGCGGCAGGTGGCGGGCCGCGTTGAGATCGGCGGCGGCCCGCTCGGCATCGCCGTGGCGCCCGACGGCAAGACCGTCTATGTCGCCGACTGGTATGCCGCGGCGGTGCGGGTGATCGATGCGGGCTCGCGCAGCGTCACGGCCAGCATCGCGGTCGGCGCCTCGCCGTCGGGGCTGGCGGTGACGCCGGACGGCAAGCTGCTGCTCTCGGCGGATCGCGACGACGACAGCGTCTCGGTCGTCGACACCGCGACGCGCCAGCGCAAGACGACCATCAAGGTCGGCACCCGTCCGTTCGGGGTCACCATCGATACCGAGGGCAAGCGCGCCTACACCGCCAATGTCGGCTCCGACGACGTCTCTGTGATCGACATCGCGGAAGGGCGTGAGATCGGCCGCGTGCCGGTCGGCATGCGCCCCTACGCCGTGGCGCTGACGCAAGGCCGCGGCTTCGTGACCGACCAATATGGCGGCACCGTCAGCGTGTTCGATGTTGCGACGTTGAAGCCGATCAAGCGCATCAATGTCGGCGAGTATCCCGAAGGTATCGCCGCCACCGCCGACGGCAAGCGCGTCATCGTCGCCTGCTGGGAGAGCAACACGCTTCATATCATCGACGCGGCCGAGCTGAAGGTGATCGGCGAGATCAAGACCGGCGACGGCCCAAGGGCGTTCGGGTTGTTCTTGCGCAGGACGGAGTAGGGCGGTCGTAGCCCGCATGAGCGGAGCGACATGCGGGACAGGGCCATCCTCATCCACTGACGTTCCCGGATGTCGCTTCGCTCATCCGGGCTACGGCACCGGGGCAGAGCGTCCATGCAATCTCATCCATCCGCTCGAACACATGGTCCGGGCCGAGCGCCCGCAGCGCCAGTGGCGCCGCATAGCCCCAGCACACCGCGCCGCAGACAATGCCGATGGCCCGCGCCGCCTCGATGTCGCGGACCTCGTCGCCGATCGCGATGACTTGGTCTGGCTTCACGCCAGCGCGGCGAATGATCCGGCGGAATTTCGCCGGCTTGCCGAACAGCGAGGCCGCGCAGTCGAAATGCGCGAACAGCGCCCCGGCATCCCCGAGCTTCTCGCGCGCATTGGCTTCGCTGTCGGACGTCACCAGCGCCAGCTGCACGCCGTTCTCGGCCAGCGTCCGCAGCATCGCCTCGACACCCGCGAACAACGGAATCTCGCTGGCCGCCTCCGCCTTCAGCCGCCGCGCATGCCGCGCGATCGCCGGCAGCTTCCACAAGGGGACTTCGAGCCGGGCAAGAATCTCCCGCGTCGAGGCATGCCGCAGCCCCTCGACGTCCTCATCGGCGACACGGCGAAAGCCGAAGCGATCGGCGACATCGTTGATGGTGCGCAGGAACCAGGGGAAGCTGTCGGCGAGCGTGCCGTCGAGGTCGAAGATGGCGAGGGCGTAGGGCATGCGTTCCTGAAGGTCTGGTCGCAATTCGTGGCTGGATGTACAAGAGCGAAACAGGAATGCAAAGATGGCGGTCGATCAGATACACCTCAGCAGATTTCTGAGCTTTGTGCTGCGGCATAAGCCCGATGAGATCGGCCTGACGCTCGGCCCGGAGGGCTGGGCCAACATCGACGAGCTGGTCGAAAAGGCCAACGCGTCCGGGACCAAGTTTGCGCGCGCCGATCTGCTCGGCGTTGTCGCAAGCAGCGACAAGAAGAGGTTCTCGCTCTCCGCCGACGGACTCAGCATTCGCGCCGCGCAAGGCCACTCCGTCCCAGTGGAGCTTGGCCTCCCGCCGCGCGAGCCTCCCTCAATTCTCTATCACGGGACGGCGACACGGTTTGTCGAAGCGATCCTGTCCGAGGGCCTGAAGCCGCAGGCGCGCCAACACGTTCATCTGTCGTCCGACGAAGCCACGGCCGAGCGCGTCGGTCAGCGCCACGGCTTGCCACACATTTTCAGGGTCAATGCGGGCGGCATGCATATTGGAGGATACAAGTTCTACCGTGCGGACAACGGCGTGTGGCTGACGGGCCGCGTACCGCCGGAATTTTTGGCATCGATCTCGCCCGGATGAGACAATGAAAGAACACTCGCCCTTCATTTTTGGGTACGAGGATGCATCAAATCACTTGATCATTCGCGTCGAAATCCCGGCAGGCATCGCCAGTAAAGCAGGGCTGCTTGCCTCGATTGCGGCAAAGTTGAAGTTCCCAAATTACTTTGGCGACAATTGGGAGGCCCTTGAAGCTGTCTCGGTGACCTATCCTGGTTGCCAAGCGGTCAAGTCATTCTGGAACATGCCGACCACCCCTGGCGGATGATGCCGCAAATGCGAAGATCTATGTCGCGATCCTCGCCGACGCTGCCAAGAAGATGTCGAGTTCGGAGGAGCATCCGCTGTCGGTCGTTTTTCCAATCAAATGGCGCGACCAAGTTTCGTGGCTGCTTCGATTATAGGGCCTATAGCTCGTAGCTCACTCCGCCGCCTCGCTCGCCGCGCGCCTCCGCTTCGGCTTCCGCGCCTTCTCCAACACGGGAGCCAAGAACTTCCCCGTATAGCTCCGCGGCGCCTTGGCGATGTCCTCCGGCGGCCCCCAGGCGACGATCTCGCCGCCGCCGTCGCCGCCTTCGGGGCCGAGGTCGATGACCCAGTCGGCGGTCTTGATGACTTCGAGATTGTGCTCGATGACGACGACGGTGTTGCCCTGCGCGACCAGCTCGTGCAGTACCTCCAGCAGCTTCTTGACGTCGTGGAAGTGCAGGCCGGTGGTGGGCTCGTCCAGGATGTAGAGCGTGCGGCCGGTGGCGCGCTTGGACAGCTCCTTGGCGAGCTTGACGCGTTGCGCTTCACCACCCGACAGCGTTGTCGCCTGTTGTCCCACGTGGATGTAGTCGAGTCCGACGCGGTGCAGGGTCTGGAAGGTTTCGCGGACGCGCGGCACCGCCTTGAAGAACTCGGCGGCTTCCTCGACCGTCATATCGAGCACGTCGGCGATGGACTTGCCCTTGAACAGCACCTCCAGCGTCTCGCGGTTGTAGCGCTTGCCCTTGCAGACGTCGCAGGTGACGTAAACGTCGGGCAGGAAGTGCATCTCGATCTTGATGACGCCGTCGCCCTGGCAGGCCTCGCAGCGGCCGCCCTTGACGTTGAACGAGAAGCGGCCGGGCTCGTAGCCGCGCGCCTTGGACTCGGGCAGGCCGGCGAACCATTCGCGGATCGGGGTGAAGGCGCCGGTATAGGTCGCCGGGTTCGAGCGCGGGGTGCGGCCGATCGGCGACTGGTCGATGTCGATGATCTTGTCGATGTGCTCGAGGCCCTCGATGCGGTCGTGCGGGGCGGCGCCTTCGCTGGCATTGTTCAGCTTGCGGGCGATGGCGCGGTACAGCGTGTCGATCAGCAATGTCGACTTGCCGCCGCCGGAGACGCCGGTGACGCAGGTGAACAGGCCGAGCGGAATTTCCGCCGTGACGTTCTTGAGGTTATTGCCGCGCGCGTTGACCACCTTGATGGTGCGGCGATGGTTCGGCGGACGCCGCTCCGGCACCTCGACCTCGAGCTCGCCGGTCAGGTACTTGCCGGTCAGCGATTTCGGGTTGCGCATGATCTCGGCGGGCGTGCCTTCGGCGACGATGTGGCCGCCATGCATGCCGGCGCCGGGGCCGATGTCGAGCACGTAATCGGCCAAGCGGATGGCGTCCTCGTCGTGCTCGACCACGACCACGGTGTTGCCGAGGTCACGCAGCCGCTTCAGCGTGTCGAGCAGGCGGGCGTTGTCGCGCTGGTGCAGGCCGATCGAGGGCTCGTCCAGCACGTAGAGCACGCCGGTCAGGCCCGAGCCGATCTGCGAGGCGAGGCGGATGCGCTGGCTCTCGCCGCCGGACAGCGTGCCGGAGGAGCGTGACAAGGTGAGGTAGTTGAGGCCGACGTCGAGCAGGAAGGTGAGCCGTTCGCGGATCTCTTTCAGAATGCGGCCGGCGATCTCGTTCTGCTGCGCGTTGAGCGCGGCGGGCACGGTCTCGAACCATTCGCCGGCCTTCCTGACCGACAGCTCCGAGATCTCGCCGATATGCTTGCCGCCGACCTTGACGCAGAGCGCCTCGGGCTTGAGCCGAAAACCCTTGCAGCCCTCGCAGGGGACGTCGTGAAAATATTTCGCCAGCTCCTCGCGGGCCCACTCGCTCTCGGTCTCGCGGTAGCGGCGGTTGATGTTGGTGATGACGCCCTCGAACGGCTTCTTGGTGTCGTAGGAGCGCACCCCGTCCTCGTAGGAGAACTTGATCTCGTCCTCGCCGGAGCCATGCAGGATGGCGTCTTTCGTCTTCTTGGGCAGGTCCTTCCACTTGGTGGTCAGGGTGAACTTGTAGTGCTTGCCGAGCGCGGTCAGCGTCTGCACGTAATAAGGTGAGGACGATTTGGCCCAGGGCGCGATCGCGCCCTTGCCGATGGCGAGCTCCTTGTCGGGGATGACGAGGTCCTCGTCGACATGCTGCTCGACGCCGAGGCCGCCGCAGGCAGGACAGGCGCCATAGGGGTTGTTGAAGGAAAACAGTCTGGGCTCGACCTCGGGAATGGTGAAGCCGGAGACCGGGCAGGCGAACTTTTCCGAGAACAGCATGCGCTCGGGTCCGCTCTTGTCGTGGATCTTGGCGGTCTTCTTCTTCTCTTCGGTGGGAGCTGCCGCTGGCGCGTCGGCGAACTCGACGACGGCGAGGCCTTCGGCGAGCTTCAGCGCGGTCTCGAAGCTCTCGGCGAGGCGTTGGCCGATGTCGGCGCGCACCACGATCCGGTCGACGACCACGTCGATGTCGTGCGGGAATTTCTTGTCCAGGGTCGGCGCTTCAGCGAGCTCATGGAAGGTGCCGTCGATCTTGACGCGCTGAAAGCCCTTCTTGAGCCATTCGACGAGCTCCTTGCGGTACTCGCCCTTGCGGCCGCGCACGACGGGCGCGAGAAGATAGAGCCGCGTGCCCTCGGGCAGCGCCAGCACGCGGTCGACCATCTGCGAGACGGTCTGGCTTTCGATCGGCAGGCCCGTGGCCGGCGAATAGGGCACGCCGACGCGCGCCCACAGCAGGCGCATATAGTCGTAGATCTCGGTGACGGTGCCGACGGTCGAGCGCGGGTTCTTCGAGGTGGTCTTCTGCTCGATCGAGATCGCGGGCGACAGGCCGTCGATCTGGTCGACGTCGGGCTTCTGCATCATCTCCAGGAACTGGCGCGCATAGGCCGACAGCGATTCGACGTAGCGGCGCTGGCCCTCGGCGTAGATGGTGTCGAAAGCGAGCGAGGATTTGCCGGAGCCGGACAGGCCGGTAAACACCACCAGCTTGTCGCGGGGAATCTCGACGTCGATGTTCTTGAGGTTGTGCTCGCGCGCGCCGCGGATCGTAATTGCGCGCAGGCTCGAGCCCGCGTTCTGTTGTTGGCGCTTCGCCTTGATCACTTCATCCATCCGAGTTGCCCTCAAGCAATCCCATGGGTGCGCGACCGCGCCAGCAAGAGAGCCGCGCTTCGTCCGGAACCGGATCGGCGCCGATGGGGTTGGCAGCGAACGTAGGAAGAACGGAGACGGATTTCCAGAGGGAGTTGCGAATCGTCAACGGAATGTTGGCGCGCTGGCGGCATCTGGCAGCAGGTCGGCGAGGAACTGAACCGGCGTCTCCGCCAAAACAAAAAGGCCGGCGCAAGGCCGGCCTTTCGTAACGCAATAGCGTTGGAGCGAGGCTTAGTACTTCGCGACGACCGGGGCGCCGAAGTGATAGTTCACGCCGACCTGCACGGTGTGCATCTCAAGCGTGTTGGTGGCGATGGCGCCCGAGAAGTAGCTCTCGCCGTCGAGGCTGCGATAGAGATACTCGCCCTTGACCGACCACTGCGGCGCGAAGAACGCCTCGACGCCTGCACCGACGGTCCAGCCGGAGTGGAACTTGCTCTCGGAGACCGAGAGGGCACCCAGGGTGGCGGTGAGCTTGTTGTCGACCCAGGCGTAACCACCGGTGCCGTAGAACAGCACGTTGTTGACGGCCCAGCCGATGCGGCCGCGCACGGTGCCCATGGCGTCGATCTTCGAGGTCAGCGAGGCGGGAACGCCGCCGACGCCGGCGACGAAAACCGTACCAGTAATGGAGTCGCTGACGTCAGCCCAGGCGCCATCGGCCTCGATGCCGAACACGACGTTGCCGGTCTGCCAGTTGTAGCCGGCGGTGCCGCCGACGAAGCCGCCCTTCATCTTGATGTCGGAAGCGTCCTGCCAAGCGCCGCCACCGACGACACCGAGGTAGAAGCCGGTCCAGTTGTAGACCGAAGCCATCGGCGCGACCGGCGCCTTGGTGTAGGGGCGAGCCGCGAGATCAGCAGCCGAAGCGGGGGCCGCCAGAGCGAACAAACAGGCCGAAGCCAACAAAGCCTTTTTCATTTTCAACTTAATCCCAGTCCCAGTTTCTGTTGTTGCCTTCCTTGACGGAAGGGCATCGGACTCAACGGCCCAACTGAGGCAGTGCTTACACCACTGAAGCTGCAAGTTGTGTCTCCGAAAAGCCACAGGGGTCGAAAAGGTGATGGTTACTGACTCATTGCGTCGATAAACCCTACCGCCAAACGACAAAGGCCGGCGCGAGGCCGGCCTTCAATCATCGAACAATATCAGATGGATATCAGTATTTTGCGATCAGCGGACCGCCCCAGCGGTAGTTCACCCCGGATCAGGGCGATATCGGCGTCCTGACTGATACGCTCGGAGCGTGTAACAGCGCCAAGCGGGCCGCCGGAAGGTTGCCGGAGCCGGTGAAAGTCATGGTGCGGTTGCGGAGGAAAATGTGGTCGTACTCGAGGCCCACCGTCCAGCCCCGCAGGGTTCCCTTCGGCGGAACAATCTTAGGCGCCGGCGCGCTGAGTTGGCACGATCTGTTTTCGGTGCACCGGCAGGAAGAACAAATCTGGAACGTTGCGGAGGTCGATGCTATATGTGGGGATAACCTTGGGGGTGATGGGCTGAGCGGCGCCCGCAAGCGTATAGGGTCGCCCCAACAGGGCGCAGAGGAACGCAGGCAGCGCGCTCGGCCTTTGAAATCAGTGGCATTCGGAGTGGAGAGCGGCGATGGCGGGAAGCGTCAACAAGGTCATTCTGGTTGGAAATCTCGGCAAGGATCCTGAAATCCGCCGCACCCAGGACGGGCGGCCGATTGCGAATTTGAGCATCGCGACATCGGAAACCTGGCGCGACAAGAATACTGGCGAGCGCAAGGAGAAGACTGAATGGCATCGCGTCGTGATCTTCAACGAAGGGCTCTGCAAGGTCGCCGAGCAATATCTGAAGAAGGGCGCGAAGGTTTACATCGAGGGGGCGCTCCAGACCCGCAAATGGACCGACCAGAGCGGCGTCGAGAAATATTCCACCGAGGTTGTGCTCCAGGGCTTCAACTCGACCCTGACGATGCTCGATGGCCGCAGTGGCGGCGGCGGAGGCGGCAGCTTCGGTGACGAGCCGGGCGGCGATTTCGGCTCCTCCGGCCCGGTCAGCAGCGCGCCGCGCCGTCCCGTTGCCGCCGGCGGCGGCGGCCGCAACAGCGACATGGACGACGATATCCCGTTCTAACGCTGGGGAGGAGACGGTTCGGTCCGGGACAGGAAACGGCGGATCCGGCTTTCGAGGATCCGAACCAAGACGAGATCCATGAATTCATGGTCGGCGGGAATGTCGGGGCAGCTGACCCGTTGGCCGCTCGGACTGGAGCAGAACTTCTAGTTGCCTGCCCGGCTTCGGCCAATCCGGAGAACGCGCCCCTTGAGCCTCGCACAGCTGCTTGATGCCGCTCCGCCGATCCCGCTGCATGCCTTCGCCGCCATGGCTGCGTTCTTCCTCGGGGCGATCCAACTCGTCGCTCCCAAGGGAAGGCTGCCACATCGGGCTCTGGGCTGGCTTTGGGTAGCACTAATGCTTGTCGTGGCGCTCAGCTCGTTCTGGATCCACGAGATTCGTCTGGTCGGGCCGTGGAGTCCGATCCATCTGCTATCGATCTTCACGCTGGCGACGCTGGTGCTCGGTGTGATGGCTGCGCGAACCCACAATGTCCGCCGCCACAGGATCACGATGATCTCGATCTTCTTCGGCGCACTCGTAGTTGCCGGGCTGTTCACGTTCATGCCCGGACGGATCATGCATACGGTGATTTTCGGGTCGTAGCGGCGGCCAGAACCGGCGCCCCCGGCGCGGGGCTGCCGGAGCGCGGAAACTGCTTCCGGCTTACCCTGTAAGTGCATGAAAAAACGAAGGGAAAAAGCGCTTTCGCGAACCCCTGCGAGGGTGGTTATCCGCCCCCCGATGCGCTATATGATTCCCAGACAAAAACTCACCGGATTCCCCCTTGGCTGACGACGACAACAAGCCCGGCGACCAGCCGGCGCAACCCTCGGACATTCGCCCTGTCTCCATCTTCGAGGAGATGAAGAAGTCCTATCTCGACTACGCCATGAGCGTGATCGTGGCGCGGGCGCTGCCCGATGCCCGCGACGGTCTGAAGCCGGTGCACCGCCGTATCCTGTTCTCGATGAACGAGCAGGGGCACACGCCCGACAAGAAATACGTCAAATCCGCCCGCGTGGTCGGTGACGTCATCGGTAAGTATCATCCACACGGCGATCAGTCGATCTACGACGCCATGGTCCGGATGGCGCAGGACTTCTCGATGCGCGTGCCGCTGATCGACGGCCAGGGCAATTTCGGCTCGGTCGACGGCGATCCCCCGGCTGCCTATCGTTACACCGAAGCGCGCCTGACGAAGGCGGCGTTGGCCCTGTTGGCCGACATCGACAAGGACACCGTCGACTTCCAGCCCAACTACGACAACAACGAGACCGAACCGTCGGTCTTGCCGGCCAAGTTCCCGAACCTTCTCGTCAACGGTGCGGGCGGCATCGCGGTCGGCATGGCGACCAACATCCCGCCGCACAATCTCGGCGAGGTCATCGACGCCTGCGTCGCGCTGATCGACAACCCCGCGCTCACCATCGACGAGCTCATCAACATCGTGCCGGGACCGGATTTCCCGACCGGCGGCGTCATTCTCGGACGGCAGGGCATCCGCTCTGCCTATCACCTCGGCCGCGGCTCGATCGTGATGCGCGGCAAGGTCGCGATCGAGACCATCCGCAAGGAGCGCGAGGCGATCATCATCACCGAGATTCCCTACCAGGTGAACAAGGCGACGATGGTCGAGCGCATCGCCGAGCTGGTCAAGGAAAAGAAGATCGAGGGTATCGGCGACCTGCGCGATGAATCGGATCGCGAAGGCTACCGCGTCGTCATCGAGTTGAAGCGCGACGCCGTGCCGGATGTGGTGCTGAACCAGCTCTACAGATTCACGCCGCTGCAGACCAGCTTCGGCGTCAACATGGTGGCGCTCGACAGCGGCCGTCCGCGGATCATGCATCTGAAGGACCTGCTGGCCATCTTCGTCGACTTCCGCGAGCGGGTCGTCACGCGGCGCACCAAGTACCTGCTGGCCAAGGCGCGTGACCGCGCCCATATCCTCGTTGGTCTCGCGATCGCGGTGGCCAATATCGACGAGATGATCCGCGTGATCCGGACCTCGCCCGACCCGACCGCTGCGCGCGACACCCTGATGTCGCGCGACTGGCCGGCCCGGGACGTCGAGGACATGCTGACGCTGATCGACGATCCGCGCCATCGCATCAGCGCGGATGGCACGATCCGGCTGTCGATGGAACAGGCGAGGGCCATTCTCGACCTGCGCCTGCAGCGCCTCACCGCACTCGGCCGTGACGAAATCCGCGAGGAGCTCGACAAGCTCGCCGGCGAGATCGCCGACTATCTCGACATCCTGCGCTCGCGCGAACGCGTGCTCGGCATCATCAAGACCGAGCTCGCCGAAGTGAAGGCCGAGTTCGCCACGCCGCGCCGTACCGTCATCATCGAGCAGGAGGGCGAGGTCGAGGATGAGGACCTGATCCAGCGCGAGGACATGGTCGTCACCGTCTCGCACGCGGGTTACGTCAAGCGCGTGCCGCTGTCGGCCTACCGCGCCCAGCGCCGCGGCGGCAAGGGCCGCTCCGGCATGCAGACCCGCGACGAGGATTTCGTCAGCCGCCTGTTCGTGGCCTCCACGCACACGCCCGTGCTGTTCTTCTCCTCGCGCGGCCAGGTCTACAAGGAGAAGGTCTGGCGTCTGCCGGTGGCCGCGCCGAACGGGCGCGGCAAGGCGCTGATCAACATCCTGCCGCTGGAGCAGGGTGAGCGCATCACCACCATCATGCCGTTGCCGGAGGACGAATCGACCTGGGGCAACCTCGACGTGATGTTCGCCACGACAGGCGGCAACGTCCGGCGCAACAAGCTGTCGGACTTCGTCGACGTCCGCCGCTCCGGCATCATCGCGATGAAGCTCGACGACAACGAGGCGATCGTCGACGTGCAGATCTGCACCGAGCGCGACGACGTGCTGCTGACCGCCGCCGGCGGCCAGTGCATCCGCTTCCCCGTCACCGACGTGCGTGTGTTCACCGGGCGCACCTCGATGGGCGTGCGCGGCATCGCGCTCGCCAATTCCGACAAGGTGATTTCGCTGGCGATCCTGCGCCACGTCGAGACCACCTCGGACGAGCGCTCGGCCTATTTGAAGATGCGCCGCGCGGTCGCGGGCGAAGCCGGGGCTGAAGAGGCCGCCGTGGATGCCGAGGCCGAGGAGACGTCCGGCAGCTTCCAGCTCGCCCAGGAACGCTACGCCGAGATGTCGGCCCAGGAGCAGGTCGTGCTCACCGTGTCGGTCAACGGCTACGGCAAGCGGACCTCGTCCTACGAATACCGCACCACGGGACGCGGCGGCAAAGGCATCGTCGCCATGAGCGTCAACAACCGCAACGGCAACCTGGTCGCCTCATTCCCGGTGGAAGACGCCGATCAGATCATGCTGGTCACCGACAAGGGCCAGCTGATCCGCTGCCCGGTCGAAGGCATCCGCATCGCCGGCCGCTCGACGCAAGGTGTCATCGTGTTCGATACCGCCGAGGACGAGCACGTGGTGTCGGTCGAGCACATCACGGAAGAGGCGGAGAGCGGGAACGGGGCGAATGGCGAATAGGGAGTAGCGACTAAAACTTGCTGCTCCATTCGCTGTTCGGCACTCACCATTTGCGGGCTTGACAGACCCGACTACGGGGTCCGATTGGCGGTCACGAGGCGCGCCTCGCGGACATTCGTCTTCGTGCCGGCCTTGCGCAGGCACGAGGCCTCGAAATTGGGCCAGGCCTGCTGCGAGCAGTCCTTGCCGATGGCACGGATATCGAGCCGGTCGCTCTTGGCCAGCGGCTGCGGCACGCTGGCTTCGACCGCCGGGGCAAAGCCGGGCAGGAGCGTGAGGGCTGCGGCAACACACGCAGAGAGTGCGATCGCTGAAAGAGTCTTGATCATTGACAATCCCCTGTGATGCGGCCGCCTACGCCCAGTGTGCGGCCCCTCATTCGTTGGCCGGATTAGTAACCATGGCCAGTTTCCGGACGTCTTCGCCGGCGCGGGAAATGGTTTCGTCTCCACCCCCAATTGTTTCGTGCCAGCGCTCAGGACGAAACAAACCGGCCATTCCCGACACGGCGGCGGGATAGTGCCGGAAACGGCCGGGGAACCGGCCCGGCTTGCCGGGCCGGGCCGGGCGCGGTAGGAGGGGGCATGCCGCGTATCGCCTTCTATCCCGGTTCCTTCGACCCCATCACCAACGGCCACCTGGACGTGGTCCGGCACAGCGTGTCGCTGTGCGACAAGCTCGTGGTCGCGATCGGGGTCCATCCCGGCAAGAAGCCGCTGTTCTCGACCGAGGAGCGGCTGAAGATGCTCCATGATGTCTGCGGGCCGGTGGCGGCCAAGGCCGGCTGCGTGCTCGAAGCCGTGACGTTTGACGATCTGTCGGTGACGTCGGCGCGCAAGCACGGCGCGACCATCATGATTCGGGGTCTGCGGGACGGCAGCGACCTCGACTACGAGATGCAGCTCGCCGGCATGAACGAGGCGATGGCGCCGGAGGTGCACACGGTCTTCCTGCCGGCCTCGCCGATGGTCCGCCCGATCACCGCCACTTTGGTGCGGCAGATCGCCGGCATGGGCGGGGACGTTTCGACCTTCGTGCCGCCGATTGTCGCGGCCCAGCTCAAGGCAAAATTCGCCGGCTAACGGCGCGCGTCCTCTTCCCTCTGATCCGGAGTTGTCATGATCCGAATTCTCGCAGTCCTTGCCGCGCTTCTGTTCGCGGTGCCGGCGGTGGCGCAGCAATTGCCGGCCAACCTCGACAAGGCCAACGCTATCGTCATCGACAGCACCAAGGGCCGCATCGTCATCAAGCTGCGTACCGATATCGCACCTCAGCATGCCGAGCGCATCAAGCAGCTCGCGCGCGAGGGCTACTACAACAACGTGCCGTTCCACCGCGTCATGGACGGCTTCATGGCGCAGACCGGCGACGGCCAGAATTTCAACGGCACCGGCGGCTCGAAATATCCGAACCTGAAGCAGGAATTCTCCAAGGTGCATTTTGCCCGCGGCATCGTCGGCATGGCCCGGCGCGGCGACAGCGTCGACAGCGCCAACTCGCAGTTCTTCATCATGTTCGCCGACGGCGGCAGCCTCGATGGCCAGTACACCGTGATCGGCGAGGTCGTGCAGGGCATGGACGTCGTCGACAAGCTGAAGAAGGCTCCGCCCGGCTCCGCCGGCGGTGCCGTGACCGACCCCGACAAGATGGTGAAGGTGCAGGTCGCCTCCGACATCAAATAGGAGGCAGCGATGGCGCGCCGTGGCAAAAAGCTCATCGTAGCTGCTGCGGCGCTCCTGCTTGGCCTCTCCAGAGCGGCCGCCGAGGACGCGCAGGTCAACACCATCCAGGACGTCTTCCGGCATCTGCGCACCTGCTGGAGACCGCCACCGCCGAACAAGGCTCGCCCACTCGACATCACCGTCGTCGTGAGCTTTAACCGGGCCGGAAACATTCTGGGCCATCCGAGGATTACCTATGAATCCGCGGAGGCCTCCGACAATGACCGGCTGCAATACCGGATCGCGGTGATGGAGGCGTTGCAACGCTGCACGCCGGTGCCATTTACCGATGCAATGGCCGGCGCCGCCGCGGGACGTCCATTCGCGATCCAGTTCCGTAACCGCAAAACGTCACCCGACAAGACTTCACCCCCAACGCAAGAGAGACGAGCATGAGCGTCACCGAAAACACCCTGATCCTCGAGACCACGCAGGGCCCCGTCACCATCGAGATGCGCCCCGACCTCGCGCCCGGCCATGTCGCCCGCATCAAGGAACTGGTCCGTGAGGGCTTCTACGACGGCATCGTGTTCCACCGCGTGATCGAGGGCTTCATGGCGCAGACCGGCTGCCCGCAGGGCACCGGCACCGGCGGCTCCGGCAAGAAGCTGAAGGCCGAGTTCAACAAGGAGCCGCATGTGCGCGGCACCGCCTCGATGGCGCGCGCCGCCAATCCCGATTCCGGCGACAGCCAGTTCTTCATCTGCTTCGACGACGCACGCTTCCTCGACAACCAGTACACGGTGTGGGGCAAGGTCACCGAGGGCATGGAGAATGTCGACAAGATCAAGCGCGGCGAGCCGGTGCAGAACCCCGACAAGATCGTCAAGGCGCGGATGGCCGCGGACAAGGAATAAGTCCATCCCCTCATGGTGAGGAGGCGCGCAGCGCCGTCTCGAACCATGAAGGCCGAGCTGCCGCAGCGGGGCCTTCATCATTCGAGACGCGCGTTCCGCGCTCCTCAGGATGAGGAATGACTGTGTGGCGCTGAATCCGACATGCGCACCGACCTCTTTGATTTCGACCTGCCGCCCGAGCGCATCGCGTTGCGGCCGGCAAGCCCGCGCGACTCCGCCAAGATGCTGGTCGTGGAGAACGGCGCGCTGCGCGACCAGAGCGTCGCCGACCTGCCGTCATGGCTGAAGGCGGGTGATCAGCTCGTCGTCAACGACACCAAGGTGATCGCGGCGCAGCTGAAGGGCCGCCGCATCGGCCGCGAGACCGAACCCAGGATCGAGGCGACGCTGATCAAGCGGCTCGACGGCTCGCGCTGGCAGGCGCTGGTGAAGCCCGCCAAGAAGCTCGTCGCCGGCGACCGCATCCGCTTCGGCAATGAAGGCAAGGTCTGCCTGCTCGGCCATCTCGACGCCGAGGTCGAGGCCAAGGGCACTGAGGGCGAGGTCACGTTGTCGTTCTCGTTCCATGGCCCGGCGCTGGACCAGGCCATCGCCGATCTCGGCAGCCCGCCGCTGCCGCCCTACATCGCCTCCAAGCGCACGCCCGACGATCAGGACCTCGCTGACTACCAGACCATGTTCGCGGTGAACGAAGGCGCGGTCGCAGCGCCCACCGCCGGGCTGCATTTCACCCCGGCGCTTGAGCAGGCGCTGCGCGCGCGCGGCGTCGGCGTCAACCAGGTCACGCTGCATGTCGGGGCAGGGACGTTCCTGCCGGTGAAGGTCGACGACACAGAAGCCCACAAGATGCACGCCGAGTGGGGCACGATCTCGGCGGAGACGGCGGAGCGCCTCAACAGCGCCCGAAAAAATGGCGGCCGCATCATCGCCGTCGGCACCACGTCATTGCGCCTGCTCGAGAGCGCAGCGCGCGAGGACGGCACGATCCAGCCCTTCGCGGCCGAGACCGCGATCTTCATCACGCCCGGTTATCGCTTCCGCGCCGTCGATGTCCTGATGACCAATTTCCACCTGCCGAAGTCGACGCTATTCATGCTGGTGTCGGCATTCTCCGGGCTGGAGACGATGAAGGCGGCCTATGCGCACGCCATCGCCAATGGGTACCGGTTCTACTCGTATGGCGATGCGTGCTTGCTGTTTCGGGCAGTGCCGTAGGGTGGGTTAGCCGTAAGGCGTAACCCACCACTATCGATCTCCGCGGAAGCGGAAAAGGTGGATTACGCCTTCGGCTAATCCACCCTACGCACCTTGCTACGCCATCACCCGCTGCGGCAGGAGCTCGGCGATCTGCACCGCGTTCAGCGCGGCGCCCTTGAGCAGCTGATCGGCCGCCACGAACATCGAGATCGAATGCCCGCTAGCGTCGCTGAGATCCTTGCGGATACGGCCGACCAGGACGTCGTCCTGGCCCGAGGCGTCGATCGGCATCGGGAAGTAGTTCTTCACGCGATCGTCGACCACCTTCACGCCGGGCGCCTGCGCCATGATGGCGCGGACCTGGTCTTCGCTGATCGGCTTCTCGCATTCGAAGGTGATGGCCTCGCAATGGGCGCGCAGCACCGGCACGCGCACGCAGGTGACGCCGACGGCTATGGTGTCGTCCTCGAAGATCTTGCGGGTCTCCTTGATGACCTTGGTCTCTTCGTCGTTGTAGCCGGTGTCGGGGTCGACGGCCGTATTGTGGTTGAAGAGGTTGAAGGCGTAGGGATGTGGCATCACCTTCGGCGTATAGACCTGCCCGTTGAGATTGGCGCGGGTGGATTCGACCAGCTCCTCCATCGCGGCGGCGCCGGCGCCCGAGGCGGCCTGGTAGGTCGAGATGATGACGCGCTTGATGCGGTTCTTCTGGTGGATCGGCCACAACGGCACCAGCGCGGTGATCGCCGCGCAGTTCGGATTGGCAATGATGCCCTTGTGGTCGCGGATGCGGCTGGCGTTGATCTCGGGGATCACCAGCGGCACATTCGGGTCCATGCGGAACGCGGAGGAGTTGTCGACCACGACCGCGCCGGCCTTGACCGCGATCGGCGCATACTTCTTCGAGATACCGCCGCCGGCGGAGAACAAGGCGATATCGACACCTTCGAAGGACCGCTCCGTCAGCTCCTCGATCACGACCGGCTGGCCGCGGAACGACACCGTCTTGCCGGCCGAGCGGGCGCTGGCGAGCGCCTTGAGCTTGCCGACGCGAAAGCCGCGCTTGTCCATGGTGGCGATGAATTCGGCGCCCACCGCACCGGTGACGCCGACAATCGCGACGACGGGATCGTTACTCACTTTGTCCTCCATTGAGATTTGCGAATGAGACAACAAAAAAGCCCCGGACCATCGAGGGCGGGGCTTCGGTAGAGCTGATGCGTTCCAGTCGACGACTACGCGCGCACGCCTCCCCGGGCCCCTGAGGCCGTGGTGGTTTTGGTCGTGCGTTTGGTGGTCGTGAACATGGCGGCGACTTATGCGGGAGAGTCTTGCGGTCGTCAATGGCTTTTCGCCCCGGTCGATGCCGGGGGCGAACCCTGCCTGGCAGCCGCTATTCCCAGCCGCTACTTTGCCCTGGCGCCCGGGGGCTCCAGGATGACCTCCTTGAGGTCGTCGCCGCTGATCACGACGATTGCGAAACTGAGCCGGCCGCGTTCGCGCACGAGACCGCCGCTGATCGCCTTGCCCGAGGCCGCGCGCTCGGCAACGCGCACGGCATCCGCGAGGCGGTGCCTGATCGCACCGAGTGCTGCAAGGTTGTTGCGATCGTCGCGGTCGAGCTCGGCGAGGGGCAGGGCCGCTTCCCCGCCGACGAGTTCGCCCGTCGCAGCGTTGATGGTGTGACGCCAGATCCGGTCGTTGTGCAGGGTCTTGACCCGATACACCGCGACGCCGGAGCCGCCGTCAAAACTCACATCTGCGGTGGTGGCGCCGGCGTGGCGGGCTTCGGCGATCGCCATGGCCTGGCTGATCGAGATCGACGAGCTGCGGAAGCGCTCGATCTCGCGGCTGACGGCCTGGCGGTCGGCCTCGGCATCACCATCTGTATCGCTGTGAAGCGCGGTCGGCGTGCCCGCGATCACGGTCGCCTGCAACGGTGCGACGAGGAGCAGCGCGGGCAAGGCGATCGCGAGCAGTTGCAAGGTCCGTCGTCTGGCTGTCGTCATGTTCGAAACCTTCGGCGTGCGAGGGTGCCGGATGAACGTAAAGAATTCGCGGCCGGCCCCGGGCAAAGGCCGGCCGCCGAACGCCGCGGCGGGCTGTACCTGCCGTGACGATCGAAGCGGCCCGGACCTCCTTGGGGCTGTGAAAAGCGGCCCGTACCGACTAACTAAACCATACCGTATCGTTTTGTTTTGGTCAATGCTGTTGCGGCGGCCCCCTTAGGGAAAGAGCGCGAGTTCACGGAATCGTCAGCGGGAGGAGCGGCGTCGCGTCGGGCCCTTTGCGGCGTCCCGGACCCGGTCGGCAGGACCCAGCGCGCCGGCAAGGAACAGCTTGATCGCGATGCGCATGCGCTTCTCGGCCGATTTCGGCTCGAGGACCGTTCCGAAGGTCGCCATGCGGTGGGTGTGTCCGACGACCACGTCGAGAAACACCTCGGCCGCAATGGTGGTGTCCTCGACGTCGAGCGCGCCTTGCGCAACCAGATGGTCGAAGAAGCGCGCAGTGGTGGCAACGGCCTTGAGCCAGCCTTCCTCCTTGCCGAGCTTGGCGACGTCGGGGAAGTTGATGGCCTGTGACGTCATCATGCGGCTGAAGGCGACGGCGTCGGGACCGCAGGTGAACGAGAGCATCTCGCGCCCGATCTCGACCAGCCGTTGCTCGACCGAGATGTCGGCGGCACTGCTCAGCTGGGTCTCTGCCGCGGCCGACAGCGGCGCAAGCCAGCGCGCAATCTCGCGCCTCAGCACGGCGGCAAACAGGCCGCGCTTGTCGCCGTAGCGGGAATAGACGGTGGGCTTGCTCACCCGGGCCGCTTCCGCGACCGCGTCGAGCGAGGTCGCGTCGAAACCGCGATCCAGGAACAGGCGGGTGGCGACCTCGATCAGCCGCTGGTCGCGCTCGATGGCGGCGGTCTTGGTCGGCCGGCCGCCGCGGGATTTCGGCACCTCGCGCCGCGGCGCTGCCGGTCTCGTCCTGGTCGCAGTCAATCCCATGCCCAACGATTCCTGCGCGTTTCTGACGTTCGTCATTCGCTCTATATCGTGCAGGAGCCGGGGCGTCATCGCGAATCTGGCCGAATTGGCCGTATCGTCAACGGTTTCAGCGGTTCCGTCATCGATTCTCACGGCAGCATTGAGCTCCAGGCCTGGCCGGACGCGGCCTTGTCATATCCGTATTGATAGAGCGCCCGCATATAGGCGGTGTCGAACCCTTCCGACGGCGGCGCCGGATAGTCGCGCGCGATGTAGGAGAGATGAAAGCCGAGACGGTTGCGCCTCGCGAAATCATAGGTCGAGAAGATGATCGAGCGCGTCTGCGACTGGGTGATCGCCGACAGGCTGCGCGAGGCGACGTCGATGGTGCCGTTGGAGACGAGCTCGAAATTGCGCTCGATCTTCTTGTTGACGAGGATGTAGATGTCAAATTTCGCACTGCCCGGCAGTCGGCTGCCCTGGAACAGCAGGGCTTCCGGCAGCGTCAGCACCGGCGCGGTCACGCCGCCGTCGACATGCATCTCCTGAAACTTGCGGCCCTGGCCCTCGGCGTCGATCATGATCGGCGGAAACACCAGGGGAATGCTGGCGGAGGCCGCCATCACGTCGCGAAACAGCTTGAGCGCCTCGGGCGTGCCGACGGCGGCGATCTTGCCCATGTCCCAGATCGCGGTGCGCTGGGTGTCGAGATCGGTCGTCACGATCAGCAGCTTTCGCCCCTTGGCGTTTTCGCGCGCGACCTGCGCCAGAATCTCCGGCCCGACATAGCGTGCGACCAACTCGCGCAGCCGCGTGTTGCCGAACAGGCCGGATCCGAACAGCACGCGCACGATGCTGGGATCGTTGAGGAGGCTCTCCGCGATGCCGGAGGTGTAGACCTCCTTCAGGGTGTCGTCATATTGCGGGCCGAGGAACGCAAACGGCGCGATCAGGCCGCCGGTGCTGACGCCCGAGACCACGGTGAAGGTGGGGCGGGTTCTCGCCGCGGTCCAGCCGTTGAGCACACCGACGCCATAGGCGCCGTCGGCACCGCCGCCGGAGAGCGCCAGATAGGATCTCGTCGCGGTGCTGATGTTCTTGTCGAAGCTGAATTTCGTGACGGGGTCGTCGGCGTAGCGCCTGAGGCCATCGATCTCGAGCACGCGCGATACGCTGGCTTCATTGGCCGTGTAGGGCGTGCGGGGCAGGGAGGTGCAGGCGGCGAGCGCCAGGCTGCACGTCAGGACCAGGATTCCGGTCAGGCGGCCGGTTGTGTGCCTGATCCGGTCGCGCGGGCGGCCGGAGAGGTCAGTCGAACAGGAAGGAAGCGGCATTGTCGGTGGCTGGCGATCACGCATTTGGCGCCGCCGGCACATTCTCGCCGCGGCATCTCGTCCAGCCCCTGGTAAAACTACACTGTTTCGTTTTGTTTAACAAGGCTGGCAGCGGGAATAATCGCCTCGATTTTGTCCCAGTCTGAGGCACCGTGGGTTGAGCGGGTTGATCGACTTGCTCCGACACGCAATAAGCACCGCCATGAATCCCGACAATGATCTTCCCAATCACTTTGAGTTGCTCGCCACCGATGGCGCCGCGCGCACCGGGCGCCTGACCACACCTCACGGCGTGGTGCGGACGCCGGCCTTCATGCCGGTCGGCACCGCCGGCGCCATGAAGGGCATGCACTGGCGCGAGGTGCGCGATGCCGGTGCCGACATCGTGCTCGGCAACACCTATCACCTGATGCTGCGCCCGACCGCCGAGCGGATCGCGGCGCTCGGCGGCTTGCAGCTTTTCACCGGCTGGAACGGGCCGATGCTGACGGATTCCGGCGGCTTCCAGGTGATGTCGCTGTCGGACCTGCGCAAGGTCACCGAGAACGCCGTCACCTTCCGCTCGCATATCGACGGCGCCAAGGTCGAGCTGTCGCCGGAGCGCTCGATCGAGGTGCAGCGCTTGCTCGGCTCCGACATCGCCATGCAGATGGACGAGTGCGTGCGGCTGCCGGCCGAGCACGCCGACATCGAGCGCGCGATGCAATTGTCGCTGCGCTGGGCCGAGCGCTCGAAGCGCGCCTTCGAGAGCGCGCCCGACGGCTACATGCTGTTCGGCATCGTGCAGGGCGGCGACGTCCCCCGGCTTCGTCACGCGAGTGCGCAAGGCCTGGTCGAGATCGGCTTCCATGGCTATGCGATCGGCGGCCTTGCCGTCGGCGAGCCGCAGGAGGTGATGCTGGCGATGATCGACGAGACCGCGCCGGTGCTGCCGAAACAGCGCCCGCGCTATCTGATGGGCGTCGGCACGCCCGACGACATCCTCGAAGCCGTGAAGCGCGGCATCGACATGTTCGACTGCGTGATGCCGACGCGCAACGGCCGCCACGGCGTCGCCTTCACGCGTTTCGGCCAGGTGAATTTGCGCAATGCACGCCACGCCGACGATCCGCGTCCGCTGGATGAGGAGAGCTCATGGCCGTCGACGCGCAACTGCGCGCGCGCCTATCTGCACCATCTCGTCAAGGCGGGCGAGACGCTAGGGGCGATGCTGCTGTCCGAAATCAATATCGCCTACTACCAGTTCCTGATGCAGGGCATCAGAGACGCGATCGCGGGCGGAACGTTTGAGGAGTTCTATCGGCGTACGCGCGAGGGCTGGGCGAGGGGCGACATCGCCCCACGCTAGCTCAGTTGCACACGAAGCGTTGCTTCACGGCATGCTTGGTCACGAAGCCATAGCCGCAATTATCGCAGGTCCAGAGATAGCTGATCATGTGGTCCGAGACGTAGGCGGATGCTTCGGCGGCGACCATGGAGTCGGCACAGACAGGACAGGTGGGCAATTCGCTGCAACGCGGATCGCGGTTCGGCGCGACGGTCGACAACACTTCAGCAATTGCTGACATCGTGGTGACCTCCCTGCTTTAAGACGTAAGTCTAACATAAGCAGAAACGGTTGACGAGGTCGCAACACAAATGCGTTGGTTTTCTGATCTTCGCCGCTCACGTGATTTTGCGATGCAGCGTATTTAACATGTGCCGCATTGCCGCTTGCGTGTCGCCGCAAGCTGTCTGTAACTGCGCAATGCCGCGATAGAAGAGCAGATTGTCGCCACAGGGAGTTCATCATGGACGCATCGTCCAACACGGGTGCAGCGCACCAAGCCGGCCGCGGCCGGATCTATGACTCGATCGTCGAGGCCTTCGGCAATACGCCGATCGTGCGCTTGCGTCGGCTGCCGGGCATGCACGGCGTGAATGCGACGATTTTGGCAAAACTTGAATATTTCAATCCTGCCGCAAGCGTGAAGGACCGCATCGGCGCGGCCATGATCGTCGCGATGGAAAAGGCCGGCATCGTCAAGCCCGACACCGTGCTGATCGAGCCGACCTCCGGCAATACCGGCATCGCGCTCGCCTTCGTGGCGGCGTCGCGCGGCTACCGCCTCAAGCTGGTGATGCCGGAATCGATGTCGATCGAGCGGCGCAAGATGCTGGCTTTTCTCGGCGCCGAACTGGTGCTGACGCCGGCGGCGCAAGGCATGAAGGGCGCGATCGCCGCCGCCGAGGAGCTGTTGAAGTCGACGCCGAACTCGGTGATGCCGCAGCAGTTCAAGAACCTCGCCAATCCCGAGGTGCACCGCCGCACCACCGCGGAAGAGATCTGGAACGACACCGCCGGCAACATCGACTTCTTCGTCGCCGGTGTCGGCACCGGCGGCACGATCACCGGCGTCGGCCAGGTGCTCAAGCCGCGCAAGGCCTCACTGCGCGTAGTCGCGGTCGAGCCGGAGGAGAGCCCGGTGCTGTCGGGCGGACAGCATACCCCGCACAAGATTCAGGGCATCGGCGCCGGCTTCGTCCCCGACATCCTCGACCGTGCCGTGATCGACGAGATCGTCAAGATCAACTCGACGACCGCCATCGAGACCGCGCGCGCGCTGGCGCGGCATGAGGGCATTCCCGGCGGCATCTCCTCGGGAGCTGCGATTGCGGCCGCGCTGCAGATCGGCAAGCGGCCGGAGGCTGCTGGAAAAACCATCCTGGCGATCGTGCCGTCCTTCTCCGAGCGGTATCTTTCGACGGCTTTGTTTGAAGGAATCTAGGACATGGCGGAGCAACCACCGAGGCGGCCGCGCACACTGGGCGATGCCAGGACGGAAGCAGAGGCAGCGTTCAAGAAGGTGACGGCCAAGGTCGCCGTGGCGCCGCCTAAACAGACGGCTGTTCCCGGCGTCAAGGAGCAGGTCACGTTGCGCATCGATCAGGACGTGCTGGAGTTCTTCCAGGAGGGTGGCCCCGGCTGGCAGGATCGCATCAACGAGGCGCTGCGAAAGGCCGCGGGGAAGTAGGGCTCTCTCTCGCCACGCGGCGCTGCGAGAGCGGGGCCTTCATGGTTCGAGACGGCGCTTCGCGCCTCCTCACCATGAGGATCACAAACGAAAAAGCCCGGCGTGAGCCGGGCTTTTGCATTCTGAGATCGTCGTCTCGCCTCAGCGGCGGAACATGCCGCCCATCATGCCGCCGACGACACCGCCGACGAAGGCCGCACCGGCGGCATCGCCGGGGCTGCTGCGTTGAGGGGCCGGCGCCGGCGCGCTGCTCTGGGCCGGGGCGCTGGCGGCGCGCCGGGCCGGCTTCTGGCTGGTGTCGCTCGCGGTCGCCGGGGCAGCCACGATCTCCGAGAGCAGAGCCTTGTGCTGAAGCTTGTTGAGGTAGCCTGATGAGGGATAGCCGCGCGCCGTCTGCCAGCGCTTGAGCACGGATCGCGTCTCGTCGTCGAATGCGCCGCTCTGCTTGGTGTCGAAGCCGAGCGCCGTCAGGCGACGCTGCACGTCGCGGCGCTTGGTCTTGTCGAGGCCGATCTGGTCCTCGGTGACCTGGGTGGCCTCGTCGGTGAAGGTTGCGGGATCGACGCCAGCGTTGAGGGCGCGGGTCGCGGTCGAGGGGCCGCTCTTGATGGCGGCGAGGCGTGCCAGCGCCAGCGCCTTGAACTGACCGTTCGGATAGGCGGTGAGATAGGCGTTGAGCTCTTCCGGCTTGTTGGACTCCTTCACCGAGCGCCAATATTCGAGCTCGACGCCGTCCGAGCCGCCGGTCGCAGCCGGCACCATGCCCGAAGCGGTCGGGGCCGCGTTGGCGACCTGCGTGGTCGGGGCCTGATTGAGATAGACCGAGCCGGTCAGGTTGGTGTGGCCCCAGGGCAGCTGGCCCTTGCGGGTCTCTTCATTGACCTGGGCGCGCACCGACGTCATGGCCTGCTGGATCTCGACGCCGGGCTTGGTGATGTTGTCGATCAGCGCACGCGTGAACGGGCTGTTGTTGCCCTCCTGACCATCGAGCGCGGTCTGGCCGGGACCGGTGGCGAACGCGATGAGGGTGCCTTCACCGGATTTCATCTCGGCAAGACCGCTCTGCACGTTGACGCTGCGGGTCGCGGAGTTCGACTTGATCTTGGCGGCGAACGGATTGTCGCGGCAGGCATCGAGGAAGACGAGCTTGACCTTGGCATCGCCCATGGTCTGCTCGAGCGTCAGGTCGATGTTGATGGCCGCGCCCAGCTTGACGTCCATCTCAGACTTGATGTCGGCGTCGACGGGCAGCAGGTAGTTGGTGCCGCTGACGGCGATGCCGTGGCCGGCATAGTAGAACAGCGCGATGTCGGAGCCCTGCGCCTTGCGGCCGAAATCGAGCAGCTTCTCCGTCATCTGGTCGCGGCTGAGATTGGAGCCTTCGATCACCTCGAAACCGACATTGCGCAGCGTCGATGCCATCGCCTTGGCGTCGATCGGCGGGTTCGGCAATTGCGCGACGTTCTTGTAGGAGCCGTTGCCCACGACAAAAGCGACGCGGCGGTCAGCCTTCGCGGCACTGACCGACAGCGCCATGCACATCAGCGAGGCGAGGAGGGTGAGATAGCGCATTCTGAAATCCCCAGAATCGAATTGCAGGCAGCAACAAATTGGCAACGAACCTACACGAAGTGCCCGACCTCGCGCCACCAAAACGGCAGGACGTCCGTTTCAACCCGCTGCTGTGTGGCCGAATATGCACGGTGGAGGGTCGCTCCAACGTGATCTAAATCACACGGCCACTTCGTTTTGTCGCGCGAGGCGGCGCGAGGTTCATTGGGCGCGGGTAGGAACCGGCGGCACCGGCTTCAGATTCAGGAGATTGCCGCACAGGATCAGCGCCGCGCCGAGCACGGTCCAGCCGTCGAGCCGCTCGGAATAAAGCAGCCAGCCGGCTGTCGCAGTCAGCGGAACCCGCAGGAAATCCATGGGCACCACGATCGTCGCATCCGCGTGGCGGAGCGCACTGGCGAGGCAATAATGGGAGAAGGTGCCGCAGACCCCGATGACGAACAGCCAGCCCCATAAACGCGGCGACGGCCAGATCCACACGGCGAGCGTCGGCAGCAAGCCCACGACGGCCTGCACCACGATCATCCAGAACAGGATCGACAATGCGCTTTCGGTCCGGGTCAGCGACTTCGCCAAGATCATGGAAATGCTGAAGCCGATTGCAGCCCCGAGCGCGATCAATTGGCCCGGATTGATCTCGCTGGTGGCGGGCCGAACGATCATCACGACGCCGACGATGCCGAGCACGACAGCGGCGATCTTCCAGAGCGTCATGCGTTCGGACAGGAACGTCGCGGCCAGCACGGCGGTCCAGATCGGCATGGTGAATTCGATCGCGACGACCTGCCCGATTCCGATCAGCGTCAACGCGTAGAACCAGCCGAGCTGGGCAAAATAATGCACCCCGTTGCGAGCGAGGTGCTGGGGCAGGCGCATGGTCGCGACCGCCTTGAAGCCACCGGCGCGGGAAATGATGGGCAGCAGGAGCGCGAACCCGATCACCGAGCGCACTTCCATGATCTGGAAGACGCTCAACTCGCGCGTGGTCTCGCGCCCGGCAACCGCCATCACCAGCATCAGCGACAGCCAGCCGGCCATCCACAGTGCAGCCATCGTTTTGGACTGTGTCGCGCTCATCGGCGGTGATTGCGGGAGGATGGAATGTGAAAGGACGGCCGGTATCGGCGACATCGCCACCGTTTGCAACGGCCAAATCTGCGGATGCAGCGATGCAGCGGGCCGTGCTAAAGCATGATCCGGAAAAGCGCGCAGCGGTTTTCCGGAAAGATCATGCTTAAACAGCAAGCTATGGCGCGATGGCGATTCATCCTCATCGCATCGTGCTTTAAGGCATCATCGAACAACAACAAAATCGGGAGAGCTTCGCTCATGCAGATCTTGCAGCCGGCCGAATGGAAGAAACCGCGTGGCTTTTCCCATGGCGTCGCGGTCGAGGGGCCGGGGCGCTGGGTGGTCCTGGCCGGGCAGACCGGCGGCGACGAGACCGGCAATTATGCGCCCGACCTGGCGGCGCAGGTCGAAATGGCGCTGAAGCGGATCATCAAGCTGCTGGACGAGGCGGGCGCGGGTCCGGAGCACATCGTCCGCCTGACCTGGTACCTGACCAGCCGCAGCGAATATGAAGCAGCCGGTGCCGGCATTGGTGCGGCCTGGAAGGAAACGCTCGGACGCAATTTCCCGCCTTCGACACTGCTCTATATCGGCGGCCTCGTGGACGAGCGGGCCAAGGTCGAGATCGAGGTCACCGCGTTCGTGCCGGCCGCATAAAAAATCGATCCGGCGGGGCCGCCGGATCGATTGTCAGATCGAGTGCTGGCTTACTTCGACAGCGAGATGTTCGCCCCGCGGAACTGGCTGTCCGCGCGTATCGCGACGTTCTGCTTGTTGCCGCTCGTCTTCAGCGAGATGTTGGCATTGAAGCCAGCGGCAGCGGCAACCAGCTCGAAATTGCCGCCGGCGCCACGCCCCTGGAGCGATCCAGAGATGTTGCGGCTGATTTCGGACCAGCTCCCGGAAATGGCGCTGCCCTCAGCCTTGAGGCTGGCCGCAAAGTTGAACTTGTAGGCGTCGCTGGCGCAGGTCAGGGACAGCTCCATGGTGGGGCCGATCGGGGCGTACTTGGCCCGACAGCGGATCCGTTCGGTCGAGCCGTCATCCAGAGCCACCGTCCCGGCGCCACTCCAGCTGCCCGCCATTGGGGCGAACGGGCTCGACTGGGCCTTGCTTTCAGTGCCGGCGATCCCTGCCGCAAACAAAACGGCGGCCGCGATCAGCAGCCGCCGGCTCCGGGCGCGAGCCTCGATTGGTTTATTGGCGCGATGCTTCCCATCGCCCGCTGCACGGTATGCCTGCAGATGCTCCATTCCACTTCCCCGATCCGGCGTTGCCGTTGAGTTGACCGTTGGCATATGCACCATTGATCGAAACTTTCACAAGACCCCCGCTGCCGATGGTGCCGGAAACGTTAGCGCCGGGCGCAGTGATCTTGCCGTCGGCAACCGTCAGCATGGAACTCGCGGTGGGTTCGCAGGAGCCGCTCTTGGTCACGATCGTGACCTGCCAGTTGCCGTCATAAGGCGTCTGGGCAAAGGCGGAAGCGGCGAGGGTGCCGGTGAAAACTGAAGCGGCACAGAACACCGCAATGCGAGCAAAACGCATAAATCCGTCCTTGAATGTGTCTGATATGCTGTCGCTTATCTGGACCAAATGTGACGGAAATTTGTTGCGATGCCAAATCGAAAATTGTTCCTGTGGGAACAATAGTTTATTTGCGTTTTCGGCTGCGATTTTCCAAGCGGAATCAATGCGGCTTCACGTTAAGGGTAAACGTCAGGAGCGAACTCTTGGACAGGCTTCACGAAAGGCTTGGCGCGGAGGTCGCGAACTGCTCGTCCTGAGTCTTGGCGGGCAGCGCCTTGTGCACCTTGGCGTAGTCGATCACATCGGCCAGGAGCTTGAGGCCGAGGGGGGCCAGCGCGCGCTCCCAGAGCTCTCGCGCCGTCTCGCCTTTCTTGACGAAGCACCAGTCCTGGGCGGCGATGGCGCCGGCGTCCATGCGGTCGGCGAGGTGATAGATCGTGCCGCCGGCGATCGGATCGCCTTCCTTGATGGTCCATTCCACGGCGGCCTTGCCGCGATGACGGGGCAGCAGCGAGGGGTGATAGCCGATCCCGCCGAACCTGGCGGCGGCGAGCGCGTCCTTGCCGATCCGGGCGTGGCTGTGCGCCGTGATGATCAGATCGGTATCAGGGGCAATCTCGGAGGCTATCACCAGCTTCGGGTTGGCCTGCACCACGACCTCGATGCCGGCTGCCTTGGCGGCCGCGGCGAGGCGATCCTCGGCGTCGGCCACCACGACCCGGACGATCGAAACGCCGTGCTCCCGGAGCATGTTCAGGGTTGTCACGCCGAAATGGCGGGAGCCGACGAGGGTAATGCGCATGGGTATCCGATCCGATCTCGCAACTGCGTCATCCCCGATAACACGTCCGGACGCCCTGTCACCACCCGCGCAGCGTTTGCGTGGGTTATCAACAATACGCCGAGGGCGCGGGCTGCGATCGACGTCATGATTGCGCAGCCAGCCGCCCCGGTGCCGCCATGGCGGGCGCAGATCGCGGCGCACTTGCTTCCGCGTCGCCGATGAGCGTTGCTGCAAGGCCACGGCGGGACGGCAAGCGTCCGATAAGTGGGTTTCTGTGTTTCGTTTTTAACAGAAGAACGCTGGGCGGGCTGATAGGATTGGGCGGACCGGGGCTGGCGACATTTCAACCCGCATCCGTTTTTAAACCCGGCTTGGGCCGCTGGCGCAATCGTCAGCGGCCTTTTCAATGCCGCGTATTGCGAAATCGCGGAATGGTAACGCGATCTCAACCAGCCCGGCGTATCGACTAATCCGTCGCGGATTTGTATTGCGTACCGCGACACCGAAAATGTCCCGCCGGCGCGGGTGCGCCGTGCGGGCCTTTTCGCCGGGACAAATTTCATGCCGCGCGCAATTGAGCAGATTGTCGACAGCTATGTGCGGCTGAAGAACCGCCGTGGGCTCGACGAGCTGATGATGCACAGGCAGCGGCTCGCGGTCGAGCTGAAGAGCAGGTCCGGCTATGATTTCAGCCTGCCGATCGGCCAGATCGACGAGGAGATCGCGATCATCGAGGCCGGCCTCAGCCGGCTCAAGGCAGATAGTTCCACGGCAGACTAGCGGGGTCTGCGAGGCAAGGCTACGGGGACGCCGCCGCGCCCGCTGCCCGCACCGCTACGATGACGCATGCAGCAGCGCCAGCTGATCGCAGGGCCGAGGCGTTTGTCGTTCAATCGCGACGGCCGCCGTCGATCACTGTGAACAATGGCCGCGCCGGGGTCGGCTCGACCAGCAATTCCTCCACCAGCGCGGTTGCCGCGTCGACGTATTTTCGTGTCGGCTTGTCGAGAGGCCGCCTGGCCTCATCGTCGAGCGCGACCTTTGCGGCTTCGACCAGCTTGCGCATGCGCGCCGCATGGTCGTCGCCCGCCGTCAGCGTCGCGCGCGCCAGCGAGCGCAGCACGAACAGCTCGCCCTCGAGGCGGAGCAGGCGGTCGTTGAGCCTGGTCAGGACGGCGTTGAGGTCGGCCATGATTTTGCTGGTTCGGCGCGAAGGATCCGTTCTGATCTAGCGGCGATCGGTGAACGGAGTCCAAATGGCGCCGCTGCAATTCGGCCTATCCTCCCGCCCGTCGCGGCGACCGCGCGGCGCAATCAAAGATGCGCGCGTGGGCCGCCTACCATTCCACGTCCGCCCAGCGCCTTCCGAACACGGGTGGCCGCGTTTTCACGGCTTGCCAGCCGAAGAAATGATGCTTGCCGGACCAGGCATGCACCACGCCGCTGCAGATGCTGCATTTGAAGTGGCCGGCGTGGGCTTCGCTGTGTTCCTCCCTGGTCGCGGTGTAGTTCATGCCGCAACCCGCACAGGTGAATTCTTCGATCGTCCAGATGCTGTTTGCCATTGCACGGAATGCTTTTTGGTGACCCCGATCCACGGTAGCCGCGGGCGTTTGCAGCGGCGTAAACCGGCGCGCGGGAATCCGGTTAACGGGCGTTAGCCAAGGCCGGCCGGCGTCGGGGGCGGCCGCGGTCGCGGATTGGCGGAATGGCCCGATGTGTTCCCAATCGCGGGGCCGACCGGTTCCAGTCGCCTTGACGCCGGATGCGTTGCTGGCAATAACGGCTGGGCCGCGCAAGCACCGGAAGTTTTGCGTTCATGCCGCAAGGAAAGCAGTGCCCGTGAAAAGTCTCCGTCAGCTCCTGACCGGAGAAGACGTCATCCAGCTCGTGATCCGGCTCGGCCTGCTCGCCCTGCTGATCATCTGGACCTTCCTGATCATCCGCCCGTTCGTGCCGATCCTGGCCTGGAGCGGCGTGCTCGCGGTTGCGTTCTATCCGGCCTTCAGCTGGGTCGCCAAAGCCCTCGGTGGCCGGCCCAAGACCGCAGCCGCGATCCTGACCATGATCACGCTCGGCATCGTCATCGGCCCGGCGACCTGGCTCGGCATCAGCGCGGTGGACGGCGTGCGCGAGCTGGCACAGCAGCTCGGCACCGGCGATCTGGCGCTTCAGGCTGCGCCCGAGCAGATCAAATCATGGCCGCTGGTCGGCCCCTGGCTCTACGAGCTCTGGGACCAGGCCTACACCAACGTCCGCGCGCTGGTGCGCGAGGTGGCGCCGTATCTCCAGCCGCTGGCGGGCCCGCTGCTGTCGCTTGCCGGCGATGCCGGCGTCGGCACGCTCCAGTTCCTGGTCTCGGTGTTCGTGGCCGGCTTCCTGTTTCCGCATGGGCCGAGGCTGGTCGCGGCCGGCCGCGGCTTCCTGTTTCGCATCGTACCGGAGCAGACCGAGCATTTCCTGTCGCTCGCGGGTGCGACCATCCGCGCCGTGGCGCAGGGCGTGATCGGTGTGGCGATCGTGCAGGCGCTGCTGGCCGGCATCGGCTTCAAGCTCGCCGCCGTGCCGAGCGCCGGCCTTCTGGCCTTCATCGTGCTGCTGCTCTCGATCGTGCAGATCGGCGCGTTCCTCGTGCTGCTGCCGGTGATCATCTGGATCTGGACCGCCAAGGACGTCACCACGGCGCTGCTGCTCACCGTGTTTCTCGTCCTCGTCGGCTTCATCGACACCATGTTGAAGCCGCTCGTCATGGGGCGTGGCCTGACCACGCCGACCATCGTGATCTTCGTCGGCGTGATCGGCGGCACGCTCGCCCACGGCATCGTCGGCCTGTTCATCGGACCGATCATCCTGTCGGTGGCCTGGGAGATGATGATGGCCTGGATCAGGACCGAGGACCGGGCAGGGGCGGGCAAGGACTGATCTCGCAGCCGACGGGTCGTGCCGCGCCGGGACAAAGCATGCTGCGAACTTGTCTGTTCCACTAGACAAGTTACGATCGGAACGATTCTGTTTCAACCACGGCAGCAATGGCGAAGTCTTCCAAACTGGTTGCCGCAAGGCGCGGCAAGGTACTGTTGGTCAGACGCCGGTCGGACGGCCTGTGGATGTTTCCGGGCGGCCGCAAGCGTGCGCGCGAGTCCGCCAAGGATTGCCTGCGGCGGGAGATCAGGGAGGAGCTGCCCAAGCTGAAGCTCGGCAGGATCAGTCTCTGGAAAGAAGTGAAAACCAGGAACAAGCGCTCCGGCCGCAAGATGAGCGACGCGATCTTCATTGCCAAGAGGGCCAAAGGCAGGCTGGCGATTGGCGACAAGAAGGAGATCGACCGCGCCGCCTGGCAGAAGCCGCGCGGCATCCGTCTGACAGCCACCTCGCGCTACATCCGCGACCGCCTGTTTCCGAGGAAGCAGAAGCGGAAGTGAGCTAAAGCATGATCCGGAAAAGTGCGCAGCGGTTTTCCGAAGAGATCATGCTTAAACAACAACCTAAAGCGCGATGATGATTCATCCTAATCGCATCGCGCTTTAGTCCTCGCGTCCGGCCGATCGCGTCCGTCCGGCGAACGCTCTCGACTGCGCCGCGCGCGGCCCCGGAGCGGCCAGTCTGGCTGCACCGGCTTCCCGCATCTCCTTGCGGGCTTTGCGCGCATTGCGCATCGCGCGCTTGATGAAGGGATGCTGGGAATCCTCGGCGAAGAACAGCACCACTTCGCAAGTCGGGCATTGCCTGGAATAGCCGTCCTGCAACCGCCCGGCGCGATCGCGAAACACGCTCTTGCAGCGCGTGCACTGAATCTGGACCGAACTCATGTGCGGACAACAATGACTTTGAAAAAATGGAATATTCAGCTGATCCCAAATGTCTGAAGAAAGCTTGAATGGCATCGCGGCGGATGTTGTAGAACGCGCGCGGCCTTCGGCCGGCCGCGGCCGGCGTCGGGAAAACCCGGTTCGAGCGGCAAGCTGGCCGCTATTGACCGGCTGCCATCGTGTCCAGGCAGTGGGTGAGAAAAGCGGTGCGATCCCTGGGCAGCACTTTCTCGAGATCCGCCTTCAGCGCGCATTCGCGCTGGCGCAGCTGCTCGGCCCGTCGCTTCTCGGCTGCCTCGCGATATTCCGGAGCAACCTTGCTCGGATCGACCAGCGGCTGCGAGCGGGCGGGTGCCATAGCAAGCAGCGCGATGGCGATGAAAAGGAATGGTTTCAAATGAGCCTCCGTAAAAGGCGGCATCCTAGCGCGCGGCGCGTGCGCGCTCAAATGCGGTATCCCGCTCCGGCGTGATTGAACGGGTCGAACGTTCAGGCCATCCCGGCGAATCTTTCGGGGGGCGGCGATGGAACGACTTGGCGTGGCAGGCGTCGAATCCTGGCTCGCGGTCCAACCCCAAGCCCCCCAAAAGCCCCGGGCCGTGAGAGAAAACCTTCCCCACAAAGGTTGGCGACCTCAGGGCCTCCGCGCTGAGGTCGTTTGTTTGCCGCAAGATGTGAACCAGGTCACAAGCGCGCGCTGAAATCGCTGCTATGAAGACGTCATTGCTTGACCAATTTATTTGAACGAAACGCCCCAGCGTGGCTCCAAGCGCTGGGGTTTTTCGTTTCTCTCCGTGCGCGGAATGGTTACAATCGCGCCAAGCGTCGCATCGACAGACGCAGCTCCCGCGCCGCGCCAGTTCCGTTCCACCGGTCGATCAGCAAGCCCTTGTGTCGGGATCGTTGCGCCGTGCCGAACGTTGCTCCCAGGCGTGCGTTCGCGGGGCAAATCTCATATGCATGGCGCGAAGTCGCCGAATCGGAATGAGGGCGGCTGGCGTTCAGTTGACGACGGTTTACGACCAGAAACGGATTCAAGTGAGGCTTACCAAGAAGGCGCGGGTGGCCAAGAGGTCGCCGAAGAAGACGTTGCCGAGCAGGACGTCGACAAGCAAGGCGTTGCCAAACAGGACGTCGCCGAGGACGAGCAAGGCGGTGCAGCGCGCCACGATCTCGTCGTCGTCGCCGCTCGGGGTGCTGGCTCTCCACCTGCTTGCCCAGTGGAAGCAGTCCGGACCCGGCGGCATCGTTTTTCTCGCCGAGAACGAGAACAGGGCGGAGCGGCTGGGCAGCGTCATTCACGCGCTCGACCCCGCTTGCGAGGTCCTGGTGTTTCCGCGCCTGAACACCTTGCCGTTCGATCAGCTCGAGCCGTCGCACGAGCTCGCGGGGCGTAGAGCCTCCGTGCTGAGGCGCCTCGCGAAATCCAAGAGGCCGCTGTTTCTCGTCTCGACGGCGGAAGCGGTGATGGAGCGCCTGCCGCCCCCGGCGAGCCTGGCGCGCCTCAGCCTGAGCTTGAAGGTCGGCGGCCCGTTCTCCGAGCGCGAGCTCGAGACGCGTCTCGAAGCCCTCGGATACGATCTCGACGACGAGCCGGATTATCCCGGCGGGGCGCTGTTCCACGGCCAGACCTTCGAGATCTTTCCCGCGGGCGCGCTGGGGCCGTTCCGGATCGAGCATTCGGATCGTGCGATCAAGCGGATCGTGGCGTTCGATCCGAACGAGCATAGGATCATCTTCGAGACCAGGGAGCTTCTCGTCGATCCCATGTCGGAGCGGCTTGGCCTTGCCGGCAAAGGCGGCAGGCGCGCGAGCCTGTTCGAATATTGCGGACGCGCCAAATGGATCGCCGACGCAGGCGTCCCGGCGCACGCCGACGGCTGGCTCGATACGATCGAGGAGGCCGCGCCGCGCGCCGAGCGCGAGCGCGAATATCTCGGACGGCGGGATTGGAAGCAGCTCTCCAGGGGCATGAAGGTGCTGCCGCGCGCGGCGTCCTTCCAGACCATCCCGGAGTTTTCGAAGCTGACATCCGCCAGGAAGGCGCTGCGTGCTTTCGTCGAGGAGACGCGGCGGGCGGGTTCGCGCCTGATCCTCGCCGCGGCGCAGGAGGACGACCTGCGCGTGATGGAGCGCATGAGCGGCCTCAAGGCGCCGCGCTGCGAGGACTGGGACGAGGCGGCGAGCGCGCGGAGCGGCGAGGCGGCGCTGCTGGCCGATCTCGATGCGGGCTTTGTCGTGCCGGGCAGAAAGCCTCTCGTCGTCGTGACGGCCTCCGACGTGCTCGGCAGCCGGGCGCATCATGCGCAGCCGATGGCGCGGGCCTGGAGCACGGCGTTCGACCATGCCGACGTGCCCGAGCAGGGCACGGTGGTGATCCATCTCCAGCGCGGTCTCGGCGTGCTTGACGGCCTGCAGACCGTCAACACCGGCGGTGGCGGCTTGCGGGAGATGATCCGCCTGAAGTTCGCCGGCGACAATGCGGTGCTGGTGCCGCCGTCCGATCTTGCCTTGATGTGGCCTTACGCGGCCGAGCTCGGCAAGCTCTCGCTCGACAAGGCGGACGGCAGCACATGGTGGGCCCGCCGCACCGAAGCGGAGCGCGAGATCCAGGCCGCCGGCAGGGCGCTCGCCAAGCACATCAGCCAGCGCCGCCGGCGGCGCGGCGAAAAGCTGGTGCCGCCGGGATCGGCCTACGAGAAGTTCGTCGCGCGCTTCCCTTACTTCACGACGATCGACCAGGCCAAGGCGATCCACGACGTGCTGGACGATCTCGCCTCCGGTCATCCCATGGACCGCGTGATCTGCGGCGACGTCGGATTCGGCAAGACCGAGGTGGCGCTGCGGGCGGCGGCGGCCGTGGTGCTTTCGGGCAAGCAGGTGGCGGTCGCGGTGCCGACGACGGTGCTGGCGCGCCAGCACGTCGCGACCTTCCAGAAGCGTTTTGCCCCGTTCGGCATCGAGGTCGGCAACCTGTCGCGCGCAACCTCGGGCGCGGAGCTGCGCGAAACGAGAGAGGGGCTGCGCAGCGGCCGGATCAAGGTGGTGATCGGCACGCAGGCACTCACCGGCAAGGACATCAGGTTCGACGATCTCGGCCTCGTCATCATCGACGAGGAGCAGCATTTTGGCGCGGCCGAGAAGGCCAAGCTCGCCGGCCTCGCCAAGAATGTCCATGTGCTGATGATGAGCGCGACGCCGATCCCGCGCACGCTCGCCGCCGGTCTTGCCGGCTTCCGCGACCTCAGCGTGATCGCCTCGCCTCCGGTGCACCGGCTGCCGGTCGCGACCCGGATCGCGCCGCTGTCGGATGCCGCGATCGCCTCGGCACTCTTGCGCGAGCAGCGCCGCCACGGCCAGAGCTTCCTGATCTGTCCGCGCATCCAGGATCTCGATCCGATGCTGGCGCGGGTACAGGCGGTGGCGCCGGACCTGCGCATCGTCTGCCTGCACGGCCGCTTGGCCGCGGACGAGATCGACGACCGCATGATGAGCTTCGTCGAGGGCAGGGCCGACGTCTTGCTCGCGACCAACATCGTCGAGAGCGGCCTCGACATTCCCCGTGCCAACACCATCGTGGTCTGCTGGCCGGAGAAGTTCGGCCTCGCCCAGCTGCATCAGCTGCGCGGGCGCGTCGGCCGCAGCGGCATCCGCGCCTTCGCCCATCTGCTGACCGAGACGCAATCCGGACAATCCGAGAAGCGCCTGGCCGTGCTCGAGGAGTTCAGCCGGCCCGGCGCGGGCTTTGCCATCAGCGAGCGCGACCTCGACCTGCGAGGCGCAGGCGACCTGTTTTCCGAGCAGCAATCCGGCCACGTCCAGGTGTTCGGGCCGGTGCTCTACAGTCACCTCCTCAAGATGGCTTCGGAGAAGCTCGACGAGGGGCAGGCGGTGTGGGTGCCGGACCTGAACCTGCCGCTCGGTGAAGTGCTGCCCGAGAGCTACGTGCAGTCCGAGCCGGTCCGGCTCGAGCTCTATGCCCGCGCCGCACGTTGCACGGATGAGGACGACCTCGAAGACCTCGAGGAGGAAACCGCCCGCCGCTTCGGACCCTTACCGAAGGTCGCGCGCGACTTCTTCGCCGCGGCGAGGCTCAGGATCGAATGCAAGCGCAGAGGCATCGTCCGCCTCGACGTCGGCCCGGAAGCTGCGGCCGCGACGTTCCTGCCCGGACGCCTGCGGAAGTCGCGGGGCAAGTCGCTGCAGCGCGCCGGCGACCGCGTGGTCTATCACGCCAAGATGCAGGACACCCCGTTCGAGCGGGTGGAGGAGCTGTTCGAGCTGCTGGACGAGGGATGAGGCGGCCTTCAAAACGCGAAAACAACCCCATGCAAAGTAGCTAAGTGCTGCTGGCACCAAGCTTTTTGAATCGGCGAAAAGCCGGCCGCAACCACCTGAGCGCACGCCTCGTCCTTCGAGACGCCCGCTTGCGCAGGCTCCTCAGGATGAGCCTAAGCAGCATCGGCGCTCGTCGAAACGATCGCGGCGCACCCGGTCCTCATCCTGAGGGCCCGCCAACGGCGGGCGTCTCGAAGGATGGCCACAGGCGAAATCGCTCCCAGCGACTGCCCCCGTACTCGAACGGAGGCGCCGGGCCCGTCAGCCGCCTCCGCCGCTAACGTGGAATTAATCCGAAATGCTCACAATTTTAGGCAGTTGTGTAAGGGTGCTGCGTACACGGACTCGTCGCGAGGACGTTCCAGGGGCGGCTTCCTGTTGCTCGCTCATTGGGGTCCATGCACGTGACCACGACATTCGAAACGGCAAGCTTTGCCGAAGAGCTCGACGCCGCAGCCCTTGCAGCCGCCGCGGCAGGGCACGAACCCGAAATGCCCGAAGCTTCGGAGCCGGCCAAGCGGCCCCGCCGAAAATCGATCCTGGCGCTTTCGGTGTGTGCCCTGGCCATCAACGGCGCGGCCGCCATCTACACGTCGCCGGCCGATTTTTCGTCGCTGAACCTCGGCAGCCTCGCCGAACTGCTTCCGCGCCAGGAAACGTCCGCGCCAAAGCCGGATCCGGTCGTCGCGGCCCTGAAGGACATTCAGGCAGCCCAGCAGCAACACACCGCCTTGCTGCAGCAGAACAATCAGGCAGCGGATCAGAACTCGGTTCTGCTGCAGCAGGATTCAATGCTGCTGCTGTCGCTGCGACAGAGCATCACGGACGAACGGGTCGATGTGAAGAAGATCTCGTCGCAGCTGTCGACGCTGATTGCGAAGATCGACTCGCTGCAGAGCACGGTGATGTCGGACGTCACCTCGTCCGTCCGAAGAGCGCATGCGCGCTACGGACTGTCCGCCGCGATGCGCAAGCGGATGGTGCGGGAGACGAAGCCCGTGGGCCCCGTGGGGCCTGTGGGGCCGGTAGGGCCGGTGTCGGTCGGCGGCGCGCCGCTGAGCGTGCCGGCTGCGGCGCCGGAGAGCTGACGTCACGTCAAGCTGATCAGCCCCGACGACGTCCGCGCTGGTCCGGCGCGCCGCGTCCGCGCGTCACTTCAAGGCGTGATCGATCTTGTGTCCCAAATGACCGGTGTCGTGATCACGGCGCAGCTGGCTCAGCGACGTCTCGTTGAGCTGGGCCAGGACCTCGCTGAGCTGCGTCGCATCGGGATACCCGGCCGCAAAACTCTTGCCGTAGATCTTGCGCAACGTGCCGACCAGCGTGTTGCCGTGCTTCTTGCTGATCCCGCCATCCTTGTCGCGGTGGCGACCATCCAGGCCCGGTTCCTTCATGCGTCTCTCCCGTGCGGCGTCTGAAGCGCCTGGAGAGAGCGTGCGCCCAAACCGGTGGACTGGCAATGGCACCGCGCGTCCGACGACGGCAAGCCAATGTCACGGAAAGAGCGCGCACTTAGCTCGGCAGCCTGTGAAGCCGCGAAGCAACGCAGCGCTGGCTGAAAATGCCCGTCGAACGTCGGCCGAGGCGGATAGCGGCAGGCGATCGCTCGGAACTAGGCGGCCTGCTCTTCAAACGAGGTGTAGACGCGGCCGCTGGGATCGACGACCCGAACGTCCCAGCACCCGTCCTCGACCAGCTCCTTGGCCTTCTTGAGGGCGGCGGCGAGTGAAGCCCGCTTCAGGCTGACGACGCCCGCCGTGTCGAAGCCGTTGATTTCAAACATGCCGCGCCTCCGATTTTGCTGAATCCTACACCTTTCCGGCCCGTTGTCTTCCGGCTTTTTGGGGGCAGGCTGCCTGGAGCCGCCACGGATGCGACGCAATGGCAGGTGCGGTAGTTGAGAGCACTGCGCACCGCAGCGCGCTAGCTCGGCTCTCCCGGCCTTAATCGAGCGGGATGGTGTCTACCCGCAGACACGGACGGCACTGGTAGGCATGCACTGCCGGTAGCGTGAAGATGGCCGGGAGCGTGGCCAAGAACGCCATCGGCCGTCTGCACTTGGAGCAGATCAGAACGGGCGGACTGTCTTTCGCTGCGCAGATCATCGCCAAAATGCCGGGAAGGGAAGGGCACAATAGGCGCATGCTGCGGGGAGTTCATCTCGGGGCGACTACTGGACTCTATCGGAAATTGGCGGATTCCTGCGACAAAGCGGCGCCGGCGGCAGCAACTGCACGACCTGTCAGACAGAGCGGCAGCGCGGCGAATATTCTCGTCGTTGAATGGCGCAGCCTAACGGCTGCATGGACAAGGGCATGTTCAGTTCCTCCCACTCCGCGGCCTCTGTGGATGGCTCCGATAATCGATCGCGGATCGGGGGCGAGAGGCCGAGGTGCTTCGTCGACGATCAATGGTGCTCCACGCCAGAACGATAGAATTCGACGATGCGGTGCTTCATTGATACCCGGACATCAAAGCCTGCGGACAACCACGCCTTCGCTTGTGGGCTTCTGCCATTTAGTGTGCTCCACCAGCTAGTGAATCTATAAGCCGACCTCGGCAGAGGCTTTCCCAATATCGATTCAACCTCAGCAAAGGTTAGCCGAAGTCTTGGACAGTTCTCCGTTAGCAATCTCTCGCGGAGGGGGCTGTAAATCGAGATTGGCATTGGCGAGCGTTATGGGAGTAATATTGACCAGGATTGTCACTGCGCCTTTTGACCGAGATCTCTCAAGAGCGCGTGGAGAAAGTCGCTGGCATGGTCATAATGTACGCCGTCATTCGCGATTTGACGGGCGCGCGGCTCCAGTATGCGACCGGCGGTTTCAGAGCCAAGCAGCTCAGCTCCTTCCGACCATTGCTCCAGCAATCTATCGGGAATGTCTTCAGCCGATCCAAACAGCTTCAATAAGCGATGTTCGCCATCGTGCTTGTGGTCGTGATGTGCTTTCGCTGCATAAAAAGCGAACAACCCACGAAAGGCATCACGGGAAACGGCAGGCTTTGCCATCGCAATGTCCCCCAATAAAATCGGCGGTATAATTCCAGAAATCTGGATCGTCGGCAAAACAAAAGCTAGGGGAAAATTTAATCGCGGCTCCGAAAATTGAATCGCGGCTCTGAAGATTTAATCACGGCCCTGAAAAGGAAGGTCAATAGAGCTGACGTTGACGCCTTCTCGCGGATCCGCGTCGATGCTCAACGTTACTTACCGGCGCTCCGCAACGGCAGCGCGAGCTGAACATCGAAACCTCTCGTCGCATGGGCGGCAATGAAAGCCTGCAGCGCGGACGAGACGTCGGCGTCAGAATCGGCTGCGCGCCGGGCGAGCGCGTCGGCGACCTCGGAGGTGGCGTCCCGTGACCAGCCTTCGCCCGGATTGAAGCACACAATCCGGGCGGGGTAGGCGTATTGACCGGAGAGAATGTGCTGCAGGACGGTTTCGAGATCTGTATCGGCTTCGTCCGTCTCGCGCCAAGCGCAGCCGGCACGCGCGCCAAAGTCCTCAAGCACCAAGTAAATGTCACGGTCCAGACGATCGGCCGGCACGATCGAGGGTGAGGAACGCATACGCAAACTCCGATATTGCGCTTGGCAGAGAGACGGCCCCGGCTGCAGGGGGGCTTTTGGGGTAGGCCGGGGCCGCTCCGCCAGCTCGGCGGCGAGCCGGCAGCGATTCAAGCATCAGGACGCCCAGGTGTTCCTTGGAGGTGTTCCTTGGAGGTGTTCCTTAGAGGTGTTCCTTGGAAAACCCGCGCGCAGGATGCCTCTCACTGGGTTCGCCTTGCAATTGTGCCAACCTCGTGGCGTAATGCTGAGATTGCCGGGATCGTTTTGTACTCTTGTCATTGTTATTTTATGAGGTCGTGATGAGTATTTCCGATCGGACTTCCTATCTTGCTGTCGCCTTGCACCAACGTATCGCATTTCTAGAAAGTCAGATTGCAGAATTGGGCCTCTTGCGAACTCGATTAATGCAAGCAGAGTTGCGCCGCCGACGCTCAAGGTCGCGCGGGAAGTCTGCGGAATCGAGCAGAGTAGATAACCTTCTGCACTCAACGAACCACTAGTTGCCAGCTCCCCCCTTGTAGCCCCAAGCTATAGACGATTCGTGAGTCGGGGGGATTCATGGAACGAAGGCCGTTTGAAAGCATGTCGATTGAAGAGCTGTGGCAACTCCACAGTGTCGTCAATGACATTCTTGCCACGAGACTCGTGGCCAAGAAGGAAGAACTGGAGAGGCGGCTTGCGTTTCTCAACCGCGAAGACAATACCCCTCGCGGCCAGCATTGAGTGAGAGGTGGTGGCTCAGTAGGCCGCCCGTGCCGGCCGGCGCATTGGTGGGGTTGGTCGCATCGCTGCCACCGCGCACGCTGGCGGGACCCTTACGCTGGCAACGTGGCGTGCCGCGCCGATCGTGCGGAACGTCGCGGCATGAGCCGCAGGATCTGTCTTGAGGCAGCGCGAGCGGTCTTGCTGGCCTGGATGACTAAGTTTCGCTCAGGTGTATGATTCCCCGGGCGGAGCTTGATTCGTCATGCTGGAAAGCATCTTGGTCTTGCTGGGAATTGGAAACGCGGCAGTCCTGTTCATCGCCCTGTGGGGCGCACATAACCGCCCGCGCCTCCGTTAGCTAGCTCGCTCGTCCAGAAGATTTAGGATGGTCCGCGCTCTGTCCACGCTGGCGGGCCCGCCGGCTATGCTCCTTGGGCAAGCTCCAGAAGTCGGCAAATTAACCATTAAAAAATAAATGTCATTAAATGAATTAAATGGTGGACAAGATTTAAAGTTGGGCTAGAATGCAAATGCTTGGCGCCGGACGGACGCGTCAAGGACCTCCTGGAAGCGGCCCCATCATCCTGCCCCCCTGCTTACGCCGTTCAAGGGATGTAGGGGCCGCTTCTGGCAAATTGGGAGGCGAATCATGCAGTTCCTTTCCTTAGGTGACTTGTTTTTCATCTCCGCAGCAGCGGGTACGCTCCTACTGGTTGAGATCGGAGTCTTGATCATTGTGGGCGTGATCTGAGCAGGACGTTCTCCGGTCAATTTCAATTTAAGCGCTTCGCCCCGATCGACGTCAGGCCGGACGTCGGCGCCGCGGGCTTGTCACCAATGGTCTAATTAGCTGGCGGATCCATCTGACTGGGCACCAGCTTCAATCCAGAGCGCGGCGATCGGTGGCGGCTATTGATCAATACTCGTCGCGGTAATAGCGGTGTCGCCACCGTGGGCGGTACTCCTCCCTGTAGTATCGGCGCGGCTCATAGTAGGCGCGGGGTTGGCGCGCGGCTTGATACTCCGGCGGAATGACGCCGTTCGGATAACATCTTCCGTAGATGTCGGTATCAAACCCGTAGCTGCACGGCCCTTCACGGACCTGAACCAGGTTGGGCGTTTCGGTCTGGTTGACTGCGGGTGTCGCGAGCTGGAGCGCAAGGACTGCAGCAGCTGCTGCACTGGACAAGGGCATGTTCAGTTCCTCCGGTGGTGTAGAGCTAAACGCCGCAGAGACGCGCGCGGTTTCCAGGGCAAGAAAATGGTTTTTCGCTCAAGCCGTCGCGGCATTCATGGTCTATTCATCACGGCGCGCGGGGAAGGCGTCGGTGATGTCGACGTCTTTCTCGTCAGACAACGCCACGCTGGCGCTTGCGCGACGACAGCAACATTTTGGCCAGGACGACGCAAGTGTGGGAGTTTGACTCACGGCAGTCAGGCCAAACGCAACGCTGGCCCCATTTCGGCGCTTGCGGACAGAAGCGGATATCGACCTGCCGACAACCCGAGATGAATCCGTCTCAATGGCCCAATGCTGACATTCGCCGGGACATGTTGATATAAGGCGATACCCCCGGATACGAGGACGTTAGGCTTTGCCAAATCGTCGCCAGATATTGTCAGGAATAGCAACAGCCATGGGTTCGCAAATCCTGCCGGCTCGGGGGCAGCAACAGCCCACGTTTCCTTCTGACCAATTCGCCACCGAGGTAATCAGACGGCTCGATCAAGCAGTCGCCGAGCGACGTGTGTGGAATATTCACGGTCTTCTTGTTCTCAAGAACGGAGAACAGATCGTCGAGCGCTATTTCGAGGGTCAAGATCGCGAGAGGGGCGTTGGCGATCTCGGAACGGTGAAGTTCTCGGTGGAGACGCTCCACGATCTTCGATCCTGCTCGAAGAGCATCGTGGCTTTGCTCTATGGAATCGCTCTTCAGCAAGGGAAGGTGCCGGCGCCGGAGGCGAGCCTGCTTTCCGGATTCCCGGAGTATCGTGATCTTGCCGACGAGGAACGCTCGCGCGTGACCGTCCATCATGCGCTGTCGATGACGATGGGAATGGATTGGGATGAGAGCAGCTTACCTTATGCCGATCCCCGCAACAGCGAAACCGCAATGGACAACGCTACCGACCGTTATCGTTACATACTGGAGCGACCGGTTGTCGATAGGCCTGGTGCGCGCTGGAATTATTGCGGCGGAGCGACCGCGTTGCTCGCCCGGCTGATCGCCAAGGGATCAGGCAAGTCACTGCACGACTTCGCACGCGAGGCGTTGTTCGATCCGCTCGGCCTGGGGCCGACGCAATGGGCCGCCGGGCCCGATGGTGAGCCATTCGCTGCCTCAGGCGCCCGGATGTCGGTTCGCGACCTCTCTCGGATCGGAACGCTGATGCTCTCGGGTGGGCAGCTCAACGGCCAGCAAATCGTTCCTTCGGAGTGGATCACTCGTTGCACGACGCCGGTTGTCAGTTCCGACGAGCTTCGCCGGTATGGCTATCAGTGGTTTCTCCTCGACGTGGCTTTCGGCAAGCCGAAGGGATGGGCGGCCGGGCGCCTGGAGCGTATGTGGCTGGCGCAGGGGGAAGGCGGCCAACGCTTGTTCATCATTCCTGCGTTGCAGCTCGTCATTGCCTTGACGGCTGGAAACTACGGGATGGAAGATCAGTGGATTCCGCCGACGCGCGTGCTGCGGGAAATCGTTTTGGCGAGCGTGCCTTAGCCTTTTTCATCGGGACAACTCGTCAGTTTTGACCTTGGCTCTCATCTTCATCCGCTCCCGCAGACGCTGAAACGTCACGTAAAGCATCGGCACCAGGAAGATTCCGATCGAGCTGGCCGCGAGCATACCTGCAAAGACGGCTGTCCCGACGGCCCTGCGGCTGAGCTCCGCAGCGCCGGTCGCGATCACGAGCGGCACGAGACCAAAAATGAAGGCAACGGAGGTCATCATGACCGCGCGGAAGCGCATATGCGCGGCCTGGATCGCAGCGTCCTCGAGCGCCACGCCTGCCTCGCGTTGCTCCTTGGCGAATTCAACGATCAGAATCCCGTTCTTGGCGGCGAGCGCAATCAGCACCACCAGCCCGATCTGGCCGTAGAGGTCGAGATTGAGGCCGGCGAGCTTGATGCCGACATAGGAGCCGAGCACGCCGACGACAACGGACAGCAACACTGGGATCGGGATCATCGTGCTTTCATAGAGCGCCACCAGGAACAAATAGGCAAACAGCACCGCAAGCATCAGAACGATACCGGTCTGGCCGGCGGCCTGTTGTTCCTGATAGGCGGTGCCGGTCCACGCGAAACTGTAACCCGCAGGCAGTACGCTATTCGACACATCGGCCATTGCGGCCATCGCAGTGCCTGACGAAACTCCGGGCGCCGGGCTGCCGTTCACCGTCACCGAGCGGTAATTGTTGTAGCGGGTGATCACCTGAGGGCCGGTCACGATCCTGATCCCGGCCAGTGATCTGATCGGTACCATTTGCCCGGTGGCGTTGCGCAGATAGATGCGCCAGATATCCGAGATGTCGCTGCGATCGAACGCCTCGCCCTGGACGTTGACCTGCCAGGTGCGGCCAAACCGGTTGAAGTTGTTGACGTAGATGCCGCCAAGCGTCGCCTGCAGGGCGGTGAAGATGTCGTTGATCCCCACGCCGAGCGCCTGCGCCTTGCCGCGGTCGATGTCGAGATGGATCGACGGATTAGTCGCAGTGAAGGTGGAAAAGACGCGCGCCAAACGTGGATCGGCGTTGGCGGCTCCGATCAGCGCGTTTGTGACGCTCGAGATCTCGGCCGGGCTCTGTCCTTCCAATGCCTGAAGCTGGTATTCGAACCCGCCGCCGGTGGAGAGTCCGATGATCGGTGGCAGGTTGAACGGCAGTACATTGGCCTGTCGGACCTGCGCGCCGGCGGCAAAGGTCTGCCGGATCAGCGCTTGCGCAGAATCCGCTGCCGCCTTGCGGTCGGCAAATGGCTTCAGGCGGGTGACGACGAGGGCGCTGTTCGATTCCGATGCGCCGTCGAGCAGGGAAAAACCGACGATGGCAAGAACGTGGTCAACGGCCGGCATCTGCTTCAGGACGTCTTCGACCTGCCGGGTGACCTCGCTGGTTCGCGCCACCGATGCGCCGTCCGGAAGTTGGACCGACGTGAAGAAGGCGCCCTGATCTTCCTCGGGCAGGAAACCCGTCGGCGTGATCAGCGACATGCCGAAGATGCCGGCGGCAAAGAGCAGGACGAGCAGAACGGAGAGGCCGGCCATGCGCACGAGGCGTCGGACGCCGCTGCTGTAACGGTCACGAATCCAGTCGATGGAGCCGAGGACGCGGCCGATGATGCCGCGCCTTGGCCCCGTGTGGCGCAGGAACAGCGCGCACAGGGCGGGCGACAGTGTCAGCGCGTTCAACGCCGAAATCATCATCGCGGCGCTGATCGTCACCGCGAACTGGCGAAAAAGCGTTCCGGAAACGCCTGGAATGAATGCGACGGGTACGAAGACCGACAGCAGCACCAGGGTAATGGCGATGATCGGCGCGGTGATCTGGGTCATGGCCTTCTTGCTGGCTTCGGTCGGCGAAAGGTCCGGTTCCTCCTGCATGACTCGCTCGACGTTCTCGACGACGACGATGGCATCGTCCACGACGATGCCGATCGCGAGCACCATCGCCAGCAGGGACACTGTATTTGCCGAATAACCCAGCACCAGCAGGACGGCGAAAGTGCCGATCAGGCTCACTGGTACCGCGATCGCCGGGATCACCGTCGCCCGGAGATTGCCGAGGAAGAGGTACACCACGATCACGACCAATACGAAGGCCTCGCCCAGCGTCTTCAACACCTCCGCGATGGTGTCGCGCACGAAACTCGTGGAATCGTATTGCACGAGGTAGCTCAGTCCGGTCGGGAAGTGCTGCGACAGCCGCTGCATCGTCGCCGCCACCGCTTGTGCGGTGGTCACCGCATTGGCGCCCGGCGCCAGATAGATCGCGACCGGGACGGCTGCGCGTCCGTCGATCCGCGCTTCGCTGTCGAGGTTTTGCGCGCCCATCTCGACGCGGGCAACGTCCTTCACCAGCAGGGATGAGCCGTCCGGGTTGGCGCGCAGCACGATATTGGCAAATTGATCGACGGTTGCGAGCCTGCCCAGGGTCTGCACGTTGAACTGGAATTGCTGGTCGTCACTGATCGGGCGCGCGCCGATGCGGCCGACCGGCGCCTGAACGCTTTGCGTGCGAATTGCGGCAATGACGTCCGACGGCGTAAGGTTGAGGCTGGTCAGCCGCTGTGTGTCAAACCAGATCCGCATCGAGTAGTTCATCTTGGCGAACAGATTGGCCTGGCCGACCCCCGGGGTGCTCGCAATCGCATCGAGCACGTTGATGATGGCGTAGTTTGTGATGAACAGCGGATCCTGTTCGCCATTAGCGCTGTAGAGCACGAGGAATTGCAGGATCGACGAGGACCGCTTGCGCACCGTCACCCCCTGCTGCTGCACTTCGGTCGGCAACTGCGACAGCGCGCTCTGCACGCGGTTGTTGACATTGACGGTGTTGATGTCGGGGTTAGTGCCGAGCGCGAACGAAACCGTCAGTGTGTAGCTTCCATCGCTGGCGCTGGTCGATTTCATGTAGAGTGCGCGGTCGACGCCGATGATCTGTGCCTCCAAGGGCTGGGCGACGCTGCTCTCGACGACTTCGGCGGATGCACCCGGGAACGTGCCTGAGACCGTGACTTGTGGCGGCACGATGTCCGGAAATTGCGCCACCGGGATCTGCATCAGCGCGAGCGCGCCCGCGATGGTGATGATGAAGGCGATCACCATTGCGAGCCGCGGACGATCGATGAAGACCGCAGATATCATGGCTTGTCGTCCGCCCGGCCGGCTTTGCCGGAGGTGCTGGGAGCTGCCTGCGGAGCCGTACCATCCGCAGCCTTCATGCTCGACAGGATCAGGGGACTTGCCGGTCCCGGCAAAACGACCTGGCCGGGGCGAACCCGCTGCAGGCCCTCGACGATGACGCTGTCTCCGGCCGCGAGCCCGGCGATGACCGCCGCGATGGTCGGGGTCGATTGCCCGAGCTGGATGCGGCGCTGCTCGGCCTTGTTGTCGGCGCCGACGGCGAGAACATAATGGCCCTGCTGATCGGAGAGCACGGCGGAGCGCGGGATCGCTAGCACCGCGATCGGTTGGACGCCCTCCAGCACGACGGTAACGAACTCACCGTCGGTCAACTCGTGAACGGTGACGCCGGCCGCCGAGGACGCCCGCAGGATAGGATTGCCGATCTCGCCGCGCACGGTGATCGTGTCGGTGTTTTGGGCGATGGTGTTGTCGACGAAATTCAGTTTGCCGGACTGGCCGTACATGCGGCCGTCGGGTAGTCGCAGCCTGATGACGACGGCCTCCAGGCCTCCTTGCGGCGCGTATCGTTCCCGCAATTCCAACCCCTGGCGCAGCGGCACGGGGAAGGTGACGTACATCGGGTCCTGGCTGACGATGGTGGTCAGCACGCCCGAGCTTGGGCCGACAACGTTGCCTTCGGTCAATGCCGTGCGTCCGATCTTGCCGGCGATCGGGGCGCGGATCGTCGTGTAGTCAAGGTTGATCCGGGAGGCCTGAACCTGGGCTTGTGCGGCCTGGACCTGGGCTTCGAGGCTGAGCTGGTTCGCAATGGCGGCGTCGTAGGTGGACTGTTGCCCGGCAGGGCCTCCGAGCAGAGTCCGCGCGCGTTCCGTCGTCTGTTTGGCATTCTCGAGTGTGGCCTGAAGTTGAGCTACCTGCGCCTGTTTCCATGCCAGATCCGCTTCGAACGGACCGCGCTCGAGCCGGTAGAGCTCATCGCCTTTGCTGATCTCGGCGCCTTCCTCGAAGAGGCGCCGTTCCAGAAATGCAGTGACGCGCGCAACGACATTGACCCGATTGATCGCTTCGATCCGCCCGAGAAATTCACTCCTCTCCGTGATCGGTCGCCTTGTCGCTTCCACGACGCCGACCGCGGGTGGGCCAGGGGCGGCGGGTTGGGTCCGGGCCCACCCGCTGGCGATGATCGTCAGGAGAATTGCCGCCAGCAGCCTCATCGAAACGCCAGCAAGGTTCATGGTCCGCTCCTTGCAACCAGGCTTGGGACCGGGCCGATGCTTCACCGGTGCCGTATCACTCCCGCGGTGTTCGATTGCTGCGCACGGGCTCGTCGTAATCCTTGCGGCGGCTATAGAACATCAGTGCGATCAGGCCACAGCCGGACACCAGCATCAGGAGTGCAGCTCCCGCCAAGATGGCGTTGCGGTAAAACGGCATTGATGGCGTTTCCTGCCATACCGCCACGGTGTACCAAGTCGCCACTACGAGAAGCGCTGCGAGAATGGCTCCGAGAAGCCACAGATTGGTGTGGCGCACGATGTCCTCCATCGTCTGTTGGAGTTGCATGGCCTTCACAGCCCTTCAGCTGTGTGGGGATCGCGCAAGGGTAGGCCTAGCGCCACCGCCATCCGCAGTGACGACGTCCGCGATGCCACCAGCAAACCCAGCGGCGGCTGCGCGGCCGCCGGCGGCGCCAGCCAGGAGGAGGCGGCGGTCCCCATTGAGCTTGCGTCAGGAGATCCGACGGCCGGTCGTTCTGGCCGAGGTCGGGTGCGATCGGCATCGCTTCCGCAACCGCAATGAAGCGGACACCGATGGCGCCTATCGCCGCGCCGGCTACGACATTTTGAGCAAGACCAAGGAAAGCGCGACGGGTGGGGAGATCCATCATCTTTTTCTCCTTATGTTATGCAGTCCGCCGCGCAGACTGGAACGCGTAGATCAGCCAGGCGAGGCCGTGCGAGATCAGGTCGACGCCAAGCAGGAATCCGAGGAGCCACGGGCTGATGGTGGGGAAGCTGAACAGGGTCAACGCACCCGCGGCCAACCCGAAGACGCCGGAGGTCAGCATCATCCATCCGTTCTGGCTCCAATGGGCAAAGCTCAGCATGCATCGAATGACGCCTGAGGCGATCAGGATCGCGCCGAGGAAATAAGTGAGGATCAGGGCGCCGGAGGCGGGCTGGGTCAGCAGCACGAGCCCGAAGGCGACGTAGAGGGCGCCGAGCAGGATCTGCCACAGAAAGCCGCCCCATCCCTTGGTCCAGAAGGCGTGGGCGATCTCGAACGCGCCGGCCGCGATCGCCGTCAGTCCGATCAACTTCACGCTGATAATGGTTGCGAACACCACATCGCTGAGAGCTGCGATACCGGCGGCGATCATGACGACGCCAAGGAGAGCGCAGACCCACAGGGGAGGAGGGCCCAGAGCTGCAATGCCGGACCGGCTGTCATAGACTGTCATGCCACGCTCCTGATCTATTAGATGGCTACCCCGACGCGACGGTAGCTTCGGAGCCGGAGCGTCGACATCCGACGAAACCCTGAGCGACGATGCGGGAATGTTCGCATGAAGTCTCGGGAACGATTCCGGTGAACGAGCTATCGCCTGCCGCGCGGTCCCAGAGACAGGTTGGTCACGCCCGCTGCAAGATTGATTCCGATAGATCGCTCGATCGACAGCGGTTGCAACATCACGCTTCGGCGCGAGCCGCCAATCAGGACATTCGCCCCGAGCCCGGGACCGAATGCGACATTGCCGCTTGCTCCCACATAGAATCCTCGCAGCGTAGCGGGGCCGATCCGCGAATTCTTGGCGAAGACGGCCCAGGAGAGAGTCCCCGCCGAGGTCACTCCCAGGTCGAGTCCAACGCGCCTTATTCGCCCCTCATAGATATATTGTCGAGGAGGTCTGCGCGCATAGAAGAAAGTGCAGCGCAGCGATTGAGTCGATCCAAGGACCAAGCCCACGCGCGGGGAGCTGAGGCATAACAATCGGCCGACCCGGAATGCGTCGGCGCGGACGGGCGAGGCGGCGGTGCACAGCAACGCGCATGCGGCAGCGCAAAGGAACCGTGTCATTCGCATTCAAGCCTCCATCTGGTTGTTTATGGATGCGGTCGCCGGCCGGCGATCCTGGCGAAGCCAGAACGTGATGCCGAGGCCGATCAGCAGCACCGCGCCAAGCAAGAAGAAGAAGACGGATTGCTTCAGCCATGATATCGCCGGGACGGTCACGCCCATCGCAAGGCCGAGAAACGAGATTTGTAGCGACAGGAGGCTGACGCCCGCGAGGAACGTGCCGAGCGCCAGCAACGTCAGCAGCACCAGGCCGGTTGCCGGTGTCGGAAGCAATTGCTGGACCCCCGACATCAGCATGATGTTCATCGTGACCAGGACGGCGATCCAGTGCAGCGCCTGGGTCCAGATCAATCGGAGCTGGGCGTCCTTGCCTTGCGTCTCCGGCCATTTCGTGACGACGCAGACCACGCCAATGGCGAGCGCCAGGAATTCCCAGTAGCCGACGAGAGGCTGGTGGGAGACGTTGGTATAGGCGACGCCTGCGACGGCGAGCACCAGCGCCACCACATAAGGGAGTTGCTCCCACAGGAAATGGGCCATCCTGGATTGCGGCGTGGAGGACGCCGTGCCCTCGCTGCCTGATACATCGGTCTCGCTCATAGTCATCCACTCACGCATTCTTGCTGTTGAACGTCGGCTTTGGCTCGTCGCCGAGATGGTCCTCGACGTAGAACCGGATGATTGCGACGCGGCCGATCGCGACCAGGGGCATGGCCATCGCGATGCCCAGTATCCCGAACAGCGCGCCAAGCATGACAATCGCGACCAGCGTCCAGGCAGGGGGGATCTCGACCGCATGACGGTGGATCAGCGGGCCGATCACATAGCCCTCGATCGACTGGATGATTGTGTAGATTAGCACGGCCCAGATCAGCAGCGAGCCGCCGAGTGGCATTGCGACCAGCGCGATCGGAATCGCCGCCACGATCGGTCCAAGGTAGGGAATGAAGTTCGACAAACCCGCCTGCAGTCCGAGCACGAGAGGTCCGGGCAGGCCGACCAGATAGAGCGCGATCCAGACGCACAGTGTCATGAGAAGGATCCGAATGAACTGTCCGATCAGCCACAACCGCATCACGCTGCCCATCTCATCCATGACCGCTCTTGTTCGCGGTCGGTAGGGTCGCTTCACCAGCATGACCAGGCTCTCGCGATGGCTGATCGGATCGAAGGCGAAGAGAATTCCGAGAAACAGGATGACTAACGCGCCGGTCAGAAGACTCGATGCTCCGCCGAGCACGAATTGGGCGTGGCTGAGAAAGCGCCCCTGATCGGAGAACAGCCATTGTGCAAAGTCGCGGCCCCATTCCGGGCCGAGGAGGTCGACGCCGTATGACAGGAGATGCTCCTGAAGGATGTCGATCTGGCTGTCCATGACCTTCAACAGGAGGCGCGTCTGCTCCGGTAGCTTGCCTGCGCCCCATACCAACCCAAATCCGGAAAGAGCGGAGAACAGGAGCAGGACCAGCGTCAGCCGCCAGGTGCGAGCGAGCGGAAGGACCGGCGCCAGTGCCCTTGCGCAGGCATCGAGAAATGCGCCGAACAACACGCCTGCAAAGATGAGCAGGAGACTGGACACTGTCTGCCACGCCAGAAACAGGAAAACACAGGCAGCTAGCAGGCTGAGCCCCGTCGCGAGAATGCTGCGCTTGGCCTGCTCCGGCAGGCCGGGGGAATCGTCGTGCGAAACGAGTTCTCCAAGCCGCTCCGGCCCTGTCCTGGAATCGCTCATGGATCTGCCCAATCACCAGGGTGGATGATGGTTCGCGGCACCTAGGTGCGGACGCGCCGGCTGCCAAAGTGCGGATGCTTGCCGCCGCGATGACGCCAGTAGCGGTGCTTGGTCGGGTTCGTATTGGTATTGGGCGCCACGTTCTTCGTCGACACGCCGGAGTCCTTCGGTGACGCCTCCATGCCGGTTGGCTGGGCTAGCAACGGGGTCGGGGATGCGGAAACGGCCATCAACCCGCCCAGGATCAGGGCGCCCCAGATGATTCGGATGCTCATTTTCGCCTCCATGCTGCCAGGGACAAGGACTCAAATCGAAATGGCTCCGGTGGACAGTGCGTACACGCCGGCACATGCTGCGATCGTGATCGCGGCAAAGAGGATTGCCTCGAGCGGCCTGAACGCAGCTTCCTTGCGCTCGCGCTTGGCAATAAGAAACAGCAGCGTGCCGGGCGCATAGAGGATCGAGGACAGCAAGAGAAACTTTGGCCCGCCTGCGTAGATCATGCCGGCCGCGTAGAACGTCGCAACGGCCGAGCGGATCCAGTCACCAACACGCGCGCGCTCGCCAGTGCGGTAGGTCTCGCCGGTCCAGGCGAGCTTGAGACCATAGGCCGCAACAAAGAAATATGGGATCAGCGTCATCGCGCTCGTCATCTTCAAGGCGAGCGTGAATGCGTATTCCGCAAACCAGGTTACCAGGAGGAAGGTCTGGATGACGCAATTGGTGAGCCAGAGCGCTCCAGAAGGCACCTTGTACGCGTTCACTGTTGCGAGAAAGGAGGGCATGGTGCGGTGAACCGCGGCGGAATGCAGCACCTCGGCGGCCAATAGTGACCAGGACAGGTAGTTGCCGAGGACCGAGATCAGGAGCGCCACGCTGATGAACACGCCGCCCCAGCGGCCGACGATCGCTTCCATGACGCCGGCCATGGATGGCGTCGGTAGATCCGCCAGCTCCGGTCGTAGCAGCACGCCATAGGATAGCAGCGTCACAAGGACGAGCAGGCTAAGCACCGTCAGAAAGCCGGCAATAGTTGCGAACCCAACATCGGTTCGGCTTAGGGCATAGCGGGAGTAGACACTCGCGCCTTCAATCCCGACGAAGACGAATACGGTCAGCAGCATCGTGCTGCGGACCTGAGTGAGCACATCTGAATGCTCCAGCTGCTCCGTTCCTGCGAAGTTCATGGAGAAAAGCCTGCCATCAAAGGCGATGGCGGCGGCTGCAATGAACAGCAGGATCGGAATGATCTTGGCGTAGGTCGCGATCGTATTGAGCGCGGCGGCGTTTTTGATGCCGCGCAGCAGCAGAACATGCACTCCCCAGAGCAGGACGGATGCCGAAGCGATCGCCACTGCCGTTGTGCCGTCACCGAAGACGGAGAAAAACTGCCCGAGTGTCGCCTTGATCAAGACAAGGCAGGCGACATCCGCGAGGCAGCATCCGATCCAGTACCCCACGGCTGAAGCAAATCCGATATACTCGCCAAACCCAGCCCTGGCGTAGGCATAGATGCCGGCGTCGAGGTCCGGTTTGCGGTGTGACAAGGTCTGGAATACAAAGGCCAGCATCAGCATGCCGGTGCCTGCGATCGCCCAGGCGATCATTGCGCCGAGCGCACCCGTGGTTCGCCCGAACGAGGCGGGTAGCGCGAATATGCCAGAGCCGACCATCGAGCCCACCACGAGTGCGATGAGCGCATTGCGGGAGAGCTTTTGATCGACCTGGTGCGGTGACGGAGCCATGCCAAAATGGCCTTCCAATCCGCGATCGGCGGGCACTGATGCCCGTCGATCTCGCCAACACCTTAGGCGCGGCTTTCCCGATCGCACATCAGGGATTCTCTGTAGAGAGCAGGGGCAGGAAATCGCCGAGGGCCTGCACGCGGGCTTCAGGCCTTTGCCGTGAGGTCGATCGCGCCTTCGCCGGGACCGGATGGCCCGGAAACAGCAGCCAGAAGCACGACGCCGAAACGGCAGAATTCACCGGCCTTCGCGAGCTCGGCCGCAATCCGTTGAGCATGCAGAACCGCGGTATCCTGATCGGCATATTCGCATCCGGTCTCATCGGGCGTGAGACCGTATTTATCGACGATGTGAAAATAGTAGCGCATGTCAGCCGATTAGGCCGCGCCGCGATCATCTCCTAGTGACAAACGCGTAAGGCGCCTCCTCCAAAAGGAGGACGCGTGAGTGGTGGTTCCAGTTTGCCACTTTGTAATGCGCAGGATGGTCGCTGCGGCGGAAGTTACGGGGGCAACAGGGTGGTTTCCCCGTCGGCGTTCGGGTGATTGTCCGATGCCATCCTCTGAGTCCGAGGGATAGCGTTGCTCCGTCAGCAAGCTCTGAGAGGAGACGAGCAATGTCAAATTATGATCAGAACCTGGCGGCCTCGAGTGCGGGCGGTGGTGACACAATCGCGATGGACACCGGCCTGCGTGACTACATGCTGCGCATCTACAACTACATGGCCGCAGGCGTTGGCCTGACCGCCGTCGTCGCGTGGCTGACCTATCAGCTGACTGGTCCGGCCTTGCTGCAGAGCCCGTTGATGTGGGTCTTCATCCTGGCGCCGCTTGCGCTGGTCTTCTTCATCGGCTCGCGCATCAATACGCTGTCGGTGTCGACCGCACGGCTTCTGTTTTTCATTTACGCCGCCCTGGTCGGCGTGTCGCTCTCGACGCTGCTTCACATCTACACTAGTGCATCGATTACACGCGTCTTCTTCATCGCAGCCGCGACCTTCGGGGCGCTCAGCGTGTTCGGCTACACCACCCGGCGAGACTTGTCCCGTCTTGGGACCTTCCTGTTCATGGGCCTGATCGGCATCATCATCGCGACCGTGGTCAACCTCTTCCTGGAGTCATCGGGGCTGGACTGGCTGATCTCGGTTGTGGGGGTCGGTGTTTTTGCCGGACTCACGGCATACGATACGCAGCGAATCAAGACGATGTACGACGGCAGGGATGACGAAGCGTCGGCAGGCCGCAAGTCCGTGATTTCGGCGTTGTCGCTCTACCTCAACTTCATCAACCTGTTCATGATGCTGCTGCGCCTCACGGGTGGTCGGCGCTAAGCGGGCCGAAGGCGGCCGGTCAGGCCGCCGGCCGTTCCGCCGCACTTGCGAGCGCGTCGCGCAGGGCCTGTTCCTTGGTGTCATCCAGGGACGTCTTCAGCACGGTTCCGCCGGCGTCCTTGATCTCCTTCAGCACCTTGTCCGCCGTCATGTTCTTGATCAGGACGAACAAGGCGGCGTTGCCGGTGTGCAGCGAGGCAGACAAGTCCTTCATGAAGGCGTCGTCGATGCCGAAATCGGCCAGGGCGCCGCCGAGCGCACCGGATGCGGCGCCGACCGCGACACCAAGGATCGGATTGAGGAAGATCACGCCGATCAGAAGGCCCCAGAAACTCCCGGTCATCGCGCCCATCGCTGTTGTGTTGACGAGCTGGTTGAGCTTGATGCCGCCGGAATCTGTTTTCACGGCGATCACCGCGTCGCTGATTGTGATTAGATATTCCTTCTGCAGCTTGAGCAGCCGTTGACGCACTTCTTCGGCCTTCGCCTCGGTTGGATACACGATCGCTACTAGGTCGGACATGCAAGCCTCCTTCTGGTCGGGTTCTGCGGGCCAGGGCTGGTAGCCGGCGAGACGCGCCTAAAGATTAGCTGTCGGTCCGCCAGCGCGGCATCGGATAAAACCCTAGGCGTGCAGGGATGAATTTTCTTGATCATCACCTAGGAAGGGATATCGGATCTAGCTTTCGCTAGCTAATGCTGGGCTCCCGTCCCCCGCGGTCACGAAGCATGGGCGGTGAAAAATGTCTGACGGTGTTCACTTCCCGGCGAGGAGAATCCCTATCCCAGACTAGGTGATCACCCGATATTTCGAGCCGGGATCAAGGCGCATCGTGCAAGCGGTCGGGCAGTCGATCGTAGAACTGTCGCGCACCATCGTGTGGCGAGGTCCTCACATGACTGCGAACCCGTCAATCCAAAAGCTCTCGCTGTTCGCGTTGACCGCGATGGTGGTCGGCTCGATGGTCGGCTCGGGCATCTTCTCGCTGCCGAGAACCTTCGGTATCGCCACCGGACCGTTCGGAGCGATCTTCGCCTGGTGCATCGCGGGCGGCGGCATGTACACCCTCGCGCGGGTGTTCCAGGCGCTGGCGGAGCGAAAGCCCGAGCTCGATGCCGGCGTCTATGCCTATGCGAAGGAGGGGTTTGGCGACTATCCCGGTTTCCTGTCGGCATTCGGATACTGGATAGGCAGCTGCATCGGCAACGTCTCCTATTGGGTGCTGATCAAGTCGACATTGGGCGCTTTCTTCCCGGTCTTCGGGGACGGGAACACCGTGATCGCGATCGTCGTCGCCTCGATCGGAATATGGCTGTTTCATTTCATGATTCTGCGCGGAGTGCAGCAGGCGGCCGCGATCAACACGATCGTGACGATCGCAAAGATCGTGCCGATCCTCGTCTTCATCGTCATCCTGATCATCGGGTTCAACGCGGACCTGTTTCGAACGAATTTCTGGGGCGGAGAGGGCATGCCGGACAAGAGTCTGTTCGAGCAGATTCGCGCTACCATGCTGGTCACCGTATTTGTCTTTCTCGGCATCGAGGGCGCCAGCGTCTATTCACGCTATGCCAAGGAACGCGCGCATGTCGGCGCTGCGACCATTCTGGGATTTACGATCGTCACGAGCCTGATGGTGCTCGTAACCATGCTGCCCTATGCCGTGCTTCCCCGCGCCGAGATCGCCGGCATGCGGCAGCCCTCCATGGCGACGGTGCTGGAAGCAGTCGTTGGCCATTGGGGCGCGATCTTCGTCAGCGTCGGGCTTCTGGTTTCGGTATTGGGGGCCTATCTCGCCTGGTCGCTGATCTGCGCCGAGGTGCTCTCCGCCGCCGGCCGGACCAGGGACATGCCGGCTCTGTTCGGCACGGAAAATGCGAACAAGGTGCCGGCCGCGGCGCTTTGGCTCACGAACGCGATCGTTCAGCTCTTCGTCATCAGCACCTATTGGTCGCAGGATGCGTTTGCGTTGATGCTCAATTTGACGAGCGTGATGTCGCTCATTCCGTTCTTTCTCGTCGCAGCCTATGCGCTTCTGCTCAGCAGGCGGGGCGAGACCTATGGGAAGAACAGCAGCGACAGAACGCGCGACATGATCTTCGCTGGCATCGCCGTCGTCTACACGCTGTTCCTGATCTACGCCGCCGGAATGAAGTTCCTGCTGCTGTCCTTGATCCTCTATGCGCCCGGCACGGCACTCTACTTCTGGGCTCGTCTGGAGCAGAAGGCGAGGGTCTTTACGGCCGTCGAGTGGGTCATCTTCATTGCCGCCGCCGTCGGCGCTGCTGTCGGGATCCACGGATTGGCCACTGGCTACATCACCATCTAGGCAAGGCAACTCCCGGGAGAACTCCCATGGCAAGACAGGTGTCGGATAGCTCGGTTTCCTTTGGGGTCCATTCGGAGGTCGGTCAACTCCGCAAGGTGATGGTCTGCTCACCCGGCCGTGCCCATCAACGCCTCACGCCGTCCAATTGCGACACCCTGCTGTTCGACGACGTGCTGTGGGTCGAGAACGCCAAGCGCGATCACTTCGACTTCGTGCAGAAGATGCGCGACCGCGGCATCGAAGTCGTTGAGATGCACAATCTGCTGGCGGAGACCGTCGCGATCCCCGAGGCCAAGAAGTGGATTCTCGACAACCAAGTCGTTCCCGATCAGGTCGGCCTCGGTCTCGTCGATGAACTGCGGGGTTACCTCGAGAGCCTCAAACCGCGCGATCTGGCCGAAACGCTGATTGGAGGCGTTTCGACCCATGACTTCCCGGACGCCCATGGCGGCGAGATGCTCAAGCTCGTGCGCGAGGCCGCCGGCATGACCGAGTACCTGCTGCCGCCGCTTCCTAACACGCTATACACGCGGGACACGACCTGCTGGATCTATGGCGGGGTCACGCTGAACTCGCTCTACTGGCCGGCGCGGCACGAAGAGCCGATCCTCGCGACGGCGATCTACAAGTTCCATCCGGATTTCGCCGGCAAGGTCAATGTCTGGTGGGGCGATCCGACGCGGGACCACGGCCTGGCGACGCTGGAAGGGGGCGACGTGATGCCGATCGGAAAGGGCAACGTGCTGATCGGCTTGAGCGAGCGCACCTCGCGGCAGGCGATCAGCCAGGTCGCTGCGGCCTTGTTCAAGAAGAAGGCGGCGGAGCGCGTGATTGTGGCTGCGATGCCGAAGCTTCGTGCGGCAATGCATCTCGACACCGTCTTCACGTTCGCGGATAGGGATTGCGTTCTGCTGTATCCCGACATCGTCAACAACATTGCGGCCTTTTCCTACCGTCCAGCAGACAATTCGGCCGGCCTCGATCTGCGCAGGGATGAGAAGCCGTTCGTGGACGTCGTGGCCGAAGCCCTTGGCCTGAAGAAGCTGCGCGTGATCGAGACCGGGGGCAACGCCTATATGCGCGAGCGCACACAATGGGACAGCGGCGCCAATCTGGTTTGCGCATCCCCTGGCGTGGTGTTCGCCTATGACCGCAACACCTACACAAACACCTTGCTGCGCAAGGAAGGGATCGAGGTGATCACCATCGTCGGGGCCGAGCTCGGACGGGGCCGGGGCGGCGGTCATTGCATGACCTGTCCGATCATCAGGGATCCTGCGGACTATTAGACCACCAACTGGGCTCCGTCGTGAGGCCGGCGTGTCAGGGCGGAGCGCCGCTCCGGTCTTTCTTGCACCTGCGCGATCGATTGAGATCAAGCGCAGGATTGGGTCCATGCGTCGAGAACCTCCGGCAATCTACGAAATCGCGGTCCATCGATTCAATCACGGATTTTGAATCATATCACTAACACGCCACAATTGTCGACCAGGCTGAGGCGATTCCTGGTGCACGCAAAAAGCCATCGAGGAACACCATGCACAGCTCGAGAGCTCTTTTGCCGGTCTTGGGGTTGTTGGGAACCGGCACCGCTTGGGCAGCGGACGTTGATCTCACCGAACTGAAGGCGAGCAGCCCCATACCGTATTACTCCGCTCCGTCCTGGAGCGTCGTCGGCTCCGTCACGCCGAGCTTCACCGACAATGCCCTGTTCAGCCGAGACAACCGCAGGTCGGATTTCTTCTACGAGCCCGACGTAAGCGTCAGGCTGGATGGGAACCTCACAGATGACCTGTCGTACCGGCTTTATGCACGCGCGCAATATGACGCCTTTGCGAGAGAGAAAGACGGCAATGCCGCGGTGGCGCGGATGGGAGCGCGCCTGACGGAGAATTGGGACGGCTGGCGCTTCTCCGCCATCTACGAGCACCGATACGATTTCGACGGCGTCTATCGCGATCTCGCTTTCACGTCAGACGACGTGATGGGCTCGGTGGCGCGCGACTTCCGCGTGAACAATGTGACATTCTCACCGCTCCTGCTCCTGACCTACCGGTTCTCCGACCTTGCGGAAGCTCGCCGCTGGCGCTTCGATGCCTTGCTCGGCATAGAGGTCAGGCTCGATCCAAAATGGTCGATCGTGAGCACGCCGTTGTTCGAAGCCTTCTGGTTCACCGACGGGCTGAACAGGGGACGACAGGATCAAATCTACTCCGCGGATATTGGCCTGAAGTATAGTTTTGCCAGCAACGTTTCGATCACAACGACTGTGCTGTACGAGGCACGAGAATCGAACGTCATGGTGCGTCGCTACAGGGATCTCAGGATCGGTCCCCGTCTCGACTTCGCCTTTTGAGAGGTCTGCAAGATGACGTTGAGGCGCGCTTGGGTGCTGATTGGGGTCCTTGTCGGTTTAACGGCAGCATCCGTCGCAGCGGCGGACCCACGCGACTCTGTGGACCGGAGCCAGCGTCTCGATACCGATGCTCTCAGGGATGATGCCGGCACTCAACGGCTGCGGATGCCGTATCATCCGCTGGTGATCGCCCCGCCGCAAGAGGCAGCCCCAAACGCGACGAAAGGAAAGAAGAACAGGCCGAAGACGAGCGGCGATGTGAGCCGCTAACACACCGCGACTTAGCCATGGTGCGATCGCCTCGACGCCATCATGAAAGCTGTTTGCTGCGCTTGAGTATCTGTTGCACCTTATTCGAATTGCAGCGGGATAATCTGGCAAAAGGCCACTCATCCGATCCGCCCGATGTCGTCTCATCGATGCAAGATTTTATTCCGTCAGCAACACTACCTGGTGGTGTGAGCAACCTGACGGTGTATACTCTGCCTACCCCAAGGGCGCGTCTCCTGATTCATTGATGGATACCTCGCCGGCGGGCAGGGAGGAGACTCCTGATGTTCGGCCTCAATATATTGGGCTTCAATATGTTGAGCTTCAATATCGGGCGTCACCGGTGAATAGTGGTGCGTACCGTGAAGTCACATAGCTCGCCCGCCTGTGAGTCGAGTGGAACCAGTGCTAGAGGGTGGTTGCGACTTGGCTCGGAAGAAACCAGCGAACGCCTTTACTGGGTCTTTTCACCCGATCTTCTTTTTGCAGCACACCCTTCGTTTGAAGGGCACTTCGTGTATGAAGGGATAAATCCGGCATTCGAGCTTCGCCTTGGGGTCTCGTCGGAAGATATCCGGGAGATGGACGTTTTCAACTGCCTCGGCAGCGACGACGCCAGAGCCGTCAGCGAAGCTCTCCGCGCGTGTCTCGCAGAAGGAACAGAGGTCAGGATTCGCCATCGCCTGGCGTTTGGCGGCCAGCGCCAGAACATGGAAACGACCATCGTTCCGATCATGGACGCTGCCGGTGGTGCAATCCGGTTGATCGGCAGCCATCGGATCGCGCGAAATGAATTTTTCCAAAGCGCCACTGAGCGCTTGGTCGCTGCGCAGGCGAGCGTCAGTCTCCTGTCCATTCAGGAAGAGATCCAGCAACGGATTGCGTCTGATCTGCACGACTCGACGTGCCAGCATCTGATTGCCGCGAGCCTTGGCCTGATGCGCATCCGCCAGACCATTGGCGACCCCGTCCGGGCCGAGCGCCTCTGCGATGAGATCGACGCGTCGATCGACGAGGCGCTCAGGGAAATCCGCGCTTTTGCCTACTTGCTGCACCCGCAAAATCTGACAGACAACGGGCTCAAGGTCGCGATCGAGCATTATGCCGATGGATTCGCGGCCCGCACGTCGTTGCGGGTCACGACCAGGATCGTGGCGGCCGTCGATCGACTGCCCTACGAGAAGCAGCGCTCATTGCTTCGGGTCGTTCAGGAAGCGCTCACGAACGTATTCCGCCATGCAAAGGCGACGGAAGTGAGCATCGTCATCAAGGAAACCGGCGGTCATTTTCGGCTGACCGTCAAGGACAACGGGCGCGGGCTTCAGGCCGGCGGCACCCACCAGGCGATATCGACCGGCGTTGGAATTCCAGCCATGAAAGCAAGACTTGAGCAGATCGGAGGTTCGCTGGAGATCCGCTCCGATCCGGCAGCGCATCGTTCCGGCACGGTTCTGTGCGCAGTCGTTCCGCATGCATTTGTCACGACCAGGAGAAACCGGCGAAAGGACACCACTGTCATGAGGGCCCCCGCAGGCACCCACTGAGGGAAGAAAAACACTGATCACCGGCGGCAGGCGGAAACGAATTCGTTTCGGCCCCAGCCGCCGAGTAGCGACTGGAGTGCTCGCCATGAAGCGTATTTTGATAGCAGACGATCACGAAGCGGTGCGGTCGGGCTTGCGCGCGGTGCTCGAGCAACGAGCGGATTGGGAAGTGGTCGCCGAGGCGGACGACGGCAGCAAGGCGCTAACAGCGGCGATCGAAAGCCGACCTCACGTGGCAATCGTCGATTTTTCCATGCCGCGAATGACCGGACTGGAGGTCGCGCGGCGGATCAGGCAATACCCGCTGCAGACCGAGGTCCTGATTTTCACGGTCCACAACTCCGGCCTACTCGCCCAACAAGCATTCGAGGCCGGTGCGCGCGCTTTCCTGGTGAAATCGGATGCAAACAGATTGCTGATGACGGCCGTCGATGCTCTTCTGGCGCACAAGCAGTTCTGTACCGAAAGATGTCGGAACGAACTGAACGGCGGATCCAGCAATGCAGAACGGCATCCGGGTCTCACTCCGCGCGAGCAGCTCGTCGTTAAGCTGGTTGCAGAGGGCTACAGCAACAAGGGCATCAGCGCGATCCTCAACCTCAGCGTCAAGACCACCGAAGCTCATCGCGCCGCCGCGATGCGCAAGCTGGACGTGAGCTCGACCGCGGGGCTGGTACGATACGCCGTCCGCGCGCAGCTGGTCGAGGCATGACAATGCCTCTCTGGGGGTGGGTGGCCGCGGTCCTGTCGGTACATTCGCCCGGCCATCTCGGGGTTTTGCAGGATAATGCCTCAGCCCGCGATCTGTATGATCGCTCGACTGTTCTGCTGCCGATGATCTCCGCCGATAGCAGTCGGATAGGAGAACGATGCCGTGAAGCGCATCCTGATTGCGGATGATCATGAAATCGTGCGTTCAGGGCTGCGCGCGATTATCGATACGCGCTCTGACTGGATCGTTGTCGGTGAAGCAACGAACGGTGAGCAGGCTGTCGCACTGGCTCTGGAGACAAAGCCGGACGTCGTGATCGCTGACTATTCGATGCCCCTCATGAACGGGCTTGAGGTCAGTCGCCGATTGAAGTCACTTCGCTTGCGCAGCGAAGTTCTGATTCTGACGATGCACGAAAATGAAGAGCTGCTGACCGAAGCCATTCTGGCCGGTGTCCGCGGCTTCTTGTTCAAGTCGGACGCGAGGAAACACCTGCTTTCCGCCGTCGAAGCGCTGCTGGACCGCAGGCCCTATTTCACGAGCGTGTTGCTGGAGAAATTGCTCCACGACTACCAGCTCAACAAGCTGAACAAGTCGGATATGCTGCTCACCTCGCGCGAGCAGGGCGTAGTGCAGCTGATAGCAGAAGGACACACCAACAGGTCCATCAGCGCCATTTTGCAATTGAGCGTGAAGACCGTCGAGACCCATCGTGCTTCGGCAATGCGCAAGCTGGGGATGTCGTCGACAGCTGAACTCGTCCGTTACGCCATCCGGAAGAAACTGGTGGCGCCCTGAGAGACCTGGCCGGCCGAACGATGTCCACCAGATGTGAGATCCGACGTAGCTTCGATTGTCTTAGGGTTCTGCGTACGCATGCAGCGTACAGATTGACGGATGGAGAGATTGTAAGCTCGCTTCTCGTATCTCGCGGCCGGTGTTGGTACTTATCCCTGAGTGCCCTAGGCTGAATTTGGGAGTGTCCTTGATCCACAATGATGCGAAGACTTGTCGGTAAACGCAGCAAGGAGGCCCGCATGAATAGGAGTGCACCTGTTGTTATCGCAATCGTTCTGTCGGCAATTGCTGTAAGCGCCGCGCATGCTGACCGGCCGGGGGCTGACTGGATGCCAATCCAGCAAGTCATCGAGAAGGTTCTCAAGTCGGGCTTTACGCTGGTCAGCAAAATCGAAGCCGATGACGGTCGTTGGGAAGGCGAAGGCATGAAGGATGGTCAGAAGATGAAGTTTCACGCCGACGCAAAAACGGGCGAGATTATATCTGCAAGGCCCGATCGCTAAATAGTGCGATTGCCTTACGGGCGTCCCGGCGATGCAGCCTGCGTCGGCCTCCACACTGAGCGAGGGACGCTCCGGCCGAGTTCTCCGCGGGCGACAATCGGATGACGATTAGAATTAGGTGAGCTTTAAGGACAGGGAGCCCTTCAGATGAACTCGGATTGCAGAAAGGCCGGAGCCCGTACCAGCGTGGACACCGTCCAGCGCCACTCAAAGGCCGTGCGGCCGCTCCGGTGCATCTTCCTTGAAGACGACAATCCGGGCGACTACCCGCACAACCATCATCAAACGGGTCCCCAGCGGGTCCCCGCGTGGTGCGGCCCGATTTAGAGTGTAGCGTAACGCATTGATTGAGCTGGTGAGCGCGCTGGGGCTCGAACCCAGGACCCCGTGATTAAAAGTCACGTGCTCTACCGGCTGAGCTACGCGCTCCCATGGCCGCTGATGGCTTTGACGAAGATCGCCATCGTGTTCGGACATTCGAGAAGCATGTCTTGCCGCTACGCCCGATTTGCGTCGCGGGGAAAAACCGGCTGTTTCCGGATCATGCTTTCGGCCCCGGCTGTGTAGGGGGATGGGGCGCGGAGGTCAATAGCGGGCGTGGCTGCCGAAAGTCTTGGCAGGGACGGGGATTTGCTCGCGGAATCCTCGGCTTAAGGCGGGATTTTCAACCCGATTGGCGAGCGTCATCCACGCCGAACTGCGGGAGGTTGCTGGACCACCGCGGCCAGAGCCCGCCACAGGCGGGCGTCTCGAAGGATGGCCGCACGCGCCCGTCACTGCGTCTCCCGCCGCACCTCGTTCGCCACGGCCTGGGGCGAGCCCACCGGGGGCAGCGCCACGGGGCGGAGGCCGATCAGCTCGGCGGTGCGAATCGCGCTGTCGCGCCAGAACTGGAACGAGTTGATGCGGCTGAGCTCGAGGATGGCGATGGCGACGGCCGCCAGGAACGGCAGGCTCTGCAGCACCAGCACGCCGGCGAAGATGTAGATCTCAGTGATCTGCTTGTAGCTGTTGGTGGCGATCAGCACGCCGGCGCCGATCAGGAGCAGGGCGCCGATCACGGCCTCCCAGAACGCCTGGAACTCGATCGACATTCGACTGAGGCCGCCCTTGGAGGTGCGCGCGAACGCGATGTGCTCGGTGATGAGGCCCTGCGCCACCGCGCGCGACACCGTCCACTGCACGCTCATCGCCGCGATCATGGCACCCAACATCTGGCCCGGCTTGATGGCGACGCGGGCGCGGTACATCGACAGGAAGTGCACCAGCGAGACGATGAAGGCGCCGATGATTGGCAGCGTCAGGATCTTGTCGGGGATGGCGATGTCGGCGAAGGCGACGATCGGCACCCAGACGAGGTTGAGCAGGGCCACGACCACGCCGAGGCTTTCGGCGCCCAGCCAGTTCAGCCAGCCGAGGCCGTATTCGCGCTTCTGGTCGGCGGTTAGCCGGCTCGTGCCGGGCAGGAAGCGGCGCCAGTGCTTCTTGACGATCTGCAGGCCGCCATAGGCCCAGCGGTGACGCTGCTTCTTGAAGGCCTCGTAGGTGTCGGGCAACAGGCCCGCGCCGTAGCGGGTGTTGGTATAGTGCGTGGTCCAGCCGAGCTCCTGGATCGCAAGGCCGAGATCGGAATCCTCGCAGATCGTGTCGGACGACCAGCCGCCGGCCATGTCCATCGCGGCGCGGCGGATCAGGCACATCGTGCCGTGCACGATGACGGCGTTGAGCTCGTTGCGCTGGACCATGCCGATGTCGAAGAAGCCGGCATATTCGCCGTTCATGATGTAGTGCATGATCGACAGGTCGCCGTCGCGGTGCTCCTGCGGCGCCTGCACCAGGCCGACGCGCGGGTCGGCGAAGGCGGGCACGAGGTCCTTCAGCCAGTCGGGCTCGACGACATAATCGGCATCGAGGATGCCGATGATCTCCGCATCGGCCGCGGTCCGGTCCATTGCGATGCGCAGCGCGCCGGCCTTGAAACCCTGCACCTTCTCGGCGTTGATGAACTTGAAGCGTTCACCGAGCGCGCGGCAATGGTCCTGGATCGGCTGCCAGAACGCGGGATCCGGCGTGTTGTTGATGATGACCACGCATTCGTAGTTCGGATAGTTCAGCCGCGACAGTGCGTCGAGCGTCTGCTTGAGCATGTCGACCGGCTCGAAATAAGCGGGGATATGGATCGAGACCTTCGGGTAGTAGGTCTCGGGCACGTTCTCGACCGGCTTGTCCTTGGTGATAAGCCGCTGCGGCGGCCGGCCGAAGGCGACCGCGGCGATCTCGTCGATGCGCGCCATTGCGATGAGGACGAGCGGGACAAGCAGGATCATGCCGAGCGTCAGCGCGAAGGCCGAGCCGAAAAGGAAATAGTGGCCGTTCCAGTAGGCGAACACGGTCGCGGCCCAGGCGCCGACGCCGTTGGCGGTCGCCGACAGCAGGAAGGCCTGCTTGGCGGTCGCCTTTTCGATCCGCAGAATCGGCAGCGACAGCAGCACGCCGACTAAGAGCGCGATGCCCATCAGCTTCCAATAATCGGGATTCTCCACCGGACCGGTCCAGGCGAATTTCGGCTCGCGGCTGGCATTGAGGATGCCCCAATAGGGACCGACGCCACCCTCGAAGAATTTCCAGGGCTGATCGATGGCTTCGACGATGTTGTAGTCCATGCCGAGCGCTTCGGCGCGGGTGACGAAGTTGCGCAAGGTCAGCGCCTGCTGGAACGGACCTGGGTCTGCGTTGCGCAAATTATAGCCTGCGCTCGGCCAACCGAACTCGGCGATCACGATGCGCTTGCCCGGGAACTGATTGCGCAGGAGGTTGTAGCGGTCCACGGCCTGGTCAACGGCCTGATCCGAACGGAAGTTTTCCCAATAGGGCAGCACGTGCGCGGCGATGAAGTCGACGCTGGAGGCGAGGTCCGGAAAATCGCGCCAGATGTTCCAGATCTCGCCCGTCGTAACGGGAACGCGGACCGCGCTCTTGACCTTCTTGATCATCCGGATGAGGTCTTCGACCTTCTGCTCGCCGCGGTAGATCACCTCGTTGCCGACCACGACGCCGACGACGTTGCTGTTCTTGCGGGCGAGTTCGATCGCAGCCTTGATCTCGCGCTCGTTGCGGTCCTCGTCCTTGTCGATCCACGCGCCGACCGTAACCTTGAGGCCGAACTCGGCCGCGATCGGCGGCACCAGCTCGTTGCCCTCCGTCGCGGAGTAGGAACGAATCGCTCGCGTGAGGGTCGAGAGCTTCTTCATGTCCGCGCGAATCTTGTCGGGGTCGACGTTGAGGTCGACGACATGGCCCGGTTCGAACGGCGTATAGGACAGGCTCGGCACCAGGCCCTTGAAATCCGGCGCAGGTTCCCTGTCGCGCAAGACTCCCCAGATGCCGGCGTGAAGCGCGGACACGAGCAACAGAACGGCGGCGACAACGCGCATCGCGGCTAAACCAAACGGGGCTGAGGTGGCAGGGAAGCGGATCCGACCCCGAGATCCGACCAAGTCCGCGGCAAAGGAAGCATAACTCTGCCGCGCGGTTTCACAACTGTCATGGCCTCATGTCCTTATGAGGGCATGCCTTTCAGGATGCACGGCAGTGCCAACCGTCTCTATGGTCGATCGTTCCTGAACGCCAGCTGAAACGACTCTCGGCTATTTCTGGGGCGCCGGTGTCGGGCTTGCCGCGGGCGAGGGGCTGGCGGCCGGCTGCGGCGCCGGGGCGTTGGCTGCGGCCGGCTGCGCCGCCGCGGCGGCCGCCTGCTGCGGCTGGGCGGCCGGGTTGATCCAGCAGGCATGCACACGGCTGTCCAGGGTCTCGGCGACCTTGGGATCGATCTGGCCGCCGAACCGGGTCAGGCAGCGGAACGCGGCCTGGATGTGGCCGCCGGGGCAGCCGAAACGATCATAGAGGTCGAGATGGCGGAACGCGGTATCGAGGTCGTCCCGCCACATCAGCCGCACCACGCGCCGGCCGAGCCAGACGCATTCGGGATTGCCGGCCGGGCCGTTGATGACCTGGGCGGCTTCGGCGAACTCGTCAGTGCGGCGCTGGTTCTGGGCGGCATCCTTGGCGGCGTCGGCGGGCTGGGCGGCGGCCTTGCCTTGATCCGGGGCCGGCGTGCCGCTCTGGGCGGAGGCGCCACCGAGACCGGCGAGAGTGAGAAGGCAGGAGACGGCCAAGGTGGCGGCGAACTGCCGCAGGACCGCATTTCGTGACTCGAACACCCGTTGCCGCATGAATTCCCCAATGTATCCGCTGGCCGTCCGCGTCAGGATCCCGCGGACGCGTCGGTGATGGCGTCCAAATGGGTCTCCATTGCGGCGGAAAAGTCGTTCGGAGTCCATGACCTGTATTTGGAATTTTGTCCAGCAAAGTCACGATGCTAGGGCCCGGTCGAACGGCCGCAGCCCAATTCCTCGGGGCGGGAGCGGATCCGCCGAGCGATCGGCACTTGGGCACCCCCTTGGCACCCCCCTTGGCAGACGGCGTGCAAGCAGGTAATCGACGGACCCTTCGCGGAGGACGGAACCGATTTCTCTTCGTACGCCACTGGCGCTTCTGCTCGTTTCACTGGGTGCGATTGCTGCCGTGTGGTGGTGGTTGGCGACGCCGATCACGCTCGCGCGCGCCCCGATCGACCCTGCCGACAAGGTCCAATGCGTCTCCTACGCGCCGTTCCGCGGCGAGCAGACGCCGCTGGAGGCGTGGACCCATATCGAGGCCGAGCAGATCGAGCAGGATCTGCGCCAGCTCAAGCAGATCACCGACTGCGTCCGCACCTATTCGATGGAGAACGGGCTCGACCAGGTTCCGGCGATCGCCGCCAGGGTCGGCGGGCTGAAAGTGTTGCAGGGCATCTGGCTCTCCAGCAACCGCACCAAGAACTACGAGCAGGCCGGGCTCGCCATCCGCCTCGCCAAGCAATTCCCCGACATCATCACCACGCTGATCGTCGGCAACGAGGTGCTGCTGCGCGGCGAGATGACAACAGCGGATCTCGTTTCCCTCATCCGTCTGGTGAAGACGCAGGTCAGCGTGCCCGTCACCTATGCCGACGTCTGGGAGTACTGGCTGAAGAACCGCGAGGTCTCCGACGCCGTCGACTTCGTCACGATCCACATCCTGCCCTATTGGGAGGATTTCCCGGTCAAGGCGAAGTTCGCCTCCGCCCATGTCGAGACGATCCGCGAGCGCATGGTGGTGGCGTTCCCCGGCAAGGAGATCCTGATCGGCGAGACCGGCTGGCCGAGCGAGGGGCGCATGCGCGACGCCGCGCTGCCGTCACGGACCAATCAGGCCCGCGTGGTCTCGGAAATCCTCGGCCTTGCCAAAGCGAACAAGTTCCGTGTCAATCTGATCGAGTCCTACGACCAGCCCTGGAAGCGCAAGCTGGAAGGCACCGTCGGCGGCTATTGGGGCCTGTACGATTCGGTGCGCCGGAGCCTGAAATATCCGCCGGGCGAGCCGATCAGCAATTTCCCGTACTGGAAATGGTACATGGGCGCGGGCATGGGCCTTGCCGTGCTGGTGTTCGCGGTCGCCATCATCACGCTGCGCCGGCGGCCGTGGACGCCGCGCTTCTCGGCCTGGCTCGGCGTCGGGATCTCGGCAACGACGGCGGGGAGCCTGCTCGGGATCGGTGCCGACAAGATGTATTACGAGAGCTACGGCATCGGCGGCTGGCTGCTCTGGGGCGCGCTGCTGCTTGCCGGCATCCTGTCGCCGATCTTCTGTTCGCAGGCCATGGTGATCGGCCGCAGCCTTCCGACCTTCCTCGACCTGCTCGGTCCGCGCGAGGGGCGCAAATGGTCGAAGCTCACCGCCGTTCTCGGCCTGACGCTGGCGGTGACCGCAGTGATCGCGGCCGCGACCGCGCTCGGCTTCGTGTTCGACCCGCGCTACAAGGATTTTCCCTACGCCGCGCTGACGATGGCGGTGGTGCCGTTCGCGCTGCTGATGCTGAACCGGCCGCAGATCGGCCAGCGTCCGATCGCGGAATCGGTGTTCGCGGGCGTGCTGGCGCTGTCGGCCGTCTTCGTGCTCTTCAACGAAGGCCGCGACAATTGGCAGTCGCTGTGGACCTGCACGATCTACCTGTTGTTCGCGCTCACGCTGTGGCGGGCGCGGGCCGAGCAAATCCAAGAATGAACAGGCCGATCGCAAGGCCCGACAGCACGACATTGTAGAGCACGATGCCGAGGCCGGCCGCGACGATGCCGACCGTGAGCAGCACGATCGACGGCCGCATCAGGTTCAGCGTCGCAACCACCAGCGCGACGATGCCGAACACCGAATTCTTGAACAGCACGGTCGAGACCGAGCGCGCCTTGCAGAGCAGCGTCTGAAGCCCGGCGTCGCAGGCGAGAGCGACCTGCGACAGCTCGATCGCGAGGTAGCGCAGATAAAGCGCATAGCCGACGGAGGCGAAGCCGACGACGATCAGGAACTGCACCTGGTAGGGCGTGAGGCGGAAGGGCTTTTTTGTCATGGCGGCAATATGGTCGCGATGGCGCGGGCAGGCAACAGGGCAGGCGATGTTTCTGTTGGTCCGGCTCGCTCTAGACGTGCGCAAGCAGCCGTCAAAGCCGCCGGGGGGCCAAACCTATTTCAGTCCCAGCCGGCGCTCGACCCAGCCGAGAACGAACAGCACGAGCAACGTCACCGCGATCGCAGCGCCGACGAGCAGCCAGGCGCCCAGCGCGCATGCGATTCCGAGCCCCGCCGCGATCCAGACGGTCGCCGCGGTCGTGAGGCCGTGAACGGTTTTCGCCTTGCTGTCGTGCAGGATGACGCCGGCGCCAATGAAGCCGACGCCGGTCAGCACGCCCGTAACGACGCCCTGGATGACGCGGGAGATCGCATCCGGGTGGTCGCGCAAATTCTGGAACTCGATCACGGCGATCGACACCAGCGCGGAGCCGAGCGACACGAGCGCGAGCGTTCGCATCCCCACCGGCTTGTCGTTCATGTCGCGGTCGATGCCGATCAAGAGGCCTGTTCCGGCCGCGACGAGAAGCCTCAGCACATCATCAAGTTCATTCATCGAAGCCCGGGAGTTTCGGAAGGTTGAGGCGCCGCTGGGGCGCGCCGTGAATGAACGCAAACGGGCTGCAAAAGGACAGCTCAGGTCCTAGCGTCCGATCGCCGCATGCAAGAGGCTTTCGTCGGAGACGGGGCGTCCTATCGCCTGAAGAACGACGACAAGGTCGATGTCGCCGATGCGGTCTCCGGCTTCGCCGGCGCCGGCGCCGGCTGTGCCGCAGGAGCGGGCGCGGGCTCCTCGCGCTTGGTGCGTTTCGAAGTGTAGCTGCGGCGGCGCTGCGGCTTCTCGGGCTTGGCGCTGGGCGCGGTTTCGGCTTGCGGGGCCGCGTCCTGATTCTTCTCCGCGTTCTTCTCCTGAACCCTGTCTTGCGACTTCTCTTGTGCCTTGTCCTGGGGTTTGTCTTGCGCCTTTTCCGAGCCACGCATCGACAGGCGCTGGCCGTCGAACACGGTGGTCTCGCAGTGACGATTGCTCTCGGCAAGGCTCGCGCAGAACTTCGCGGCGGCGGCGGCATTGACGAGCGGGCCGGCACCGAGGCGGAGCTGCATGCCAAGCCCTGTCGTGCCTTCCTTGATCATGATGATCGGTCGCAGCGCTGCGATTTCCGGATTGGATTTGGTCACGCCGCGCCAGAGCGCGCGCAGGCCGTCGACCGAATTGGCGCCGCCGAGATCGATCGCGAAACGCGTCTGTTGAACCGCGATCGCGGGCGATTCGCTCTCGGTTGCCTCCGATGGCTTGGCGGCTGCCACGACGGCTTCGGTCGGCGCGGGCGCCGGCTCGGCCTTCTTCTCGGCGGCCTTCTCGTTCGTCTCCGGCTGCATCAATTTCGATGCGGCCGGATCGGGCGGCGCCATGATCGACTTGGACGGGACCAGCGGAATGGTCGGCAACGCTGAATTCATCGCCGGCGATTGCTGCACGAGCGAGGCGGCCGCGGCGGTCTGCGGCGGCGGCTCCTTTGCCGCTTCCTTCGGGGGATCCTTGAGCGTGTCCTTGGCGGCCTCGGTGCGAGGCTTGTCGGCGGCGGAAGCAGGCGTCGAAGCAACCGGCGCGACGCTGGGGGCTGCGGGCGCAGCATCCTGCGTCTTGCCGGCCTGCGGCGGCGGCGGCGGGGTGGTCTGCCTGGCGATGGCGCCGGTGACGGAATCGAGCCCTTGCTCCAGCACGGTGACGCGCGAATACAGCCGGTCGCGATCCGTATTCAGCGTCTCGATAGCGGCCGTGAGCCGACGGGCCTCGTTCTGGCTCTCCCTGGTGAGCATCTGGAGGCGGTCAGCCTGGCGCGCCAGATCGGCGGAAGCAACCTGGTCGCGCCGCCAGCCGAGCTGGGCCTGATTGGCCAGCACCGCGATGGTGACCGCGCCCACGGCCGCCACGCCCCACGAGCCCAGACGCCACATCAGGCGGCGATCGAACGCGCTTTCCTCAGCCAAGAGTCCGGAGAACAGTCCGCCGGTCTCCTTGGCGCCGAAGGCATCCGCCAGTGGGTCGGAATCCTTTGCCATGAACGTTAAGTGCCCAGCCCCGAAGCTTCCCCGAATCAATCAAGGAACATTAACAGGAAATGCGTGCCGCACTTGAATTCCGGGCGTTTGCGGGGGTAGCAAGGCGGCAGCTCTTGAGGGCGGCCCGCCTGCCGCGCCATTTGATTCGGCCGAACCGACAGGATTTCGATGACCGCCCGTTCCAGCCTCACGATCGTGCTCGCCGCCGGCGAAGGCACGCGCATGCGCTCGAGCCTGCCGAAAGTGCTGCATCCGGTCGCTCACCAGACGCTGCTGGCCCACGTGCTCGGCGCGGCGCCGAAGGGAACCGGCAGCTCGCTCGCGGTCGTGATCGGTCCCGACCACCAGGCGGTCGCGGACGAGGCGAAGCGCATCCGGCCCGACACGCTCACCTTCGTGCAGGCCGAGCGGCTCGGCACCGCGCATGCGGTGCTGGCGGCGGGCGAGGCCATTGCGCGCGGCGCCGATGATCTGCTGATTGCCTTCGGCGATACGCCGCTGATCTCGGCCGAGACCTTTGCGCGGCTGCGCGCGCCGCTCGCCAGGGGCGCTGCGATCGCCGCGCTCGGCTTCCGCGCCGCCGATCCCGCCGGCTACGGCCGCTTCATCGTCGAGGGCGAACGCCTGGTCGCGATCCGCGAGCAGGCCGATGCGAGCGCCGACGAGCGCAAGATCGATCTGTGCAATGCCGGCGTGATGGCGATCGACGGGCGCCGGGCGCTTCAAATCCTTGGGCAGATCGGCAATGCCAATTCCAAGGGCGAATATTATCTGACCGACGCGGTCGAGATCGTCCGCAAAGAGGGATGGGAGTCCGTCGTGATCGAGACCAGCGAGGACGAGGTGCGCGGCATCAACACCAAGGCGCAGCTCGCCGAGGCCGAAGCCGTGATGCAGACGCGCTTGCGCAAGGCGGCAATGGAAGCCGGCGTCACCCTGATCGCTCCGGAGACGGTTTATCTCGCCGCCGACACCGAGTTCGGCAAGGACGTGACCATCGAGCCGTTCGTGGTGATAGGCCCCGGCGTCTCGATCGCCGACGGCACCGTGATCCATTCCTTTTCGCACATCGTGCAGACGACGCTGGGCAAGAACGTCTCGATCGGCCCGTTTGCGCGGCTTCGGCCCGGCACCTCGCTCGGCGACGGCGCGCGGATCGGCAATTTCGTGGAGACCAAGGCGGCGACGCTGGAGGCCGGCGTCAAGGTCAACCATCTCTCCTATATCGGCGATACCACGGTCGGCGCCAATTCCAACATCGGCGCCGGCACCGTCACCTGCAACTACGACGGCTTCAAGAAGCACAAGACGGTGATCGGGCAGGGCGCCTTCGTCGGCACCAATTCTTCGCTGGTCGCGCCGGTCAGAATCGGCAACGGCGCCTATATCGGATCGGGCTCGGTGATCACGCACGACGTGCCCGATGACGCCATGGCGCTGGAGCGCAACCAGCAGACCATCCGGGAAGGCGGCGCGGCGCGTTTTCGCGAGGTGAAGACGGGCGGCAAGAAGCCGGAGAAATGAGCTTTCCGCTATTCGTCGTCGGCGAATTCGGAGAAGATCGCGCGGGTCAGGCGCCAGCCGCGCGGCTTGGCGCGCTTGACCGGCTCGCCTTCGGGATGCTTCATGAAGACGGGCTTGCTTTCCTTGCCGCGCTGGGGCGGCGGCCAATGTGCGAGATGCGTGCCCGTGGTCTCGCTGGCACGCAAGTACGTCGATGACAGACCTTTGCGGTCGGACGAGCCTTTCATGGCCTCACTCTCCTGAGCCGGAATCGTTGGCCAAATATGTTGACAGCAAGTTAATGTGCGCGGTCCAAGGCCGGCCAATTCGACGCAGGAGAAGCTCAGGTTGCGGTCCGTGCTGTCTCAATCCGCAATAATTATTGAGTATCTGGTTGCTTCTGAATTTCGCTAAAAACCGGACGTGTCGTTTAGGCGATTTTTCGACGATTTGGGGGATAGTGTCCGCATGTGCGGGATTGTCGGCATTCTCGGGCGCGAGCCGGTTGCAGAGCAGCTGGTGGATTCGCTCAAACGTCTTGAATATCGCGGTTACGACTCAGCGGGGGTCGCGACGCTCGAAGGCGGGCACCTCGAGCGCCGCCGCGCCGAGGGCAAGCTGAAAAACCTGGAGAAGCGGCTCGAAGCCGAGCCGCTGAAGGGCACCACCGGCATCGGCCACACCCGCTGGGCCACCCACGGCAAGCCGACCGTCAACAACGCCCATCCGCACGCGACCGAGCGCGTCGCTGTGGTCCACAACGGCATCATCGAGAATTTCCGCGAGCTGCGCGAGGAGCTCGAGAAGAACGGCGCGGTGTTCAACACCGAGACCGACACCGAGATCGTGCTGCATCTGGTCGACGATCTCTTGACGCGCGGCAACAAGCCGGTGGAAGCGGTGAAGCTGGCGCTGGGGCGCCTGCGTGGCGCCTTCGCCCTCGGCTTCATCTTCGCAGGCGACAACGATCTCATGATCGGCGCCCGCAATGGTCCGCCGCTTGCGATCGGTTACGGCGACGACGAGATGTATCTCGGCTCCGACGCCATCGCGCTCGGCCCGTTCACCGACACGATCAGCTATCTCGAGGACGGCGACTGGGTCGTGCTGACCCGCAAGAGCGCTTCGATTTTCGACAAGGATGGCAATGCCGTCCAGCGTGACAAGATCAAGCACGCCGCCTCGACCTCGCTGGTCGACAAGGCCAATTACCGCCACTTCATGGCCAAGGAGATCCACGAGCAGCCGGAAGTGGTCGGCCACACGCTGGCGCGCTACGTCGACATGGCGAGCGAGCGCGTCTCGCTGCCGGTCAAGCTGCCGTTCGACTTCAGGAACGTCCAGCGCATCAACATCACGGCGTGCGGCACCGCGAGCTATGCCGGCTTCGTCGCAAAATACTGGTTCGAGCGCTTTGCGAGGCTGCCGGTCGAGGTCGATGTCGCCTCCGAATTCCGCTACCGCGAGGCGCCGCTGCGCAAGGGCGATCTCGCCATCTTCATCTCGCAGTCGGGCGAGACCGCGGACACGCTGGCCGCGCTGCGCTATGCCAAGGCCGAGGGCGTGCACACGATCGCCGTCGTCAACGTGCCGACCTCGACGATCGCGCGCGAGAGCGAGACCGTGCTGCAAACGCTAGCCGGCCCCGAGATCGGCGTCGCCTCGACCAAGGCCTTCACCTGTCAGCTCATGGTGCTGGCCAATCTTGCGATCGCGGCCGGCAAGGCGCGCGGCGAATTGTCCGACGAGGACGAGACCAAACTGGTTCACGGCCTGGTCGAGATTCCGCGCCTGATGGCAGACGCGCTCACCACCGAGCCTCAGATCGAGAAGCTCGCGCATCGGATCGCCAAGTCGCGCGACGTGCTTTATCTCGGCCGCGGCACCAGCTTTCCGCTCGCGCTCGAAGGCGCGCTGAAGCTGAAGGAGATCTCCTACATCCACGCCGAGGGCTATGCCGCCGGCGAGCTCAAGCATGGACCGATCGCGCTGATCGACGAGACCATGCCTGTCGTCGTCATCGCGCCTTACGACCGGGTGTTCGAGAAGACCGTCTCCAACATGCAGGAGGTCGCCGCCCGCGGCGGCAACATCATCCTGATGACGGACGCCAAGGGCGCGGAAGAGGCGACCGTCGAGTCCCTCGTCACCATCGTCATGCCCGACATGGCGGCGGCGTTCACGCCAATGGTCTATGCCGTCCCGGTGCAGCTGCTCGCCTATCACACGGCTGTCGTGATGGGCACCGACGTCGACCAGCCGCGCAACCTCGCGAAATCGGTGACTGTGGAATAGGCAGGCGGGATATCGGCCGGTCGTGGTCTTCCAAAATCTGCTAGAAGACCCTAGCTTGTGTGCTGCGACCGACCTGGAACCCGAATGACCCCCCGCGACGACGCGCCTGCGCCTCTTGATCCCGTCCCGGAACCGCATACCGGCCTGATGGGCCGCTTCCGCAATTATTTCCTGACCGGGCTCGTCGTCACAGGGCCGATCGCGATCACGCTGTACCTGGTCTGGTGGTTCGTCACCTGGGTCGACGGCGTGGTGCGGCCCTTCGTGCCGCTGGCCTACCGGCCCGAAACCTATCTGCCGTATGTCGTTCCCGGCTGGGGACTGGTCGTCGCATTCTTCACGCTGACGCTGGTCGGCTTCCTGGCGGCCAATCTGATCGGCCGCACCCTGGTCGATGTCGGCGAAACGCTCCTCGGCCGGATTCCGGCCGTGCGCGCCATCTACCGCGGCCTGAAGCAGGTGTTCGAGACGCTGTTCTCGGGCAAGGGCTCGAGCTTCCGGAAGGTGGGCCTGGTCGAGTTTCCGTCGCCGGGCATGTGGTCGATCGTGCTGATCTCGCAATCGCCGAATGAAGAGGTCGCGCGCAGCCTGCCGGGGCAGGAGGAGCACGTCTCGGTGTTCCTGCCGTGCTCGCCGAACCCGACCACCGGGTTCTTCTTCTACGTGCCCAAGAGCAAGATCGTCGAAGTCGATATGAGCACGGAGGATGCCGCGACGCTGATCATGTCGGCCGGCGTGGTGCAGCCGGGCTCGGCGCCCGATCCGAAGAAGGCCGCGGCACTCGCGGGCATGGCGAACGCCGCGCGCATCGCCAATGCGTCGGCGATGCAGCCCGAGCCTGCGAAGGTGGAGTAGAGCCATTCCGTTGCGGGATGGCGTCGGTCACGCGCGCGTTGGCATGCTCTGCTAGTCTCCCGTCGAGCCGAGCGCCTCGCTCGGCGTTCGATCTGGAGTGCATGATGTCCAAGACCATTGCGATCCTCGCGCCCGGCGCCATGGGCAGCGCCGTCGCCCGCCGCCTCAGCGAGCATGGTGGGCGCGTGCTGACGTCCCTGACCGGGCGGAGCGAGGCGACGCGCAAACGCGCGGCAGATTGCGGCATGATCGGTGCCGATGACGATGCGATCGCTGGCTCCGACATCATTCTTTCGATCGTGCCGCCCGGGGAAGCCGTCGCGCTGGCCAAACGGCTGGCGGCGCTGATCGTCAGGCGCGAGCACAAGCCAATCGTGGTGGATTGCAACGCCGTCAACGTCGACACCGTGCGTGGGATCGAGGAGATCATCGGCTCGGCGCAGGCGCCGTTCGTCGATGGCGGCATCATCGGCTTTCCGCCGCAGCCAGGCGGCAAAAGTCCTGCGTTCTACGTGTCCGGCGAGCACGCCAAGGACGTCGCGGTGCTGAAGGATTTCGGGCTCGACGTGCGGATCGTCGAAGGCCCGGTCGGCGCCGCCTCGGCGCTGAAGATGTCCTATGCCGGCATCGTCAAGGGCCTCGCCGGCATCGGTTCGGCCATGGTGATCGCGGCAACCAAGGCGGGCGCCGCCGATGCGCTGCGCGACGAGCTGGCACTGAGCCAGCCCGCGATCCTGGCGCGGCTCGAGGTCGCGCTGCCGGACATGATTCCGAAAGCCTATCGCTGGGTCGCGGAAATGCGGGAGATCTCCGGGTTCCTCGGCCCCGATCATCCGGCCAACCAGATCTACGAGGGCTTTGCGCGCTGGTTCGAGCATCTGGCGGATGATGCGAAGGGCGAGGCGGTGGATGCCACGTTGCTGAAGGCGTTTGCCGCGGGGAACGCGCGGAAGAAGACCTGACGTACCCACGTTCGCTCCCGCAAGGTTTGCGGTTGCGGTGTGCGGGTTTCTATCCACGCGTCATTGCGAGCGCAGCGAAGCAATCCAGAGTCCCTCCGCGGAAAGATCCTGGTTGCTTCGCTGAGCTCGCAATGACGGAGATGAGACGCTGCGGAGCCCATCTGCTATTGTGTTTGCGGTTCTTCTGAGACGGGAGTTCGAATGAGAGTGCTTGTCATCGGCGCGGGCGCGCTCGGCGGCTATTATGGCGCTTGTCTCGTCCGGGCAGGCCGCGACGTGACCTTTCTGGTGCGCGAGAAGCGGGCCGGTAAGCTGCGGCAGAACGGATTGCAGGTGGTGAGCCCGCACGGCGACTTCGTGGTGCAGCCGAAGATCCTTCTGGCCGGCGATCTCAGGGAGGCCTTCGACGTCGTGCTGGTCGGCGTGAAAGCCTACTCGCTCGACGACGCGATGAGCCAGTTTGCGCCCGCTGTCGGCCCCCACACGATGATTTTGCCGATCCTGAACGGGTTGAAACACATCGACGCTCTTACAGCCAGGTTCGGCGCCACTCGCGTCCTCGGCGGTCTCGCAAATGTCAGTGCCGGGCTGGACGCGGATGGCCGGGTCCTTCACTTCATGGCCAACCAGACCATCGTCTTTGGCGAGATCGAGGGCGCCTTAAGTGAACGCGCCCTCGCGCTGGAGACATTGTTCGACGTTCCCGGTATCGACGTGCGCGCCAGCGAGGCGATCACGCACGACATGTGGGAGAAGTTCATTCAACTCTCGACGATCGCGGGCATCACCTGCCTGATGCGTGCAAGCATCGGCGACATCCTGGCCGTGCCCAACGGCGAGCAGTCCATCTTCCGCCTGTTCGCGGAATGCTGCGCGGTTGCCACAGCATCGGGATATGAGCCGCGCGCGCCGTTCATCGAGTTCGACCGCAAGCTGTTCACCACCCTGGATTCGCCGCTGAAGGCCTCGATGCTGCGCGATATCGAGCGCGGCTCGATGACCGAGTCCGAGCACATCCTCGGCGATATGGCGAACCGAGCCCGTACCCTGGGCATCGAGACGCCGCTATTGGATCTGGCCCGCGCGCATGTTGCGGCCTACGAGGTCGGGCGACGAAGGGCTGCGAGCTAGCCCGCCCCGATCAGCGGGATCGCTTCGTCGCGTTCGTAGAGATACAGCAGGCACCGCAGCGCCTCGCCTCGCTCGCCTTTCAGCTTCGGATCGTCCTTCAGGATGCGCAGCGCCTCGTCTCTCGCCTGGGCGATGAGCTGGCCGTGAACCTCCGGGCGCGCGATGCGGTAGCCGGGCAGGCCGCTCTGGCGCACACCCAGCACGTCGCCTTCGCCGCGCAGCTTCAAATCTTCCTCGGCGATGCGGAAACCGTCGGTGGTCTCGCGGATCACCTTCAGCCGGGCCTTCGACATCTCGCCGAGCGGCTCCGAATAGAGCAGGATGCAGGTCGAGGCCTCCGAGCCGCGTCCGATGCGGCCGCGCAGCTGGTGCAGCTGGGCAAGGCCAAAGCGCTCGGCGTTCTCGATCACCATGATGGTGGCGGCGGGAACGTCGACGCCGACCTCGACCACCGTGGTCGCGACCAGGAGCCCGATCTCGTGGGCGGCGAACTGGCCCATCACGCGGTCTTTTTCCGTGCCCTTCATCTGGCCGTGGACGAGGCCGACACGATCGCCGAAACGCTTTTGCAGGCTTTCGAAACGCTTGGTCGCGTTGGTGAGGTGTTCGGTGCCCTCGGCCTCGGACTCCTCCACCAGCGGACAGATCCAGTAGACCAGTTTGCCCGATTGCAAGGCACGGCCGACGCCGTCCATGACCTCGCCGAGCCGGCTCATGGCGACGGCGCGGGTGTCGATCGGCTGCCGGCCGGCGGGCTTCTCGCGCAGCTCGGAGATGTCCATATCGCCGAAATAGGTCAGCACCAGCGTGCGCGGGATCGGCGTCGCGCTGAGCACCAGCACGTCGACGGCTTCACCCTTGGACGTCAGCGCGAGCCGCTCGCGCACGCCGAAGCGGTGCTGTTCGTCGACGATGGCGAGCGCGAGGTCGTGGAAGGTCACATCGTCTTGGATCAGCGCATGGGTGCCGACGAGCAGGTCGATCTCGCCTGCGGCGAGCTGCGTGATGATCTCGCGCCGTTCCTTGCCTTTCTCGCGGCCGGTGAGGATCGCAACGCGCATGCCGGCACGCTCGGCGAGCGGGGCGATGGTCTTGATGTGCTGGCGCGCCAGGATTTCGGTCGGCGCCATCAGCGCGGCCTGCTTGCCGACCTCCGCGACCGCGGCCGCCGCGAGCAGCGCCACGACGGTTTTGCCCGAGCCGACGTCGCCCTGGAGCAGGCGCAGCATGCGCAGCGGCTGCTTCAGGTCCTCGGCGATGGCCGCCGCAGCGCTGCGCTGGGATGGCGTGAGCGCGTAAGGAAGGGCGTCGATGACCCTGTTGCGCAGATGTCCGTCGCCGGCATTGCGCACGCCGGCGGGGCGACGCAACTGTGCGCGGATCAGTGCCAGCGCGAGCTGGCCGGCCAGCAGCTCGTCGAAGGCGAGGCGCGACCAGAACGGCTGGTCCGGCAATATGTCGGTCAGCTCGACCGGCTGGTGCACGCGGGTGAGCGCTTCGGTGACCGGCGGGAAGTGGCAGCGCCGCAGCACCTCCGGGCTGATCCATTCGGGCAGCGCCGGCAGCTTCTGCAGCGCCTGCGCGATCGCCCGGCGGAGCGAGCCGAGCGCGAGGCCCTCAGTGAGGGGGTAGACCGGATCGATGCCCGAGAGCTTGGCGATCGCTTCCTCGTCCAGCACGCGGTCGGGATGCACGATTTGCGGGATGCCGTCATACATCTGCAGCGTGCCGGAGACGTAGCGCTTCTCGCCGACGGGCAGCAGCTTTTCGACATAGCCCGGCTTGGCGCGGAAGAAGGTCAGCACGACGTCACCGGTGTCGTCGCTGGCATAGACCAGATACGGCGCGCGCGCGTTGCGCGGCGGAGGCGGGCGATGACGGTCGACAATGACCTCCAGCGTCACCATGGTTCCCTGCACCGCGTCGCGGATCTTTGGCCGCGCCCGGCGGTCGATCACCTGGCTCGGCAGATGCAGCAAGAGATCGACCAGCCGCGGCGTCTCGCTGCGGCTGAGCAGGTACTGCAGCAGCTTGTCCTGCTTCGGACCGACGCCGGGCAGGCTGGTCACGGCAGCAAACAGCGGATTGAGCAGGCTGGGGCGCATCAGTGGAATCTAAGATTGTTCCTGGCCGTCATGCCCGGCTTTATGCCGGGCATCCACGTCTTTTTTGCAGCCCCACGTGGATGGCCGGGACGAGCCCGGCCATGACGGACGGGATGAGCGACTTGTCGCAACAAAGGGCTGACACGGCCACCCCGAGTGGCTATATCACCCCGGCCCGGCACGTCCGGGCTTTCTGCGTTTGACTGGATTTGAGACATGACGGGAACGACACGATCGAGCAGCGGGCTGGACGATCGCCGCAAGCGGCTTTTGTTCCGCTGCTGGCACCGCGGCACGCGCGAGATGGACCTGATCCTCGGCCGCTTCGCCGATGCCGAGATCGGCAATCTGTCCGATGACGAACTGGCGCAGCTCGAGCGGCTGCTCGATCTCAACGATCCCGATCTCTATGCCGCCATCACCGCCGACAAGGTCCTGCCGGCTGATGTTACCGGTGCGCTGTTCGCCCGCATCAAGGCCTATCCGCTCGCGGACGGCGGCGTATGAAACAGGGGATGAAATCTCCGGCCGAGCTGCTCGCGCCCGGCCGGGCGCTGACGCTTGCCAATGTCGCGGAAGGCGCCGAAGGCCTCGTGATCTCCGATCTGGCCCGGGCCATCGCGGCGCGGCCAAAGAAAGCGGCCGTCAGCCTTGCCGTGATCTGCCGCGACGGTCCGCGCATGCAGCAGCTCGAACGCGCGCTGCAATTCTTCGCCCCCGACCTGCCGGTGTTGACCTTCCCGGCCTGGGACTGCCAGCCCTACGACCGCGTCTCGCCGCATGGCGGCATTTTGGCGCAACGCCTGACGACGCTGGCCCGGCTTGCCTCGCTCACCGGCAGCGACAAGCCGCTGATCGTGCTGACCACGGTGAATGCCGCCGTGCAGCGCGTGCCCGCGCGCGAGCTGGTCGCGGCGCAGGCGCTGTCGGTGGCCCCGGGCAATGTCGTGCCGATGGACACCATCGTCGCCTGGCTCGAGCACAACGGCTACAACCGCTCCTCGACCGTGCGCGAGCCCGGCGAATATGCCGTGCGCGGCGGCATCCTCGATCTGTTTCCGGCCGGCCTCGAGCAGCCGGTCCGCTTCGATTTCTTCGGCGACAGCCTGGAATCGATCCGCTCCTTCGATGCCGAGACCCAGCGCACGTTGCTCGATATGCGCTCGCTCGACCTCGTGCCGGTCTCGGAATTCCAGCTCGTCACCGACACCATCCGCCGTTTCCGCATGGGCTACGTTGCCGAGTTCGGCGCGCCCGAGCGCGACGATGCGCTGTATGAGGCGGTCAGCGAGGGCCGCCGCCATCCCGGCATGGAGCACTGGCTGCCGCTGTTCCAGGACCGCATGGACACGCTGTTCGACTATCTGCAAGGCGCGCCGATCGCGATCGAGCCGCAGGCCGAGGACGCCGTCCGCGAGCGCTTCAAGCAGATCCAGGACTATTACGAGGCCCGGCGCGATGCGATGGAGCATCCCGGCGGCGGCGCGATCTACAAGCCGCTGCCGCCTGATCGGCTTTATCTCACCAGCGGGGAATGGGCCGAGCGCGAGAGCGGCATGCCGCTGGTGCGGTTGACGCAGTTCTCGGTTCCGGCTGACGGGACGAGTGTCGTCGACGCCGGTGCGCGCAAGGGCCGCGACTTCGCGCCGGAGCGCAACGACACCAATGTCAATGTGTTCGAATCCGTGGTCGGCCACGTCATGGCGTTGCAGGCCCAGCGCAAGAAGGTGGTGATCGCGCTATGGAGCGAAGGCTCGCGCGACCGCATGACCTCGATGCTGCGCGACCACAAGCTGGCCCATACCACCAGCGTCAACTCCTGGCGCACCGTGCAGGCAACCCCGCGCAACGAGACCATGCTCGCGGTGCTTGGCCTCGAGAGCGGTTTCGAGACCGACGAGATCGCGCTCATCAGCGAGCAGGACATCCTCGGCGACCGCCTGGTGCGGCCGCGAAAGGCGAGCCGCAAGCTCGACAATTTCATCTCGGAGGTGACGAGCCTTGCCGCCGGCGACATCGTCGTCCATGTCGACCACGGCATCGGCCGCTTCATCGGCCTGCAAACGCTCGACGTGGCCGGCGCGCCGCACGACTGCCTCGAGCTGCATTATGCCGCCGAAACCAAACTGTTCCTGCCGGTCGAGAACATCGAGCTGCTGTCGCGTTACGGCTCGGACCAGACCAATGTCGAGCTGGATCGCCTGGGCGGCGGCGGCGGCTGGCAGACCCGCAAGGCGAAACTCAAGAACCGCATCCGCGAGATCGCCGGCGAATTGATCAAGATCGCGGCCGCGCGCCAGCTGCACGAGGCGCCCAAGCTCCCGGTGCAGCCCGGGCTCTACGACGAGTTCTGCGCACGCTTCCCCTATGACGAGACCGAGGACCAGCTAGGGGCCATCGAAGCCACGCTGAAGGATCTCGAACTCGGCCGTCCGATGGACCGGCTGATTTGCGGCGACGTCGGCTTCGGCAAGACCGAGGTGGCCTTGCGCGCGGCGTTTGCCGTGGCGCTCGAGGGCAAGCAGGTCGCCGTCGTGGTGCCGACCACGCTGCTGGCGCGCCAGCACGCAAGGACCTTCGCCGAGCGTTTCAAGGGCTTTCCGGTCAACGTCGCGCAGGCTTCGCGCCTGATCGCGGCCAAGGAGCTGAACCAGGTCAAGAAGGGCATCGCCGACGGCTCGGTCGACATCGTCGTCGGCACCCACGCGCTGCTTGGCAAGGCCATCAAGTTCCGCGACCTCGGCCTCGTGATCGTCGACGAGGAACAGCACTTTGGCGTCACGCACAAGGAGCGGCTCAAAGCGCTTCGCTCCGAGGTGCACGTGCTGACGCTGTCGGCGACGCCGATCCCGCGCACGCTGCAACTCGCGCTCACCGGCGTGCGCGAGCTCTCGATCATCGCTTCGCCTCCCGTGGATCGCCTCGCGGTGCGCACCTTCGTCGCTCCGCACGATCCCTTGATGATCCGCGAGGCATTGTTGCGCGAGCGCTATCGCGGCGGGCAGGCGTTCTACGTGGTGCCGCGCATCGACGACCTCGCCGAGGTCAAGGATTTCCTCGACAAGAACGTGCCGGAGATGAAGGTCGCGGTCGCGCACGGCCAGATGCCGCCCGCCGTGATCGAGGACATCATGACCGCGTTCTACGACGGCAAGTTCGACATCCTGCTGTCGACCACGATCGTGGAATCCGGCCTCGACATTCCCAACGCCAACACTCTCATCGTGCACCGCGCCGACATGTTCGGCCTCGCCCAGCTCTATCAGCTGCGCGGCCGGGTCGGGCGCTCCAAGCTGCGGGCCTATGCGCTGTTCACGCTGCCGGCGCAGCAGAAGATCACGGCGCAGGCCGAGCGCCGGCTCACCGTGCTGCAATCGCTGGAGACGCTCGGCGCCGGCTTCCAGCTCGCCTCGCACGACCTCGACATCCGCGGCGCCGGCAACCTGCTCGGCGAGGAGCAGTCCGGCCACATCAAGGAGGTCGGCTTCGAGCTCTATCAGTCGATGCTGGAGGAGGCGATCGTCAACCTCAAGGCCGGCGTCTCCGAGCCCGCCGCTGACCGCTGGTCGCCGCAGATCACGATCGGCATGCCCGTGCTGATTCCGGAGGACTATGTCGGCGATCTCTCGGTGCGGCTGTCGCTGTACCGGCGCCTCGCCGATCTCGACACCGAGGAGGAGATCGAGAACTTCGGCGCCGAGATGCGCGACCGCTTCGGCGTGCTGCCGGACGAGGTGCGCTACCTGTTCAAGGTCGCCGCGATCAAGGCGTTCTGCCGTAGGGCCAATGTCGAGAAGATCGACGCCGGCCCGAAGGGCGCCGTCATCGCCTTCCGCGACAATTCCTTCGCCCATCCCGACCGCCTCGTCAGCTTCATCCGCAGCCACGGCCAGGCCGCCAAGGTGCGGCCCGACATGAAGGTTGTCTTCCTGCAGGATTGGGAAACGCCTGAAGAGCGGCTGGCCGGCACGACGGAAATCATGCGTCAGCTGGCGCAGCTCGCCGAGAGCAAGAAGGCGGCGTGAGCGCGAGGCGAGATGCTGTAGGGTGGATTAGCCGAAGGCGTAATCCACCATCTTTGGTTGCCGCGAGCAGAAAAGTGGTGGGTTACGCCCCGCGCCTGCGCTTCGCGCAGTCGCAAGGCTAATCCACCCTACAGCAGCGAGGTTGTGGTTACGACGCCGCCCTTGACGCATCCGCCGACAGTCGCGCCAGCAGCGACCTCGCCGTATCCGAGGGCGACAGCGAGTCCACGCTGACGACGGGATCGCTGCGCATCTCGTGCTTGCCGTTCGAGGTATGCCGCATCACCGCCGACAGACGCCGCGCGATCATATGCGCCGTGCGGAAGTCGGTCTCCGCGAACACGACGATGACCGAGCCGTCCTTCTGCGCCACGCCGAAATCCATCTGCCGCATCAGGCGGCTGAGGATGCGCGCGGCGTCGAGCTGGGCGCGGGAATTGCCGGGGTCGAAAGCAAAACGCGCGACGGACAGACCGCCGCCGCGGGCCAGCGTCTGCTCGACCGCCTTGGCAAAATCGCGGGCGAAGGCTTCCACGGTGAGCAGGCCGCTGCGCGGGTCGAGCCAGCCGCCGGCATCGATCGAGCGCAGCGTGCGGCTCAATTGGGCTTCCATCGCGTGCTGGCGGATCAGGGGCAACGCATTGGCCGCGACCTTGGCCGGCTCGCCAGGGATCAGCTCGAGATTTGGCAAATCGTAAGTCTGCGTCAGCTGATGCGCGGTGACGATCACCGGCAGGCTGCGGAAGCGGGTGTCCTCGGCGAGTACCGTGAGAAAGGCATCGGTGACGCGCGCGGTAAAACCCTCGGCAAGGACCACGCCGTCGAGGTCGCGGGTGTTGAGGTGCTTCGCGGCGGCCTCGATCGAGAGCGCGCCGACGACGCCGACGCGTTCGCCGAGCGCGACGGACAACGCGGGGTAGGCGGCGCCGCGGCCGATCAGCAGCACGGTGGCATCGCGGGCGGGATCACCTTGCGGCAGCGCGACTTTCACTTCGGGCAGCCGGCGCAGCACCGTGGCATGGAGCGTGCGCACGCGCAGTGCGGCGCGAAGCCGTGCGATCAGGCGGTCGGGATTGCCGCCGCGCGAGGAGAAGGGCAGGGCGTTGTGAGGCAGCGTGCCCGCCGCATCCACGGCGACAAAAGGAAGATAAGGCGATTGCTCGGCGATCTTCCTTGCCAGCGCAGCCAGATGCGGCTCGTGTCCGCCATGCATCGCAGCGAGAATGGCCGCTGGCTGCACCTCTTCGACCGCGCGTGCCGCGCTGGCCCAGTCGGTATCGACCACGGGAAACAGCCGGGCCTCGTCCAGCGCCCCGACGAAGGGCGGCCGATCGGCATTGGACACAAAGAGGATCGGGCCCGCCTGGGACATTGGGAAACTCTGATGACGCAACAGATGCCGCGCAATCTAGTTCGGCCGCCTTAATGCGGCGTCAACATATCCGGCGAAACTGCGCCTAGACCGGCCCGGAGCGATCGCGAAAAGCTTCGACCATCAGTGGGTTAAGCCCGAGCTCGCTGAGCGCCTCGCGGGCGCGGGCGTTGTCCTGGGCACGTCCGGCCAGCCTGTGGCCGGAAAGCCGGTCGGGCAGCGCGGTGAGGAGGGCGCCCTGGCCGAGCCGGCGGGCCCATTCCTGCAAATCGTTGGAGAGGAAGCGGTAGCCGCCGACGGCCATGATGCCGGAGGGGGGCGCGGTGATGCAGATTGCGCCGCTCGGGCGGTCGAGCCGCGCGGCATAACCGGTGTCGACATAGTCGCGCGGCGGCTGCGCCGTCAGGGTTTCACCGACCGGCTGCGGCGGGGCATAGGCCGCAATCGGCACCATCGCGCCGCGCAGGCCGAGCGTGCCCTTCGGCGTCAGCAGGATTTCGCCGGCAATGGAGGAGCCGGACTGCTCACGCGGGGCGCCGTGCGGCCCGGGCATCACCGCGACCGGCATGCCGTCCTCGCCGCGGCGGGCACCGAACAGGCCGGCCTCGCCGAACAGATAGACGTCGGTCAGCGGTGCATGCGGGGCGATCCAGGCATCGCTCGCGGCCACCTGCTCGGGCGCGCGCCACAGACCGATGACGTTGCGCAAGGACGGCATCCGCGCCGCCAGGTCGGAATCGCCGAGCCGCAAGGCCAGCTGCGCCGGCGCGATCAGCACCTCACAACCATGCTCGTTGATCTGCTGCTCCAGCACCTCGATCTCGAAGGGATGATGCAGCGCCAGGGCGCCACCGGAGAGCAGCCAAACTGCGAGCGAGGAGGCGAGGCCGGCGAACGACATCGGCGCGAACGCCGCCATCAATGTCGCGCCCTGCCGGATGTCGGCTTCCAGCGACATCGCCAGCCCGCCGGCGATCAAGCTGAAATGCGGCCGCGGCACCGGACGAAAGCCTTCCGCGGTGACGTCGAAGGAGATCATCGCCGCCTTGCGGCCGTCCTGGATCACGGCCCGCGTGGTCCCTGGCGGACGCGTCAACACGTCGTCGAGCGACGCCATGCCTTCGGGCAGGTCGGTACCGAAGCCGCAGACGTGACGGATCGAGAAGGCCTCGGCGGCCGCATGCATCGCGAGGTCGGCATAGCTCGTGCCGTCGACCTTGCTCATGGTGACGATGGCACGGGCCGCGGTGCGGTTGAGCGCGGCGGTCAGCTCCGCATGGCGCCACAAGAGCGGCAGCACGGCGACGACGAGGCCGGCGCGATGGGCGGCGAGCACCGTCAGCACGAACTCGATCGTGTTGGGCAGCTGGATCGCGATGACAGAATTGGCCGGCAGGCCCGATTCGACGAAATGTGCCGACAGCGCCTCGATGGCGGTGTCGACCTCGGCATAGGTCATCCGCCGCGGCTGGTGCCCGGTGATGCGTGCCTTGTTGAGGGGATCGAGCAAAGCGAGCGCATGCGGCTGCCGGATCAGCGTGCGCTGAAACAGCGTGTCGAGCGTCGGCGATATTGCTGGCTGGTTCACGGCGTCACTTCGCTTGAGTGGCTTGCTTCTGCCCCTTCGCCCACCAGGTCTCCGGCAAATAGCCTGAGAGCGAGGTGGCCTTGGGCCGTTCTATCCGATTCCAGCGCGCGATCCATTGCTCGGACACGTTAAACAGGGGGATTGTGTAGAAGCCCGAGATCAGAGCGCGGTCGAGCGCCCGCACCGACGAGACGAAATCCGTATGTTCACGGGCCTCGAGCAGGGCGGCGATCATGGCATCGACCGCCGGATCCCTGGCGCCCATGTAGTTGCGGGTCCCCGGATTGTCCGCGGCCGCGCTGCCCCAGTAGAAATATTGCTCGTTGCCGGGCGACAGCGACTGGTCCCAGCGGTTCTGGATCATGTCGAACTCGTAAGCGAGACGGCGCTGGTCGAACTGCACGGGATCGACCGAGCGCACGCTCGGCTCGATGCCGGCCCGCTTGAGATCGCGCTGGAACGCGAGTGCGATACGCTCCTGGTCGCGGGTCGTGACCAGGATCTCGAAGGTGAAGGGCGCTCTCGTCGCGCGGTTGCGCAGCACCGTGCCATCGAGATCGTAGCCGGCCTCCGACAACAGTTTCAGCGCCGCGCGCAGCGTCGTGCGGTCGCGTCCCGATCCGTCGGTCACGGGAAGGCGGTAGCTGCCATCCATGATGTCGGGCGCAATTCGAGCGGCGAACGGTTTGAGAAGCTCACGTTCGGGCGCGTCCGCCGGCCGGCCATAGGCCGAGAGGTCGGAGCCGGCGAAATAGCCGGCAACGCGCGAATAGAGCCCGAAAAAGTAGTTGCGGTTGACCAGCTCGAAATCGAACAGCAGCGTCAGCGCCTGACGCGCGCGGATGTCGGCGAAGATGGGGCGGCGCGTGTTGAACACCAGGAATTCGGAGGGCTGCGGCAGGCCCGGCTTCACGGTGTCACGGACCACCTCGCCGCTTCTCGCGGCCGGAAAGTCGTAGCCGTCGTGCCAGCGCAGCGGTTCGTGCTCGACGCGGAAATCGTAGAGGCCGCGCTTGAAGGCTTCGAACTGGCCGTTGGCCTCGCGAAAATAGTCGAGCCGGATCTCGTCGAAATTGTAGAGCCCGCGATTGATGGGCAGGTCGCGGCCCCAATAATCGGGATTGCGGGTCAGCGTAACGCTGGCGCCTGCCTTCACCGCCGTGACCCGATAGGGGCCGGAGCCGATCGGGCTCGTCAGCGTCGTCTCCTCGAAGGTTGCGACGTCGACCGCGTGCTTCGGCAGGATCGGCATCAGGCCGAGGATCAGCGGCAGCTCGCGATCATTGGCGCCTGCGAGGTCGAAGCGGACGGTGAGGGGATCGGGCGCCTCGGCCTTGACGACCTTGGTGTAGTATTGCCGGTGGTTCGGCCGGCCGTGGTCGCGCAGCAGCTGCCAGGAGAACAGCACGTCCTCGGCCGCGACCTGCTTGCCGTCGGAGAAACGGGCGCGCGGATCGAGACGGAACGTGACGAAGCTCCGCTCGTCATTGGTTTCGACGCTCCTGGCGAGCAGGCCATAGAGCGTGAACGGCTCGTCATTCCCGCGCGCGAGCAGGCTCTCGACCACGTAGCTGCGCATCTGCTGCACGGCCAGTCCCTTGACGATGAAGGGATTGAGGCTGTCAAAGGTTCCGAGAATACCCCAGGTCAAGCGGCCGCCCTTGGGCGCATCCGGATTGACGTGGGGCATATGGGTGAAATCGGCTGGCATCGCCGGCTTGCCGTGCATGGCGATGGCATGGGCCTGCTCGGCCCGTGCCGCGACCATCGACACTCCGCCACCAAAGCCCAGGACAAGCGCAGAGGCCAGCACCAGGACGCAAAGGCGGACACCGGGGCCCTCGACGAGGCGTTGGAACATGAACATCAGCACAGGTTGATTCGAGGACGGGCGCGCCTCGAATCCTATCACAGGGAATTTCCCCGGACGCGGCTGCGGGTGTGGCCAAAGGCGCTTGTCGGCATTGATCTTTTCGTCGGCCACGTTAAGAAGGCACCCGATCGCGCAAGAGCGTCGAGCCCGTCACTTATCCGCCTCAATTGACGGGGAGAGAGCCGCGCCCAACGCGGCCAGGTTCGATGCTTCGGAGCGGTTCGGGCACTTCCCGTTCAGAAAGGGTTTTCCGCAATGAATTTCCGTTACTTGGCCGCGTCCGCCCGGCCGCGCGGGCGAATTCTCGCCTTGTTGACGGCGACGGCATTGGCCGTCCCGTTTGCCGCCGAGGCCCAGACCCCGGCGCCAGCGCCGGCGCCGGCCCCCGGCGCACCCAAGGCGGCTCCGGCCCCGAAGGCGACGCCCAAGGCTGCCCCCAAGGCGCCGACCGCTCAGGCGCCCGCCCAGCCGGCTCCTGCCCAGGGCGCTCCGGCGCAGCAGGGCGCGGCCCAGCCGGCCGATCAGCAGATCCAGCTGATCTATGCCCCCTGGACCAAGTTCTGCCTCAAGGGCCAGGACGCCAACGCCAAGCAGGTCTGCTTCACCGGCAAGGACGGCCGCATCGAATCGGGCCAGCCGGTCATCGCCGCCGTGATCATCGAGCCGGAAGGCGAGCCGAAGAAGATCCTGCGCGTGACGCTGCCGCTCGGCATGCAGCTCGTGCACGGCACCCGCATCATCGTCGACAGCAACGCGCCGCTGCAGCAACCCTATGTGATCTGCTTCCAGAACGGCTGCATGTCGGACTACGAGGCGACGCCCGAGCTCATCAACAACATGAAGAAGGGCCAGAATCTCGTTGTCCAGGCGATCAACGCCAATGGCGCGCCGCTGACCCTGCCGCTGCCGCTCACCGGCGAATTCCAGAAGGCCTATGACGGTCCGCCGACCGATCCGAAGGTGTTCGAGGAAACCCAGAAGAAGCTCCAGGAAGAGCTTCAGAAGAAGGCCGAAGAGCAGCGCAAGAAGCTGGAGCAGCAGGGTACGCCTCCCGGTACACCACCGGCTGGCCAGAAGTAATCGGGACCAAATCCCGGACATGAAAAAGGCGCTCATCTCGAGCGCCTTTTTTGTCGATCGCCTGTTGGTGCGACTCAATTCAGTGAGGGATTACGCGGGCGGTAGCCGCCATCCTTGTTCTTGATGAAGATCTCGGCCACCTGGGAATGCCGGACCGGCTCGCCGGAATCGTCCGGCAGCAGGTTCTGCTCGGAGACGTAGGCGACGTACTCGGACTCCGCATTCTCCGCGAGCAGGTGATAGAACGGCTGGTCCTTGTGCGGCCGCACCTCCTCAGGAATCGACAGCCACCACTCCTCGGTGTTGTTGAATTCCGGATCGATGTCGAAGATGACGCCCCGGAACGAGAAGATCCGGTGGCGCACGACCTGTCCGATCTGGAATTTGGCGGTCCGCGCTTTAATCATTCCCCGTCGATAGACCAGGATTGTGGCCGATGCTAGTGGCCTGATCTGGAATTGGCGTTCACTTGAGGGGGAGATAGCCCCCAAATCTTCAGAAAACACTTCATCAATGGTCGATATCCTCAATCTCGCACTACCTTATTTCGGCCTGATCTTCGTCGGTTTCGCGTGCGGCAAGGTTAAATCCCTGCCGGAATCAGGCCTCGCCTGGATGAACTTCTTCCTGCTCTACGTGTCGCTGCCGGCGCTGCTGTTTGCGATCATGTCCAAGACGCCGTTCTCGGAATTGAACAACCCGCCGTTCCTGGTCGCGACCACGCTGTCCACCGTCGCCGCGTTCACCCTGGCGCTGGTCGTGGGCAAGGTTTTCGGCCGGCTGACATTGCGCGAGGCGACGCTCGCGGGCCTGTCCGGCGGCTACGGCAATATCGGCTATATGGGGCCGGGGCTGGCGCTCGCCGTGCTCGGCAGCAAGGCCGCGGCGCCGACCGCGCTGATCTTCTGCTGCGACAGCATCTTCCTGTTCACCATCGTGCCGCTGCTGATCGAGCTCTCTGACCGCGATCATCCCTCGATCGTGCACGCCTTCGGCGTGGTGCTGAAGCAGATCGTGCTCAACCCGCTGATCATGTCGGCCTGCTTTGGCGCGGCCGTCGCGGCCCTGCATATCGAGATGCCCGTCGCGCTCGATCGCACCATCACCTTCCTGCAGAACGCGGCGGCCCCGACCGCACTGTTCGTGCTCGGTGTGACCGTGGCACTGCGCCCGTTCGACCGCGTCCCATGGGAGGTGCCGGGTGTGATCGCGATCAAGCTGCTGTTTCACCCGCTCGCGGCGTTCGGCCTGATGCTCGCGTTCGGGCCGTTCGCGCAGCCCTGGGCCGCCACCGCCGTGCTGATGGCCTCGCTGCCGCCGGCGCTGAACGTGTTCGTGATCGCCCGGCAGAACGATGCCTGGATCGAATCCGCCTCCGTCGCCGTGCTGCTCGGGACCTTCGCGTCGGTGGTCACGCTGACCAGCGTGATGTGGGCGATCCAGACCGGACGGCTGGCGTTTCCGTAAAGGGCCTTACCGTCGCCAAAACTACCTTCGCCAAGTCGGCGTCAGGCCCTCGCGCATTGCAAACCGTCGGAGCGGGCCGATGGCGCCGAGCAGGTGCATGCCGACGGCGCGGACCGGCTGCAGTGGCAGGAAATCGTTGAGCAGGGAGCGGTTGGCGATGTCGATCGCAAACGTGCGGCTCAGGATGTCCGGACGCCGCGCCCGGTCGTAGCGCGTGAGCACCTCGTTCGCGCCGGGATCCTGGCCCGCAGCGACGGTTTCGCCGGCGAGCCGCGCGATGTCGGCGGCATCGCGCAGGCCGAGATTGAGGCCCTGGGCGCCGATCGGGGGAACCACATGGGCGGCTTCGCCGACCAGCGCGATGCGGTCGCGGCCGAAGGATCTTGGACGTTCGATCGCCAGCGGGAACAGGTTGCGCCCGGGCTCGACACTCATGCGTCCCAGAATCGAATGCGACTGTTTCTCGACCGCTGCGGACAGCTCGGCGTCATCAAGGCTCCGCAGCCGCTCGGCCTCGGCCGGAGCCGAGACCCAGACGACGCTGGAGCGGTCGCCGGGCAGGGGCACGAACACGCAGGGCCCGTGCGGCGTATGGAACTCGGTCGAGACGTTGCGATGCGGCCGCGCGTGGCTGACGTTGAAGGTCAGCGCGGTCTGGTTGAGCTCGCGCCGCGTCACCTCGATGCCGGCAGCCTCCCGGCACAGCGAATGCCGGCCGTCGGCGCCGACCACGAGGCGGGCCGTGAGAAACTGTGCGGAGGCCGTGCGGATTGCGACGTCGTCGGCCTCGATGACGATGCTCTCGGCCTCGTCGTCGAGACGGACGAGATTGGGCAGCTCAGCCGCACGCTCTTCGAGCGCCAGCATCAGCGAGCGGTTGTCGATGTTGTAGCCGAAGGCATCGAGCGCGATTTCGTGACAGGAGAAGCGGACCTCCGGCGCGCGGAACAGCCGACCGGTGTCATCGACGAGGCGCATGACCTCGAGCGCGGCCGCCTTGTCCTTGCAGCGCGACCAGACCTCGAGCGTCTCCAAGAGGTCGATGGAGGCACCGAGCAACGCCGTGGTGCGGTTGTCGGCATAGGGAACGCGGCGTGCCACCAATGCGGTCCGGGCACCGGCCTGTGCCAGCGCGATCGCCGCGGCAAGTCCCGCCGGCCCGCCGCCGATCACGGCGGTGTCATAAAGTGTCGATGCGTCTGTCATGGAACGACACATGACACGCCCGGCGGCAAATTCAAGCTCAAGTCTCTCGGTTGTCATTCCGGGGACGCCTGACGGTGCGGCGGCAGCCAGTTCAGCCGTTAACCGATTTCGCCTGATTTTACGGTCCATCATGCGACGGCGCGCCGCAATGGCGGATGTGCAAATCGGCCTCATTCTGATAGCAGAAGCCATGGACAGCCAAGAGGATTCCCTGAAGCCCACGCCCGCGATCCGCGCCGCTGCCTTCTCGGTGCACATCTTCACCGCGTTCGGCGCGGCACTCGCGCTGCTGGCGATGCTGGAGGCCGTGCGCGAGCACTGGGCGGCGATGTTTCAATGGCTGGGCGTCGCCCTGATCATCGACGCGATCGACGGTCCGATCGCGCGCCGGCTCGACGTCAAGAACGTGCAGCCGAACTGGTCGGGCGACGTGCTCGATCTCGTGGTCGACTTCGTCACCTATGTGTTCGTGCCGGCCTATGCGATCGTGGCCAGCGGCCTGTTGCTGCCCGTCGCAGCTCCCTTGCTCGGCATCGCCATCATCGTCACCAGCGCATTATATTTCGCCGATTTGCGCATGAAGGCGGATGACAATCATTTTCGCGGCTTCCCGGCACTGTGGAATGCGGCGGCGTTCTATCTGTTCCTGCTGCACTGGCCGCCGCTGTGGTCGACGCTGCTGGTGACCGCGCTGGTCGTGCTGACCTTCGTGCCGTTCCACGTGCTGCATCCGGTCCGCGTCGTGCGGCTGCGCTGGCTGACGATGTCGCTGATTGCGATCTGGGCGGTGCTCGGCCTCTACGTGCTGGAGATGGACTTTCGCGTCGGCACCGGCGTCACCATCGCGCTCTGCGCCATCGCGCTCTGGATCAGCTTCAGCGACGCCTTGATCCGCCTCGTCAGATCCTTCGCATGATGCACTTGCTGACCAGCCCCGAAGCCTCGGCGGCGCTGCTGACATTGACCGCGCTCGAGATCGTGCTCGGCATCGACAACGTCATTTTCATATCGGTGATCGTCTCGCGCATCCCCGAGAAGCAGGCGCACCGCGCCCGCCGGGTTTAGGCGTTCCAGCTGCCATCGAGTTGACAAGGCGGGCGCGATGCCTTTCGCTTGCGCCCTGGAGAAGAGGAATCAGGCGATGACCAAAGCGGTCCGTGTGCACAAGGTCGGGGGGCCCGAGGCTCTGGTCTATGAGAGCGTCGACGTGCCGGCGCCCGGCCCCGGTGAGGTGCGGATCCGCCAGCACGCGGTCGGCCTGAACTTCATCGACGTCTACTACCGCACCGGCCTCTACAAGGCGCCGGGGCTGCCCTTCATCGCCGGCAACGAGGCCTCGGGCGAGGTGATCGCGGTCGGGCCAGGCGTTACAAATTTTCATCCCGGCGACCGCGTCGCCTACTATCACAATCTCGGCGCCTATACCGGCGAGCGCAACATCCCCTGGGAGAAGCTGGTCAAGCTGCCCGACCACATCACCCACGAGCAGGGGGCGGTGCTGATGCTGAAGGGGCTGACCGTCTGGTATCTCCTGCACAAGACTTTCAAGATCGAGCCGCATCACCGCGTGCTGATCCATGCCGCCGCCGGCGGCATTGGCTTGCTCGCCTGCCAGTGGGCGAGGGCGCTCGGTGCCCATGTCATCGGCACGGTCGGCTCGCGCGAGAAGGCCGAGCTCGCCGAGGCCAATGGCTGCGATCACGTCATCCTCTACAACGAGGAGGATTTCGTCGCGCGCGTCAAGCAGATCAGCCGCAACGAGGGCTGCGACGTCGTCTATGACGGCGTCGGCAAGGCGACCTTCCCGGGCTCGCTGTCCTGCCTGAAGCCGCGCGGCATGTTCGTCTCGTTCGGCAACGCGTCAGGTCCGGTGCCGCCATTCGCGATCGCCGAGCTCAACAATCACGGCTCGCTGTTCGCGACGCGGCCGAAGCTCAACGATTACATCGGCACGCGCAAGGAGCTGCTGGAAGGCGCCGACACGCTGTTTGCTGCTGTCATCAACGGCAAGCTGCACGTGCCGATCAATCACGCCTACGCGCTCAAGGACGCCGCGAAAGCGCATATCGATCTCGAAAGCCGCAAGACCACGGGCGCTTCGATCCTGAAGCCGTAAGTGGCTGTCATTCCGGGGCGGCTCGACGAGCCGAACCCGGAATCTCGAGATTCCGGGTTCGATGCTGCGCATCGCCCCGGAATGACGAACGTGCGGTTACGTCCTACGCGACGCGTCTTGCCGCGCCGGCCTTGGTCAGGATCCCGTCGAGACAATCGATCATCTCGGCGATCTCCGCCTTCGCGACGTTGAGTGCCGGCATGAAGCGCAACGTGTCGACCTGCGGCGCGTTCAGGAGCACGCCGGCCTCGAACGCCTGCGCGACGATGCCGGGCGCGATCGGCAGCTTGAGGTCGAGCGCGAGCAACAGGCCGCGTCCCCGCACGCCGCCGAGGCCGTGCCGGGCCGAGACCTTCTGCAGCTCGCTTTCGAGCAGCAGGCCGGTCTCGGCGACCTGTTTGAGGAAGTCCGGCTTGCCGACCTCCTCGAGCACCGCAAGGCCCGCGGCGCACATGATCGGGTTGCCGTTGAACGTGCCGCCCTGGTCGCCGTGCTCGAAGCAGGAGGCGCGTTCGGTCGCGAGCAGCGCTGCGAGCGGCACGCCGCCGCCGATGCCCTTGCCGAGCGTCATGATGTCGGGCGAGATGCCCGTGTGCTCGTAGTGGAAGAGTTTTCCGGTCCGGCCCATGCCGGTCTGGATCTCGTCGAAAATGAGCAGCAGGCCGTGCGCCTCGGTCAGCGTGCGCAGCTGCTGCAGGAACGCATCGGTTGCCGGCCAGACGCCTGATTCACCCTGGATCGGCTCGAGCATCACCGCGACGGTGTTGTCGTTGATCAGCATCTCGACCGAGGCGATGTCGTTGAGCTTGGCCTTCTTGAAGCCGGCGACCTTCGGCTCGAACAGCGGCTCGAACGCTTTCTTGCCCGAGGCCGACATCGTCGCCAGCGTCCTGCCGTGGAAGCCGCCTTCGAAGCTGATGATCTCGAACGCGCCTCCCTTGTGCAGGCTGCCATATTTGCGCGCGAGCTTGATCGCGCCCTCGTTGGCTTCGGCGCCGGAATTGGCGAAGAACACCTGGTCGAACGCGCTGGCCGCGACCAGCGCCTCGGCCAGCTTCAGGCTCGGCTCGTTGTAGAATGCCGGGCTCGGCGTCAAGAGCCGTTTCGCCTGCCAAGCCAGGGCGTCGGCGACCGCGGGCGGGGAATGACCCAGGCAGTTGACGGCCCAGCCCTGCACGAAGTCGAGATAGCGCTTGCGGCCGTCGTCCCAGAGGTAGGAGCCGGCGCCGCGGACGAACACGGCTTTCGGCCGTGCGGTGATGTCCATCAGCGCGTCGTACGGATGCGTCGTCATGTCGAACTCCTCTGGAGGCGGGTGGAAAACGGGCGCAAAAAGCAGAAAGGCCGCACCTTGCGGGTGCGGCCTTCTCGAAAACTTCGGCTGAATTTTAGTGGTTCAGCGGCGTCGTCGGACATGGCGCACCCTCTCATCGTCGCGGGAGCGACGACGGAGCATGGCGGTGCGCTGGTTGGTCCGGTTGATCATGGGGCGCGTCCGTACAGCCGAATGGCAGGGCTTGTCAAGCGGGCGTTTTGCCGAACACCCGCCTCGCGTGCATCGGTCAGGTGAGGTGGGCGGCTTCCTCGGCATCCTCCTCGCCCCAATCCGCGTCCGCAATCGCGGTGTCCAAGAGCTCGCCGCGCATCAGCTTGAGCGGCGATCTCCAGTACAGCGCGATGTTGTGGAAGGGGTCGGTCAGCACCTTGAGCGACCAGACCAGGCCGGTCGTGAGGTCGCGGGTGACGAAGAGCTGGAGCATGCGGGCAAGGCCGCCGCCGATGCCGATCGCGAGCCAGAGCGTGCCGACGTGCCGGATGAAGTCGAGACGCCCGGCCGGCGGATCGAAAACTCCGAACAGCGTCGGATGGAAATACAGCGCGATCGGCGCGCTGCCCCATACCAACAGCAGGATGATCTTGCGGGTCTGGTTGTAGCCGACCTTGATCGCTTCCTTGTACTCGTTGCTGACGTCGTTGACGGCGTCGTAGCCGTTCGGCTCGAAGAAGAAATGCCCGGTCTGCCGCGTCAGCATCGCAAGCCAGCCGACGATGCCGGCGAGTGCGGGGTCAACGAACAGCAGCGCGTAGCAGAACAGGAAGATCACGGCGCTGAAGAGGTGCAGCGTCTGGTTGACGGTGCTCTGGTGGTAGAAGCGGTAATCGTCGAAGCGCTGTGTGCGCAGCATGCCCGAGAGGCTCATCCTCGTTCCTCGCTCGCGTTGAAAAGCGCGGGCAGAGTTAGGCCGAGTCCGTGACCTCTGCGTGAATGCACTATAGTGTCACAATACGCTCCGCGTAGCGCCGCGGCAGCCGAGACGACGAAGCGCGAGCAAGGCCGATACGGTCATCGGGCGGGCATAGTCCGCTCCCGGATACCGCTGGTTTCCCGTCATTTCATTGTCGCGCCCGCAGAAACCATCGCGTCGCTGGCGCGTTTGTGATCGAGGTACGCGAATTGGTTCGAACCGGATGCAACTCGGCTCAGACCAAGAGGGGCGGGACCAACGAGACAGTTTCAGCCTTGTCCGATACGCCTTATCCAATCGATCTCGACAGCGTTCGCGGCGCATTTCCGCCGGGCATCGAAGCGCCTCCGCTGCTGGTCGACTTTGCCGGCTGGCTTGACGGGCGCCCGTGGGGCAGCGTCGGCTGCTTTTCGCTGCAAGGCCAGTTCTCCGATCACGCGCCGATCATCGACGGCAGTCCCTTGCGGGACAGGTTTTCGCTGTTCATGCGGCTGCCGGACGGCTCGGCGGTCGGCGGCTGGTACGGCGCAGGTCTCGACCGCGACAATCCGCCGATCGTCGGGCTGGGGTCGGAGGGCGATTACGAATTGCTGGCGCCGAGCCTCGACGGCCTGCTCGCCAAACTGACATCGCAACAATTCGACGACACCTGGAGCGATCTGAAGCCGCGCGAGGAGGTGGAGTGCCAGACGGTCGAGCTCGCGCAATGGCTCGCCGGACGGCCGCAGGGCGAGCCGACAGTGGCCGAGGAAATGTCGTCGGAGCTGCCCGACTTCCGCGGTTTCATGGAGAAGTGGAGCCGGGAGCGGGAGGACTATTGGGCCAATCATCGGCTGATGGCCGAACTCGGCTGGCGGCTCGCGGCGCATCTGCCCAAGGGCAAGAAGCCCTGGGACCAGACCCGCTTCGAGGTCGCGATCGTCGGCGCGCAGTACGAAGCGCGCGTGCTCTCGCGCGGGCCGCAGCCGTTCGAAGAGGCCGCATCGATCGAGTCTCTGCTGCGCGATCTGCGCGAGGAGATGCGCCGTGCGCAGCCCGAGCTTGGGCTGTGGTACGCGATGAATTTCGGCCTCCATGCCGACGGCCGCGTCATGCCGAGCTTCGCATACGATGTCCGCCCGACCATCGACGGCGAGCCGGCGCTGCTGTCCGAAGCCAAGGCCGATCTCGCCCGTGCCCCGCGCCCCGAGCGCTGGGTGCCGAAATGGCTGGTGTGAAGATTCAGCCCGAGCAGTGGTCCGCTCCCTCTCCCGCTTGCCGGGAGAGGGGTGGGGAGAGGGCTCTATCCACAATGAGACTCCCGATGAGGACAAAGCCCTCACCCGGCGCTTCGCGCCGACCTCTCCCGCAAGCGGGAGAGGTTGCAGCAACCTCGCGGCGAGACCGATCGCAACAGCGAGGTGCCGTCAGAACCCCGCGACGCTGCCGTGCAGGTCGTACTGATCGGCGCGCTCGATCTTGGCGGTGACGATCTCGCCGACGCGCAAGGGGCGGCGGCTCGTCAGGTACACCGCGCCGTCGATCTCCGGCGCATCGGCCTTGGAGCGGCCTTTGGCGACGGTCGGGCCGACCTCGTCGATGATGATCTGCTGGCGCGTGCCGACCTTGCGCTTCAGCCGGCGCGCGGAGATCTTCTGCTGGCGGGCCATCAGCGCATTGTAGCGCTCCTGCTTGACCTCTTCCGGCACCGGGTTCTCGATCGCGTTCGCGGTGGCGCCGGCGACCGGCTCGTATTTGAAGCAGCCAAGGCGGTCGATCTCGGCCTCATCGAGCCAGTCGAGCAGATAGGCGAAGTCGGCATCGGTCTCGCCGGGAAAGCCGACGATGAAGGTCGAGCGCAAAGCGAGATCGGGACATTCCTCGCGCCAGCGCTTGATCCGCGCCAGCGTCTTGTCCTGCGCCGCCGGACGCTTCATCGCCTTCAGCACCTCGGGGCTCGCGTGCTGGAACGGGATGTCGAGATAGGGCAGCACCTTGCCCTCGTTCATCAGCGCGATGACCTCGTCGACATGCGGGTAGGGGTAGACGTATTGCAGCCGCACCCAGGCGCCCAGCTCGCCGAGCTCGCGGGCGAGGTCCAAAAATTTGGCGCGGACCTGGCGGTCCTTCCACGGGCTCTCGGCATATTTGAGATCGACGCCGTAGGCCGAGGTGTCTTGCGAGATCACCAGCAGCTCCTTGACGCCGGCGCCGACCAGGCGCTCGGCCTCGCGCAGCACGTCGTTGGCGGGGCGCGAGACCAGATCGCCGCGCAGCTTCGGGATGATGCAGAAGGTGCAGCGGTTGTTGCAGCCCTCGGAGATCTTCAAATAAGCGTAGTGGCGCGGCGTCAGCTTGATGCCCTGCGGCGGCACAAGGTCGAGATGCGGATTGTGCGCGGGCGGCAGTGCACGGTGCACGGCGTCGAGCACGCTCTCATATTGCTGCGGGCCGGTGATGGAGAGCACGCCCGGATAGGCCTGCTCGATCGCTTCCGGTTCCGCGCCCATGCAGCCGGTCACGATCACCTTGCCGTTCTCGGCCATGGCCTCGCCGATCGCCGAGAGCGATTCCTGCTTGGCGCTGTCGAGGAAGCCGCAGGTGTTGACGATGACGATGTCGGCGCCGTCATGCCTGCGGGCGAGCTCATAACCCTCGGCGCGCAGGCGCGTGATGATGCGCTCGGAATCCACCAATGCCTTCGGGCACCCGAGTGATGTGAATGAAATGCGCGGCGCTCTGTCCATATAATCGCCTGGAGCCTATCTGAATTGTCTGGATTTGCGATCCAACTAATTGAACCGATGACGAAATTCAACAACTAACGTATGCGGCGCGCAGCAGTACTCGCGGTATTTGACGTGCACTCAGAAAGATATGGACTGACTGAGGTTCCTGATCTGGAGGCTCATTCGGATCGAGCGAGTGAAGGAGCCGAGATGAATTGCTCGAACCTGCACGTTCTAGTTGTCATTCTGTTTCTTGGCTATTCCACGGAGCTTAACTGCGATGCGCAGCTTCATCTTCGGCTTGGCTTTCGCTACCGTTTCCTATGGCGCTATGTTTCCGGCGCGAGCTGAAGTCGACAAGATCATCCATGTCTGCGATCGGCAAGAACGATTGTGTCCGGAATTCAGGCCACGCGTGATAGCGCCTGATGGGTGGGTGAGGGACGAGGCCGCGAGCCTTAAGTACGGCGCATCGATGTTCGTGCCTGACGGGAAGAACTTCGGTGACGCAGAAGCAATCATCTATGCCGAAGGCCGTTACAACAAGGGCCGGACCAAATTGGTTCAATGGGTCGCTGCCAGTGATCGGGATTGGGCAACGACATCCGGCAAGAATGCAAAGATCGTCAAGCTTCCCTCGGTCAACCCTAAGGTCATCATCAACCGCTACGACAATCCGTCCCTGAAGGACCAGCCGATCGAAGTGATCGCGCATTACGCTGATCTGGACAAGGACGGCAACACCTACGTCGTGCGGCTAGCGGTCTCCGGCCGCAATGAGGCGGCGGTGCTGGCCACCGTGCCACTTCTCGAAAATATGATCGTTGGCGCTAAGATTCCCTGAGAGCATGAGTTCCGCTTCGCAGCCGAAAGCTGAAGTCTTGCCTTAGAGTACACGACGGCTTGCGCGAGCATTTTCTTGCGAGCGGGCGGCACGGAAAGTTTACATCGTTGTCTCAGGCATACCCGAGCGACACGAAGCTGACCTTGGGCGCAGCCGTCTGATCCATATCCAAATCTGCCTGATTGACCGGCCTCAGCTAGTCCCAATTGCCCACAATTACAACCCTTTGCAGGGCGATCCGGCGTGCTATGGATGAAGCACCTGCCGTGAGTGAGCTATGAGCGCCGAACAGTCGCCCAAAATCGTGATCGTCGACGAAAGCCCTGTCAGGGCCGCGATCCTGCAGGAGGGATTGCGGGAGGCTGGATTCACGCAGGTCGTCCATATCAGCGAGATGCAGAGCCTGCTTGCCCGTATTTATGCGGTCGATCCCGACATCATCCTGATCGATCTGGAGAACCCCAGCCGCGACGTGCTGGAGGCGATGTTCCAGGTCAGCCGCGCCGTCAAACGGCCGATCGCGATGTTCGTGGATCAGAGCGATTCCGCCTCGATCCAGGCCTCGGTGGAGGCGGGGGTGTCCGCCTACATCGTCGACGGGCTGAAGAAGGAGCGCATCAAGCCGATCCTCGACCTCTGCGTGTCCCGCTTCAACGCCTTCGCCAAGCTCCAGGAGGAGCTCGATCGCACCAAGTCGCAGCTCGAGGACCGCAAGATCATCGAACGTGCCAAGGGCATCCTGATGAAGGTGAAAGGCCTGACCGAGGACGAGGCCTATGTGCTGCTGCGCTCCACCGCGATGCGCGAGAAGAAGAAAATCGGTGAGATCGCGCAGTCGATCATCACCGCCTCGGAGATGCTGAAATGACCGCCCCCCTTCGCATCGGGTTCATTCCGCTGGTCGATGCCGCCGCGCTGATCATCGCCGTCGACAAGGGATTTGCCGCCGCCGAAGGGCTCGACGTCGAGCTGGTGCGCGAGGTCTCCTGGTCCAATGTCCGCGACAAGCTCAATATCGGGCTGTTCGACGCCGCGCATCTTCTGGCGCCCGTGGCGATCGCGTCCTCGCTCGGGCTCGGCCACGTCAAGGTGCCGATCGCCGCGCCCTTCAATCTCGGCATCAACGGCAATGCGATCACGGTGTCGCCGGCGCTTCATGCCGCGCTGATGGAGCAGATCGACGGCGACCGTTTCGATCCGATGGTGACGGCGAAAGCACTGGCGAAGGTGGTTGCCATCAGGCGCAAGCTGGGTGCCGAGCCGCTGACCTTCGGCATGACCTTCCCGTTCTCGACCCACAATTACCAATTGCGGTTCTGGATGGCCGCGGCCGGTGTCGATCCGGACGAGGACGTGCGCCTCGTGGTGTTGCCGCCGCCCTACATGGTCGACAGCCTCGCCAATGGCCATGTCGATGCGTTCTGCGTCGGTGCGCCCTGGAACTCGATCGCGGTCGATCTCGGCATCGGTCACATCCTGCATTTCGTCTCCGACATCCTCGACCGCGCCGCCGAGAAGGTGTTGGCGGTTCGTCAGGTCTGGGCCGACAAGCATCCGGACGTGGTCGCTAGCCTGGTGCGTGCGGCGGTGAAGGCGGCCGAGTTCATCGAGAACCCGGCGAACCTGACCGAGGCGGCGCAGATCCTGGCGCAGCCCGAGCGGATCGGGGTCGATGCCGAGGTCATCCAGCGCACCTTGACCGGACGCCTGAAGATTTCTCCTGACGGCACGTTGCGCGAAAGCGGCCGCTATCTGCTGGTGGGGCGGGAAGGGGCAGGGCGCCCCGATCCGGTCCAGGCCGCCTGGCTCTATGCGCAGATGGTGCGTTGGGGGCAGACGGTACTGACGCCCGAGGGCGTCAAGACGGCGATGGCCGTGTTCAGGCCCGATTTGTACGACGCGGCCCTCGGCCGCCGGCCGCCCGAGCCGCCTGCCGCGGCGTTCGGCGCTTTCGCCGGCCCGGTCTTCGATCCCGCCAACATCCGGGGGCATCTCGAGGCCTTCGAGGTGGGACGCTGGCGAACCTGATTCGGCCTGCATCGTTTTTGAGCACGCGGATTCGTTGCCCAAATGTTGAACAGGGTGCACGAATTTCGTGAAAATGCACGACCCGGGATTTTTCGGGCGTGCGCATAATCGCCTGTAAACACAAAGCTTTCCATTTCCCCCAAGCTGGCACGCAACTTGAATATTGCAGTGCGGCCAGCTTGTCACAGATGCCTGCTGAGCCGAGTCCCGCAGCAACGAAGCTGATCGGACCGCTGGGGTAGCGAAGCCGGCTCTTGGAGCCAGCCTCGGTCCTCGCGGGTCGCGCAATATCCGTCGATGCCACTAGGTGGCCGCAGGAGCTTCGTTACCGACCATGAAAATCGATACGCTCTCAGTCGACTTTACCGACGAGCAGAAACGCTATCTCGAAGGCTTCACGACCGGTCTGCAGATCAGCCGGGTCGGGCGCGGTCTGGGCGGCGGCGCCGGCAAGGCGAATGCCGAGCCCGTTGGTCCCGATGCCGTGCACATCAAGGCGCAGGACAAGGTGGTCGCGGCGGGCAAGAAGCTCGCCGACCAGGAGAAGTTCAAGCGCGACGAGCATCCGTTCGATGCCTATCCGCGGCTGCGCCAGCAGGCGCTCGACAATGCGCCGCCGAGCCCGGCGGACAATTTCCGCTGGCGCTATTACGGAATCTTCTACGTCGCGCCGACGCAGGATTCCTACATGTGCCGCCTGCGGATTCCGAACGGCATCATGAAGCACTGGCAGCTGTCGGGCCTTGCCGATCTCGCCGATGAGCTCTGTGACCCCTATAGCCATGTCACGACCCGCGCCAATCTCCAGCTCCGCGAGATACCGCCGAAGCATGCGGTGAAGCTGCTCGAGGGCATCCAGGAGCTCGGCCTGTGCTCGCGCGGCTCCGGCGCCGACAACATCCGCAACGTGACGGGAACGCCGACGGCCGGCATCGATCCGCAAGAGATCCTCGACACGCGGCCCTATGCGCGCGAGTGGCACTACCACATCCTCAACGATCGCTCGCTCTACGGCCTGCCGCGCAAGTTCAACGTCGCCTTCGACGGGGCCGGCAGGATCGCGGTGCTGGAGGAGACCAACGACATCGCGTTCACGGCGTATGAGGTGAAGGACGGTTTTGGTGTCGAGCCGGGAGTCTGGTTCCGCCTCGGCCTCGGCGGCATCACCGGCCACAAGGACTTTGCAAAATATTCCGGCATCATCGTCAAGCCGGAGCAGGCGACCGCCGTCGCCGACGCCATCGTGCGCGTGTTCATCGACCATGGCGACCGCACCAACCGCAACAAGGCGCGGCTGAAATACGTGCTCGACGCCATGGGCCATGACGGCTTCCTCAAGCTCGTTGAGGAGCGGCTGAAGACGCCGTTCACGCGCGTGCCGGAGGAGGCGTTCGCGCCGCGGCCGGCCGCCGACCGCATGGCGCATGTCGGCGTGCACAGGCAGAAGCAGGACGGTCTCAACTGGATCGGCGTGTCGCTGACGCTCGGCAAGCTGACAAGCGACCAGATGCGGGGGCTGGCCAAGGTTTCGCACGACCTCGGCGACGGCGAGATCCGGCTGACGGTCTGGCAGAACCTGCTGATATCGGGCGTGCGCGACGAGAACGTCGAGCTTGCCATTGCGGCGATCAAGCAGATCGGGCTCGCGGTCGAGGCCTCGCACATCCGCGCCGGCCTGATCGCCTGCACCGGCAATGCCGGCTGCCGCTTCGCCGCGGCGAATACCAAGCGCCACGCCGCCGAGATCGGCGATTGGTGCGAGCCGCGCGTCGCGATGGACAAGCCGGTCAACATCCACGTCACCGGCTGTCATCATTCCTGCGCACAGCATTACATCAGCGATATCGGCCTGATCGGCGCACGCGTGCCTGTCAACGAGGACGACACGGTCGAGGGTTATCACCTCTTCACCGGCGGCGGATTCGGCCCGGACGCCGACGTCGGACAGGAGGTCTATCACGACCTCAAGGCCGAGGACGCGCCGAAGACGGTCGAGGCGCTGCTCAAGGCCTATATCGCCCATCGCTCGTCGTCTGACGAAACCTTCCTTTCCTTCGCGCGCCGCCATGACGGCGAGACGCTGCGCAAGCTTGCCGATGCACAGGTGTCCGCATGAACCAGATCACTCCTCCGCCCAGGCTCGATATCATTCCCGCCAGTGCACCGTTCTCCGATGCGCAGCGCTCCTGGCTGAACGGTTTCTTTGCCGGGCTGCTGTCGCCGGATGTCGCCGCGCCGCTGTCGGCCGAGCAGGGCGCCGCCGTCATGCAAGGTGCGGCCGGCGACGGTGACGACGGCGAAGCGCCCTGGCATGACCAGACCATGCCGATCGCCGAGCGGATGAAGCTCGCCGAGGGACGGCCGGTGCGCCGCAAGATGATGGCGGCGATGGCGCAGCAGGATTGCGGCCAGTGCGGCTACAATTGCCACGATTATTCGGAAGCGATCGCCGGCCGCAGCGAAGCGCGGCTCAACCTCTGTGTCCCCGGCGGCAAGGAAACCGCGCGGATGCTGAAGTCGCTCTACGAGGAGCTCGACAAGGCCCCGGCGGCCAAGGCGGCGGACAAGCCGGACGCTCCGGCGCCGGCCGTGACGGTGACGATCGCGGAGCCGGGCCGCTCACGCGACAATCCTGTGCCTGCGACCTTCCTGTCGCGCCGCCTGCTCAACAAGGGGAAGTCGGAGAAGGAAACCTATCACGTCGAGTTCGATCTCTCCGAGAGCAAGCTCGACTACGTCGTCGGCGACAGCTTTGGCGTGTTCGCGCGCAACGATGTCGGTCTCGTCGACCAGATCATCGCGCTGCTCGGTGCCTCCCACACCACCAAGGTGAACGGCAAGACGCTGCGCGAGGTGCTGATCGACGACGTCTCGCTGTCGCCGGCGCCCGACAGCCTGTTCGAGCTGATCTCCTTCATCACCGGCGGCGGGGCGCGCGAAAAGGCGCGGGCGCTGGCGCAGGGAGAGGACCCCGATGGCGATGCCGCTACCCTCGACGTCATGGCCGGGCTGCAGAAGTTTTCCGGCACGCGGCCGCACCCCGAGGCCTTCGTCGAGGCGCTCGAGCCGCTGCAGCCGCGGCTCTACTCGATCTCGTCGTCGCACAATGCGACGCCCGGAAAGCTGTCGCTGACCGTCGATTCCGTGCGCTACGTCATCGGCAAGCGCAAGCGCCTCGGGGTCGCCTCGACCTTCCTCGGCGAACGCATCAATGAGGGCGACAAGCTCAAGGTCTACGTGCAGAAGGCGCACGGTTTCGGCCTGCCGCAGGACCCCAAGACGCCGATCATCATGGTCGGTCCCGGCACCGGCATCGCGCCGTTCCGCGCCTTCCTGCTCGACCGCAAGGCGACCGGCGCGCCCGGCAAGAACTGGCTGTTCTTCGGCCATCAGCGCAGCGATTGCGACTTCTTCTACCAGGAGGAGCTCAATGCGATGAAGACCTCGGGTCTGCTCACGCGCATGTCGCTGGCCTGGTCGCGCGACGGCGAAAAGAAGTTCTACGTGCAGGACCGCATGCGGGAGGTCGGCCGCGAGCTGTGGACGTGGCTTGCCGAAGGCGCGCATTTCTACATCTGCGGCGATGCCAAGCGCATGGCCAAGGACGTCGAGCGCGCGCTGGTGGACATCGTCGCCCAATTCGGCGCACGTTCGACCGACGAGGCCGTCAGTTTCGTCGCCGAGCTCAAAAAGACCGGGCGCTTCCAGGCGGATGTCTATTAAGGCGCATGGGGGCAGGGGCGGGAAACCTGCTTCGATCTGCGCGGCGCCGTAGGGTGGGCAAAGGCGCGCCCTTCGCGCGCCGTGCCCACCATCTCTTCCTGATTGAGACAGGTGGTGGGCACGCTTCGCTTTGCCCACCCCTACGAGAGTTGCCGTTCCGCTATCATTTGGCGGGTTCCGACTGGCTCGGATTTGAACGAATAAGATTCTCGGAACCCGAGCCTTAAGAGAATTTACGTCTGCGAGAGGGCCGCCTCGAAGGAGGCGCATCGCTATTTGCGCCACCATCTTGCCTCCCGCCCTGGTTGATCCCTCATACTCCCGCAAATGGGGCGTTGGAGATCGACCATGCGCGAACTATCGGCGGAAGCCAGACTGCACTTCTACGCGCGCTCGCTCTCGCGGCAGACCCGGGCGAATGCCCATCATCTGGCGCTTTACAGCGCCTTTGCGGTCATCGCCGCGATCGTGTTCGGCACGCTCTCGGTGCATCCGTTTTAAAGCTCTCGTAGGGTAGGCAAACGGCGCGCTCTTCGCGTGCCGTGCCCACCATCTCTCAACATCCAAGATCGATGTGGTGGGCACGCTTCGCTCTGCCCACCCTACGCACTTGTGAACTAGATTGGATAGTCCACCGTGGAGGGATTGTTCAGTTGATCAAGTTGGACACCGGCCTCTTTCAGCTTAGATGCCAGGCCTTCTTCACCATATGCAAAGTAGTCCACCGCCTTCTTGAGGTCAGGTTCGGCTATGGATGCATCTTCATCGATTAGCTTGCGATCAACTTCAAACCTTCGAATGCGGTAGACTTGCACATTCGGCAAGGGTGTCGCTTGACCCTTGTTTTCAAGGAACTGGCGCACCGTTTCGATAGCCGTGTTTAGCGGATAGACGGCGACCCACGCGAGATTTGTCGGCTCGTCTGCCGCCACCGATGCCGCAAGAACCTTTCCCCGACGCAACAGGCTCAAAACTGCGCTGGCGGTCATGGTCATGGGATCGTTCGATCTAGGTTGATGGCGTGCCTCACGCCCCGCGCTTGAACGGCGCGACCTCGATGCCGGCCTCCTTCAGCGCCTGACGCACACCGCGCGCGATCTCCACGGCGCCGTGCGTATCGCCGTGGATGCAGACCGTGTCCGTGCGCATCTTGATCACCTTGCCGCTCACCGAGACCACCGCGCCGTCCTGCACCATGCGCACCACGCGCTCGGCGATCGCCTTGGCATCGTGCAGCACCGCGCCGGGCTTCTTGCGCGAGACGAGGTTGCCGTCGTCCTCATAGGCGCGGTCGGCGAACACTTCGTGCACCATGGGCAGGTTGGCGTCTTCGCCGGCCTTCACCAGCTTCGAATTGGCGAGCACGACGAAGATCAGATTGGGGTCGACCGCTTTGATGCCGGCGGCGATCGCCTTGGCCGTCATGTCGTCCTCGCAGGCGACGTTGGAGAGCGCGCCATGCGCCTTCACATGCGTGACCTTGTGGCCGGCCGCGGTCGCGATCGCCTGCAGTGCGCCGATCTGATAGGCGACGAGGTTCTCGATCTCGGAAGCCTTGAGGCCCGCGATCGGATGGCGGCCGAACCCGTGCAGGTCGCGATAGCCGGGATGCGCGCCGACCGAGACGCCGCGCGCCTTCGCCAGCTCCACCGTCCGGCGCATGATATCGGGGTCGCCGGCATGGAAGCCGCAGGCGACGTTGACGGAGCTTGCCAGCTCGATCATGGCGGCGTCGTTGCCCATCTCCCACGCGCCAAAACCTTCGCCGAGGTCGCAATTGAGATCGACTGTCTTCATGGGTGCTCTCCGCCTCTGGTCTCGTTGTAGCTTACGGCTCGGCCGCGACCTGCCAAGTCCCTGCGTCCATGGCGCTCACCGCATAGCCCGCAACGTTGGCATCGCTGAGCGCCGCGATGTTGAGCGCGACGGTGTCGGAGGAGCGCAGGCGATCGGGCAGGCTGCGGATCAATTGCGCAAACCTGCGCGCCTCGTCCTGCGCCTCGGCCATGCTGACGGCCTTGAAGCGGAACGCGGTTCCCGCCGAGGTCTGGGCAAGGCGGCCGACATCGGCCGTAATGACGGTTGCGATCTTCGGATAACCGCCGGAGGTGCCGCGATCCATCATCAGCGCGATCGGCGCGCCGTTGCCGGGCACCTGGATGCTGCCGTTGACGGTGCCGTCGGAGACGATGTTGTGGCCGTGCAGATGCTTGATCGGGGGGCCTTCGAGCCGGTAGCCCATGCGGTCGGAGGTTGCCGAGATCTTCCACTCGCTGTCCAGGAACAGCGCCTTGTTGGCCTCGTCGAACTCGTCATCCTGCGGGCCCAGCAGAACCCGGATCGGACCTGTCGCAGGCTTCGGCAATTCGATGCGTAGTTCCGGCGCGCCGCTCGCAGCATCGGCGCTGAATTCGTCGCCGGCCTGGAGCGGGCGCGGGTAAGGGCTGCCGAGGCCGGCGCGGGCATTGACCGCGAGACTGCCGAACACGAGTTCGCCGGTGATGGCGCCTTCGATCGCGAGATAGGTGAAGGCGCCGCCGCGGGCAAAGCCCAGGGTCAGCGTCTCGCCGTCCTTCAGCGTCACTGACGTGTCCATGGCGACCGGGTTCCCGGCGACGTCCGCGTTGCGCGGCGCGCCCGAGATCGCCACGCGCACGGCGCCGTCACGGGCGGTGAAGGCGGCACCGAACGGGCCGATCTCGACGGCGGCCGCGAACGGCGCGTTGCCGACGAGCGTGTTCGCCGCAGCCAGCGACAGCCGATCCATCGCGCCGCTCACCGTCAGGCCGTAGCGCTGCGCACCGAGGCGGCCGCCGTCCTGGACGGAGCTTGCCGGGCCGATGCTGGCGACGACAAGCCGGCTCATGCGTCCACCTGCTCGGCAATGATCTCGCCGGCTTCCGCCGCGCGGTCCAGCTCCTCGAACGTCTTGTGGTCGATGGCGAAGAAGGTCACGCGGTCGCCGGGTTCGGTCAGGAAGGTCGGATTGCGGTGGAGCTGATAGGTGCGCACCGGCGTGCGGCCGAGCAGATGCCAGCCGCTCGGCGCCGCCAGGCATTGGATTCCGGCCTGGACGCCGCCGATCGAGATCGTGCCGGCCGGCGTCAGCAGCCGCGGATTTTGCCGCCGCGACATATGCAGCGATTTGTCGAGGCCGCTGAGATAGGACCAGCCCGGCGTGAAGCCGATCATGGCGACCTTGTAGTCGCCGCCCGCATGCCGGGCGACGATGTCGTCCGGCATGGTGTTCAGCGCCTTGGCGACATCCTCGAGGTCGATGCCGTGCTCGCCGCCATAGGCAACGGGAATGCGCCAGCGGCGCGCCTTGGTCACGGGCGGCGGCGGCTGGATCGCGATCGGAAGCAGCTTTTCGCCGAGCGCGTCGAAACCGATCTTGCAGGGGTCGTAGTGCACCAGCAGCGAGCGATAGGTCGGCACGGTCTCGGTGATGCCGTCGATGGGGCTTGCCGCGAGCGCTTTGTCCAGCGCCAGCACGCGCTGGTTGGCGTCCTCGTCGATGGTGCGGCTGAACTCGACCGTGACGGCGCTGTCGCCACTGGGCAGAAGGCGGGGCGGGGGAAGCGTCGCGGCCATTGAGCTGTCGAAGAGCTGTCGGAATCGGGCTTTGGAAAGCGCGGGCTCGAGCTTTGAGTTCCGCGTCACCCCTGCTTCGCGTAAATGCGCCCTCAAGTCCAATAAATTAATGCAGGGGGAGGCGATAAAGCCTTGTTATCGCGTCGCATAAAGGCCCACCGGCCCTGCGTTATTGCGAGCCTCTTGGCCCTTGACGCAGGGGCTGCGGATCGCAAGATGCGCGCGTTATTTCCCGCACCTCGGAGCTTGTCTGTTTCCATGTCGCTGTCCCCCGAAGCCCGCAAGACCCTCGCCGGCATCACCACCGCCACCATCACCACGGTCCTGCTGAAGAAGGGCCTGCGCAATGTGTGGATGCGCGGCGCGCGGCCGCTGCGCCCCGGTCTGCCGCGGCTGGTTGGGCCGGCCTTCACGCTGCGCTTCGTGCCGGCGCGCGAAGATCTGGCGACGCCGGAATCCTGGTCCTCGCCGATCTCCACCCGCACCGCGATCGAGGCGATGCCGGAGGGCTGTATCGCCGTGGTCGATGCCATGGGCATCACCGATGCCGGCATCTTCGGCGACATTCTGTGCGCCCGCATGGTCAAGCGCGGCGTCACCGCCCTCGTCACCGACGGCGTGGTGCGTGACGTCGAGGGCGTGCTCGGCACCAATCTGCCGGTCTGGTGCGACGGCTATGCCGCGCCGCCCTCGGTTGCGGGCCTCACCTTCGTCGGCTGGGGCGAGCCGATCGGCTGCGGCGGCGTTGCCGTGTTTCCGAACGACATCGTGGTCGCCGACCAGGACGGCTGCGTGCTGATCCCGCAGGCGATGCTCGAGCACGTGCTCAACGAGGGCGTCGAGCAGGAGCGCATGGAGGCCTGGATCGTCAACGAGGTGAACAACGGCGCCGTGCTGCCGGGCCTCTACCCCATGAACGCCGAGACCAAGGCGCGCTACGCCGCCAGCAAGAAGTAACCGGGAAGCAAGCGAGGTAATCCCATGGAGATCACTGTTGCAGGCACGCGGCCGACCCGCCGCGCGCCCAAGGAAAACTTCACCGGCACCGTGTGGCAGGACCCCGTGATCATGGCACCCGCGCCGGCACGGCTGAACTGCTCGCGTGTTGCGTTCGAGCCCGGCGCCCGCACCAACTGGCACCATCATCCGCTCGGGCAGACGCTCTACGTGATTTCCGGCGTCGGCCGCGTCCAGACCAAGGGCGGTCCCGTCAGGGAAATCCGTCCCGGCGACACTGTCTGGATTCCGCCGGGCGAGTTGCACTGGCACGGGGCCACGCCGACCAACGGCATGTGCCACATCGCCATGCAGGAGGCGCTCGACGGTGTGTACTCGACCTGGCTCGAGCCGGTCACCGACGCCGAGTACGGCGCAGCGCTGGGTTAGAGCCTCGTGTCCCGGACAAGCCGCGGCGCCGCAAGGCGATGCGGCGCCGATCCGGGACACGGCAGGCTACATCCGCTGCGCGGTCCACGTGCCCGCGCACAGCGCGCCGCGCCATGTGCCGGAGCCGGACGTGCCGCTGAGCCGGCCGAAGCCGACGGCACGTTTGATGCCGGTGCTCAAGGTGACATTGATTCTGCCGGCGTCGGCGACGCGGCCTGAGGCCGACACGGCTGCGCTGCTCGATGCGATCTGACCATTGTTGATGCCGATCGCGACGGTGGCGCCGTTGCCGCAGGTCTCGCTGGATGACGAGATGCGCACGTTCCAGGCGCCGTCGAAGCTGGTCGATGCTGCTTTCGCCGGTCCGCAGAGCAGGGCGACGGCCCAGATCGCGGCAAACATACCCTTGCAAAGATATCGCATGACACGCCCCATTGGCTGAACCTGCGGGGCAGCGTGTCACAAGGCGGGGCGGGCCGATGTGAGGACTGTCACGCATTCGGCCGGACGGTGACGGCGAGGACCGTGTCCGGGCGCCGTCCCGTCAGCCGGGCAGAGCCGCGAAATGGCTGGTTCGTGCCGTCACCTTGCTGCCGCAGCGCGATCGATCACGCGCGCCAGCGCGACGGCGGAGTCCGTGTCGACCAGAGAAGTCTTGCCGACTGTTTTTCGCAATGCGAAGGCCTCGGACGCAAAAAGCTTGTCGGGATCCTCCGGGGCATCCCTGATGCCGGTGAGCAGGCGGATTTGCATGCCCTTCAGGAGCTCTGTCACGGCCGGCTTGGCGATCGTCTTGTCGTTGGGGGCGCCCAGAATTGCCTTTTCCCAGCCGCGGTGAGCATTTTTCGGCGTCACGCGCTCCACGAGCTTGTCGTAGCTGGTCTGGTAGGCGCCGATCGCCACGAGACGATCGTTTTCGGCAAGTTCGGGCGACGTTATCACCTCGGCGCGCAGAGTCAGCATGTGCTCGTCCGCACGCTCCAACTCCCGCCTCATGATACTGCCTGCGACACCCTGCCAGTGTCGATGAAATCCGAGCTGCGTGAGAGGGTTGATCGAGTCAGGCCCGTCGGGCAGCAGGCTGGCCGTGAACTCGACGGCCAGGAGGCAATAGTCCAGTCCAGATACACGCTGGCCGTCCAGCAGCAAGCGGTCGTCGGTCACCACCAACCGCTTGGCGACCGCTTCTTCGAGGTAGGAACCTGCAACCAGCAGGTAGCCGCTGCGACCAAGCGCATTGCCGTCGGCATACGAGAACAACGGCGTGACGATGTTGAGTCCGAACAGGCCGGCGACCCGGTCGTAGATCTTTTCAGCCACACGCAACCCGTCGGAAACGCCCGGCGCGAGGCCGGTCTGCGTCGTCAGGTCGGCGGCCAGTTGCAGGACCTGCTGTGCCACATCGTGAAACGGAAGGCGGAAGAGCCCGACGAACAGAGACAGATTGTCCTGCTTCATGGGCGCGCGCCTGACGGCATAGATATTCCTGAAGTCGACATAGCCCGGAGCGGCACCGGCTGCCTTCAGTTGAGCGGCGATCTCGTCATTGCTCAAAATCGTGGGACGGCGCTGGCGCCCGTCGCCGAAGCTGAACTCGGTGAGCACGACGCCGAGCGGGAGGAACGAGTTGAAGAACTTGCCGCCTTCGCGCAAGCCCATTTCAACCATACGCACGCCGAAGTAGCTCGCTTCGGGCACGAAGGTCTGTCCCGCCGTGATCCCATTGCCGGTCGAAGCGACGTACCCGACATAGGGGCGCCGCAGCTCGCGGCTCGCCCAGTGGTCGACGACGTTCTTGAGCGTGGCCCAGACTGTCATGACATTCTTTCCACTACGAGCTGCTCAGTGGCAGCGTGTTGCCCAATCGGTCGACTGCGCCAGCAGGATCGGAGAAAGCCAGATCGGGCTTTCCTCGTCGTAGTTCAGGCTTTCCCACGATGCGCGGCACGCTTTCCGGAACGCCACGCAAACGGACCGCGTCCGGTACAGTTCGTCATAGAACTCCTTGGCGAACTGCGGCGCGCGCTCGTCCTCGACATTCCATCGGAAGCCCAGGGCATAGGGGATTCCGTTCATCACCAGTTGCTGAACGCAGCCCTTCGAGATGCCACGGCAGGCCGAGAGGTACACGAGCGTCGTCGCTGAAAGGCCGTCGGAGGCCGCCACCCTGTCCAGTTTCAGCCCGACCGCCTGCTCTGGCTTCATCCCGGGAAGGACGAGGGTCGCGGTTTGCTGGCCATCGCTCCAGGCGTGACCGGCGTAGTGGAGTATGGTGGGCCGGAATGCGTCCAGCTGCTTCAGCAAATAGGAGGCGGCCTCGCCCGGCGGGGCATCCGACAAATTGACGACCTTCAAATCGAAACAGCCTGCGGCGCCCAGCTTTTCCACGTGCTCCAGTTCGGCATCGATATTGCCGAGCTTGTCGAACCTCTTGCCATCGCAGATCGCGCTGTCGAGCTTCAGATCGGGATGTTCGCCGATCTGAGAGCGAACGAACATCAGCTTCGCGCCCGGACTGATCCGCGCTCGCTCACTGGCCCTTCCACGGACGAAGAACGGAATGCGCCGGACAATCGGCGCATAGAGCAGCACGAATGGCCCATTTTCCTCCGAGAGATAACGCACGCTGGCCTCGAAGGGCACCGCATAAAAGCCTGCGTCGCTGATGACGAACCGGAACGACAGTCCCACCAGCCCGCCTGCGGACTTCTCGATCTGCGAGAACAGATGTTCTCCGATCGCTTTGACGACGAAGCTCTTGAACAGGCGTGTTCCAACGTCGCGCGTCTGGCCGAGCCAATTGTTCGGCGGCATCTCGTCGCGCGCATAGGTTTGAGCGGCAGACTTGAGGTCATCGAGATCGCTGATGGTGTTCCAGCGAAGCATCGGGGAGCCGTCTTCGCCCGTTCCGAGCCGGCATTCCACCTTGGCGCTATGGATCTCGATCTCGACCACGCGGAACGCGCCCGGGATCGCATTCGTCTCGTCCGGACGACCGGTGAGCATCGCAATGAACGGGCGCAAGATCCGGTGCCGGTGCAGCTGCAGCGCGTCCATCGGCAGGATCAACGCATTGCCCGCCGCCCGGCACTCTTCCTCCAGGTCCGTGCAGGTCCCGAACGAGGGCGCGATGACCAGCACGGAAGTGTGCGGGTCCTGGGCCAATACGACGGTGTTGAGCACGTGCTTCGCGCCGAGAGTCGTACGTGTGTCGTAGACGGCAGTCGGGTCGGTCGGCAACCGGGCATCGAGCACGAGCAGCTCGGTCTCATTCGCGACGAGCCACTCGTTGGTCTGGTCCGGGGTCATCAGAGGCTTGTCGTACAATTCCTCCATGGCCACTCCCGCCGCGAGCAGCTGCGCCCGCAGCGTTTCGAACATGTTTGCCTCTGCGGTGGCGATCGCAATCTTGGCTGTCATACCGGTGCCTCCTGCGCGCACAATGGCAGGTTGAACTCGAAGCCTGCGCCGTCCAAATCGGTCAGAGTGCCGTCGTGCTGCTCGGCCGCCTTGCGTATCGCCTCGACCGCGACGCTGGCCATCTGCCGTGCCCGGTGCTGGCTCTGCTCGATCGGGTCCGCCGCCGACGGAGCCAGGGTGTCGGCGATCATTGCGGGCAAGCGCATGGACACCGAGAGGTGATGCTGCGGTCGTTCCGCGATCGTCACGGTCAATTTGTCGTTCGGCGTGATGCGCAACGACAGCAGGGAGCTGAGGGCAGAGCGAAACGCAAAGCTCAAACGCTTCGTCCATCCCTTGACCAGCAGGGGGCGGCGCGTCGCAATCTCGTCGATGAAGTGGATCGCGTCGCGATCCTCGACTGGAAGGCCCTCGACCTCGTGATAGAGCACTTCCAATGCGTCGAATAGTTCGGGGACTTCCTGCGGCGTCTGCTGCACGACGAGACGCTCGGACAGACGTTCGAAAGTCAGATCGGCCTTGAGCAGGTGGTTGGCGGCCTGCTCGAGCAGACCGGCGCAATTCTGCATGAGCTCTGGCTTGCTCAGGAGCGACGCTGCGCCGCGCAGCAAGCCGTCAGCCATCAAGAGCGGGGCGCGCGTCTCGCGCGCAACGGATGTGACAGTCTCCTCCAGATAGCCCCAGTCGCTCTCCCGACTTTGATCGGCAAGGCTGGTGAACAGCCAGAGCTGATGACCATAATCGTCGTTCAACGGCTCGCGACTTGCGAGAACCGTCAGTTCGGTGCGCGGCGCATCGCCGATCGTCAGGTGTAGACGAAGACGGTGCTGGATCCCGGATTCCGACAGTTGCGCGGAATCTTCAGGCCGGGCGCCAAATGTCGAGAGCTTCTTGTCACGCGCCCGGCCGAAGATGTTGGCCGCCGCACCATTCATGTGGCAGATCGTCCCAACGGCATCCACGATGACGGCCGCCTGCTCGATTCTGTTCATGAGCGCGTGCTCGATCGCTTCGTGCCAGCGAGCCGCAAAGATCTGTTCACAGTCGGCGGCGAGGCCGCTTGCCGCGTCGCGATCGGGCCCACGGAACGCGTTCAGCTCCGATGATTCCATGTCCAGGATCAGCTCGATCTTGCCGTTCACGAGGAGGGGGACCGTCATGGCCGATCGTTGATCGGGGGCGGTCTTGATGAAGCCGTAGTTCCGCTCGGTATCGCTGACGTCGGGGACGACAAGAATGTTCCGCTCGGCCAGGCAGCTGCCAAGCATGCCGCTGGACAGCTCCTGGGTGTATTCGGCCTTGCGGCCGGCCGCTTTCACGAGCAGGTTGCGGTCGTTCTTGACGTGCTCGGCGACCAGCACGAACTTGCCGCGCAGGCGATCGATCCGGAACACGCCGACATATTCCCAGCCCAGGCATTGCGTCGTGCCGGTGGCCAGCAGCTCGGCGATGGCGCGCGCACTCGGTGCCTTGTTCAAATCATCCTTGAGTTTGCGCAAGGCGCGCGCCTGCGCATGTTCCATGGCCGCGTCGGCGGCCTGCAATATCTCTTCGACGCCGAGATTTTGCAGCGTGCGTAGATCGGCAGGGGTGTATTTGTGCTTGCGGGACAGCAGAGCCAGCGAGCTTCCAAACCGGCCTCCCGCCTTGCGTATCGGCAATACGAGCATCGACTCGAACTTGTCGGCGATGATGGCTTTGCTTACCGGATTGTCCTTTTCCTCGGGATTGCGGCTCTCGACGAACGCGGCCAGATTGTTGTCCCACGTCTTGCCCTGCTCGAGCCACTCGATCACGCCAGGTGGCACCTTGAACCAACGCGTGCTCCACTCCCAGCTGGGTTTTGGAAAGATCGTGAGCGCCCGCCAAAAGTCGTTGAGATCGCTGTAGACCCCGAACGTGCTCATTTCGAACGGGATGACCTTGCCGATCGCCTGAAGCGTTGCCTCGATGATCTCTTGTGGATCATCGTGCTCGGCGAGAATTGTCCTGAGCTCCTGGCGCGCGCGATCTTCGGCAAGGGGAGCGAACAGCACCAATAGCCCCGCCGAACTGTTCGGTGCTTCCATGTAGGGCGTTCCGCTCACCCTTGCCAGAATGGAGCGCCCGTCTTTTGGGCGCAGCCGAACGAAACCCGAGAAACCCGTTTGCTTTGTGATCCATTCGCCGAACAGGTTCGTCGTTCCCTCGTCATCGGGTCCGAACACCTGGGAGAGCGGCATCTCCCTGAGTTCTGATTCCGAGAATCCCAGAACCTGCACCGCGCGATCGTTCGCGAATCGGATCTTGCCGATCAGGTCGGTGCGGAGCACGCCATCCTGCAGGGCATCGAGGCGGCTCTGTTCGGCGCTCTGGTCGAGAAGCAGCGCGTAATTGCCCGGCATGCCATCTTCGTCGCGCAGCGGGCCAATTTCGACTCTGACCTGACGAACCATGTCGTTGGTCTGGATGTCTGCGCGTAAGCTAGAGTTGTGGTTGGCCTGGAGGGCCATCCACACGTCGGCTGCACGTGATCCGAACAGGCCGGAGAAGGGAACGCCGCGTCTGCCGGGCAAGAGCTTGTCGAATGCCGCGTTCGAATAGACGATGCGGCCGTCGTGCGCCAGTTCGACGAAGGGAATCTCGCCGTAATGTGCGGCCTCATCGAGCGCGTCATACCGATCCGACAAGACGCTCAGCATGGTGTTTTGCGATTGCAGGATCTTGCCGACGGTCTGAGCGTCGAAACCGAATTCCGAAACGAGCATGCGCGCTTGCTCTTGGACCAGAGGCTGCAGCGCGCTGGTCAGGCTCGTCTGCCGACTTCGGAGTGCGCCGATGACATGCCGCCTGATGCCTTGCTCCGACATCAGCGAGTGGGGGCCCCGGTCACCCGAGACTAGCGATGGTGTCGCACGGAGTTCCTCCATAACAACCTCGCTCGCTTACGCAACTACCGGCGCCGAAACGAGGTCGGGGGAATGACTCGTTTCGAGTCTACGTGTCTCGGCGAAACGGTGCCAAATGCGGTGTATGACGGTGGCAAATAGTCTGGCTATCAATCCAGACTAGAAGCAACGACGGCGGGCAGATATGAAATGGTTCACAATGGAGGGTTATTGCGCGGCCCGGTGACAGGAGGGCCGCAGCGCTCTCATTGGCGGTGACAGCGACTGGCAGTCGCGTTGCCGATTGCGGTTGTCCGGCGAATAAACGTCAGCCTGGCTGCGCCATGTTGGCTTCGATCCAATCGGCGCCGCTCAGTTCACCCGCGTCCAGGTCTGGCCGCCGCAGAACATGCCGCCGAAGGCGCAGCCCTGCACGCGCAGGCGATCGGTGCCCTTCATCGCGATGGTCGAATCGTAGGTCGAGCCGGAGTTCGGATCGAGAATGCGGCCGGACCATTTCTGGTCCTTGCCGGGCTTCATGTTGATCAGAACCTGCTCGCCGTTCTGGTTCGATTTGCTGTCGACCGAATAGCCGCAGAGATTGCTGCCGCATTGCTCGATGCGGACCTTGCCTTCCTTCTCCTCGGTGAGCCAGACGCCGAGAGGTGAATTGAGATCGCGCGTGGGCGCGGCCGCTGGGGCGGGCGGAGCGACCGCCGCCGCCTGAACCGGCGCGGGAGCAGGGGGTGGAGCGG